>DATMNL010000072.1:0-44139 GCA_035568995.1 Rhizomicrobium sp. | reverse complement strand
ACTGGCCGATATTGCTCTGGCGGAACTGCTGCACCACGTTCGGATTGGTGACCGCATTGTAGGCGGGATTGTTGACCAGCTGTGTCTTGTGGTACCAGGGATCGGTGTAGGTATACACCGTATCCGGCGAATACTGGTACGCGCCGCTGACGATGACGTGTGCCCGGCCGCCCAGCAGATCGGTGCCGTACGAGGCTTCAGCTTTTATACTGCGATAGATGTCCACGCTGTCGTCGCTGTATTCCAGATTGCCCTTAAAGCCGTCGAAGTTTTTGTTCAGGATCAGGTTGATGACGCCCGCAACCGCATCAGAACCCCAGGCCGCCGAGGCGCCGCCCGTCACCACATCCACCCGCTGGATCAGCGAGTTGGGAATGGTGTTGAGGTCAACGCCGCCGCTGACATTCGAGAACACCACACGCTGGCCATCTATCAGCACCAGGGTGCGCAAATTGCCGAGATTGCGCAGCGAGACGTTGGACTGGCCGGCCGATGCGCCGGAAATGGTCACGGAGCTGGAGCCGGCCTGCGGCGAGGCGCCCTGCACGGCGGGAAGCTGGCGAATGGCGTCGCCCAGATCGTTCTTGGCGTTCGCCTCCAGCTCGGCGGCGCCGACCACGGTCACCGGCGTGGGCGCCGTATAACCGGCGATGGCAATGCGCGAGGCGGAAACCACCACCTGCTCGATGTCGGTACTGTCCTGCGCGTAGCTGGCGCCCGTAGACGCCGCGGCAAGCGCGAACACAGAACCACCAAGCATCAACCGGTTGAGCATCTTATTCATTTGAAAGTCCCCTGACTGAGATCGTTTTTCTGCCGTTCATCCAGAATGAAGGGCATTTGCACGACTCGCTATTTTCTGTTGGCGGCCAATTCGCCTGAGCAGAGCTCTGGAAAAGGCCGCATTCCCCTTAAGCCACGCAACACAGTTTCTGAAAACCACAACTCAGAGACGATCCAGACGCCTTATCGCGTCAATTTAAGAGCTGAGGTTGGCAAAACCCAATCTGACAGCTTTATGAAAGGTTAGTCTTGTTCCATGTTCGGAGGAAGGGCTTGGTTCGCAGAATTCCACGTTTGGGTGTGGGTGTTGCTCCAAAAACTCAAAAAGCCGGGATTTCGAGGCACCACTTTGTTGCTGCGCACAATAGCCTTGCAGCAGCGGTAAAATCCGTCCCGAAAAGACCCGCGCCTAGATACTATTCACCTAGTTTGCGGCTTCTTCCTTGAAGACGATGCCGGCAGTTGCCAGCGTGTCGAGCGCTGCCACCAGCATGCCGACCAGCTGCTTGTCCGCTATTGTGGCGGCGAGATCCTGAAACGCAACGCTCTCGCGGCCCGACAGACGCCGGAAGGCGGCGATGAATTCGGGGCGGATGAACCAGTAGGTACCCGCCGCGAAGAACTTCGCCATCGGCTCACCCGGCTCCCGTTCAATGAAAAGTGAATCCTGCACGGCGAGACGGATGCGGGTGGAGAGGCTGCCAAGCGGCTTTTGCTGCTCGATGGGCGCCATGGGCAGGCGAATGCGGGTGCGCGCGCGCCGGCCAGCCTCTTGAAGGCCAAGAAAATCGCCCAGGGGATCGCCCTGCCCGGCGGCCTCGATGAATTTGGTCATTTGCGCGATGAAATGTTTCCGCGCTGCGGCGTCGGCCATGTTTGCGAGGCTGACTCGTGCCTCGGGGTGACGGCGCAACGTGCGCATCCACCAGGTAAGAAATTCCGCGCCGGTGACGGGTTGGGCGCCCCAGCTGATATGCAGCGAAGGCTCGTCCAGTGGAAAGGCGACATGCCAGAAGCCGCGCGGCAGGTAGAGAAAGTCGCCGTCATTCAGAATGCCTTCCCAGATCGGCGGAGAGGTTGGTGGGGGTGCTTTTTCGATGTCGTCGCCCAGGGGATGAATCCGGGTGGGAGCGAAGACCTGCCAGCGTTTTCGGCCTGAAAGCTGCAAGACAAAGACTTCGTGCGGATCCCAATGCACATCGAAGCCCTTCTGGGTGCGCCAGCCGGCGTAAAGATTGGCGACACAAGCGCAGGAAAGCGCCGACTCCATGGAAGCGGTAAGATCGGCGACAGCCGGCGCCACCTCATGCACGGCGTCGAGGATCATGGTTGCGCCCTGCGCCAGAAGCGTGATCAGGCCGCCGGCATTAAGCCTGAGCGCGCCGACCGGGCCGTCGATGTAGCGTCGCAGATCGGCCATGACCCCTTCCTGAAAAAGGCGCAGCTGCGGCTGGGGCGGAGGATGCCATTCCAAAATATGATTCAATGCCTCCCAGGGAAGAATGGGGGTGAATCGTCCCCTGGGACCGGAGAGATACAGGAATTTCTTGGTCCAGTAGTCCGCAAGAAAGCGCTCGCGGCTGAGCGGCGCGATGATTTGGTCGAAATCGACTATTGGTTGGGACATCAAGCGCTCGCGCCGCCGGTTAAGAAATTTGCTTCAACTGGTGAAAAGGAGAGTGAATGGATTCCAATCCGCGTGAATAGCCCGGAAAGCACCCCTTAACTCCGTTCCACAATGACTTTATCCGTAAAACCCCTTCGACCCAAGCCAATCCCTTGATCCCGGCGCTTCTCTCAAACAGTGAATTCACGTCAGTAGACGACGACCGACCGGATGCTTTGGCCGGCATGCATCAGCTCGAAACCCTTGTTGATCTCTTCCAGCTTGAGCACATGCGTGATCATGGGATCGATAACGATCTTTCCGTCCATGTACCAGTCGACGATCTTGGGCACGTCGGTCCGCCCCTTGGCGCCGCCAAAGGCCGATCCTTTCCAGACCCGGCCGGTGACGAGCTGGAATGGGCGCGTGGCTATTTCCTTTCCCGATTCCGCGACGCCGATGATGATGCTTTGCCCCCATCCGCGATGACACGCCTCAAGCGCGGTGCGCATGACGGCGGTATTGCCGGTGCAATCGAAGGTGTAGTCGGCGCCGCCATCGGTCAGGCTCATCAGATGCGCGACAAGATCGCCCGCAACCTTTGTGGGATTGACGAAAGCGGTCATGCCGAAGCGGCGGCCCCACACTTCCTTCGCATCATTGATGTCGACGCCGATGATGCGGTCGGCCCCCACCATGCGAAGCCCCTGGATCACGTTGAGACCGATGCCGCCCAGCCCGAACACGATGCCGTTGGCGCCAGGCTCGACCTTGGCGGTCTTGACCACGGCGCCTACTCCGGTGGTGACGCCGCAGCCGATATAGCAGGAAGCCTGAAAGGGCGCGTCGGTACGGATTTTCGCGACCGCGATCTCGGGCAGCACGGTGAAGTTCGAAAAGGTGGAACATCCCATATAGTGATAGACGGGTCTTCCCCTGTGGGAAAAGCGCGTCGTGCCATCCGGCATAAGACCCTTGCCCTGCGTCGCGCGGATGGCCGTGCAGAGATTGGTTTTGCCGGACAGACAGCTTTTGCACTGGCGGCATTCGGGTGTGTAAAGCGGGATGACATGATCGTCGGGTCGCACGCTGGCGACATGCGCGCCGACGGCCCGCACGATTCCGGCCCCTTCGTGACCTAGTACCGAAGGAAAGATGCCTTCACTGTCCAGCCCATCCAATGTGTAGGCATCGGTGTGGCAGATGCCGGTGGCCATGATCTCGACCAGAACCTCGCCCGCCTTGGGACCCTCCAGATCGAGGTCAACGATTTCCAGCGGCGTTTTGGGCGCGAAAGCGACGGCGGCGCGGGTCTTCATGGCGTCTCCAGTTTTTTACAAATTGGCGAAAGGCGGCGGGGAATGTCAACAATTGCCGGTTTCTCCGGCAGAGATTAGTCTCTTGCTCTGTGCCCGAATTCCAGCCCCCTCCGAGACAGATGCGATGAACCAGGAACAGACGCGGGCCGCGTGCGACCTGCTGTACCAGAATTGGCGTCAGGGAACGCGGATAGACGCGCTGCCGCCGGAGCTGCGCCCTATGGATCGCGCCCAGGGCTATGACGTCCAGGCCTGTATCGAAGGATACAGCAAAAGGCCGCTCTTCGGCTGGAAGATCGCGGCGACAAGCCAGGCTGGACAAGCGCATATCGGCGTCGATGGTCCGCTGGCAGGCCGGCTTCTTGCCGAGCGCGTCATCGCGGACGGCGGCGACTGTGTTCTGGGCAACAATTTGATGAAAGTCGCGGAGCTGGAATTTGCCTTCCGCATGGGGCAAGACCTTGCGCCGCGCAACGCGCCCTATGGGCAGGAGGAGGTGATGGATCGCGTCGCCACGCTTCATCCCGCCATCGAGATTCCGGATTCGCGGTACAACCAGTTTGAACGGGTTGGGCTGGCGCAACTGGTGGCGGACAATGCCTGCGCTCACCTGTTCATACTGGGGCCCGCCACCACGGCCGATTGGCGCGCGCTGGATCTGGCGGCGCAGAAGCCCCGCGCCTTTCTTGACGGCGCCCTGGCGGAAGAAGGCCTGGGGGCGCGCGTTCTGGGCGGTCCCGCCATCGCTCTGACCTGGCTGGTCAATGAACTGTCCCGCCACGGACTGACCTTGCGGGCGGGCGAAGTGGTCACCACCGGCACCTGCGTCAAGCCTGTGGCAATCACCAAGGGGAATAAGATTGCCGGCGACTTTGGTTCCCTCGGGCGCGTTTCCGTGGCGATCATCTGAGACTCTAGGGCTTGGCGGCCAATTGGGCGTCGGTCAGCGCATTGGGCGGCAAGAGGTCGGCGATAGGCCTCTGAAGAGGCATTTCTGGCCCGGGCGCCGGGCGCCACTTCGGCGGTGGGCGCGGCGGTCTTGCCGGCGGGCACGGTGCGCGGCCGATGATTGATCCAGACATTGTCATGGCTGTCCACGGCGATCTTGGCGACGTTGCTGATCACCCAGCCATTGGGGCAGCTGTGGCCATGCCGGATCCACCTGGAAGACCGGCACCGGCTCGCCCGCATCGGCGGCGAATGCACGAATTGCCAGCGCTGGGCCTAACGCGAGCGCGAGCAATGCGCCGGCCGCCAGCGTTTGTTTTCTGATCATTCTCCGGCACCCCCCCGACGTCATGCCGGACCAGGCTGACTATTGGGAGATCGTCACGCGTGTCGCGGACATGCTGCCATCCGGGCCCTTGGCAATATTCATGCTGGCCTTGGCGCCCGGCTTGAGCGCGGAAGCATCGCCCGGCAATTGCGCCACAACAGGAACATTGGCAGGCACGTCGAATTCGGTCTCGCCGACACAGCCCTTTCCCGCTCCGCCCGGCGCCTCGGAAGCACGGCCGGTGCAATTGGGCGCACCGGGCGCTCCCGCGCCATGGAAGCTGAGCTTGATGATGGGAACGCCGCCGGCGCTGCCCACTTGTTTCACCGTCGCGTCGGTCATGATTTCCTTCACCGTGGCGTTGGTCATGACCTGACCGGGCGCGCTCATGGGAAACTGACCCTCGCCCCCGGGGGCGGAGAAAATACGGATTTCGTTGGCGTGGATTTTTCCGTCCGGTCCGCGCGTGCCGCCGGAGGCGATAAAGTCGCCCGGTTTGATATCGGCCAGGGTTTTCTTGACGCTGACAGTGATTCTTGCGTCCGGCGCCAGACTGGCGGCCACGACGCTGCCGTCATTGGCCTTGATGGTGAGTGTCTTGCCGTCGAAAGACTGAACCATGCCAGCCACAGGCGGATTGGCCGCGCCGCCCGGCGCAGCGTTCTGGGCAAGAGCGGAAGATGCGAGAAGGATTGCGGCGAAGATTCCGGGGGCCGTGGCGCGCATGACTATCTCCCTGTTTTACAGCCTAAAATCAGGCTCTTATGATGGCTTTGCCGGAGCAAATATAGCCCGTGGACAGGCCGGGCGGAAGTAAGATACTGGCGATGCCCAAGAAATGTCATCAAATGACGCCTATACCGGGAGAAATGCCTTGATCCTCATCGTCCTGTCCTCGCGGATAGACCCTTGGACCTGACACCGGTCGGCGATCGGGCAATAGCGCTATTCAAAAGAGGGCAGATCGCCGAGGCGCTGGAATTGCTGGACGGCGCGCTCCGGGACAATCCAGCCTCCCTCGCGCCTCTGGCGTTGAAAGGCCATTTGTTGCATGCGGCACGGCGATTTGAAGAGGCGCTGGCCTGTTTTGATCGGTCTCTGGCCGCCGAGCCGGCTTTGGCTGAGACCTGGAATCAGCGCGGCGCGCTCCTCAGCGACATGACCCGATACGCCGATGCCCTGGAGAGTTACGGCCGCGCGCTCGCGGCCCGGCCGGATTATATCGAAGCGTTATACAATCGCGGCAATGCCCTGAGGGCATTGAAGCGCGAGGACGATGCGGTGGCGAGTTTCGATTCCGCCATTGTCCTCAAACCGGACTTCCTCCCGGCATGGCACAATCGCGGCTCTGCGCTGCACGCCCTTAAACGTTATGGCGACGCGGTGGAAAGTTTCGACAAGGCACTGGCGATCAATTCCGGTGTGGCCGAAAGTTGGAACAATCGTGGCATCGCGCTGGCCGCGCTCAAACGGCATGACGAGGCGCTGGCAAGCTATGACCAGTCCCTGGCGCTCGACCCTGGCCTTGCCCACGCCTGGGACAATCGCGGCACTCTGCTCAGGGAAATGGGCCGGGCGAACGAAGCCCTGGCCAGCCACGACCGGGCGCTGGCCATCAATCCCCGCCTCGCAGACGCCTGGTTCAATCGGGGCAATATCCTGCGCGAACTGCGCTATCTGGACGAAGCGCTGAAAAGCTATGACCGATCCCTGGACTTGATGCCCGCCAACGCCCATGCCTGGACCAATCGCGGCATCGTGCTGCGCGATCTGAAACGCATACCAGAGGCGCTGGCAAGCTATAGCAAGGCGCTCGCAATCAACCCGGATTATGTCGAGACACTTTACTCCCGGGGAATAGCGTCATGGGTGGAGAACCATGATTACCAGGCCGCTCTGTCCGACCTGGAACGGGCCGTGCGGCTCGATCCCGATTGTCCCTACGCGCTGGGCGGGCTTCTGCTGGTCCGGCAATATGGCGGCGACTGGCGCAATTTTGATTCCGATGTGGCATGGATCGACGCCGGCGTAAGGGCCGGAAAAGCCGTCGCCGAACCATTTCTCTATCAAGCCGTCTCCCAATCTCCGGCCGACTTGCAGGCCTGCTCCGTCATTCATGCCCAGGATCGATATCCAGCCCAAATTCCCCTTGTGCCGGCAGGACCGCGCCGGCCTGGAAAAATTCGCATTGGCTATGTCTCAGGCGAATTCCGCGAACAGGCCACGGCCTTTCTGATGGCGGGACTTTACGAGTGCCACGACAAGAGCAAATTCGAGATCACGGCTTTCGACAATGGCTGGAACGACAAGGGCGCCACGCGCGCGAGGCTGGAAGCGGCCTTTGACCAATTCATCGACATCTCCCGTCTGTCCGACCGCGACGCGGCCGGCAAGATCGTGGGCGAGGAAATAGACATACTCGTCAATCTCAATGGTTATTTTGGCGATCACCGCATGGGCGTGTTCGCCTATCGCCCGGCTCGCCTCCAGGTCAATTATCTCGGCTTTCCGGCGACCCTGGGCGCGCCCTACATGGACTATATCATCGCCGACCGCATCGTCATTCCGGAAGCGGAACGGCAGTTTTACACCGAACAGGTGGCCTATCTGCCGGACAGCTATCAGGTCAATGATTCCAGGCGCGCCGTTGCCGAAGCGCTTCCGCCCCGCGCCGCGTGCGGCTTACCGGAAAAGGCTTTTGTGTTCTGCAATTTCAACGCCGGCTACAAGCTGACACCGTCCGCCTTCGCGAGCTGGATGCGAATCATGCGTCGATCGCCCGATAGCCTGCTCTGGCTGCTCGAGGGCGACCCACAATTCGCCGCGAATCTGCGCCGGCAGGCCGAAGCGGACGGCGTGGCCGGAACCCGCATTGTTTTCGCGCCGGTTATGCCCCTGGCGGCTCATCTAGCGCGCCTTCAGCTTGCCGATTTGTTCCTTGATGGGATCCCCTACAATGCGCACACCACGGCCAGCGACGCCTTGTGGGCAGGCGTGCCGCTCATCACCTGCCGGGGCCGGGCTTTCCCCGGCCGTGTCGCCGCGAGTTTGCTGAGCGCAATCGGCCTTGATGAACTCGTGACGGAAAATCGAGAAGATTATGAATCGCTTGCGATAAAACTGGCCGCTGATGCCAAGCTGCTCAAATCCATCAGGGACAAACTCGGGCGCAACCGACGCACCACCCCGCTATTCGATACGCAGCGCTTCGCACGCCACATCGAAGCGGCCTATGAAACCATGCTGGCAAGGCGGGAGCGCGGCCAGGCGCCGGAAAGTTTCGCTGTAGCGCGCTAACGGGCGGTGCTTCGTTCCGGAAACCGGCACGCGCTTCGCTTGCAAAAACTTCGCTGGACTGGAGAGTCAGGGCGTCGTGGCCAAGGCTCTTCTGAGCATGTCGATCTGCGACAGGGCGCACATCTGTTCGAAACCTTTTTGGGCGATGCGCTGGCGCGCGGCGCCGTCGCCCAGCAGACGCAAACAGGCTTGCGGTAAACCGTCATAGCCCGCGAACGCCACGCCGCCCAGGAATGGCGATTCCAGTTCCGCGTCCAGCCCGGTCTCCGAGACGACGCAAACCCTGTTGGCGAGAAGGTAGGAAACCCGCACGATCTCAAACACCTTCGCCTGGTAGAAATGCAGATTGAGAACTATTTTGGCGCGCGCGATCAGCGCGTCGCGCTCTTCGCCATAAGTATTGAACGCCACCCTGATCGTGGCGCCCTGCGCGGCGATCCGGTCCAGCGCCTGGCCCCGCCGCGGATTCATCGAGCCGATGAACAATACATCAATATCCTTGGCCGTCTCGGCCGGAATGCGGGTCAGGCCCGGCATATAACCAATGCCGCACAGCGACGCCTGGACACCTGATTGCGCCATGGCGGCTATGTTGCGCACTGAATAATCCCATACCGGATAACGCTTCAGCAGCTCCACATAGGACGGCGTCATCAGAAGCGGATTTTGATAGACCTGTTCGAGATTGTACAAAATCAGGTTCTGCGGATAGGGCACCTGTTCCAGCATATGCGGACCCAGCGCAATCGCCGTGCCACGCACGTCCGCGGCATCCGTGACGATGGGCGCGTTCATGCCCAGCGCCGCGAAAGCCTCGTGAAGGCTCAAACCCACTTCCTCAAAGCAACGGCTGTGCGTATAACCCGGCGGGGTGACGATCCAGATACAGTATTGCCGCTGCATCAGGCCGTGATCGACATCAGAGTACGCGGCCGAACCAGGCCACCGACAATCCGGCCGACAGCAGCATCAACAGCGCCGCCGCCGTGGAGAAAAAGGATGTGATCTCCATCTGCTGCGTCTCCATGATCAGCTGCTTGGAGAGCACGTTGTAGACAGCTTTGAGTTCGTCCGCGCTGGCGGCATGGAAATAGCGGCCATGCGTCATGTCGGCGATTTTCTTGAGGGCATCCTCATCCACCTGGGCGCGCATCGAATAGCCGCCAAAACCCACGATGCTGCCGCGCGTGGTGCCGAAGCCGACGGTATAGACTTTGACGCCGTAATTGGACGCGATTCGCGCCGCCTCAATGGGATCGTAACCGGCATTGGTGGCGCCGTCGGTCAGGATAATGATCACGGCATTCTTGTAGGAGCCCGGCTCAACCGGCACATGTTCCTTCTTGGGCGCGGCCCCACGCCGGTCGCCAAGCGCCCGCCCGCCATAGCGCTGGCTATAGTCAAAGCCGCCCGCGCCGCCGAAGCCGAAGCCGCCATTGCCGTTTCCAAAACCGCCGCTGTTGAAATTTGTGATCGGGAAATTTTCTCCCGGGAACAGGGTCGAAAGCGAGACCAGGATGCCGCTGCCTACCGCCGTACCGCGTTGAAGCTCAAAACGGTCGATCGCGGCGTTGAGGCTGGTGCGGTCAATAGTGGGGTTCTGGACCAGGAAGGCAGTGGCGGCAAAAGCGACAATGCCGATCTGCACATCCTTGGGCTGATCCTTGACATATTGCTTGGCGGCGGCCTGCGCCGCCTCGATGCGCGAAGGATTGACATCGGCGGCGCGCATGCTGCCCGACACATCCATCGCCAGCATGACAGTGGCGCGGGTGGAAGGCAGGCTGACTTCGGCGGTCGGCCGCGCCATGGCGACAATCAGGATCGCCAGCGCGGTGAGCATCAGTGCCGGCGGTACATGCCGCTTCCAGCCGATGGCGCCCATCGCCCGCTTGACCAGCGCCAGATTTCCATAACGCAGCGCGCCCTTCTTGCGCCGGCGCAACAGCAGAACATAGACGGTCACCGCGACCGGAATGAACAGCAATCCCCAGAGAAAACTGGGCCACAGAAAGGCGATCTTCGGCACATAGCCAACCAGTTGCGCCCAGGTCAGATGCGAGATCCATGCGTTCATTGGGACACCACGGGAGCGTTGAACCGATGCTTGCGCATGTCGGCAAAGCGCAGCACCGCGTCGGCGACGTCATCCTCAGTGGAAAGCTCCAGCATGTCCACTCCCGCCGTCTGGAAAGCCGTCCGCAGCGCCTCTTCCCGTGCTTCGGCGACAGCGGTGAAGCGGCTGCGGAAGCCGCGATCATGCGTGTCCACAAAGACCTGTTCGCCGCTTTCGGCATCCTGAAAGGTCAGAAGGCCCAGATCGGGCAGGTGCACTTCAAGGGGATCGCTCAGGCGCACCGCAATCACGTCATGGCGGCTGGCGAGCTGGCCCAGGGGCTTTTCCCAGCCCGGCGCGCTGAAAAAATCGGATACGACAAAAATCAGCGAACGGCGGCGGATCACACCGGCTGCGTCGGATAGAACGCGCTTGAGATCCGTGCTTTGGGGTCCCTTTGGATGGCGATACCGGGTCAGGGCATCGAGCAGCACCAGAAGCTGCCGCCGGCCGCCCCGAGCCGGAATCATGTTCTCCACCTTGCCGGAAAACAGGATCGCGCCGGTGCGGTTGCCCTTGGCCGATAAGAGGCGGCAGACCAAGGCGGTGAACTCCAGCAGCACGGCGCGCTTGGACACGCTGACCGATTCAAATTCGATGGAAGGACTCATGTCGAGCAGGAACCAGCAGTTGATTTCCCGGTCCTCAAGATATTCGCGCACATGCGGAATCTGCAGCCGCGCCGTGACATTCCAGTCCATGTGCCGCACATCGTCGTGGTACTGATATTCGCGCAAATCGGCGAGATCCAGCCCCTGGCCGCGGAACGCGCTCCGGTGGTCGCCCTGCAACAGGCCTTCCAGCCGGCGCGCGACTTTCAAATCCAGGCGTCGAAGGATGGTCTCAGGCGGTTGCGGCGACACGGCTGTCCAGCACTTTCTCGGGTGCGGGCACGCCCCGCATGATGTCGGCGACCAGCTTGTCGGCAGTGATGCCTTCGGCCAGCGCCTCATAGGACGGCGTCACGCGATGGCGAAGCACGTCGGGGGCGATGTCCACCACGTCGGCGGGCAGGACATAATCGCGTCCCCTGAGATAGGCGAGCGCGCGGCCCGCCTCGATCATGCCGATGGTGGCGCGCGGGCTGGCGCCATAGAGAATAAAGCGGCTATGGTTGCTGAGGCCGGCCTTGCGCGGATCGCGGGTTGCCGCCACCAGCTTGACCGCATAGGTCACCAGCGAAGGATCGACATAGACCTTGCGGGATTCCCGCTGCATCGCCAGCAGTTCCTCGGTTGAGGTCACCGCGCCGATATTGATAGGATCGCCGGTGACGCGCTGGACAATGACGAATTCCTCGTCCTCTCCGGGATAGCCGACCAGGACCTTCATCATGAAACGGTCCACCTGCGCTTCCGGCAGGGCATAGGTGCCTTCGGTCTCGATGGGGTTCTGAGTCGCCATCACCACAAAAGGCGACGGCACCTTGTGGCTTTCGCCGGCGATGGTGACCTGGCGCTCCTGCATAACCTCCAGCAACGCGCTCTGCACCTTTGCCGGAGCGCGGTTGATTTCGTCCGCCAGCACCAGATTGGCGAAGACCGGGCCCAGCACGGTGGCGAATTCACCGCTTTTCTGGTTGTAAACGCGGGTGCCGATAAGATCGGCCGGCACCAGGTCGGGCGTGAACTGGATGCGCTTGAAGCTGCCCCGCATGGCGCGCGAAAGGGTGGCAACCGTCAATGTCTTGGCAAGGCCAGGCACGCCTTCGACCAGCAGATGGCCGCCGGCCAATAGCGCTACCAGAACCCGTTCCAGGAAATGATCCTGGCCAACCACGATCTTCTTCACTTCATAAAGAAGATGCTCCAATCCTTCATGCGCACTAGCCATGTCCCAACACCCTTTTTGTTATAACGGATTGTCGCCCACCGCCCGGGCAGCGTTCTCGATGGGCACGGCGAAGGCCATGCCGGCGAACACATGCTGGCCGGTGGGATTGTAGATCGCCGTGACGATGCCCACGACCTCGCCATCGCGATTGACCAGCGGCCCGCCGGAATTGCCCGGATTCACGGCCGCATCGAACTGAATCAGATTGGTCATCTTGGGCTTGTCCTTGTCGGTGGGATCCTCGAAGGAACGCTTGAGACCCGCCACCACGCCGGAGGAAACCGAGGGGCCGATGCCGAAGGGAAAGCCCGTCGCCACCACCGTGTCGCCGGGATAAAGATCGCGGGTGGAAGCCAGGGTCGCGGGCTTGAGGTCATCCGGCTGAACCTTGGCCTTGATCACGGCCAGATCGTTTTCAGGCTGGGACGACACCATGGTGGCGTCCGACTTGCTGCCGTCGGCAAAAGTCACCACCCAGCGGTCTGTGGACGACACCACATGCAGGTTGGTGAGAATATCGCCCTTCTCGTCAATCACCACGCCGCTGCCGGTGGAGTCGGGATGTTCTTCGGCATCCTTGCCATCGGGCGTTTTGGTCGAATTGTCCTTGTCCTTGGGCGCGTTCTTGGCGTCCTTCTGCGGATCGGGCGGCAATTTGATATGGGCCTTTTTTGCCTCTTCCGCCTCGGCCTTGGCGACGGCGGCAGCATGTTCCGGCGACAGATAGCCGTCCACCCGCACCACGGATGGCGCCACGATGGCCGCCGCGATGGTGGTATTGTCGGGCGGCTGCGGCGTATGGCCCAGCGTGTATTTCACCGCATTGTCGATATCGAACTGGGTCAGCGCCACGGGCGGGGGATAAATCAGCCTCCAGCCTCCAATCAGCCCAAGGGTCACAAGGATCGCGGCGGTGGCGGGAACAGCGCGGTCATGCCGGGCAACGAAGGATTTGGTCTTCTGCCAGAGCAATGTGCCCAGGCGCGGACCCTCATCTTCAGGTTGCCACAGGGCAGCCTGATCCTGCTCCGGAGGCAGCCCTTCTGGAGCCATGGAGCGTCGCCGCGTGGCACGGCTATACAGAGCTTTGCGCTTCATGCCGGAAACCCGCCGATAAAAAGTGCAAGAAAGCCTACGCCAGCTTGGCGAGATAGGCAAAAAGCCCCCCACACCCTGTTTTGAAGAGATTTTCCCCTGCTTTTCCTCACAAAAGAGGGCCCGGGCAACCCGCAGACACAAATAGCGACAAAGTCCCCGCCTCCTGCCCCGTTGCAAGGACGTCTTGTCCCAGCCCGAGCGGCTCGAAACATCGGGGGGGGGTTGCTACTGTGACCGCGATGGGGATGGAACAGAAAACCGCCGCCGAAGACCGCGCCTCCATCCGCCTCCTGGGGCGGCTGCTGGGTGAGGTGATCCGCGAACAGCATGGCCCCGCCGCCTATGCGCTGGTCGAAGACATCCGCCGCCAGTCGGTGGGCGACTATCGCGCCGGGTCGGGAGAAATCTCGCTGGACCGCCTGGTGGTCGGGCTTTCCCGCCCCGACATGCTGCTGCTCATTCGGGCCTTCTCCATTTTCTCGCAACTCGCCAACACGGCCGACGACCATAATTTGCGCCGCCAGATCAAGGCGCTGGGTTCGGGACCGGTGCAGAGGCTGGAGTTCTCAACCGGACTCAGCACCAGACGGGTGCGCGGCCTTCTGGCCAACGCGCTGTTCGTGCCGGTGATCACCGCCCATCCCACCGAAGTACGGCGCAAGTCCATCCTGGACCGCGAGACGGGGATTGGCGATCTGCTGGAAAGACGCGAACGCGCCAGCGCCCAGACAACCGACCAGCTGGAAATCGATGCCCAGCTGAAGCGCGAAATCCGCATCCTGTGGCAGACGCGGATGCTGCGTGACACCCGCATACAGGTCAGCGATGAGATCGACAACAATCTGTCGGTCTTCGCGCGCACCTTCCTGACCCAGGTGCCGGCGGTCAAGCGGCGGCTGGCGCGCCTGTTCCAGTTGGACGGCGATATTCTGCCCTTCCTGCGGCCCGGCTCCTGGGTAGGAGGGGACCGCGACGGCAATCCCAATGTGTCGCCAGAGACCCTGGACTATGCGGTGCGGCACCAGGCCGAACTCGCGCTGGATCATTATCTTTCGGAAATCCACGCTCTTGGGGCGGAACTGTCGCTCTCTGATTCGCTGGTGGAGACCAGCGCGGATTTGAAAAAACTCGCCGATTCGGCCGCCGATATCTCGGTCCATCAGGGCGACGAGCCTTACCGAAGGGCGCTCACCGCCTGCTATGCCCGCATGGCGGCGACGCGGACGGCGCTTCTGGGGCGCGGACCCGCGCGCGCGCCGCGCTACAAGGCGGAAAGCTACGCCACGCCGGAGGAATTCGCCGCCGACCTGAACATTATCGCCGCTTCCTTGCGGGAAAATGGCGACACTGATCTGGCCGAGGGCCGCCTGCAAAATCTGCGCGAGGCAGTGGCCGCGTTTGGCTTTCATCTGGCGACCATGGATGTACGGCAGAACGCCGATGTGCATGAGCGCGCCGTGGCTGAGCTTCTGGCGGTGGCCGGCGTCGGCGCGAATTACCTTGATCTGGAGGAACCGGCGCGCGCCAGGCTGCTGCTGGAGGAGCTTTCCCACGCCAGGCCCCTACGCTCGCCCTATGCGAAATATTCCGAGGAGACAGCGCGCGAGCTTGCCATTGCCGACCGCGCCGCGGCGCTGAAGGCGCGTTTCGGCCAGGGCGCCGTCGCAAATTACGTCATTTCCAAAGCCGCGACGCCATCGGATCTCCTGGAAACCGCGATCCTGATGAAGGAAGCGGGCCTGTTCCTGCCGGGCATCGCGCCCAAGGCGGCTCTTCGTATCGTGCCGCTGTTCGAAACCATCGACGATCTGCGCAACAGCACCGACGTGATGGGCACATATTTCGACCAGCCCTTGGTGCGGGCCATGATCGCGGGGCAGGACAATCTGCAGGAAGTGATGATCGGCTATTCCGACAGCAACAAGGATGGCGGCTATGTCACTTCCAATTGGGAGATTCGCGCCGGCATCGCGCGGCTGGTGGCGCTGGGCCGCGCACGCGGCATCCGCATGCGCTTTTTCCATGGCCGCGGCGGCGCGGTGGGCCGTGGCGGCGGCTCCAGCTTCGACGCCATCCGCGCCCTGCCCGCGGGCGCCTCGCATGACGGCATCCGCATCACCGAACAGGGAGAGGTGGTGGCTTCGAAATATGGCGATCCGGAAATCGGCCGCGCCAGCCTGGAAACGATCATCGCCGCCTCGCTACTGGCAGAACTTTCGCCCGAAGCCGATGCGGCGGACGGCAAGGATGGCGACGTGCTGGCGGACTTCAGCGAAGCGGCCTATCGCACCTATCGCGGCCTGGTTTATGAAACGCCCAATTTCGAGGTTTATTTCCGCGAGGCGACGCCTCTGCTGGAAATCGCCGACCTCAAGATCGGAAGCCGCCCGGCGTCGCGCACAAAGTCCGGCCGCATTGAAGATCTGCGCGCCATCCCCTGGGTGTTCAGCTGGTCGCAGGCGCGGGTGATGCTGCCGGGCTGGTTCGGCTTCGGCAGCGCCACGGCGAAAATCGGCGCAGAAAAGCTGCGGCCGATCTACAAACACTCCGCCTCGTTCCGCACCACCATCGCCAATATGGAAATGGTGCTGGCCAAATCCTCCATGCCCATCGCGCGCCGCTATGCCGAACTTGTGGAAGATCGCGCTCTGGCCAAGGCAATCATGGTTCGTATCGAGGAAGAATGGCGGGCGACAGTGGAGGCTGTGCTGTCGATCAGCGGGCAAAAAAAATTGTTGGAAGCCGACCCACGCCTGATGGCCTCGATTCAGAGCCGTTTGCCCTATGTGGATGCGCTTAATCATTTGCAGGTGGATTTATTGCGGCGGCGGCGCGCCGGAGACGCCGACACTGATATTCACCGCGGCATTCATATGTCCATCAACGGCGTCTCGGCAGGCCTCAGGAACAGCGGTTAACGGCGGTCTGCCGAAGTATAATCACGCATAGCCATTATGCCGCACTATTAAGATAGAGGCCGGGTCTTACATTCAGAGCATGGAAAATCCGGTTCCGATGAAGCTTGCCGCCCGGCGTGCCCTTTTGGGACGTTGTCCCTGCTGCGGCAAGGGCAAGCTGTTTCGCGCCTATCTGAAACAGGTCGACAATTGCGCGGTGTGCGGCGAATCCTTCGGGGCGATCCGCGCCGACGACGCCGCGCCCTGGCTTACCATCATTATTGTCGGCCATATTTTTGTTCCCCTGATGCTGGTGGTCGTGGCCCTGACGGCCATCCCGACCTGGGCGTCGGCGCTGCTATGGTCTTGTGTGTTCGTGCTGCTGTCGCTGGCGATCCTGCCGCGCGCCAAGGCCCTCTTCATTGCGATTCTGTGGTTGACCGGCGCGCCGGGCAGTAACAAGCCGGCGGGACTGATCGATCCCGCCTGATTATTTCGCCTTATTTCGCCGCGCTGTCCTTCAGATAGCCTGCGCTGAGCGTGCCCTTTTCCTTGGCGATGCCCAAGAGGGTTGGATAGAACTGCACAAAGCTCGTGTCCGCCGCGCCATGATCCTGGTGACAGGAATAACAAGTGGCGCTGGGCGGCCTCAGCGTACCCGCCGCCTTGCCGTCGGATGAGACAAAGAACGCCCATTTGCCCGGAAAGCGCGCCTCGTCCTTGACGTGGATTTCCAGGTTCATAACCCCGGTCTGGAACATGCCGCTCTTGCTCAGCGTACCCGCCGATTCCGCGGCGCGATTTTCTTTCACCAGGATGGTCTTGTCGGGCCAGACCCCGGTCTTCAGGAATGCCTTATAGGCCTGGGGATTGACGAAGACATTGTCCAACATGTGCATTTGGCCGGGGCCGGCGGCCGCGGTGTAATTCAAGTCCAGGCTGGAAGTCAGGAACACCCATTCGCGATAATCAGCCGGCACAGCCAGCGTATTGCCGGGACCGTATTCCTGCGCCAGCACAGCCAAGGGCGCCAGTAGCAGCGCAAACAGGATGTGGCCCGTATATTTCAATCAAACCCTCCCCCAGACCCGCTTTTCGTAAAGCAGATGGTACTGGCGACACATGACAGTGGCAAATGTTTCGCAACAGGGCCGTCAACCTGCAGGCCTGCATGACTTTGCCGCCGAGATTAGCAGCGCCTTCCACTTATCACGATGTTGCCGCCCGCCGGAATCCCCGGTAGGTTCCCGCGCGTTTCCCGCCGCAAGAAAGACGCGCCCCTGTTCCTGGAACAAAGAGATTTCCTCAACCCCGACGAGGTCGCCCGCCTGAGCACGCTGGCCCACCAGATCGCTTTCATCGAAGGCCGGCTTTCCAATCCGCACAATATCACCAAAGTCAACCTGCAGGCGGATGTCGCCGATAGCCGCCATGCCGACGCCGCCCGTATCGTGTTCGATGCCTTTGCGCGCTCGCGTGAATTTCAGGATTTCGCGATGCCGAAGAAAGTCGCGCCGCCGCTGCTCAGCCGTTACGAACCCGGCATGAAATACGGACCGCACGCCGACATGGCCTATATGTCGGTGGTGCATGAAGGTGTGCTGACAAGCATGCGCTCGGATTTGTCGGCAACCGTCTTCCTGAGCGATCCCAGGAGCTATGACGGCGGCGAGTTGGTGCTTCATATCGGCACCTGTCCGATCGTGGTCAAGGGCATGCCGGGCGAGGCCTTTGTCTATCCCTCTACCCTGCTGCATGAAGTGCGTCCGGTGACATCCGGACAGCGCCTGGTCTCGATCACCTTCATCGAAAGCCTGGTGCCCGACGAACGCGACCGCAACGCACTGTTCGAACTGAAGGACATTCTGGCGCTGGAGGGGCTGAAAATGGACTGGGTCAGCCGGGTCCGGATGGCGGTCGCACTTGAGAACCTCACCCGCCTCTGGTCGCAGGCCTGAAAGCCCGCCCTTGCGCTCCGCCCGGATCGGTGAGACGAGTAGCCAATAATCCCTTCTGGAATCAGCATGGAAGAGAGTTTCCGCAAGGCGGCCCTGGACTATCACCGCCTTCCCCAGCCCGGGAAATTGTCGGTTCAGCCGACCAAGCGCATGGCGACCCAGCGCGACCTGGCGCTGGCCTATTCTCCCGGCGTCGCCGCGGCCTGCGAAGCGATCGTTGCCGACCCCGCCGCCGCCCGCACCCTGACCGCCCGGGCCAATCTGGTGGCGGTGATCACCAACGGCACCGCGGTGCTGGGCCTGGGCAATATCGGTCCCCTCGCCGCCAAGCCGGTGATGGAAGGCAAGGCCGTCCTGTTCAAGAAATTCGCCGGCATTGATGTTTTCGACCTGGAAGTGGCCTGCAACGACGTGGACCGTTTCGTCGACATCGTGGCTTCGCTCGAGCCGACTTTCGGTGGCATCAACCTGGAAGACATCAAAGCCCCGGAATGCTTCATCATCGAACGCAAGTTGCGCGAGCGCATGAAGATTCCCGTTTTCCACGACGACCAGCACGGCACCGCCATTGTTTGCGCCGCTGCCATCCGCAACGGATTGGTTCTGCAGGGCAAGACGCTTTCGGATGTGAAACTGGTGACCTCCGGCGCCGGCGCGGCAGCGCTGGCTTGCGTGGATCTTCTGGTCGAGATGGGTCTGCCGGTGGCCAATGTCACCCTTACCGACATCAAGGGCGTGGTCCATGCCGGGCGCGACAAGGACATGGCGCCCAACATGGCGCGCTACGCGAAAAAGACCGACGCCCGCACACTGGGCGAGGTTCTGGTGGGGGCCGACGTCTTCCTGGGTCTTTCCGCCCCCAATGTGCTGAAAAAAGAATGGCTGGCCCAGATGGCGGACAAGCCGTTGATCATGGCGCTGGCCAATCCCGATCCGGAAATCCTCCCGGAGATCGCCAGGGCGGCCCGTCCCGACGCGATCATCGCCACCGGCCGTTCGGACTATGTCAACCAGGTCAACAACGTATTGTGCTTTCCGTTTGTCTTTCGTGGCGCGCTGGATGTGGATGCCACCACCATCAATGAGCCGATGAAAGTCGCTGCGGTCGAGGCCATCGCTGCCCTGGCCCGCGCCGAAGGCAGCGACGAGGTCGCCCAGGCTTATGGCGGCGCCACCATCGGTTTCGGCCCCGAATACATCATTCCCAAGCCTTTCGACCCCCGCCTGATTCTGCATATCGCGCCCGCGGTGGCGCGTGCGGCGATGGAATCGGGAGTGGCGCGGCGGCCGATCGCCGATTTCGACGCCTATGAACGCGAACTGGAGAAATTCGTCTACCGGTCCGGCCAGTTGATGCGTCCGATCTTCGAGATTGCGCGCCGTTCCCTTAAGCGCGTGGTCTATGCTGAAGGCGAAGAGGAACGCGTCCTGCGCGGGGTTCAAATCGTGCTGGACGAAGGCCTGGCAAAGCCCATCCTGATCGGCCGCAAAAATGTCATTCACGAAAAGGCCGCGGCCCTGGGCCTGAGGCTTGATTGCGAAAAACATATAACGATCATGGATCCCGAGGCAGACGAGGAAATTTTCGCGCCCCTGCGCCGCCGCTATCAGCAGATCATGGAGCGGCGCGGCGTGACCCCTGACGCCGCCGCCCGCTGGCTGCGCACACGCCGGGCCATCGCCGCCGGCATCCTGCTGGAGGCCGGGTATGCCGATGCCGCCCTGGTCGGCGGCCTGGGCGACTGGATACGCCAATACAAGCAGATTGCTGCGATCATTCCCCACACGGGCGCCAGCCGAACCTACTCGCTCTCCAGCCTGATCCTGCCCAATGGCGTGCTGTTCTTCTGCGACACCCATCTCAACATGGATCCCAACGCCGAACAGATCGCCGAAATGACGGTACTGGCGGCGCGGGCGGTGCGCCGCTTCGGTCTCACGCCAAAGGCAGCCCTGCTTTCGCATTCCACTTTCGGCGCCTCCGCGGCGCCTTCAGCCCGCAAGATGCGCGAGGCCCTGCACCTGATCCAGGCCCGCGCGCCGGAACTGGAAGTGGACGGCGAAATGCACGCCGACGCGGCGTTGAGCGAGGCGCTGCGTGGGCGGCTGGTTTCTTCCAGCCCGCTCAAAGGCTCAGCCAATTTGCTGATCATGCCGACACTGGACGCCGCCAATATCGCGCTGACGCTGCTTTCGGCGGCGACCGAGGCATTGCTGGTGGGGCCGATGCTGCTGGGCATGTCCAAGCCCATTCATGTGATGGTGCCGTCGGTCACGGCACGCGGCATCACCAATATGACGGCGCTGGCCTGCGCCCAGGTGGGCCAAACCGACGGAAGCTTCTGATTATTTGGCGGCCGGGTTCAGGGCGTCGATGCGGACCTGGGCCTGGATAGGCTGATCGCGCGGCAGTTCGGTGGCGCCGGCGGGTATCTGGTTGCTGGAAAGAATGAAGGCGGCCAGATCGGTGGCGCTGGCGACACTGAGCTTGCCCGGATCGTCGGCCGGCATGCTGCTGTGAATGCGGTCCACCAAATCGGCGACGCTCTCGCCATTCCAATTGGAGAGGAATTGCGAGCCGGCGAGCTGGGGCGCCGCCTCGTCACCGGCCAGGGTCTCACCATGGCATTTGGCGCAATTGGCCATGAACAGGGTCTTGCCGCGATCGGCCTGGGCGCTGGTGAAAACACCGCTCCACACCGAGCGGCCCGCACCCTGAGCCTGAAGGGAAACCACGCCGGCGGCCAGAATTGCGGCTGCTGTTACGCCAAGAATAATACTCTTCATCGTTGCTCTCTTCGCCATGAAAGGCCCGGACACATTGGGCCACTTCTAGTGGTTTGGTCATGAACCCGCAATGAACGGCGCGGATCCTTGGGTCAGGCCCTGGGAAGACGGAAGGCGATAAGCTCTTCCGACGTCGCGCCGCCGCCTGTTCCTATCAGCAGATACTGCTCCCCATTCAGCATGTAGGTCATGGGCGCGCCCACCGACGGCGCCGGCGTATAGACGGCACCTTTCTCCGTGCCTGTTGCCTTGTCATAGGCCCGCATCATCGCGCCGCGCGCGCCGGACGGAGTAATGACAAAGCCGCCCTCGCCGCAGATCACCAGCGACTTGGTGCAGAGCGGCCCTACCAGGCCGGGACGGCCGGTGCGCGGAATGGTCAGGCCTCTGAGCGCCGGATGATTCTTGATATTGTCAGGCGTTTCTCCATGGGCGATCTGCCAGGCGATAGTGCCCTTGGTAAGGTCGATCGCGCTGATGCGGCCGTAAGGCGGCTTCAGCAACGGCAAGCCTTGCACGGTCGCGCCGGGGCCGCCGCCCTCGCCGCCGTCACCACCGGCAGCAGGCGCGCCGGCCGGACGCGCCGCCGGAGCGGCCGCAGCTGCGGCTGCCGCAGGACGGCCCCCCCCTGCCGGACGAGGCGCGCCCATCGGCGCAGTGGGGCGGGTGTGCTGGCCGGGCGTTCCTTGCACATAATCGAAATCCGAAACGTCCTTGTCTTCATTCTTGACAATGCCCAATGAGGCGATGGCGGTCTGGGAAAAGACATAGACAATATGAGTTTCGGGATCATAAGACCCGCCCTGCCAATCGGTGCCGCCATTGGAGCCCGGCGCGTGCAGCGTGCCGCGATTGCCGCCCGCCACCGCCATGGTCGGCGGGGTGAACAGCGGCCCGATGGTATAATTTTTGACAATGGCCACCGCCTGGGCGCGCAATTCGGGCGTATAATTGATCAGGTCGTCGATCGTAACGCCCTGGACGTCATAGCCCGGCGGCTTGGAAGGGATCGGCTGGGTGGGAGAATACCATTCGCCCGGCACATCGCCCTTGGGCACTGGCATTTCGGGGATCGGCCAGATCGGCTCGCCGGTTTCGCGGTTCAGCACATAGAGAAAACATTGCTTGGTCGGCTGCGCCAGCGCCTTGACCATTTTGCCATCCACCGGGATGTCGCACAGGATCGAGGCGCAAGGGATGTCCATGTCCCATAGTCCGTGATGGACGGTCTGATAATGCCACTTGCGCTTGCCGGTTTCGATATCCACCGCCACGATGCTTTCGCCGAACAGAGCGTTTCCGGCGCGGTACTGACCGTTATAGTCGCCGGTCGGCAGTTCGACGGGAAGATAGGCCAGGCCCAGATCGGCATCGCCGGAAATCTGGCCCCACACGCCCGTGTTGCCGGCTTCTTCCGCCTGGCCGGGCACAATCCAGCTGTTATAGCCGAACTCGCCCTTGCGCGGAATGGTGTGGAAAATCCATTTGCGCCGGCCGGTGCGCACGTCAAAGCCGCGGGCAAAACCCTTGACGTTCTTGCGGGTCCGGGGCGCCCCACCTGACAAATGCGCCGCTCCCACCACGACGGTGTCCTTGAGCACCAGCACGGTCGAATGCAGGCCCACCTCGCCGGTAACCAGGTCTATCTGCTGGTCGTCATTCACCTTGAGGTCGACCACACCGTCGGTGCCGAAGCCTTTCACCGGAATGCCGGTGCGCGCGTCCAACGCGATCATCCGGTAGCCAGGCGTCACATATAGGATGCGTTCTTCCTTGCCGTCGGTCCAATAGGCAACACCATGGCCGGAATATTGGCGCGGCGCGTTTTGGCCGCGGGCCCCTTCATTCTCGCCATGCATCCAGATCATTTCGCCGTTGGTCGCGTCCAGGCACACCACATCGCGGCGCGAACCGGCGACCGTATAAAGCCGGCCCTTTATGACCAGCGGTGTGGCTTCATATTGATATTCCGGGCGCGGTCCCAGCGAATCCGGCTTGAAGCGCCAGGCGACTTCCAGAGAGTTGAAATTGTCCCCATTGATCTGGTCCAGCGGCGCGTAGCGCGTGCTGGCGGCATTGCCGGCATAATGCGTCCAGTTCGTGTCGGTCGCCGAAGAGCGCGGCGCCGTCTGGGCGCGCGCCGCGGTTTTGGCGAGCACTGCGCCGACAAACGGCAAGGACAAAACCACTCGGCGAGTCAAATTGCGCATGCCACCCTCTTCTAATTTTCCGGCAGCGCTTGGTGCGCCATCCGGTCGGACTATATCGCGGTGGCGCGCTCAGTCGAGGCCCACCGCACCTGCGAAGTCGTCAACTCGGAACTGCGAAAGGCCTGGGCGCTTCGCCGCGCCTTGCCCTTTCCGCCATGGTAATGAATGCCGCTTCAATATGCCCGCAAAATTTAGGGGCATCGAACAGCGGCGCCGAAGGCCGGTTGCCCACCAGTCTGGCCTTAACCAAATTGTGCTTTTGGTAATCTTTCGCCAGCGACAGAGCAAGAGTCTCATAGGCTTGCAGATCACCGGCAATCAATTCCGGAAGGCCGACGGCAGTAAGCAGGCTGGCCGCCACCCGCCCGGCAAAGCCCTCTCCCATCACGGTGACCAGAGGCACCCCGGTCCAAAGTGCGTCGCTCGCGGTGGTATGGGCATTGTAGGGCAGCGTGTCCAGCACCAGATCGGCAAGACCCAGGCGGCCCAGATGCGCATCATGCGCCAGCTTGGGCGCGAAAATTAGCCGCTCCGGATCAATGCCGCGCGCAATTGCCTCGCGGCGCAGATTTGTGTTGGCGCTGTCATCCAGAAGCCACAACACGCTGCCAGGCACGGATTCCAGAAGCCGCATCCAGACTGCGAAAACAGGCGCGGTGATCTTCCAATGATTATTGAAACAGTTGAAGACAAAACCTTCCGGCGGCAGACCCGCTTGGGAACGCGCCGGCACAGGGCCGATTCCGCGCCTGGGATCATTGGCCTGATAAGAATCCGGCAGGTGCACGATCTGTTCGGAATAGAATTCCTGCTGGTCCATGGGCAACGCCACGGGATCGGCAATGACATAATCCAGGAATTCGGCGGCCGAGGTGCCGGGATAACCCAGGTAGCTGACCTGCACCGGCGCGGGACGCGACGCCAAAATGCCCAGCCGCGCGCCCTCAGTATAGCCTTTCAGGTCAACCGCGATATCCACTTCCAGTTTGCGCAGCAGGTCCGCAACCTCGCTGTCACTCATGGCGCGCACGTCATGAAACTGATCGAAAGCCTGTCTGAGGCGCTCCTGCACGTCGCTTTTTTCATCAGGACTGAAGGAAATGGCGATTACCTCGAAACGCTGGCGGTCATGACGTTCGAACAGATCGGCCATCAGGCGCGCCGTGGCATGGGCATGAAAATCCGCCGAGAGATAGGCAAGGCGGATCTTGCCATGTGATTTGGGCGCTGGACGGGGCGGCAATGCCAGAGGCCCCAGGAAATCACGCAAATAATGCTGCGCGCATATTCGCTGCAATGCTGGATTCGAAGAAATGCCCAATAGCGTGAAAGGCGGCACGATCGATTTGCCGCTCAGTACCTCGGCCTCGAGCCGAGATTTCAGGCTGTCCAGCACCTGCCACTCGCAAAGGGACAAGGCCGAAACCGCCAGTCCTGCCAGAAGAAATTTGTGTTCGGGCGCGACCATTTCCAGTTTGCGAAATTCACGCCCGGCATCGACGAAACGCTTGAGGGTCTGCAGGCCCGCGCCCGAATTGGCCAGGGTTCCGGCATGGCGCGGATCAATCTCCAACGCCCTCTGGAAACTGCCCTGTGCCTGTTCGAACTTGCCCAAGTCGCGCAAGATGGCGCCGCGATTGTTCCAGGCATCGGCCATATTGGGATTAAGCGCCATGGCCCGGTCATAGGCGACCAACGCCTCTTTATTGCGGCCCAGATCGTGCAGCGCGACGCCGCGATTGTACCAGCCTCCCGCATCATCCGGCGCCACGGCCAGGGCGCGGTCGTAACTGGCCAGGGCCTCGGCGAACCGCCGCAGTTCGGTCAGCGTCGCGCCGCGGTTGCTCAGGCTCTGAATATGGTTGGGATCAAGCTTCAGAGCGCGATCAAAGCTGACCAACGCATCCTCCAGCCGCTTGGCCCTGCGCAGCAATATGCCGCGATTATTCCAGGCATCTGCAAATCCAGGCGCCAGCTTTACGGACTGTTCGTAGGATTCGAGCGCCTCATCATCGCGGCCAAGATCCTGAAGCGCCACGCCGCGATTGTAAAAGACGTAGCCATTCTGCGGCGCCAGGGCCTTCGCCCTGTCATAATTTTCCAGCGCTTCCGCCGGGCGGCCCTGCTCGGACAATAGCGCGCCGCGATGTATCCAGCCATCGACATACTCGGGCCGCAGAGTCAAAGCCGATTCATAGTCCGCCAGAGCATTGGAAAAATCGCCCTTGCCGCGCAAGAGGTCACCGCGATGGAGAAACGCCAGTGGCTGGTCGCCTCGCATTCCGATAAAACGGTTGAAACCATCCAGCGCCTCCTTGGCGCGCCCGGCATCCTTTTGCGTTACCGCGATGCAGAATACCGCCTCGGAATAATCCGGCTTGAGGCTCATTGCCCGCTCATAACTTGCCACGGCGTCATCGGCGAGCCCCAGATGCTGAAGCGCCATGCCGTAGTGCAGCGCGGCTTCGGCATGCTCTGGCTTGAGGCTGACGGCCGCCTTGAGCAGCTTGCGCGATTCTTCCAGATGGCCCAGCTGGATTGCCGCCTGGCCCAGATGATGGATGGCGTCGAAATCCCCCGGCACCACTTCCATGATGCCGCGATACGCGGCAATGGCATCGTCGAACTTGCCGCTGCGGAATAGTTGGCCCGCCCGGGCACGCATCTGGTCGAGAATGGGGGAAGCGGTCGAACTCATCAGGCGGACACTTTGTCCAGCGCCTTCAGAATGGCGTCGGTCATGTCCTGGGTGCCGACTTTGGTCATGCCCGGCTGCATGATGTCGCCGGTGCGATAACCCTCGGCCAGCACCCGATCCACCGCCTTGTCCACCAATGCGGCATCGTCGGGGCGGCCGAACGAATAGCGAAAGGCCATGCCCAGCGAGAGAATGGAGGCGATGGGGTTGGCAAGCCCCTTGCCGGCGATGTCGGGGGCGCTGCCATGGATCGGCTCATAGAGCGCCGATTGCCTTCCGTCCGCCCGCTTGGCGCCCAGCGAGGCCGAAGGCAGCATGCCGATGGAACCGGTGAGCTGCGCCGCTTCGTCGGACAGCACATCGCCGAACAGATTGTCGGTGACAATCACGTCATATTGCCTGGGGTTGCGCACCAGCTGCATGGCGCAATTGTCGGCCAGCACATGGCTGAGCTGGACATCGGGATAATCCTTGGCCACTTCGGTCACCACCTGGCGCCACAACACACCGGTCACCATCACATTGGATTTCTCCGCCGAGGCCAGTCTTTTGCTCCGCACCCGGGCCAGTTCGAACGCGACGCGGCAGATGCGGTCGATCTCACTGGTGGTGTAGACCTGCGTGTCCACGGCGCGTTTCTGGCCGTCCGGCAGATCGGTGATTTCCTTGGGCTCGCCGAAATAAACCCCGCCCATCAATTCGCGCACAATCAGGATATCCAGCCCTGCGACGATTTCCGGCTTAAGGGTGGAGGCGTCCTTTAAAGCGTCGAAGCAAAGCGCCGGACGCAGATTGGCGAAGACCTGCATGTCCTTGCGGGCGCGCAACAACCCGCGCTCCGGCTTTTGAAGGAACGGCAGATTGTCCCATTGGGGGCCGCCCACCGCGCCCAGGAGAACAACGTCGGCCGCCTTGGCCTTTTGCATGGTCTCATCGGGATCGGAACGGCCCAGCTTTTCATAGGCGGTACCGCCCACCAAAGCCTCTTCGGTCTGATATGAAAACCCGCGCCTGCCGAACCAGCCAAGCACGCGAAGGGCCGCGTCCATCACTTCAGGCCCGATGCCATCACCGGGAAGGGTGAGAATCTTGTACATGGTCAAACCCAGGGCGCCTGTGCGTGATGCTGCTTTTCGTAGGCGGAAATCTTTTCCTCGCTGCGCAGCGTCAGGTCGATATCGTCCCAGCCATTGAGCAGGCACTGCTTGCGGAAGGCATCCACCTCGAAGGCGATCATGCCGCCGTCGGGACCGCGGATTTCCTGTTTTTCCAGGTCGATGGATATGCGCGCATTGCTGCCGCGCTCGGCATCATCCATCAACTTGTCCACTTCGGCCTGTGGCAGGCGGATCGGCAGGATGCCGTTCTTGAAGCAGTTGTTGTAGAAAATATCCGCAAAGCTGGTGGCGATGACACAGCGTATGCCGAAATCGAGCAGCGCCCAGGGCGCGTGCTCGCGCGATGAGCCGCAGCCAAAATTGTCACCCGCGACCAGAATCTGCGCCTTGCGATAGGCAGGCTTGTTGAGGACAAAGTCGGGCTTTTCGCTACCGTCGGTATTGAAGCGCAATTCGTCGAACAGCGCCTTGCCCAATCCGGTGCGATGAATGGTTTTCAGATATTGTTTCGGGATGATCATGTCGGTGTCGACATTGATCATGTTGAGGGGCGCGGCGATGCCCTCGAGGGTCTTGAAAGCTTCCATGGCGGGCGGGACCATAATGGACGGACGGGCCCCATGCCACCCGTTTTTTTGAGGGCAAAAACAGCCTTTTACGAGGAGCAGGAGACCGAAAGCCCGCCATATTCCGGCGCTGGCGGCTGCCCAAAGCTGTCCGCCCCGGGATGATCGTCATAGGGGATCGTTACCAGACGAAGGATGTGGTCCAGCGGTCCGGTGTCGCCATTGTCTTCCAGGGCGCGGATGGCGGTTTCCGCCACCCAGTTGCGCAAAATATATTTGGGGTTGACGCCGTTCATCGCGCCGCGCGCCTCGTTTTCCGTGCGCGCCCGGTAGCGGACCAGCCATCCGGCGGCTTCCGCGTGAACCGGCGCGAACAGGGTGAGCCAGGCCTCGCCCGCATCCTGCAATCCGCGAAAAGTGAGCGTGTAGTCGGCGCGCACCTTTGCCATCAGGGAAAGAAGTTCCGCGATCAGCGTATCGTCATCGCGGCCGCCATCGCGCACCAGGCCCAGTTTGGCGCGCATCAGGGCGCGATAGCGCTCCCGGAACAAGGATTCATAAGTGTCGAGCGCCACAACCAGCGCCGGGGTGGGAATCAGGCTGGACAGGGCCAGGGCCAGGGCGCGCAGGTTCCAGTGCGCAATCGCGGGCTGCATGTCGAAGGCATAGCGGCCGGTATCGTCGGAATGGTTGCAAATGAATCCCGGCTCATAAGCGTCAAGAAAGCCGAACGGGCCGTAGTCCATGGTCAAGCCCAGGATGGACATATTGTCGGTGTTCATCACGCCATGGGCAAACCCCGCCGCCTGCCAGGCCGCGATAAGATGCGCCGTGCGTTTGACCACCTCGCCGAACCAGGCAGGATGATCGCCGGCGAATTCGGGCATATATTCGCCGATGACATGATCGGCGAGTATCCGCACCAGATCGGGACGGCCGCCATGATGGAAATGTTCGAAATGGCCGAAGCGGATATGCGAGCGCGCCAGCCTTGTCAGCACCGCGCCAGGCTCCGGCGTCTCGCGATGCACCTTTTCGTTGGTGGCCATCACGGCCAGCGCCCTTGTGGTGGGAATGCCCAAGCCCGCCATCGCCTCACTGCAAAGATATTCGCGTATGGTGGAGCGCATCACCGCCCTGCCATCGCCGAAGCGCGAATAGGGCGTCTTGCCTGCGCCTTTCAGTTGCACGTCCCACAGCTCGCCCTGGGCGTTTCGGACTTGCGCGATAAGAAGCGCGCGGCCATCGCCCAATTGCCCGGCCCAGGCACCGAACTGGTGCCCCGAATAGACCATCGCCAGGGGATCGCCGCCGGGGTAAGGCCGGTGGCCGGAAAAAATCTCCGCGAAAGCCGGGTCGCTGAAGAAGGCGGGATCAAGGCCGACCAGCGCCGCCGCCTTTTGGTTGGCGTGGATCAGAAGCGGCCGCGCGCCGGCCCCTTCCGGCGCCATCTTGGTATAAAAGTCACCGGGCAGCCGAGCGAACAAATTGTCAGTCGGGGCTGCGAGCGTTCTGGTTGCCGTGTCCAGCATCGCCCTAGCCTGCGCGTTTCAGCGCCTGGATGCAATTTTCCAGTTCGCCCAGAAAACGCGAACGGTCCTGTTTGCTGAATCCGGCGTGACGGGTCTCCCCGCCACTGACCTCGCGCAGGTGACGGGACAGGTCCCGCATTCCCAGCGCCATGCCGATACCTTCCTGGGTAAAAGGCTTCCCGTTGGGGCCGATCACGCGCGCGCCCTTGTCCAGACAACGCGCCGCCAGGGGAATATCGGCGGTGATCGCGATATCGCCCGCACTTATATGCTCCACGATCCAGTCATCGGCGGCATCGGCGCCCTCCGCCACCGTGACATGGCGCAGCAAGGGATTGGCCGAGGGGCGCAATCCCCCGTTGCTGATTATGGTGACGGGAAGGCCGTGGCGCGAAGCGACTTTCTCAATCTCGGCTTTTACGGGACAGGCATCACCGTCCACATAAACAGAAATCAAGCCGCCGCTTCCCGCTTCTTGTCGCGGCCCCGATGCCAGTGCGGGCGCGAGCCGTTCTTCTTCTTGGGCGCGTGGTGCCCGGGCTTGCCATGTCCTCTTGTATTATGAGGGTGGCCGTGCGGCGGTCGCGGTTCATTCTGCTGCTTGATCTGATCGGCCGTCATCTCCGGCAGGTCATGAGCCTCCACTTCGATCTTCAGGCGTGTCAGCCGCTCGATGTCGCGCAGATAGCCGCGCTCCGAGCCATCGCAGAAGCTGACGGCGGCGCCCCCCGCGCCGGCGCGCGCCGTGCGGCCGATGCGGTGGACATAGCTTTCCGGTTCGTTGGGCAATTCGAAATTCAGCACATGGCTGACATCGTCGATATCGATGCCGCGGGCGGCGATGTCAGTGGCCACCAGCACACGCAACTTGCCGCTCCGGAACATGTCCAGGGCGCGCTGGCGCGCATTCTGCGACTTGTTGCCATGAATGGCGTCGGAGACCACGCCATTCTTGCTGAGATGCTCGGCAACCTTGTTGGCGCCATGCTTGGTGCGGGTGAAGACCAGCACGCGGCTCATCGCCTCATCCTTCAGCAAATGAATCAGAAGCTGACGCTTCTGCATCGTCGGCACAAAGTAAAGCTTCTGGGTGACGCGATCGGCGGTGCGCCCCTGCGGCGTGACCTCTATGCGTTCGGGCTGATGCAGCATGTCGCCCACCAGCTTGACGACATCGTCGGGCATGGTGGCGGAGAACAACATCGACTGGCGCTGCTTGGGCAACAGGGCGACGATCTTGCGCACATCGCGGATGAAGCCCATGTCCAGCATGCGGTCGGCTTCGTCCACAATGAAGGTCGAGACCGTGTCGAGACGGATATGGCGCTGGTTGATCAGGTCGAGCAGCCGCCCCGGTGTCGCCACCAGAATGTCCACGCCATGCTTGGTGGCGTTGATCTGGGAATTCTGGCTGACGCCGCCCAGGATCACTGCCATTTTGAGATTGAGGAAACGGCCATAGGTGCGAAGGCTCTGTTCGATCTGCACCGCCAGTTCACGGGTCGGCGCCAGGATCAGGCTTTTGGCCTCGCGGGGGCGCGGCGGCACATGGCCGACAGAAAGTTTCTGCAGCAGCGGAATGCCGAAGGCGGCCGTCTTGCCGGTGCCGGTCTGGGCAATGCCCAACAGGTCGCGCCCGGCCAGCAAAGCCGGTATGGCCTTGGTCTGGATGGGGGTCGGGATGGTGTAATTTTCTGCCGCCAGGGCGCGCAGAATCGGCTCGGCAACGCCAAGCGCGGGGAAAGTCATGTCAGTCACTATCAGTCCTTAAAACCGGGAGAACGCACCCATGGGGGCACGGAGCAACGGCTGGTTGCCGTCTTCCACGCACACTGGAGGGAACGGAGTTTCGAATAAAATCCGGCGATTGCGGCCATGGGGCCTTTGTGCGGTCGCGGCGGATGGCGGGTGTATCACGGTGTTCGGCGTCAAAGTCAACCCATAAGAGTACGGCCAGGCCCTTGATCTTCCGGAAGAAAAGCCCTGTCCATCGCTAACATGTTGCGCTCAAACAATAATATTTGCTGCGCCGCAACAAGAATTTGAGCATGTTCCGAAACGCTAACCCCCGTTGCGAAGCAATAGTTTCTGTAGTCATCATTGTGAGGAGCGCCCGCTCGCAGCCGGACGTGGGGCGCCATGGGGAGCAAACCGGCATGGGTTGGGCGTCGGTTCATGGGACATTTCGAGAGTGACAATTCGCTCGCGCAGGCCTCTGCGAAGGGCAAGATCAAATGGTTTAACGGCACCAAGGGATACGGCTTCGTGACGCTGGACAATGGCGGCGACGCCTTCTGTCATGCGTCGGTGCTTCAGGCGGCGGGTCATCAGGAATTGCCGCCGGGCGCCAGCATCGTGTGCGACCTGACGGATTCCCAACGCGGCATGCAGGTGGTGGCGATCCATAGCGTCGATCTGTCGACCGCCGAGGCGCCCGCCCCGCGCGGACCACGGCGCGATTTCAATGGCGGCGGTGGCCGTTATGGCGGGGGCGGCGATCGCTTCAGCGGCGGCGACCGCTTCGGCGGCGGCGATCGTTTCGGCGGCAGCGACCGCTTCAGCGGCGGCGGCGGGTATCGCGACAGCGCCCCCTCCGGTCCGATGACCGAGGGCAAGGTCAAGTTCTTCAACGACCAGAAAGGCTTTGGATTCGTCATGCCCGACAGCGGCAGCGGCGATATCTATCTGCACGCCAGCGCGCTGCGCCGTTCGGGCGTGCAGGCGGTCGAGCCGGACCAGCGGATTCGCTTTTCGACACGCCAGGGTAATAAGGGCGTGGAGGTTGATCGGGTCGAGTTGATTTAGGTCACTCGCTTCAGAGCCAATCGCCGCTGATCGCCATTATGGCGAGGAACCAATTTGCCAAAATGAAATAGAAGTTGATCAGCGCATAGCCGAGGACAATCAACCGTACACTCGCAGATTTCCAGACAAAAAATCCGGCTGTTATCAAAAAGGCGCCGGCAGCGATGGTTGGAACATATCCCACCCATGCCGGAGTTACCGGTATATGGCCCGGCCGATTGTTCCAGAAGAAACCGGCCCACATTCCAATAAAAATCCAGAATAATGGCAGCGCCAAAAGGGACGAACGCAGCAGTCTCTTTTGCTCGGGATTCGTTTTCAACACGCCCCAAACGATAAGGCTGGCAATAATAACAAAGGGGACAAGAAAATAGGTTGCTCCTATCCCGCCCACCGTGACGGCCTGATAGATAAACCACCACAGCGCGCGAAAAGCCGCTGTGATTTTCATCATTGGACCATTTTGGCAATGCCCGGCACGACATCCGGGTCTTCCTCGACTTCTTTCAGCTTTTCGCGCGCCGCGGCGGCTTCGCGCTGCTTGTTCCACATCGAGGCATAATGGCCGTTCAGCGCCAGAAGCGCGGAATGGCGGCCACGCTCGATGATCTGGCCGTGATCCAGCACCAGGATTTCGTCGGCATCGATCACGGTGGAAAGCCGGTGCGCGATCACCAGGGTGGTGCGGCCCTGCGATACCTGATTCAGCGCGCCCTGGATTTCGCGCTCGGTACCGGTGTCCAGCGCGCTGGTGGCCTCGTCCAGCATCAGGATGGGCGGATTCTTGAGAATGGTGCGGGCGATGGCGACACGCTGTTTCTCGCCGCCGGACAGCTTGAGGCCGCGTTCGCCCACCATGGACTCATAGCCCATAGGCAGAAGGCTGATGAATTTGTCGATCTGCGCCAGGCGGGCCGCTTCCTTGATCTCGGATTCGTTGGCGCCAATGCGGCCATAAGCGATATTGTATTTGACCGTGTCGTTGAACAGCACGGTGTCCTGCGGCACGATGCCAATGGCGGCGCGCAAGCTGGCCTGGGTGATGTCGCGGATATCCTGACCGTCGATCTTCACGTTGCCGGACTTGATATCGTAAAAGCGATAAAGAATGCGGCTGATGGTGGACTTGCCCGCCCCGGACGGCCCCACCACCGCCACGGTCTTGCCGGCCGGCACCGTAAAACTGATGCCCTTGAGCACGACGCGCTCCGGATCATAGGAGAACACCACATTGTCGAAGCGGATTTCGCCGCCACTGACGATCAGCGGTTTGGCACCGGGCTTGTCGGTGACTTCCTGGGGACGGCGCAGCAGCCGGAACATCGCGTCCATGTCCACCAGCGACTGGGTGATCTCGCGATAAACCGTGCCGAGCAAATTGAGCGGCTGATACAGCTGCATCAGGATGGCGTTGGCCATCACGAAATCGCCCACCGTGAAGCGCCCATCCTTTATGCCCAGCGCCGTCAGGATCATCACCACACCCATGCCCAGCGCGATGATGGTGGCCTGGCCGGTGTTCAACACCGACAGCGAGATCTGCGACTGGATCGAGGCGGCGGAGTATTTCTCCATCGAGCGGTCGAAGCGGCGCGTCTCATGCCCTTCATTGTTGAAATATTTCACCGTCTCGAAATTGAGCAGGGAATCCACCGCCTTGGTATTGGCGTCCGTGTCGCTTTGGTTCATCTCGCGGCGGAAGGCGACGCGCCAGCGCGTGATGGCGAAGGTGAACCAGGTATAGGCCAGCACCATTGCCAGGGTCACCAGGGCGATGGTCCAGTCCAGCTTGACCACCATGATGAGCGTGAACAGCAGAAGCTGAAAAATGGTGGGGAAGATGCTGAACAGGGCGAAGGACAGCAGCGTGTCAATGCCCTTGATGCCGCGATCGATCACCCGCGACAGGCCGCCGGTCTTGCGCTCCAGGTGAAAGCGCAGCGACAGGGTATGAATATGGGCGAAGGTCTGCACTGCCACTTCGCGCATGGCGTGATAAAGAACCTTGGCGAAGACGCCGTCGCGCAACTGAGAAAATGCCTGCATCAGGACGCGCGCGACGACATAGCCGCCCACCAGGGCCAGGGTCGTGCCGATGGCCAGGGCGGAGGCGGGCCTGGCCGCCAGCTGGTTGGTGATCTGTCCCATCAGGAGAGGAAAGTAGGCGGTCGCCAGGATGCCCAGCACCATGCAAACCAGCGAGACGAAGACGCGCGTTCTCAGCCCAAGGTCTTTGGGCCACAAATAAGGCATCAGGGTCCAGAGCGGCCGGAACGACGGTGCGCCGTCACCTTCCTCAACGGGGTGTGACACGGGCTATCTTCCCATATCCGCGCCGCCGAAAGTCAGGTAACCGGCGGCAAGGGCAATCAGAGCAATGACGACGAAAGCGACCAGCCAGCGACGCAAGATTTTCCTCTTTGGCTATATGGCAAACCTGTTTAGGAAGATGCCGCCGCCGGTGCAACCCTTTAGGCTTCATGGACAAGAATAAGCCCGCCATCTGTGTGTTTTGCGGTTCTTCTTTCGGGACCAATCCCCGATTCCGCGAGGTGGCGCGGGCGATGGGCGCGGGTATCGCAGGGTTGGGTTTTTCCCTGGTGTTTGGCGGCGGCGGGCTGGGCCTGATGGGCGATGTGGCGGCTGCCGCCCAAGCCGGTGGGGCTTCCATTCAGGGAATCATTCCCGCCTTTCTGCAAAGCCTGGAGCCGCCGGTCTCGGCCGAGGAAAAACTGATCGTCACGCCCCACATCCAGGAGCGAAAGGCGCTGATGCTGCAGATGTCGGATGCGTTTGTGGTCTTGCCAGGCGGCCTGGGAACTTTCGATGAATTTTTCGAAGTGGCGACCGAGGCCCAGCTGGGTGTCCACAAAAAGCCCATCATCGTGGTGAATGTAGACGGCTATTTCGATGCGCTGGACGCCATGCTGCATTCCATCGTGGAAAAGGGCTTCGCCAAGCCGATGATCATGGAGCTTTACCACCTGGCCGAAAGCCCGGAGGCGGCGCTGGGGCTGCTCAAAGACCTTTGGAAAGCTTAAGCCTTCGCCCCGTCGCGATAGAGCTTATAGATGATCGAATCCGTCAGCGCCTCGAAGGAGGCATCCACGATGTTGGCGGAAACCCCCACGGTGGACCAGCGGTTGCCCCTGCCGTCGGCGCTTTCGACCATGACGCGGGTCACCGCCTCGGTGCCACTCGTGAGGATACGCACTTTATAATCCACCAGCTTGAGGTCGGCGAGGAACGAGGAATATTTGCCCAGGTCCAGGCGCAGCGCCGCGTCCAATGCGTTGACCGGGCCATTCCCGGCGCCGACATTGTGGAGGCGCTGGCCCGCGACATTCAGATCCACGACGCCCTCCGACAGGGTGACGAGCTCGCCCCGCGCGTTTTTCTTGCGCTCCACCGAGACCCGAAAACCGTCCACCTCGAAATAGGCCGGGACCTGGCCCAGCGCCCGCCGCGCCAGAAGCTCGAATGAAGCTTCAGCGCCATCATAGGCATAACCCAGATATTCGCGCTGCTTGACGTCATCGAGTAGGCGCGACACCCGCGCATCCTTGGCGTCTATGTCAATGCCGGCCTCGGCCAGCCGCACCATCAGGTTGGAGCGGCCCGACTGATCCGAAACCGGAATGACCCGCTTGTTGCCCACCGATTCCGGCTTGACATGTTCATAGGTCGCCGGGTCTTTCAGCACCGCGGAAGAATGAAGCCCGCCCTTATGGGCGAAGGCCGAAGGCCCGACATAGGGCGCATGGCGGTTGGGGGCGCGGTTGAGAATTTCATCCAGCAGGCGGGAAATCTGGGTGATGCGCGCCAGATTGGCGCTGGTGACGCCGATCTCAAACTGCGAGGCATAGGGTTCCTTCAGCATCAGGTTCGGAATCAGCGAACAGAGATTGGCATTGCCGCAGCGCTCGCCGAGCCCGTTCAGCGTGCCCTGGATCTGACGCACGCCGGCGCGCAAGGCCGCAAGGCTCACCGCCACCGCCTGTTCGGTATCGTTATGGGCATGAATGCCCAGCGCCGCGCCGGGCAGCACGGCCTTGACCTCGGAGACGATGCGATAAGCGTCTTCCGGCAATGTGCCGCCATTGGTGTCGCACAGCACCAGCCAGGTCGCGCCCGCCTCATATGCCGCCCGGATGCAGGCCAGCGCATAGTCGCGATTGGCCTTGTAACCGTCGAAGAAATGCTCGGCGTCGAACAGCGGTTCGCGCTTTTTCGCCGCCACCGCCTCGATGGATTTGGAAATATTCTCGAGATTTTCTTCCAGCGGAATTTCAAGGGCCGTCCGCACCTGATAATCTGAGGTCTTGCCCACCAGGCAGATCGCTTCGGCGCGGGAATCCAGCACCATCGCCAGGCCGGGATCGTTCTCCGCGCTGCGGCCCGAACGCTTGGTCATGCCGAAAGCGGTAAAGCGCGCGTGGCGGAGCGGCGGGCGCTCGGAGAAAAATGCCGTGTCGGTGGGATTGGCGCCCGGCCAGCCGCCTTCGATATAATCCAGCCCCATGCCGTCCAGCGCCAGGGCAATCTGGCGCTTGTCCTCGACCGAAAAATCGACGCCGGTGGTCTGCGCCCCATCGCGCAGCGTCGTATCAAAAAGATAAAGGCGTTCTTTTGTCACCGCTTTATCTCCCATGTCGTGCCTTGCGGCCCATCTTTCAGCACAATGCCCTTGGCCAGCAAATCATCACGGATACGGTCGCTTTCGGCGAAATCCTTTGCCTTGCGCGCCGCCAGCCGGGCAGCGATAGCGTCGGCAATGGCCACTTTGTCGACCCGCGCCATATCCGCGATCCTCATCTGCACATTTGAGAACCCCAGAAAGCCCAGCCCTCCGGCCAACGCCTTGTCGTCTGCCTGATGCAGACTGGCGATGGCAGCCGGGGTGTTGAGATCGTCAAAGAGCGCGGCGAGAAATTCGGCGCTGAGCCCCGGATCCGCTAGCGGTTCAGTGATCTCATACCAGCGTTCCAATGTTTTCCAGCTTTCCCTGAGGCCCGCAAAGGTAAAATCCATCGGCTGGCGGTAATGGCTGCGTAGCATGTTGAAGCGCAGCACCTCGCCCGGCCAATCGGCCAGAAGTTCGCGGATGGTGAAGAAGTTGCCCAGGCTTTTGGACATTTTCTCGCCTTCCACTTGCAGGAAGCCGTTATGCATCCAGACCTTCGCCAGAGCATGGCCATGATGGGCGCCTTCAGATTGCGCGATCTCATTTTCATGATGCGGAAAAACCAGGTCTATGCCGCCGCCATGAATGTCTATGGTCTGCTCCGGCCCGAGCTCGGCAGCGATCATGGCGGAACATTCGATGTGCCAGCCGGGCCGGCCACGGCCCCAGGGACTATTCCAACCCGGCGTATTCGCATCCGACGGCTTCCACAGCACGAAATCCATCGGGTTCTTTTTGTAAGGCGCGACCTCCACCCGCGACCCGGCGATCATTTCATCCAGGCTGCGGCGCGACAGCTTGCCATAATCCGCCTTGGAGGAAACATCGAACAGCACGTGTCCCTCTGCCGCATAGGCATGGCCTGCCTCTACAAGTTTTTCGATGATGGCGATCATGGGCGCGATATTTTCCGTGGCGCGTGGCGTCTTGTCCGGCGGCAGGCAGCCCAGCGCGGTGACATCCTCGACATATTGCCGTTCGGTCTGCGCGGTCACTTCGGCGCGCGCCTGCTCGACGGAAATTCCCTTCGCCGCGGCCACCTCGGCCGCCCGTGCGTTGATCTTGTCGTCCACGTCGGTGATGTTGCGGGCATAGGTGACATGCGCCTCGCCATATTCATGGCGCAGCAGCCGGTACAGCACATCGAATACGATGGCCGGCCGGGCGTTGCCGATATGGGCGAAGTCGTAAACCGTCGGCCCGCAGACATACATGCGGACATTCTTCGGATCGAGCGAAACGAATTCGTCCTTCGACTTGGTGAGGGTGTTGTAGAGACGCAGAGTCATGACGGATCACCGGGTGGCGGTGGGAAGGTGGCAAATACTGGGGGCGAGCAGAAGGGTTTTTGCAGCGTTAGCTGCAAATCGAAATCCGGATGATGACAAAAGAACGCGTCACGCGGTGTTTCCTTCCAATCGGGCCAGAGTTCTGGCCCGCCCGATCAGGGGTAACAGTTTTTTGAGTTCGGGTCCATCGCCCCGGCCGGTCAGCGCCAGGCGCAGAGGGTGAAACAGTCCCCTGCCCTTGATCCCGGTTTGGGCCGAAATCGCCCCGGTCCAGGCCGGCCAGGTGCCCTCATCCCAGGGCTCCGGCGGCAACAAGGCGGCAGCCTTGGCGGCCAAATCCGAGTCTTCGAGCACCGGCGTGACCGGGCCGGTCACCAGCAGCGCCAGGTCCCTGGCATCCGACAATTTGCTCAGGTTTGGCCGGATCGCGTTCCACAAGGTTTCGGACACGCCCATGGGGCCGAGGCGATGCAAGTCATAGGGCATCTGATGCAGGGTGCGCGCGTTCAGCGCCGCCAGTTCCGCCGGATCGAAATGCGCCGGCGCCCGGCCGATCTTGGCGAAATCGAATTCCATCGCCAACTCGTCCAGCGACAGGCGCGGTTCGATAGCGTCGGAAGTCCCGATCTTGGCGAGATACGCCGCCACCGCGACCGGTTCCATGCCGTCCTCGCGCAGGGATTCCAGCGACAAGGAGCCCAGCCGTTTGGACAATGCCTCGCCGCCCGCCCCCACCAGCAGCGGGAAATGCGCGAAAGCCGGGACGGCGGCGTCCAGCGCTTCGAATATTTCTATCTGTGCCGCCGTGTTGGTGACATGATCTTCGCCCCGCACCACATGGCTGATGGCATAGTCGATATCATCCGCCACCGACGGCAGAGTGTAGAGAAAGGCGCCGTCCTCGCGCACCAGCACGGGATCGGACATGGTGGCGGTATCGATCTCCACCGGACCACGCACCAGGTCGCTCCACGCCACCCTGCTGCGCGAGAGCTTGAAACGCCAATGCGGCTTGCGCCCCTCTGCTTCGAATGCGGCGCGCTGCGATTCCGTCAGTTTGAGCGCGGCCCGGTCATAAATCGGCGGCAGTTTGCGCAGCTTGAGCAGCGCGCGCTGGCGCTCCAGCTCGGCCTCGGTTTCATAACAGGGATAGACGCGAGCCTTGGCCTGTAGCCGGTAAAAAGCCGTGCTGTAGATTTTCAGCCGGCCCAGCTGACGGTCGGTGAGATCGTGGGTGATGCCCAGCCAGTCCAGGTCGCGATAAATCGCCTCCTCGAATTCCTTTTTCGAACGCGCCGCGTCGGTGTCATCAATCCGCAGCAGGAATTTTCCGCCCCGCTTGCGCGCGAACAGGTAATTGAGCAGCGCCGTGCGGGCATTGCCGACATGCAGCAGGCCGGTGGGCGATGGCGCGAAGCGGACGATGATTTTATTGCCCGATGCGGACATCAGCTCCGGCCCTTCGCTTGCGCTTCGGGCGTTCGCCGCTCGGAACGATCCACCGGATCGTTCCGTCCGCCTTCGGCGGACTGCGGCTCACCATCCCGAAACGCATTGGTAATCGGATAGCGCCGGTCGCGGCCGAAATTGCGCGAGGAAATCTTCACCCCGGGCGGCGCCTGCCGGCGCTTATATTCCGAGATATACAAAAGCTGCTCGATCCGCTTGACGGTGGCGGGATCATAGCCGCGCGCCACGGTGCCCTCAAAGCTCATCTCTTTTTCCACCAGGCATTCCAGGATGCCGTCCAGAATATCATAGGGCGGCAGGGAATCTTGGTCGGTCTGGTTGGCTTTCAGTTCGGCGGTGGGCGGCTTTTCGATGATGCGTTCCGGGATCACCCGGCCCCGCGGCCCCAGGGCGCCATCCGGCGAAAATGCGTTGCGCCAGCGCGCCAGGGCGAAGACTTCGGTCTTGTAGATATCTTTCAGCACATTGTATCCGCCGCACATATCGCCATAGAGGGTGGCGTAGCCCACGCTCATCTCGCTTTTGTTGCCGGTGGTCAGCACCATGGGCCCGAATTTGTTGGAGATCGCCATCAGGATGACCCCGCGCAGGCGCGACTGGATATTTTCTTCGGTGGTGTCAGCATTCATGCCCGCGAAGGCCGGCGACAGCGTTTCCCCCATCGCCACGACCGCGCGCTCGATCTCGATGGTTTCATAAGGCGTGCCCAGCGCCAAGGCACAGGCATCCGCATCCTCCAGGCTATCGCGGCTGGTGTAACGCGACGGCAGCATCACACAACGCACCCGTTCCGCGCCCAGCGCATCCACCGCCACGGCGGCGGAAAGCGCGGAATCGATGCCGCCGGAAAGGCCCAGCACCACGCCGGGAAAGCGGTTCTTGTTCACATAATCGCGCAGGCCCAGCATCATGGCGTGATAGACCTGACTGGCGCGCGCTTCTTCGCCGGCAATTTCCCCCGGCGCGCAAACCCATTTTCCCCATCCGTCACGGGCCCAGTCGGTAACCACCAGCCTTTCCCGCCAGCCCGGCAGCCGGCAGGCCAGCGCGCCATCGGCGTTGATCACAAAGCTGGCGCCATCGAACACCAGTTCGTCCTGCCCGCCCAACTGATTGAGATAGATCAGCGGCAGGCCGGTTTCCGCCACCCGGCTTCTGGCCAGCTCCAGCCGCAGCTCTTCCTTGCCGGCCTCGAAGGGCGAGCCGTTGGGCACCGCCAGGATTTCGGCCCCCGCATCCTTCAGGCAGCCTGTGACCTTTTCGGTCCAGATATCCTCGCACACCGGCACGCCGATCCGGATCCCGCGAAACGTGAAAGGCTGTGGCGGCGGCCCCGGCGCAAAGACGCGCTTTTCGTCGAACACGCCGTAGTTGGGCAGATCCACTTTGAGGGTGCGGCCCGCGATCCGCCCGCCTTCCAGGAGAAGAAAAGCGTTGTAAAGCTTGCCGTCTTCCGCCCATGGCGCCCCGATCAGGATGGCCGGCCCGCTCGCCGAATCCGCCGCCAGGCCTTCGATGGCGGCGCGGGCATCGGCCTGCAGCGCGGGTTTGAGCACCAAGTCTTCCGGGGGGTATCCGGTGATGAAGAGTTCGGAAAACAGAACCAGATCGGCATTCAGGCCCCGCGCTTCGTCACGCGCTGCCCGCGCCTTGGCGCTATTGCCGGCGATATCGCCCATCACGGGATTAAGCTGGGCCAGGGCAATGCGGAAGCGATCGGTCATCGCCGCTGTTTAGATCATTTTCGGAAGAAAATCGCGCCAGTAGCCCAATGCCGAGCCAGCCTGGTTTCAGGCGACGGCGCGGCCCATAGCGGCGCGCTTGGCGGCAGGAATGCTCGCCTCGGCCGCCTCGTCAATCCGAACCGCGGTCGCCAAGGCGCGGGCTGCCTGCTCGGCGGAGACCAGCGGCGGCACGCCATTGCGGGCGGCAGCCACGAAATTGGCCACGGATTCACCCAGGGGATCGCCCATCTCCAGCGCCGCCAGCGGGCGGGGCGTAGTGTTTTTCACATCGCGGGTGAGGAAATCAATTTCGACCACGCCGTCGGCATAGACCGCGCGCAGGCCCCGCTTGCGGGCTTCGGCAATGCGGCTGGTGTCCAGCCGCGCCACGGTGCCGTTGGCGAAGGTGACCGCGGCGGCGACTTCATCTGCATGCGGACCATATTGGGTGATCCCGCGCGCTTTCACGTCCACGGCTTCGCTGTCCACCAGGGTATGCACCAGATCCAGGTCATGGATCATCAGGTCCAGCACGGCGCTGACATCGTCGCCCCGGCCGGTCCAGGGGCCGCGGCGCCAGCATTGAATCTCCAGCGGAGTCTCGGCTTGTCCCAGCAGGCCGGTGCGCGCGAACACAAAACGCTCCTGATGGCCAACGGTGAGTACCCGGCGGGTCTGCTTGGCCAGAGCCACAAGGTCATTGGCCTCTTCGATGGTGGTGGCGATAGGTTTTTCCACCAGCACATGGGCGCCGGTGTTGAGGAAGGCGCGGACAATCTCGGCATGGGTGATGGCGGGTGAGCAGATGCTGACCAGATCCACCTTGCCCAACAGTTCCCGCCAGTCGGACACCGCCAGCACGCCAAACTGGGCGACAGCGGTGCGGCGCACTTCGGGGCTGGGATCGGCAATGGCGAAAAGTTCAACACCTTGTCCGCTTTCGGACAAAGCACGATATTTGGTGGCATGATGGCGGCCGAAAGCGCCAGCCCCGATGACGGCAGCTTTCAGTGGCCCATTTTCCGGCACCCGGCGGCGTAAAAACAAAATCCTGGCCCCTCGGCGAATATCGGGAACCATAAGGCACTGCACTGCAGCAAAGTACCAGTCATAAGATATTGCGGCTTGTTACAGATATGGTTAACATATTGAATTACATCAACTTTCTGGAGAAGCGGCCAACAGAGATGCCAGCGCAGCCACGATCAGATAGGCCAGCATCAGGGGAAATAGCCCGATCAGCAGCGCTCCCGTGATGTCGGTGAAGGCACTGCAGGCGAACCAGGGATAGGCCGAACCGACGAACAAAAACTGGATCCCCACCACCGCCATGATGCCAAGAAGGAAGGCGCGCAGGGTCGGCCCCAGAATCTCGGGCCTGGCGGCCCGCTCCAGGCGCATGATGCCTGCCGCAAGTTTCAGACGGGACAGCGCGGAACCCAGATAGACGATCGCCAGGAGCCAGGTGAAGGATGCGGCGAACAGCCGTCCGCCATCCATGCTGCAGACCGCCAGGTCGTAAACCAGGGCCCGCTGCCCCGGCACGGCAAAATAGATCGCCGATTCCAGGTCTCCCGGCAGGCCCGAGCCGATGACCTGGGGGGCAAAGAACACCTGAACCACGAAGCTGAGGATCAGAAAAATCATAAAGACAATTTCGTTGAAACCGGGAATGAGCTGCGCGGGTTTCAGCCGGTCAAGCAGCGAGGTGCCGGTGGCCCCGCCCGCGACGCCAAAGCCGCCCGCGAACAACAGGCCCATGGCCGCGAACAGGAGTACGCAGATGCCGATGGCAAAGCCGGAAGCCGGCAGCGGCACACCACTGGCCAATGCGATCCGCAAGGCGTGGGCGCCCGCGAAAAGGCAAAACACCACCCAGGCCTTCGCCAACAATCTTGCGATGCCCATCTAGGCAGTTCCCATGTCAGGCGGAAGCCGCCAGGCCCGCGTCCTTCATGCGTTCGTCGCGAATGCCGCCCGCGATCAGGAAAGCCAGTTCCAAAGCCTGGCTGGCATTCAGGCGTGGATCGCAGGCGGTCTGGTAGCGCTCGGCAAGGTCCAGTTCCTTGATCGCCTGCGCTCCGCCCAGGCATTCGGTGACGTCCTGGCCGGTCATTTCAAAATGCACGCCGCCGGCATGGGTGCCTTCGGCCCGATGCACGGAAAAAAAGCTCTTCACTTCCTCCAGGATGCGGTCCACGGGCCGCGTCTTGTAGCCCGATTTGAGCTTGATGGTGTTGCCGTGCATGGGGTCGCACGACCACACCACCTCGGCGCCCTCGCGCTTCACCGTCCGCACCAGGGCCGGCAGCTTTTCGGCGATCTTGTCGGCGCCGAAGCGGGCAATCAGGGTCAGGCGGCCGGGAATATTCTGCGGATTGAGCACGGTGATCAGACGCAGGAGGTCTTCCTCGCCCAGCGAAGGGCCGCATTTCAGGCCGATGGGATTCTTGATGCCGCGGCAGAATTCGACATGCGCGCCGTCGAGCTGGCGGGTGCGGTCGCCGATCCACAGCATGTGAGCCGAAGTGTCGTACCAGTCGCCGCTGGTGGAATCCACCCGCGTCATGGCCTGCTCATAGGCCAGCAGCAACGCCTCATGCGAGGTATAAAAATCGGTCGCGCGCAGTTGCGGCACGGAATCCGACGTGATGCCGCACGCCGCCATGAATTCGAGCGTTTCGGAGATACGCTGTGCGAGACCTTTATATTGTTCGCCGGCCGGCGAGTCCGCTATGAAGCCCAACATCCAACGGTGGACATTATGCAGATCGGCATATCCGCCCTGCGCAAAGGCGCGCAGCAGGTTCAAGGTCGCGGCCGATTGGGCCGTGGCCTGGATCAGCCGCTGCGGATCGGGAATGCGCGCCGCTGCCGTGAATTCGCTGCCGTTGATATTGTCGCCGCGATAGGAAGGCAGCGTGATGCCGTCGATGGTCTCGAAGTCGTCGGTGCGGGGCTTGGCGAACTGGCCGGCGATGCGGCCTACTTTCACCACCGGCACGCCCGCGGCGAAAGTCAGCACCACCGCCATCTGCAGCATCACCCGGAACATGTCGCGGATATTGTCGGG
>DATMNL010000071.1:0-22702 GCA_035568995.1 Rhizomicrobium sp. | reverse complement strand
TTGACGTCCCCCGGACTGGTAGTAGTTTTGTCACCGATTGCAGCACGGCGTCAGGCCGGAGTGGATATAGGTCAACAACAGCTGCTGGGAGGACGTTATGAAGGTTCGCAATCGGTTGTTGGCCACGGCAAGCATGGCCCTCATGGTGGGCGTCGCCGGTGCCGTCATGGCGCAGAACAAGCAGGCTCCTGCCGGCGCCGCGGCGGGTCCGGGCGGTAAGCCCGTTGCCGCCGCGCCGCGCGGCCGCACCCGTCACATGCTCTTCATTGCCACGCCCGGCGGTGGCGGCGCGGATGGCCAGTCCGGTGTCGTGGTGCTGGATGCCGACCATGACTACCATTTCCTGAAGCGCATCTCCTATGGCCTGCCGGCCGCAAGGATGCCCGGCCCGGAAATCTCAGGCATGGCCGCGTCCGTTCCGGAGAACAAGATCTATGTCACCACCGATGGCGGCGACATGCTGGCCTTCGACCTCACCACCGACAAAATCGTCTGGGACTTCAAGGGCGAGAAGACGCCGGTCGCGACAACGCGCGGTGGGGCGGCCACCGATGGCTGCTGCGAGCGTCCCTATACAATGCCCGGCGGCCACGCGCTGCTGGTGGCCTCCGCTTATAACCATTGGTGGTGGTTCATCGACGCGCACACCGGCAAGGTGCTGTCAAAGATCGACACGCCCGACGCGCCCAACTCGCACAATTTGACCGTGACCGCCGATGGCAAGATGGCGGCGCTCGCCTCGCTGACGCCGATATCGTCGGCGCTCGCCCCCAAATCATCCCCCGCGCATTTGTATGGCAAGCCCAACGTCGCCATCGCCGACCTCAACGGCAATTCCGGCAAGGTGCGCTGCTACATCAATTTCAGCGATTCGCCGCGTCCCCTGACCATGAACCATGACGGCAGCCTGATCTATGTGAACGTCAACAATCTCGACGGTTTCGAGATTGGCGACACCAAGACCTGCAAGATGATCAAGCGCGTCGAGCTGCCGGGTGAGATGTGGAAGGAGAAGTGGGCCGACCCGAACCATCTCTACTTTGGCCATGGCCTGCCCAGCCACGGCATCGGCATGACCCCGGACGAAAGCGAGATCTGGGTGACCGACGCCGTCAATGACGCCTGGCAGGTCTGGGACAATCCCGGCGACGGCCGCAACCCGGTCTACAATCCATCCAAGGCCGTGAAGATCAGGCCTGGTTCGGAAACCGGTGGCTCGTCCTGGATCACCATGTCCAATGACGGCAAGCTGGCCTTTACCGGCGACGGCAGCATCATCGACGTGCGCGCTCACAAGGTGATCGGCATTATGAAGGACGAGTATGGCAACCCGATCCATACCACCGAAAAAGTCGATTACATAACGTTCGATGGGAGCGGCAAGATGATTGAAACCACGAACCAGTTCGCTATCGGCATGGCGGACGCTTACAACACGCGCACTCAGCAGAGCGCGCCAAACAAGCAGGCAAGCAAGTAAGGAGTGACCGCCGCAGGCGGAAAAATCGGTCCAGCGAACCGATTTGAGTGACGAACGGTCCATAGCGTCAGCGTATGGACGGCTTGGGCGAGCGGCCTCAAAAAGGGGCCATCACAAGGTGACTGCCCCTTCGATCAGGATACAGGTCTGGCCGCCGATCCAAACGTTATCCGTCCCTCTGTCATAGCGGATGAACACCCTGCCGCTGCGGCCAATGCGGGTGCCTTGCGCCACGGTGACAGGCCGCTGCCATGCGCCTGTTCCATATTTCCATCGGGCGATGGCGGCATTCAAGGAGCCGGTGATGGGATCCTCGCTCATGCCGCTCGATGGTGCCAGCAGGCGCACCTCATAATCGCATTCGGCGCCCGCCGGATGCGCGCCGATCAGGCCGACATAGGGGAACTGGGGATAGCGTATCTTGCTGGAATCCACTGCCAGAACATCAATGGCACTTTTCAGCTCGAACACCTGCCACACCGGTCCATTGGATAGCAGCGCCGTGGCCAATATGCGCTCAGGCGCAAGGCCAAGGGCGGCGATGATGGCCTGGCGCTTGTCATCCGGCAGCGGCGCCACGGTGGTTTTGGGCGCCGCGAAAGCGGGCATGGTGCCATTCAGGTCTATGTCCACGATCCCGACGCCGCATTCCTGCCTGACCAGCTTTTCCACCTTCGGTTTTCCGCCGCAATGCAGCCAAGCGGCGCAGCTTCCCAGTGTCGGATGCCCGGCAAAGGGCATTTCCCGGCTCGGCGTGAAAATGCGCACTTTGTAGTCCGCTTCGGCGGCCGCCGGCGGCATGAGGAAGGTTGTCTCTGCCAAATTTGTCCAGGCGGCAAAGCCCTGCATTGCCTGATCGGAAAGGCCCGCGCCATCCACTACCACGGCAAGCCCGTTGCCTTTGGTGGGCACGGACGTGAAGACATCGCACTGAATAAATCGGCGAGGGGGCATGGGGTTGGCTTTCCGGCTAACGAATAGCGAAACTAACCAACCGCAACGGTGTGGTCTAATTCAGAAACTGGGGAGCTGCTTGCCGTTTTTGACATTGCCGCGGGTTCGTTACGACAGTGAGAACAAGAACCCCACCCTGAGCTTGTCGAAGGGTGAGGGCTATGGACTGACCCGAAACCTCGCTTCCGGAGAAACCCACAAAACATTTTGGTCGATTTCAGGCCCGCCCAGTGTGGATTGAGCCATAAACTGTTGCAGCTGGCAATAAACGGAGCCTGGCAGCCACGATCCCTTTGGCACGATTGGAATAGTTATCGACCAGGCGTAAATTCGGTGCTGTTGTAATGTCCCAAGGACGGTCGCCCTACGCGCCGATAGGCATTGCGCGATCATGTCCCTAGGTCAGTTGATCCTTATAGCATTCATAGCGACCAACGTGCGTCCCGCAGAGTTTGACTTCAAAGTTCAAATCCAAATCGGATAATTTCAATATGACACTGCTTTGCCCAGATTGCTTTGGAGAAACCGGTCTAAAGAAGCGAATTGAAGAAATCCGCCCTAACTTTCCCAATGATAAATGTACGTTTCATCCTACGAAAAAAGGCGTGCCAATCGCAGATGTTGCAGTGATTGTCGACGATGTTTTTCGCAGTCATTACGGGTTTGCAGAATCCAATCAGTACATCGATTCGAATGGAGATACCCTAAAGACTTTGGTTGGTGAGCTAGTTGAAGCTGACGAAGAGGTCACAAAACTTCTATCTGCGCAGTTGATTGAAGATGATGACTATTGGCCGCCTGATGGCGGAGAAGCTTTCTATGGAGATGATATCGAATATACGCGGTATGGCCCCGCCGGGTATCATCATAGTCAGCTTTGGATGAAATTTTGTCAGAGCATCGTACATAATCAGAGGTTCTTTAATTCGAATGCTAAGGCGCTGATATCGGAACTGTTTGAGGGCATTCATTTACAGACTGATCAAGACAAAAACTCCGCCGTCTATCAACTTCAACCAAATTTGCCAGATTCGGTTTTTTATCGCGCGCGGTTGGCACAGGAAGATTTCATTTATGAACAGATCATCGCTGAGCCCATTCAAGAGCTAGGACCGCCACCGGAAAGAAAGCGCAGGCCCGGCAGAATGAATCCAGCTGGTGTTTCCACATTTTACGGCGCTTTCGACCTTGAGACTTGTATCGCAGAGCTTCGTCCCAGAGTCGGCGCACGTATTGTTGGTGCGCGTTTTAGCTTGCAGCGAGCGATCTATGTGCTCGACACAACGAGGTTTCAGAAGCCGATTAAACCCATGAGCCTTTTTATGAAGGACTATATCGTTAGAAGCCAGCAGTGGCAGTTTATGCAACGCTTCATGGATGAAATTGCCAGCCCGATTTCACCGAACGATGAGAACCTTGATTACATCCCCACGCAGGCGGTTGCGGAGTATTTGGTACACCATCACGAATTTAAGAGGGAGGGGAAAAGCGTGCATATTGAAGGAGTGATCTATAAATCGGCACAACACCCCGGGGGCAGAAATATAGCCTTGCTCAGCGATGCAGCGAAGATATTTTCGCCTGTCGCCCCGCATCGAAAAGAGGCAAAGAGAATAAGTCTTGATATATATTCTGATTCAGCGTCGTCGATATTGAGCGAAGGCCGAGGAAATCCTTTGTACACCTTGAAATTGGTCGAAGATTCACTCAAGACGTTGAGAGTTCATGGTGCTCAATACGAGGCCCAGGAAATAACTGAAGCAGATTATCTGGATCCCGAACTCGACTTTTAGCGGCTTGGCTGGGGAGGTATGTTGCCCGCCACCGAGTGATAAAGTTATCCCGCGCGAGTTTTTCAGTTGGTAGTACTTAGCTCCAACCAGCCTGTTGGCTCGCTCGCGCCAAACGCTTCCAGTCGGCAGCGGGATTTTGCTTGCATAGCGGAAGATTGCGGTTAGAGCAGATTTTTTGTGCTCTTCGAGAAAAGCTAGGTGCGCCTCACCGCTCCGCTGTTCGGCTAGTGCCAGTTTTTGTAAGCTCGCGTCCGTACGCTGTCGCTACGGACTCTCGCTAACAAAAACTAGGTATCCAACCCAATATCCAAATTCGGCGCGCTGTGGGTGATGGCGCCCGAGCTGATGTAATCCACGCCCGTCTCGGCGATCTCGCGCACCGTCGCCAGCGTGACATTCCCGGATGCTTCCAGCACGGCGCGGCCCTTGGCCAGCGCCACGGCGCGCTTGAGATCATCCAGGCTCATATTGTCCAATAAAATTGTATCGGCGCCCAGGCCCAGCGCCTCCTCGAGCTGCGCCAGCGTATCCACTTCGATCTCGACCTTCGTCATATGGCCGAGGGAAGCGCGTACTCGCGCCATGGCCGGGGCGATGCCGCCCGCAGCCGCGATGTGATTGTCCTTGATCAGCACCGCGTCATCCAGGCCGAAGCGATGATTGAAGCCGCCGCCGCAGCGCACCGCGTATTTCTGCAGCACGCGCAGGCCGGGCAGGGTTTTTCGTGTGCAGGTAATGCGCGCCTTGGTGCCGGCCACCGCCTCCACCAGCGCCGCCGTGGCGGTGGCGACGCCCGAAAGATGGCCAATGAAATTCAGGGCCACGCGCTCGGCGCTGAGCAGGGCGCGGGCCGGGCCGCTGACCGTTGCCAGCACCGTATCGGCAGCCACCTTGTTGCCATCTGGCGCCGAAACCATAAATGTGATGGCCGGGTCCAGCAGATGGAACGCTCTCTCCGCCGCGATCAATCCGCTAATGACCCCGGGTTTACGGGCGACCAGCTTGGCCGTGGCGCGTTTGTCCACCGCGATGGTGAGGTCCGATGTGATATCGCCGGCGCGGCCGAGATCTTCTTCCAGGGCGCGGCGGACCAGCTTCTCGACCAGCAAGGACGAGGGAGGCCTGGTGAATTCCAGCGCAATCATAACCTGCGGCTCAAGATTGGGCGCGTTGCTGCGGCAGGGCGGCTTGGGTGATACGCGTCGCATCGATCCCCGTGGCGTTGGCAAGCGTGGTAAAGCTGCGCGCGCCATCCTTGGCGGTCTCGGGGAAATCGCTGCGCCAATGCGCGCCGCGCGATTCGGTGCGCGCCAGGGCCGCTGTGGTGACCAGCCGCGCCGCTGCCAGCATGTTGACAAGGTCGCCGCCCGCATGACGATCCAACCTTTCGATCACCGCAAGACACTGGCGCAGGCCTTCCTCATCGCGCTCCAGTCCGGCATGACGGCTCATGGCGTCCCGTAGCACATGGGGCGGGGCGGAAAGACTTAAGGCCGATGGCGCGGGCGGCAGGCCGCGCATCTCGCTTTGGCTGAGCGTGCCCTTGACATCCTCGGCAACCCGGGCGCCGAACACCAGGCCCTCGAGCAGGGAGTTGGACGCCAGGCGGTTGGCGCCATGAAGGCCGGTGGAAGCGCATTCTCCCACCACCCATAGCCCCGGCAGCGAGGAGCGGCCGCGCGCATCCGAAGCGATGCCGCCCATGTGATAATGGGCGGCGGGCGCCACAGGAATTGGGGCCCGCGCCGGGTCGATGCCGGCGCTGATGCAGGCGGCATAGACAGTGGAAAAACGCTTGGCGAATTTTGCCCCGATCGCCTGGCGGCAATCCAGGAACACTTTGTGGCCCCCGGCAATCTGGCGATGAATGGCGCGCGCCACCACATCGCGCGGCGCCAGTTCGGCCTTGGCGTGAACCGCCGCCATGAAGCGTTCGCCGAGGTCGTTGACCAGCACCGCGCCTTCGCCGCGCAAGGCTTCCGTGGCCAGTGGCGCGGGATCGCGGCCGATGGCGATGGCGGTGGGATGAAACTGGACAAATTCGGCATCGGCGATCAGGGCGCCGGCCCGTGCCGCCATGCCTAAGCCTTCGCCGCGTGCTTCCAGGGGATTGGTGGTCAGGGCGTAAAGCGCGCTTAAGCCCCCGGTTGCGAAGATCACCGCCCGGGCGCGAAACAGCACCAGCCTGGCGTCGCTGCCGGAGCCGTTGCGGGCAAAAATGCCGGTCACGCGGCCATCTTCCATTGCCAGTTCCACGGCATGAAAGCCCGCCAGCATCTGGATCGAGGGCGTGGCCGCGGCGCATTCCGCCAGGGTGAGGGAAATTTCCGCCCCCGCCCGGTCGCCGCCGACATGCACGATGCGGGCATGGCTATGGGCCGCTTCAAGACCCAGCGCCAGCCTGCCGTCGCCGTCGCGGTCGAACGGCGTGCCAAACCCGATCAGGTCGCTGATGCGGTCCGGCGCCTCGCGCGCCACCAGCGCGGCGATTTCGGGATCGCACAGCCCCGCGCCCGCCGCCACGGTATCGGCGGCATGGGACTGCCAATGATCGTCTTCTCCGATTGCCGCGGCGATGCCGCCCTGGGCCCAGGCGCTGGAGCCTGAGGTGCCAGGGCGCGAACCGGCCAGGACAATTGAGGGCAGGGGCGCCAGTTTCAGGGCGGTGAACAGGCCGGCTATCCCAGCGCCCAATATCAGCGCGCCATCGGTTTCGATCACATTGTCGATGTTGTTTTTCATCAGCGTATCGCCAGCATGCGATCAATGGCGATTTTGGCGCGCGCGGAAATCGCCGGTTCCACCACCACCTCGGTGGTCATGGTCTGAAGCGAATTGAGAATGCCCTTGAGGGTAATGCGTTTCATGTGCGGGCAGAGATTGCAGGGCCGCACGAACTCCACATCGGGATATTCCACCGCGACATTGTCGCTCATCGAGCATTCGGTGATCATCACCACGCGTTTGGGATGGTGCTGGCCGACATAGCCGATCATGGCCGCGGTGGAACCGGCGAAATCGGCTTCCGCCACCACTTCCGGCGGGCATTCGGGATGCGCCAGCACCGTGACGCCGGGATGGGCCCCGCGATAGGCGCGAATTTCCTCCGCCGTGAAGCGCTCATGCACTTCGCAGGCGCCGGCCCAGGTGATGACCCTGACGCCGGTCTTGGCCGCGACATTGCGGGCCAGATACTGGTCGGGGATCATGATCACGGTATCGGTGCTGAAATCCTTGGCGATCCGCTCCACCACTGCCACCGCGTTGCCGGAGGTGCAGCAGATATCGCTTTCGGCCTTCACCTCGGCCGAGGTGTTGATATAGGTGACCACCGGCAGGCCGGGATGCTTCTGGCGCAGCAGCCGCACATCGGCGCCGGTGATGGAAGCCGCCAGCGAGCAGCCCGCCCTGGCGTCCGGGATCAGCACAGTCTTCTGGGGCGACAGGATTTTCGAGGTCTCCGCCATGAAATGCACCCCGGCCTGCACGATGACGGCCGCGGAGGTAGCGGCCGCCTCCCGCGCCAGGGCCAGACTGTCGCCGGCAAAATCGCTGACGCAATGGAAGATTTCCGGCGTCATGTAATTGTGGCCCAGGATGACGGCGTTTTTCTCGCGCTTGAGGCGGTTGATCTCGGCAATCAGCGGGGCATGAACCGGCCACTCGATTTCGGGAATCACCCGCGAAACCTTGGCGTAGAGACTTTGCGTCGCGCGCGCGACTTGATCGGTATATGCCAATTCGACGCCCATTACGGCCTGCCTCCTTTCCGTCTCCTAATTTATACTCATTTCGAGTATAAATCTGGGGCAAAAAACCCGGCTTTCAAGAGCCGGTTTGTGAACATTATGCTACACCTGAGCATAATCTGGTCAAGAGACAATGAAGGCCCGCTAGCCATCCGGCATTTTTCGAGGAAAAGCCTTACTTTTCCAGCAGGCGCTGCATCTTTTCGAAGCTGCCGCTCCGTGATCCCGCGCTGCGCAAAGCGCATGAGCAGGGTGAGGAGCGGTTCGCCAAAGGCGAACGAAATGGTCCTTTTGGACCATTTCGAGCAACGAACGAGCGGTTCTCCAAAGGCGAACGAAATGGTCCTTTCGGACCATTTCGAGCGACGAACGCCTGAAGCGGTAGCGGAGCGCCGGCGTGGCGAAAGCAGCGCCTCCCTCGCTGCGCTCGTGCCGCTACGCTGCCGCTAGGCACGGGCAAGCTTTTCTAGGTTGCGCCAGAAAAGCTAAGCCAACGCCGCGAGCTTAAGCGAGCGGCAGTGAGCCGTTCTTCAGGCTGTTTTCGCCAGATAACGCTCCAGTTTATTGAAACTGCTGGCCCACCCCTGGTCCATGCCTTCCAGCATGCGCACCGCCAATTCGGTCAGCGCTTTGGCGTTGGTGGTCATCTCCATCAATGTGCCTTCGGGGTGATCGGTGAAGGTGACGGTGGTGAGGGCCTCGATCAGGCGCTGGCCGTCCTGACCGAGAGGCTCATTTTCGAACACCAGCTTCTTGCCCGGCACGATTTCGCGGTAGCGCTTGATCATGGGCATGTCCACGTCCCAGGGCGAGCCTTTCGGGCCATGCATGGTGATGTGCATCTCGTTGCCCACCTTGACCTCGCCTTCCACCACCGGATTGGTGAACTGTTCCGGGCCCCACCATTCCTTCAGATGCCTGGGCTCCGTCCAGGCTGCCCAGACCAGGGACCGCGGCGCCTTGAGAACCCGCGTGATGGTGACGCTGCGCTCGGCATGAATTTTCTGGCTCATGACGCGCTTCTGCCCATCATCGGTTTTTCGCAATTGACCATCCAGGGCGTGCCGAAGCGGTCCACGCACATGCCGAAGCGATGCGCCCAGAAGGTCTCGGCGATGGGCATGGCTTCCTTGCCGCCTTCCGCCAGGGCGGCATAGATGCGGTCGGCTTCGGCGGGCGTGTCCACGCCGACACTGACGGCAAAACCCTGGGTCGGTTTGGATTGGTTGGTCGGCGAATCCGATCCCATGATCACCGTCGCGCCCACCGTCATGCGGGCATGCATGATCTTGTCCAGGAAGTCGGGCGCGACATGGCCCTCCATCGGCGAGCCGCGCGCCTTCAGCATGGCGATGATCTTGCCGCCCAAGATCTTCTCATAGGTCTTGAAGGCTTCCTCGCAATTGCCGGCGAAGTTCAGATAGGCATTGGTGGTGATCATGGGGCTTTCCTTTCCAGATAGGTATTGAGATTCTCGAGCATGGCGCTCCAGCCATGGCGCTGCTGCTCTTCGGGATAGACATTCTCAAGCTCCAGATGCAGCGTGAGCAGGGTTTTGCCGCCTTGGTCGGCGAATTCCACAGTCATGGTCCGCTTGTCATCGCTGGAAAAGACCAGGCGGCCGGGTTTGCCTTTTGCGGGCGGCGTCACTTCGTCATAGGTGCCGGTGAAATCGAAGCCGGTCTTGCCGTCCGGCCCCTGGAAACCGATGTTGAAGCGGCCGCCTGGCACGCCGTCGCTATGGGCATGCGGCGTGGTCCAGCCATCGCCGGCGCTGTACCAGTTGAGCAAATGTTCCGGCTTCAGCCAGCACTCGAACACCAGCGCGGGCGGCGCGTCGAACAGGCGGGTGATGAGAATGATCTTGTTGGCCATGCCGTTTCCTATCTTGCTTTGGTTTTGCGACGGTTGGGTTTCTTGTCCTGGATTTTTTTCAGATAGGCATCGAGTCGGTCAAAGCGCGCCTCCCAGAAGCGGCGATAGTCCTCCAGCCATTCGTCAATGCCTTTGAGGCTCTGCGGTTCCAGCTTGCAGGGGCGGTACTGCGCCTCGCGCGAGCGTGAAATCAGGCCGGCGCGCTCCAGCACCTTCAGATGCTTGGAGACTGCCGGCAGGCTCATTTCAAACGGCTCGGCCAGCGCATTCACCGAAAGTTCGCCCAGCGTCAGCCGGGCGAGGATGGCGCGCCTTGTCGGGTCGGCCAGGGCCTGGAAGGTCTCGGAGAGATGATCCATTGAACCACTCAGTTAAATAACCGAATGGTTTAATATAAGACGGCGAAGTTGGAGTCAACAATGGAATCTTGGAAAATCCGTCGAGGTCCGCCTCCCCCTCGCGGGCAGCGCTGGAGGGGGAGGTGGCCGTAGCTGGCTCTCGAGCCAGCGAAGGCCGGAGGGGGTAGAAATAAGGGCTAACGCCTTGAAGAAACGCGGACTCCCGGGGCCGGCCGTTCGCGCAAGACTTCGCGCCGGAAGCGAAACAATTCGGCGGGCCGGCCTCGCGCCGGGATGGAGAATTTTCCGGTGCCCTCGACCAGGCCTTGTTCCGCCATCAGGCGGCGGAAATTCTGCTTGTGCAGGCGGATGCCGGACAGAGCCTCGACCGTGCGCTGCAATTCCAGCAGCGTGAAGGACGGCGCCATCAATTCGAACACCACGGGACGGTATTTGAGCTTGCCGCGCAGCCGCGCGATGGCGGTGGCAAGAATGCGGCGGTGATCGAACAGCATCGCACCGCCCAGCTCCGGCAAAGAGGCTGTCTTCCTGCCTGCGTCGCGCGCCGCTTCGCGCACCAGGCCTGCTTCATAGAGCAACTCGTAACGCTCCAGCACTTTTTCCTCGTCCCAGGCCGTGCCGCCTTCGCCAAAACACAGGCGCATGCGATCGCGCCGCTGCTCTGTGCTGACGGGATTGGGAGCCTCTTTCACGAATTTTCGCAACGCAGGCAGGATCACCCCGTCAATCATCGCCGGACGCGATTCCCGCCAGTCTTCCCAGGGAAAATACTGGTACCAGCTTCCCCAGCGCGTATCCCGCGCCTTGGGCTCGCCGGGCCGTGTCAAGGCGAGATAGCCGACCGACACCACCCGCGCACCCTCATCCGGCGCGGCCAGATGGCGGCCACGGTCGCCGAATGTGTAAAGCTGTTCGGTGTAACCCAGATCGAACCGCGTCTGCTCGCCTACCCATTTGCGCAGGCCCGATTCCAGCGTGCGCTGGGTCGCCGGATCGAAAGGACCGAAGGGCAGGGCGTCTTCGATGCCCTCATGGGCGACAACCAGCACAGAGGGCCGTTCGCGTTCGACCGAGACGATTGCCGCCGACAGGCCGATGCTGATCACATTCGGGTTCATAGACCGGCCAGCGGCAAGGCCGTGGTGACGCCCTCGATCACCTGCAGCGGCGGACCCATGCACCCAAGCGCCTCCACCATGCGACCGCCGCGCGCCAGCGCTTCGTCGGCATGGCGAACCAGGAGCAGATTGGGATTGGCGTGGTTGGCCCTTTTGCGAATTGCCAGGGCGATCTCCACTTCGCGGCCGGGGCCCAAACGGTCGCACAAGACGGTGTAAGCCGAAGCCATGGAGCGGCTGATGCCGGCCCAGCAATGGATCAGGAGCGGCTGGGTGGCGTCCCAGTCGCGGCTGAAAGCCAGAAGCCGGTCCACATGGACGCGGCCGGGCGGGTTTTCACCCGCCTCCGGATGGGAAATATCGTTGACCCCCAGTTTCAGGTGGCGCTCGGGGCTAAATCCCCTAGGGGTTTCGATCATGTGTTCGGGCGACAGGAGGGTGACAATGTGAGAGGGCCGGTGGATCTCTATGGCGTCTTCCAGGCTAGAAAGCGGGGTTACGAGAATGCGGGGCATGCGCTCTTTTTAACACCTACTTGGCTGCCAGCCTGTGAAATCGTTCCAGGAAAAGTCCTTCCGCCTCGGCCGTGGCCAATGGCACCAGGCGCGGGGTTTTGAGACCCTTGGGCGGGGCACCAAACAGCCGGCGGGCTTCTGGCTCCTCAAAGCCTGCCAGCTGGGTTGCTTCATGGAAAGCTGACAGCCGGTCGGCTTTTTTTAACAGTGCAGCCAGGTCTGCGGGCACCAGCGCCGGCAGGCCGAATCGTAAATGGATGGCAGCCTGAAGTTTCAGCTCCAACGCCTTGTAATTTACACCAATTGCGGCTTTGAAGGGGCTGATGAGATCGCCGACAACATATTCTGGCGCATCATGCAGCAAAGCCATCAACCTGGCTTCGCGGGTCAGGCGCGGGCTGAGATCGGCGGTCAGCCGCTCTACCAACACGCAATGTTGGGCGACAGAAAAAGCCTGGGCGCCGCGCGTCTGGCCGTTCCAGCGTGCCACTCTGGCCAGGCCATGGGCAATGTCGGCGATCTCTATGTCCAGCGGGCTCGGTTCCAGCAGGTCCAGGCGCCGCCCACTCAGCATCCTCTGCCACGCCCGAGCCGCCATCAGGTCAAAAGCCTGACGCCAGTTACCGCCAGGGTCGCTGCCAGGATCAGGCGCAGTGCCAGATCGGGCAGGCGAGGGGCGAACAGGCTGGAAATCATGATACCGGGCAGAGAACCCAATAGAAGAGATTCCAGCACGCTAAGGTCAATGCCGCCGCTCATCAGATGACCCAGGCCCGCCACCAGCGTCAGGGGTACGGCATGGGCTATGTCCGAACCCGCGATCTTGACCACGGGCAATTCCGGGTAGAGCAGGATCAGGGCGGTGACACCCAGCGCGCCGGCACCCACCGAAGAAATCGTCACCAGCACACCGAGAATCGCGCCGGTCAGTACCGTGAATCCCACCGTCTGGCTTTCGCTGAGCACGCCCACGCGGCGGGAATAACTGGCCAGCAGCTTTTTGCGAAAGACCAGCGCCAGCGCTGTGGCCAGCAGCGCCGCGCCCAGTATCTTTGTGACCAGCGCGTTCATGGCGGCCGCGTCAATCGCCAGAAAATGAAACACCAGCAGCGTCAGCAGCGAAGCGGGCAGGCTGCCGGCGGCCAGGCGGGTGACGATCCTCCAATCGATGGTCTTGTTGAAGCCATGCACCAGCGAACCGCCGGTCTTGGTGACACTGGCATAAAGAAGATCGGTGCCCACCGCGGTGGTGGGATGGACATGAAACAGCAGGATCAGCAGCGGCGTCATGAGCGAGCCGCCGCCGACGCCGGTCATTCCAACCAGGAACCCCACGGCGAAGCCCGACAGCACATAAAGCGGGTTGAGGACGTGAAGCATCGGAATGGCGAATCAAATATTTGATGAGAAGGGCGGGAGGCTACTGGCAAATCTCACACAAAGGCCGGCTTGGAACAATCGATCTTCTGCCCGGAAAAAAGGCAGTCTGGCGGCGCCCGCCCCGGAAATGGACGGGAAACCGCCTGCTTGTTAAGAGCTGGGAAATTTTTACCGGAATTTTATCGTTCCCGCGCAACGAAGGGTACCACAAGTACCGGATTTACAACCAGAATTTCCGGCAAGGTCAACGCGCTATTTAGGTTTTTCCGCTACCACAGGGCTTTAACGGGCATGGGCGTGATGTTGCTTGGAGTGTCATCGCGGGAACACCAGACGGGCGCCGGGGCGGCCGATGGTGACCTGCACCCTGGGAACAATATTTCCCCGTCTCTGGCGGTCTTCGCGCTGGGCCTGGTGATCGGCCTGGGTCTGGCCAACGGGCTGGGCACGGAATTTTTCGCGGGCCTGGTGATCCTGGCGGTACTCTCGCTCGTGCTGGCGCTGCTGGGCCGCGCCAACCAAAACACGCGCAAGCGTCTTACCGCCGGCGAAGCCAGCTATCGCGCTTTTTTCGAACATGCGGTGGAAGGCATTTTCCGCACCACGGCGGAAGGCCATTATCTCGCCGTCAATCCGGCGTTGGCCGAGATCTACGGCTATGGCACGCCGGAGCAGTTGATGTCGCGGCTGACCGATATCGGCGCCCAACTTTATGTCGATAGCGGCAGGCGCGATGAATTCCGCGCCCTGATGCAAGCCAACGACGTGGTCACCGATTTCGTGTCGGAGATTTACCATCAATCCGGCAAGCGCATCTGGATCTCGGAGAATGCCCGCGCGGTGCGCGACTGGTCCGGCGCGCTGATCTGCTATGAAGGCACGGTCGAGGACGTCACCCAGAAATTCGAGGCCGACCGCGCTCTCAGGGCGGCGCTCCGCCAGGCGGAGCTGGCCAACCGGGCCAAGGCCGCCTTTCTTGCCGCGATGAGCCATGAACTCAAGACGCCGCTCAACGCGGTGCTGGGATTTTCTGAAATCATTCGCGACGATGTGCGGGGCAAGATCGGACAGGCAACCTATCGCGATTATGCCGGCGACATTCACGCCTCGGGCAAGCGCCTTCTGGCGGTCATCAACGATGTGCTCGATGTGTCGCGGATTGAAGGGGGCCAGCTCACGATCGAGACGCATTACATCTCGGCGCTGGATATTGCCGAACAGGCGATCGCGATGGCATTTTCCACCACCGGCGAAAATCGCGCCATTGTGATTGATGTTCCCGCCCATCTGCCGACCTTGCGGGTGGACCCCCGCCGTCTCGTCCAGGCCCTGGGAAATCTGGTCGCCAACGCCATCAAGTTCACGCCATCACAAGGACGGATCGCCATCGCCGCACGCATCCGGGAGGATGGCGGCGTCAATTTCGCGGTGGCGGACAGCGGCATCGGCATGATGCAGGAAACCATCGCGGCGGCGCTGGAACCGTTCCGCCAGTTGGACGCCTCCCTGGCCCGCAAATTCGAAGGGGCGGGCCTGGGCCTTACCATCAGCCGTGCGCTGACCGAACTGCATGGCGGCTCGCTCAGCATTGCCAGCGCGGTGGGCAAGGGCACCACCGTCACCATTGCCCTGCCGTCGGCGCGCAGCGAAAAGTGCGCGCTCAGCGCCTGACATAATCACTAAACCCCTCCGGCCTGCGCACGCCCTTGAGGACGGGCCAGCAAAAGCTCCTGCGGAGCTTTTGCCCGGCCGAAAGCGTGCTACGTTCGTACGCTGTCGCTACTCACCCTCTCCCTTCCAGCGTGCTTTGCACGCGAAGGGGGTGAGCATGGCGGCCAAGCCATGCAAACGACCTCGACACGCTTTGGCCTTCAACTGAATTTGCTCTAAAGAACCGGCATGAGTATCGCCAAAGCCCTGGTGCTTTTTTCCGGCGGGCAGGATTCCACCATTTGTCTGGCCTGGGCGCTCACGCGCTTTGCCCATGTCGAAACCGTGGGTTTTGACTATGGTCAACGCCATGCGAGCGAGCTGGCCGCGCGGCCAAAGCTGCTGGCGGGCATCCAATCGGCTTTTCCGGAATGGGCGGGCAGGCTGGGTGCGGATCACCTCCTGCCGCTGGACACGCTGAAGGCCATTGGTGGTAGCGCGCTGACCGAAGCCATGGCGATTGAAATGGGCGAAAACGGACTTCCCAACACCTTTGTCCCGGGCCGCAATGTGATGTTCCTGACGGCGACAGCGGCGCTGGGTTATCGTCGTGGCATCGCCGATCTGGTCGGCGGCATGTGCGAGACGGACTTTTCCGGCTATCCCGATTGCCGCGATGAGACCATCCAGGCCGCCGCCAGGGCGCTCTCGCTTGGGCTGGCGCGCGAGATACGCATCCATACGCCGCTGATGTGGATCGACAAGGCGGCGACCTGGGCGCTGGCCGAGGAACTGGGCGGCAAGGCGCTGCTGGATCTGGTGCTGGAGGAAAGCGTCACCTGCTATGAAGGCGACCGCAGCCGCCGCCATGACTGGGGTTATGGCTGCGGCGAATGCCCGTCCTGCCGGTTGCGCGCCGACGGCTATACCAAATTTCTGGCCGCGCGAGCGGAGAAAAAATGACCTATTCGGTGAAAGAGATTTTCTACACTTTGCAAGGCGAGGGCGCGCGCACCGGCCGGGCCTCGGTTTTCCTGCGCTTCGCCGGCTGCAACCTGTGGACCGGGCTTGAATCCGATCGCGCCGATGCGGTGTGCAAATTCTGCGACACGGAGTTTGTCGGCACGGATGGTTCCGGCGGGGGAAAATTTTCCGACGCGTCCAGTCTGGCGCGCGCCGTTTCCGAGAAGTGGCCCGGGCGCGGAGGCGCCCAATCAGATCATGCGCGCGGAGGCGCCCAATCCAATAATTCTGGTGGAATGCCTTATGTGGTCTGCACAGGCGGAGAACCGCTGTTGCAGCTCGATCAGGGTTTGATCGACGCCCTGCATGGCGAGGGCTTCGAAATTGCCATCGAGACCAACGGCACGCTGCCGCCGCCGCCGGGAATTGACTGGATTTGCGTCAGCCCCAAAGCAGAGGCACCGCAGGTTCTGAAACGAGGCGATGAACTGAAGCTGGTCTATCCGCAGGCGGGGGGCGAGCCGGAAAAATATGCCAATCAGGATTTCCGTCATTTCTACCTGCAACCGATGGATAGTCCGGCGCGTCAGGCCAATATCGAAGCGGCCACGGCCTACTGCCTCAGCCATCCGCAGTGGCGGTTGTCGCTGCAGACCCACAAATTGCTCGGCATTCGCTGAGCCATGCGGCGCAAGCATGGCCAGGCCGCGCATAGCGGCATGGAATGGCGGCCGCGGAGCGCTATCTAAGCCTCTCGTGGTTGAGAGGGCTGCAAACATGAACTCCTGGTATCTACCGGCTATCCCGGCGGCATTGGCGCTTTCGGTTATCGCTTATAGTTTCTGGATTGCCTGAACCTGGCCGTCCTCAGAAATAGCTGACGATTTTGTCCAGCTCCGGCCGGGGTCGTTCCTCCAGCGCCTCCTTTGCGGTGCCGATATAGATAAAGCCGGCCACCCGTTCGCCAGGTTTCAGTCCCATCTTTTCCTTCACCGCCGGATGGTAGGCATACCATTCCGTCACCCAATTGCCGACAAAACCCAATGCATGGGCGGCAATGAGGATGTTCTGGCAAACCGCGCCCGCGGACAATTCCTGTTCCCATACCGGTATCTTGTGCATTTCGCGTGGCCTGGAGATCACGCCGATCACAATTGGCGCGCGCAGGAAGCGGGCGCGTTCTTCTTCGACCTGTTTGGGGCGCTCGCCTTCGCTCTCCAGCACGTCCCCCAGGATCACGCCGAAGCGGTCGCGGCCCTTGCCCTGAAACACGATAAAGCGCCAGGGGAACAGCTTGCCGTGATCCGGCGTCCGTCCACCCGCCGCCAGGATCAGTCCCAGCTGCTTTTTGGAAGGTCCGGGACCGGTCATCGCCTTGGCAGAACCCGAGCGGCGGCTGAGCAGCAGTGAAATCGCTGCGGGGGCCGGCAGGTTGAAAGGACCTTCATTTTTGTCGGACATGGATCCCTGATGGTGACAGAGGGTTGAAGCAGCACAGACGATGATCATCTTAGGTCAGAAAAGGGCGGAAATTCAGGGTCTTTATCGCCCGTTTTGAAATTGTACAAACTTTTGTGGTAAAAGCCTGTCTCCAAGGATGAAAAGCGGATGGCCGTAACACGCGAAAAACTGGCGACTTGCGACCCGGTCTGGGAAAGGCTACGCGGCGAAGCCGAAAACATGGCGGAGCGCGAGCCCGCCCTGGCGGGTTTTGTCCATGCCACGGTACTCAATCATGAGCGGCTGGAACATGCCCTCAGCTATCATATGGCGCGCAAGCTGGGCGGCGAGGATTTAAGTCCGCTGGCGGTGCGCGAAACCTTTGAAGAGGCGATTGCCGCCGATCCGGCAATCGGCGCCGCGCTTCGCGCCGACCTTTCGGCGGTGCTGGACCGCGATCCCGCCTGCCATTCCTTTGCCGAGGCCTTTCTCTACTACAAGGGCTTTCATGCCCTGGAATGCTACCGCATCGCCCATTGGCTCTGGCAGCAGGACCGTACCTCCATGGCGCTGTTCTTCCAGAGCCGCATCTCGCAGCTTTTCGCGGTGGATATTCATCCCGCTGCGAAAATGGGCCGCGGCATCATGATCGATCACGCCACCGGTGTGGTGATAGGCGAAACGGCCGTGGTCGAAGACGATGTTTCGATCATGCAGGATGTCACCCTTGGCGGCACCGGCAAGGAAAGCGGCGATCGCCATCCCAAGGTTCGCCGCGGCGTTTTGATTTCTCTGGGTGCCAAGGTGCTGGGCAATATCGAGATCGGCGAGTACAGCCGTGTCGGTGCGGGCAGCGTGGTCCTGATTTCCGTTCCGCCGGGCTGTACCGCGGTCGGCGTCCCCGCCAAGCTGATCAACTGCAAGGGCAGCGAAAGGCCGTCGCATGAAATGGATCATTTCATAGACGATGATAACGGCTGAATTCCTTTGCAGGACGGCCTATGGCTTGCGGGCCAATGCCGCCTTGACCGCATTGCGCGGCTATGCGAGTTGAGAACTTCCATTCCCGTGAGGACCCCATGACACGCAGCGAAATCTGGCGTCTGGAAAAATATCTGCGCAACCTGTTTCGCCTCGACACCATCACCATTGTCGAGCGGCCCAAACAGGCCGATTCCGTCGAAGTACAAGTCAATGGCGAATTTGTCGGTGTGCTGTTCAAGGACGAGGAAGACGGCGAAGTGTCCTACGCCTTCAATATGGCGATCCTGGAAATGGATCTGCCGGAGCCGCCCGCCAGCCGCGCCTGATGCGCTGGTGCGGCTATCCTGCTCCGATCTGGCGTTTCATGAATTTGGCGACCAGCATGTCCACGCCGGTGGCGATCCCGCGCCAGTGGGAAAGTTGGGACCGCTTGAATCGGTAGGAAAGGCTCACGCCTGGCGCCACCGGCCGGTCAATCGCCAGGCAATTGGGACTGGGAAGATCCTGGGCCGGACGCTCGCACAGCAGCAGCAACGGTCCCGCGCCGCCGCCGCCGGCATAGAGGTCATTGCGCTCATAGCCCGTGCCATCACGAAAGGTATAGCGGGTCAGGCCGAATTGGTCCGGCGTGCCGTCCGGACCGGCAAAATAGGGTCCGTAAATTCGCGCCAGCCGGTCTGCGGCCGAAAGGCTGTTGGTGTCGGCTCGCAAAACCAGGTGCACCACGGGCGAGTCCGCCGCATTGCTGAGGAATAATCCCGCATCCGGGATCGAGTATCCCCGCATGTCGGGCAGCAGGGCAGACAGGCTTATCAGGTCCGGATCGTCGCCCCGCCTTGACGCCCGGGCTTCCAGATAATTGCCGGGAATCTGAAATTGGACCCCGCGCACGGAAAGGCTGACGGACCTGACGTCCGCTGAGGGTGCATTGTTCCGGAACAGTGCCGCGGGGCGAAGGTCATACAGCAGCACCGCGCCGCATAGCACCAATATGACAAGCGCCAGGCCAAACGGAATCAGCCATCCGGAATGTTGATGGATTTCAGACCGTTCGCCACCTGACGCGCCCCGCATTTAACCATTCTATCAATTGGTCCGGCGCCGGACAGCGCAATTGGCCCTCTATGCCCAATTCTTGCGACGCGTGCCCTGGAAACACCAGTTCGGGATCAATCTGGCACATGCGCTTCTTTATTAACGCCATGCCGGCTTCGTGGAGCCGGACGTGAAGGATCTGTTGTTGCTGTTATTTGCGCTGGCCGGCGGTCTCACCCTGTCCGGAATTGCGGCCAATCTGTACCGCATCCTGGCACGCAAACCCGTCAGCCGGCCCGAGAAAGCAATATATTATGCGGTCATGGCCGTGGCCGGTCCGAGCGTGTTGTTCAACAACGCCACGCGCTCTTTCCGCGCCAAGGCCTGCTCCGTGGCGGCCTATGCCTTCGCCATCATAATCGCCACCTATTGGTCTTTTGCGCTGGGTTTGGTGATCCTCTCCATCACCATCAAACTCTGATCGCTACAGGACCGTCAGCATGCTCGCCACCAATGGGTGGCGGACGATGTCGCCCTCGGATAGCCGCACCACCGGAATGTCGGGCAGTTTTTCAAGCCGGTCGGCGATATCGCCGAGTCCCGATATGCCCGGCAGCAGGTCCGTCTGGTCCGGATCGCCGGTCAAGACCATGGTCGAGCGCCAACCCAGCCGCGTCAGCAACATCTTGATCTGGGTGTAGGTGCAGTTCTGCGCCTCATCGATCACCACAAAGGATTCGCCCAGGGTCCGGCCGCGCATATAGGCGACAGGCGCGATTTCGATGACGCCGTCGGCCAGCATGGCCTTCAGCCGCTTGGTGCCCAGGCGTTCCGTGAGGGCGTCATAGAGCGGGCGCAGATAGGGTGCGAGTTTCTCATTCAGGTCTCCCGGCAGAAAACCGAGCGATTCCCCGGCCTCCACTGCGGGGCGCGACAGCACAATGCGGCTGACTTTGCCGGCATCCAGCGCTTCCACGGCCTTGGCGATGGCCAGATAGGTCTTGCCCGTTCCGGCCGGCCCCAGAGCCAGCACCACGCTGTTCTCGTCAATCGCGTCCATAAGCTGCTGCTGCGCCGGGCTCATGGCCCGGACATTTTTCACATATTTTCGGTCACGGGCATCCTGGTCGGCCTGATGCGGCGACCAGGTCCCGCGCGGAAACAGCGGATGCACATTTTGGGCGGAAGAAAAGGCATTGTCACGGGACTTGGAACGCGTGGAACGTTTTGCCATGGATACTCCCAGGTCGGTGTGCTGATGATGTGTGGAAGAGCAAGCGTGTGCAGCGGAGAAGTGGCCTATCAGCCCCTTGGTATTGGCAGGATACACAGTGCCGTTATGCACTCTGATCGGCCCCCAGCGAATCACGACGCTTGCTTTCAGCCTATCGGTTTTTAGGATTGGTTGGTGGATTATTCCGCCTGGGTTCAAATCAAGGTTTTGCGAATGCCAATTTACTCCCTCGATGGTTTTTCGCCGGAGCTGCCATTGCCTGGCGATTATTGGATCGCGCCCACTGCCGTTCTGATTGGCAAGGTGCGGCTGAAAAAGAATGCCAGCGTCTGGTGGGGCAGCGTCATTCGCGGCGACAATGAGTGGATCAGCATCGGCGAAGACAGCAACATCCAGGACAACAGCATCATCCATGCCGATCCGGGTCAACCGGTGGAGATTGGCGACGGTGTCACGGTCGGCCATCGCGCCATTATACATTCCGCCCTGGTGGGTGACGGCAGCCTGATCGGCATGGGTGCGATCCTGCTCAACCGGGCGCGTATCGGCCAGGGATCTCTGGTTGGCGCCAATTCGCTTGTTACCGAGGACAAGATTTTCGAGGATGGCACGATGATATTCGGCCAGCCGGCAAAGGCGGTGCGAAAATTGTCGCGAGAGCAGCAGGCGGGTTTGAAGCTGTCCGCGGCACTCTATGTCGCCAACTGGCGGCGCTACGTTTCAAACCTGTCGGAAAAAGACTAGCCCGTCTTGCGGGCGCCTTCTGGCGTGCGCGACCACATGCGGCGTACGCGGCTATCGGCCTCGGGACCGAAATTGAACCAGGCAGCGCGATCGTGAAGCGTGTCCACCAGGAAAATGGTGTCGAGCTTGCCCAGCTTCTGTATCAGGGCAAGCCGAATGGTGTTGAGCGAGGCTTCGCTGGTCAAAACCCATGCCTGGGGCATGAAGCGATAGGCGTGGCCGAGATTGAAGATTTCTTCTTCCAGGGCACTGATGGAGCCGGATTTCATGTCCGAGATGATCACAAAGCGCGAGCGCTCGCCGCTTGCGCTTTCCGCTTCCTGACCGAAGCGGCGGGGTTCCTGAGCCGATCGCGGCTCCTGCGCGTTCGCATTGCTGTCGTCGGGCACACTTGAAGCCGTGGAGGCGCCAAACAGCGGCGCCAGTTCCAGATCCTCGCCGGCGGGACAGAACTGCTCCTCGCCCGTGCGGGCGATAAGCGAATGCGGCGCCAGACGCCCTTCGGCGTGAAATGCGCGCATCTGCTCGGCAGTATAGGGCCCATAGATCCTGCTGCCGACGCTGATTGTCCAAGTCTGCGACATGCCGCCATTCACCGCTGATTTAATCACGGAAAGTTTACGGGCGAATGGTTACCCAACCCTTGCGGCACACGTCAAAAGGGAGAAGATTTCCCCGCAGCTATTGGGGAAATTAACAGGGGTTACATGAACTCCCAGTCGCCGCCTCTGCGGTCGCGGCACGCCGTGCCGTGGCGGTCCATCTCCCGGCCTCCGCGGTAGGTGACCTGGGTGAAGTCACGGCAAATCCTGTTGCCGTGGCGATATTCCCGGTCCGTGACGGTATAGCCGTGATCGTGGTCCTCACTGGTCCATTCATGGCGTTCGCCCACCCGGCCGCGAAAGCTTTCGTCATAGGAACGGGCTGCATGTTGCTGGTCATTGCAATCCATGTCGCGGCTAATGGCGTTGCCGGCCAGACCGCCTAAAAGCGCGCCGCCAATAATTCCCAGGCCGTTGCCGTGACTGGCAACGCCACCGATAATGCCGCCGCCCGCTGCGCCAAGCACAGTGCCGGTGGTGTGATCCTTGCCGCTGCAGTCATCGGCCATGGCGCTGACTGTGCCGAGGCCCAGCATCAACGCCGCTGCCACCGTGGACATCGCAATTTTCTTCAACATGTTTGTCTCCTCAATTTTCCGCGCCGGGTTAAATGGATTTGACCCCGAACGGCCTAAACGGATTGTAATTCTAACGATGCGGAACGATCGAAGGTTCCCTGCTTGGCCGATTTAAGTGGCCCCCAGCATCCGACGACGCCGGGGGTTAACAACAGGTTAATCGAATCGCCAATTGCCATCATCCTGGCGGCAGGCGGTGCCCGTGCGGGTAAAGCTGTCTCTGCCGCGATACGAGGTCTCGGTGAATTC
>DATMNL010000070.1:0-77125 GCA_035568995.1 Rhizomicrobium sp. | reverse complement strand
TGGTGCCGCCGTCATTTATCGCCAGCGTCCATTTCAGCTGGAGCTGGCTGACATTGGCGGGCGTGATCTGGCCGAGCTTGGAATAGCTCCAGCCCGCATAGCCGCCGCGATACATCAGCCAGTCCTTGGCCGGCGGGTTGGCCAGCATGGCGTCGGTCACCAGTTCATAATTCGGGATATTGCCGGCCTTGACGACGCCCAGGCTGGTGTTGGTGCGAAAACCGCCGCCCGCGCCTTCCGCGCGAGGAGCACGCGCCGCGGCTTCCCCGTTGCCGCCGACGCCCGTCGCAGCAGCCGGCGCGCCCGCCGCTGGTGCAGCTGGCGCTGGCGCGGCTTGCGCCGTCTGGACGGGCTTGATGCCGGCCGTCACGTCCGCCGCCACATTGCCGCTGGCGACGGTGCTGATCCGGACCGCATTTGTCGGCGTCAAAGCCGCGGTGCCGGTGCGGGCGCCGTTGGCGTGGAGGATGAAGGCAATCAGGTTGGTGTAGGTTTCGTCGGAGAGGCTGCCCGGCGTGCCGAACGGCATCTCGGCCTTGACGGTATCGAACAGGTCCTTGGAGGTCTTGGCTCCGAAGGTCACCATGAAGCCCTTGCCGGCGATGGCGGGCGCCTCGCCCAGGCCCGACATGGTGTCGCCGTGGCAGACCAGGCAGTTGCTCGCATACGCCGCGCGCCCGGCATCGACCTGAGCGGCGTTGAAGGGACCGGCCGCCTGATTCTGGCCGAAACCGCTGGAGGCCCAGAGCGCCACGGTGGCGGTGGTGGCAAGCGCGGCGGCCGCAAGGGCCGCCCTTTTCTTCGAGATGGTCATGGGTTTTTCTCCATCGTCCTATGTATTGGGTGCGGTCTTCAGTTCATGCGTGCTGCCATGTTCGGCGCTGAGCGGCATGTCGTATTGCGGCAGGAACCAGTGACCTTGCTGCGGCACGTCCTGGCCCACTTCCTCATGGGCGATCAGGATCCAGCCCCACAGGGTGCCTGCGGGCGCGGGCGCCTTCTGGCTGTTGATCTGCACATACAGCTGGCCGGCGCGAAGCGCCGTCATCTGCTTAGAGTTCAAGGAGACCGTGCCCGAAAGCGAGCCGGACATCCCTGGTGTCACGGTAAGGTCGGAGCCGCAGGTGCCCATCACGCCAATGCCGACGCCGACGCAGACATGCGCGTCCGTCGCCGGCGAGGCCAGGCCGTTGAAAAGGCCTTTGACGGTCAGCTTGGTGCCATCCAGGGTCACGTCCGCCGTGCCGCGGCCCACCGCAAGCAGCTTGGTGGCGTTGGTGCGGGCGACGGGTCCCAGATTGATCATGTAGGCCTCGGGGCCCGCCGCCATGGCCGCGCCGCTGGACAGAAGCGCTATACCCGCGATCGCTGCTCCGGCAATCGCCGTTGGGCGAAAATATGACATCACTCTAACCTCCCTGAAATTCCCGTTTTTCATTGCGGGACTTCAGCGGACGGTGCCCACCCCTGGGCAGCCCGAGACGTCACGATGTGCTGATTCAGCCCCGTTTCCCGGGACGTTAGCAGACAATAATCAGGGCGGGAAGTTTAAGTCGGGCGCTTCCGGCCCTCAATTGTACCAATTTATGCCGGAATCTTGGGTGGTTAGAGTTCCTCCCTCAGCCACTCCAGAGTCGCCTTCCCGCCGGGCAATCTCGGTGCAATCAGGGCGAGAATCTCGTTCATGGCGGTGTCCAAGCCGAAAGGCGGGTTCAGCACCAGAAGGCCCGCCCGGGCCAGCTTACTATCGTCCGCCTCGATCCCGATCTCGATGTTCAGGGCCTTGCCGGCCCCGGCGGCCAGCACCTCGCCGCAAAAAGCGCGCGCGGCGGCGGGCGATTTGATCGGATACCAGAGCATGAAGATGCCGGTGGCGAAGCGGCGGAGCGCGTCTCCCACCGCCTCGGCGGCGGTCTCGAATTCATCCGGCGCCTCGAAGGGCGGGTCGATCAGCACCAGCCCGCGCCGCTCCGGCAGCGGCAGCAGCGCCGCCAGGCGGGCATAGCCATCGCCTTCCTCGGCTCTCGCCTTGCGGAATGGCGACAGCACCTTTTTCAGGATAGCGGCTTCCTCGGGGTGTTTTTCAAGGGCCGCCAACCGGTCCTGGGGCCGCAGCAGTTTGGCGGCCAGCAGTGGCGAACCGGGATAGGCTTTTTCACCGCCTTCCTCCACCAGCGCCAGATAGCGATTCAGCGCTTCCGGCCCCGTGAGGCCGCGCAGCCTTTCGATGCCATTTGCCGCCTCGCCGGTGCGCAGGGCTTCCTCCGAGGCAAGATCGTAAAGCCCCCTTCCCGCATGGCTGTCGATCACCGCGAAAGGCGTTTGCTTCTTGCGCAGATGCAGAAGGATGTGAACCAGCGCGATATGCTTAACGACGTCGGCGAAATTGCCGGCGTGAAATGCGTGGCGGTAATTCATGCGACCTCGGCGCGCGGGCGGATCAGGCTAGTCCGGAGCTATGAGATTGCGCAAACCGGCGCCCTGGTCTGGTAGTCCATGGCGCCTGAACCATTGAGGGTCGTATAGGTGATATTGTCGCCGTCAAACGACAGAAACTTCTCATGGGCCGTTTGCGGCTTGCCGTTCTTGACATAGCTTTCGGTCAACACGCCCCCCGAAACCAGCCAGCGCAAAGGAATGATCCGGTATATCGGTCCGCAATATTTGTCCCGGAAAATATACATGCCGCCGGTACCGTCATTGTTGAGTTGCTGATAGGCGAAATAGCCCAGCTTCTCCCTGGCGATATCATAGGGGAAGCGATGGCCAGGCGCCGTCACCCAGGCGCCCACCAGCTTTTCGCGCACCTCTTCGTCGGACATCATGCTTGCCGCAGAGACGTCGGCCGCGTGAAGCGCAGGCAACGCCGCCATCAGCGCGATAAAAAGGGTTTTGCCTTTCACGATACGCCCGCTTAAGCCCGCGAAGATTTTATCCCGCATGCGGGATGGGCGGCAAGAGGAGCCTATTCGCAGTACACCCGCACCTTGGTGTTCTCGTTATCGACGTCCACCGACAGGTCGCGCAGCTGCTCGATCATCTCTTCCAGGTTTTGCGGCGTGACATTGTTGATGTCGAAAGCGATGCCTTCCTTGCGCAAGGCGGCATTGACCTCGTCGCGCGCCCGCGTCGGGATCACCCCGGTCAACTTGACGCCGGCGCGCAGCAGCTGCATCGGCACGCGCACATTCACCTTGGTCGGTCCGTCAAGCGGATCGTTGGTGTCCACCAGCACCCGCAGGTATTTCATCTTGGCGCCCGCACCGGCCGGATCGCACTCCACCGCGTTCAAAAGGCGCTCGGCCTCGGCGGCGGTGATCTTGTTCCCAGCCAGCATGTCCAGGATCTGGCGGCGATTGTCGTTCATGGCGTGTCCTTTCAGTGAAGCTTGACGAAAATGCGGGCGCCGGGATTTTCCACTTCGACCTCAGTGCCCCGGGAACCGGCCAACAGGCCGAACACGGCGCTGAGGCTTTTCCAGAAACGGATGCCGAAAATGATGGCGGCAATAAAAAGAATCGGCAGCGCCAGGATCAGCAGCGGCAACAGCAGCAGCCAGAGCAGGAACAGCGGCAGCCACAGCCTGATGGCAAAGCGCCATGCTTTTTGATCTGTCGCGCGGCCGGACGCAAAACCGCTTCGCACTTTTGCTGGCCGTCGCTCCCCGGCCTGCACATGCACGGTGGCCCAAAGCGGCGGAAGTATTTCGCCTTTCATTTTTCCTCCAGCTGCCGAATGGCGTCGGCGGCGCTGATCTCGCCGCGTTCCAGCCGGTCGAGTATCTCGCTTCCCAGCGGCTTGGGATTGGTGTCCACGAATTCGAGCTGTCCGGCGATGCGGTTCAGCCGCGCCTTCACGGTGGGATAGGAAACGCCGAACACCTGCTCCATCTCCTTGATCGAGCCATGGCCGCGCAGGAAGGCGGCGACGAAAATCTGGTCCTCGACCGTGAGCCGTGCCAGTTGCGGCAGCTCGAATGCGCCTTCGACGGCGATGTCGCGGCCGGCCAGCCGGACCCGCTCCACCACCAGGGGCGCACCCTGGGTAAGCCTTGTCAGTTCCTGCCAGTCCTGGGTTTCGGCCATCGGAGGCGCCATCGGATTGCGCCTGGGAATTTATTCAAGAAAATTGATTTTTCAAGCCATGAAAATTGATTTTGGCTATTTTATTGGAAAATAATTGAATTTATGCGGGTTTGGCCCGCCAAGACAGGTAGCCGTGAGACATAATCTTGCGGGCGCTTTTATCGCGGTACTGGGGCTGTTTTTGGCAGGGATGGCGATCTTATTTAGTCGCAGCTACCGTCGTCTCGGCATTTATTCTGCGGTCCTAGATCAAGTCTTCAAATGCTACTCGGTCCTCTTCATTGTGCTTGTAGTAGGGAACGAAGCGTTCGCCGCCGGGATGCCAAGGTTCCCAGACCTGACAGAACTTAGTTCTCCAAGACCGACCGTATATGTCCCGATAATAAATTCGGCCCCAAAAATAAACGCTTTTCTGTCGGGCCTTAGCAGCAATCAAATCATTAAGGGCCGCTATATCGGTGATCGCCGCCTTACTGATTTCGCTTTGGCCGGGGAAAAGCAGGAAGGTGGATATGAAACTACCACTCTGACTGGCCGTGACGGCATCGTTTGGCCCATCAAAATTAAAATCGTCCGGCAACTCAATGCCGAAATCCGTTCGACTGATATATCCAATATACTTCACCTCTTTCGCGGGCGTGCTTCCAAAGTTTTGGACTTCTGCCACCATGAAATGCTGAAAGATGCCGTTCACTACAGCGGTATTTTTATGCGTATTGCTAATCTCAAAACTCAACTTCTTGATGCCAACATAGGCCCGCAATTGCTTCTTAGCGGTATCGCGGGAAATAAGTACCTGCCACCATCCAATGCCAAACAATCCAAGGGTAGCAACAACAAGGAAAACATTCAGAAGAGAAAAATTCCTCGCCTCCTCGTTATCATGGCCATTTTTGTCTGGGGTGGATTGGGCATTAGCATTTGGGGAATTGAGTATCTTGACGACAAGCGGCGTCTCGTTAGTGCCGCGCTGATCGGTAGCGGCCTGTTGTTGTGTTGCATCGGTCTTGGCTTGTGGTTGGTGGTTGCTAGCTTTCCCAGCACTTGGAATCGGTGGCTGTGATGCTACAGGAGCCGGAATCTGTGAAGCTGCGGCATAGAGTGGTGGCTGTGGCGTATTTTTATTGGACCACTCCCGGGACACCGCAGCAACGAATACCACCACTACTGGGATTAAAGGCCAGTAGCGCCGCAGAAGCTTTAGCATGACCTGATCGCTTCCCCGGAAACCATGGTAATAGACTACCACCATGGGTAAAAAGCGCATCACGCTGAAAGACGCGATAAAGGCTTCAAATTTAGAAGCCTTTGTCGCTCAGGCTGAGGCGGATGGCATTCCAGCGGGAGATGCGGCGCAGATAGACGCCGTGATTAGGGCGTTGCTCAAACCGCCGCGATCAAAGCGTCGATCATCGTGTCCCCCATCTCGCGGTAGTTCGCGCGGTGCGTGAGCCCGCCAGGATATTCGTGCCTGTGGCGCGCTGCAGACACGGACAGGCATGTCGCCCGCGCCGGACTTGAAATGCTTCCAACGCCAATTTACGGGGCGTTCGTCCATCACGCCTGTATGGCGATAATTCCAGAAACCTGGGGAACTTGTTAGAGAACCGAACGTCTTGTCTATGCCGGGGCGCTCCCCCGCTCCCCGATTATGCAATGGCCCGGCTCTCAGGACCTCCCCAGGTCTAGCGCGGAGAACCGGGCTTTTCCTTTGGCAGCAAGCACGCCTGGATCGATTTTGGCGTGGAATGCCCCTGCTCGGCGGACCTATCCACGCGTTTGACGTCGGGCCCGTCACGGCACGTACGGGCAAGATTGAGAATGTTTTATGGAACCTCGGACTGGAACTACGCGTCTTGTCGTTGTCGAGGCGCCTCCCCGGCGCCTTGGTCATACTTAGAAGCCCGGCCCTCCGCCCGTAGCCCCACTACAACCCCCAGGGCTGGGCTTCTTCTTCAAGGCTTGCGCCGCCAGCCGGCCCTTTTTATGACGAGGCTCTATTTCTCGGTCTCTGCTTTGCGCCCCTGCGGCTCCCGGAATTTCTTCTGACGGCCGGCACCGATGTTTCTACCGCCTTCTCAGGTTCCCTTAGTTCCTTGAAAGAATTGGCATAAATTAACCAGCAGTACGGAACCGAACCGAGGGGACAACACTTTGCATCAAAAGAGTGAAATATGCCGGGGGGAGTTGTGGGTTCGCAGGTGGGTCAGGCGGTAGAATCCTTGTCAAAGGCTGAGAAGGTCCAGCGCTACCGGCAGTTTGCCGAGGAAGCGCTCACCCAGGCCACCCATGCGCCCAACAGGGAACTGCATGCGGGCTTTGTCGTCATGGCGAGCGGATGGCATGCGCTGGCGTCGGAATTGGAACGCGACACGCATGGAACAACATCCGCGCAACCGGCGCAGACATCGGCCAATCTCGATTGATCAAGTCCTGACGGAGCAGTCCCGGTGGATCAGGCGGGCTTGTCGTAGTCGCGGTGCACGTCATGGGTGACGATGCCCACGCCCTTGGGCGGAATGGCGATCCAGTCCTTGCGGGTCAGGGTGCGGCGGGTGTCTTCCAGCCCGGCCTGCCAATGCTCATGCATGGAGTCGGCTGAGAATTCATAGTCCCGCGCGTTGCTCTCATAAATCCGGCGCTGATAGATCATCTGCAGGATGGTGGCCTGGGGCAGGTTGGCCAGCTTGTCGCGCATCGCCCGCTGCTCCTGGGTCAGGTCGTCCTCCGGCACCTTGACCAGCGCGTCATAGGCGCGGGTCTTCCAGCGCTGCAGCCGCGCGAACATGTCGGTGACCTGGCGGGTGCGCGAGGAATAGACAATGTCTTTTTCCCGTCCCATCACATCTTGAATTGTGCGCGGCAGGGGTCCGCGGGCGCTGAACAAATCCACCTGGAAAACCAGCGAATTCAGATTGTCGTCCTGGGCCAGAAGATGTTGCAAAGGCGTGTTGGAGACCACGCCGCCATCCCAATAATAATCCGTGCCGATCTTCACCATGGGAAATCCGGGCGGCAACGCGCCCGACGCCATCACATGCTCGGGCAGGATGGTGTCGGTCTGGTTGTCGAAGAAAACGAAATTGCCGGTCTGCACATTCACCGCCCCCACCGAGAAGCGCACCGACTTCTTGTTGAGCAGGTCGAAATCCACCACTTCGGTCAGGGTCTGGCGCAGCGGCGCGGTGTCATAATAGCTGGTGGCGTCCTGGGCGCCCGGCGGCAGAAACCAGGGATTGAGCTTGTGCGGGTTGAAGAAACCGGGCTGCCCCATGATCATGGTGGTCATGGCGCTATAGGCATTGCGCCACTGGCGGAAAATATCGCCGTCGGGCGCCTGGACCCACAAGGTGCGGTCGGTGATGCGGCGCCAGAATTCGCTCAGGGCTTCCAGCCGGTCTTCGATTCGGTTGCCCGCGATGATGGCGGCATTGATGCCGCCGATCGAGACGCCGGAAATCCAGTCCGGTTCCAGCCCCGCTTCGTTCAGCGCCTGATAGACCCCCGCCTGATAGGCGCCCAGAGCGCCGCCGCCCTGCAGCACCAGGGCGATGCGGTCACAGCGGTCGGGACGGCGAATGGCGCCGGGGGCGGCATTAAAGGTCTTGGTGTCCATGGCGGTGATTCTAGCGGGATTCGTCTTAATATTTTGCATTTTCTCGCACCTGCGGCATCTGGTTCAGCCACGGAAAAGGGCCTATGTGCCATGCTTTGGCGCTTTCATAGGAGAATTCCATGCTCAAAGGCAAAGTTGCCGTCGTTACCGGCTCCACTTCGGGTATCGGCCTGGCCATCGCCCGGACCTATGCCCAGGAAGGCGTCAACGTCGTGATCAACGGCTTTGGCGACAAGGACGCTATCGAGAAAGAGCGCAGCGGCATCGAAAAGGATTTCGGGGTCAAGGCGTTGTATTCGGGCGCCGACATGTCCAGGGGCGATCAGATCGCGGCCATGATCGCGGAGGCCGAGGCAAAGCTGGGCAGCGTGGATATCCTGGTCAACAATGCCGGCATCCAGTTCGTCTCGCCGGTGGAGGAATTCCCGGTTGAGAAATGGGACCAGATCATCGCCATCAATCTCTCCGCCGCCTTCCACGCCATGCGCGCCGCGGTGCCGGGCATGAAGACGCGCAAATGGGGCCGCATCATCAACACCGCCTCCGCCCATGCGCTGGTCGCCTCGCCTTTCAAGTCGGCCTATGTCTCGGCCAAGCACGGCATCGCCGGGCTGACCAAGACGGTGGCGCTGGAAACCGCCACCTTCGGCATCACCGTCAATGCCATCTGCCCCGGCTATGTCTGGACACCGCTGGTGGAAAAACAGATTCCCGACACCATGGCGGCGCGAAACCTCACCCGCGAGCAGGTGATCAAGGATGTGCTGCTGGCCGCCCAGCCGACCAAGGAATTCGTCACGGTGGAGGAGATCGCGGGGTTGGCGCTTTATCTGACATCCGATCTCGCCCGCTCCATCACCGGCGCCATACTGGCGATAGATGGTGGCTGGACTGCAGCGTAGAAGCTGAGCATTCCAGCATGTTTTGCGCTGTCCACTGACACTTTGCGACAATCATATTATTTTCGCCGCAAATGGTTCAGCCGGGGTTCATGCGCCGCGCCCCTATCATGGCATCATAGTTTTCATTGAAAGGAAAACGCCATGAAGAAGACACTCTCTTTCGCTCTCGCCCTGACGCTGCTGGCGGGCACCGGCTCGGCCTTCGCCCAGGGTTATGACAATCGCGACCGCAATGCGCCGCCCGTCACAAACCAGCAGCGCCCGGATGATCGCAATATGAGCGATCACAACCAGGGCAACACGCAGCAGCGCTCTGACGATCATGACCGCAACAACGACCGTGACATGTCGATGCGCGGTCCCCGCCACCCCGACTGGCGCCAGGGCGGTCATATCGCCCGCGATGATTGGGGCCGCGGCGTCCATGTCGATTATCGCGCCCATCACCTGCGCCGGCCGCCGCGCGGTTATGAATGGCGCCAGGTGGACGGCAACTTCGTCCTCGCCGCCGCCGCCACGGGCCTGATCGCCTCGATCATCCTGAACGCTCACTAAAACTGCCTGAAAAAAGAAAAACGGCGCTCCTCGCGGGGCGCCGTTTTTCTTTGCAGAATTCGATTGCGGCGGATAAAAATGTTGACGATACAAAGCTTCATCCGTCCACCCCTTGTTCCTGCTATCATCCCAATTACGGCAGGGACGCAGGGGAGCGCCATGAAAAGGCATGTGGCATTGGGTGAAATTCATCTGGATCAGCAGTTGCAGGGGCGAAGACGTCACACTTTTGTGACATAGTTTGACGCCAAGAGGGCAACCGGACGCACGCGGGAATCGCAGCACATGTCGACCAATGGACCAGGTTTCGCTGACGGCCCCGGTCAGTCGCGCGCCGCTTCAGCAGCCTCTCCAGCGCCACGCCGGTATGCCTGCGGCCACTCAACACTCGAAATCAAGGACGGCATTTGGCATTTGCGCATGCAAGAACCCGGCTACCGTGAAAGCGGTCTGGTTATCGGACGGTTATTGTCCATGGCCAAATATCCCGCCATAGGCTTTTTCAGGAGCTGGAGGGCGGGCTGCCTCGTCACCCTCCTCTATGCCGTCACCAGGCGACATTTCGCCTCCATCCGGATTCCGGAACGCTATATCGAGGAACTGCGTGGCTATGCCGATGGCAGCGGCCTTTCCTACCGGACGCTGTTTTTCATGAATTTCGTGTTCGACGTCCTCAAGAAATACGGCTTTCATTGCTCTTCGGTAGCGATCACGGAAGAGGGAGCGACGCTGGTTGGGAGAAACACGGACCTCATTCCATGGATCGCAAAGGCGGCCCTCCGCTGGTTTCCGCCGATCGTGCTCGACATCCGCGTGCCGGGTAAGCTGCGTTATGTGCACGTAACGCCGGGGCTCTTTCTCGGCGTACTGAGCGGGTTTAACGAGCGCGGGATAGCGATGATGTCCCATCAGATCGCCGCGACCAGGGAAAAATCCGTCCCCGGCACGCTTGCCACGCCGTTGCTGCAACGCATGATCCTGGAAGAGGCGACCGATATGGCGCATGCGGAAGCGGTCATCCAGGCCAATCCCGTCCAGCGCTGTGTCAGCGACCTGGTGACGTCGCGCGACGAAGGCCTGAGCTGCATCTACGAAATCACGCCGGAGGCCGTCAAGCGCATCCCTGCAAGTGGACCCTCCCAATGCTGCGCCACCCATTTCAAGGACCTGGAACTGGCCCGCCTGCAGCGGCATAAAACAACCGTCAGCGAGGGCCGCCTCTCGCTGATGACCGCGCTCGCCGCCAAGACCCGCGCCATACCGGCGGAAGTCATCGCGATGCTGAGGAATTACGACAATGGCCTGGCGCACCTGAAGTCGGGATCTTCGCCGACCAATGAGGGAACCTACCAAAGCATGGTCTTCGACGTCACCGGAGGGCGGGTCTTCGTGTCGGACGGCACACAGCTGCCGGTATCGCTGACCGGCAAATACCGGGAAATTGTTCTTGATGACGCGTGAGGAGTTCAGCAAACGCCTCGCGCGCGCTATTATCATCGACCGGGCCATATCGGGGAGCACGTCCATCGTCGGGCGTGTCGCGCGCGAACGTACGGAGGAAAATTACCGGTTCGCCAGTAATTTTGTGGCGGGCAAGCGATTGCTCGACATTGGCGGGGGCACGGGCATCGGCCATGATTGTCTCCTGGCGCGCGGTGCGGCGTCCATCCTTTCGCTCGACCAGCACGTCGCTTCGACGATACAAGAAGGCAATTCGCGCCTGCGCTCCGTTCGCGGCGATTTTCTGGCCACGCCGCTTTCCGAGGGATCGTTTGACGTGATCATCTGCCTCGGGACACTCTTCTATCTCGCCGACAGCGACGCCGCGCTGGCGAAAATGTACCGGCTGTTGGCGCCCGGCGGGATGCTCATCATCAACTGTATCAATCAGCAGCTTGTTCGCCGCTATTTCGGCATGAAGCTGGAAGAGATCGATGAGAAGTTCTCGGCCGCCTATGACGAAGCCGGATTGCGCGTCCTCCTCAGGCGTCATTTCAGGGCCGAACCGACATTGTACGTCCAGCAGCCGGTTCCGGTTTCCCGAACCCTGTCTGGCACACTTGCTTTCTGGCTGATGCCCCTGACGTGGCCGCTGCGCCGGCATCCCGTTATGATCAAGCCGCCGGGCACGGAAGGGATGTACCTCTATGCCGTCGTGAGCAAAAAAGGCTGACATGCTTGCTGAAATCACCAGGCTCATAGCGGCTTACAAATACTGGGCCATTCTTCCGTTCGCGCTTTTCGAAGCCCCCCTGATGAGCATCGTCATCGGTTTCTTCGCCGCAACAGGACAATTGAGCCTGCCTCTGTCATTCGGCATCGTCGTTGGCGGCGATTTTGTCGGTGATACGGCTCTTTACGTCCTGGGCCGCTGGGGCCGCCCCCTGTTCGGGAAAATCGGATGGCGTCTGAATCTCTCGCCTCGGCGCGTGCAAACTGTCCTTGAATATTTCGGACTGCGCGCTCGGCGCGCCATTGTCATCTCAAAACTCGTGCACGGCGCCGGTTTCACCGGTCTAGTTGTGGCGGGCAGCATCAAGGTGCCCTACCGCCGGTTTGCCTTCACCTGCCTCGCCGTCACACTCGCTCAGTCAGCGCTGCTGGTCGCGGTCGGCATGCTTTCCGGCCGGGCGTATGAGTCATTCGCGGATTACCTTGGCTATTTCAATATCGTCGCAACGGCCATTCTGCTGCTGATCATTTTTGTTTTTTACAGATCGCTCCTGAAGAGGATCGGCCCGGACGACATCAGGGATTGATTAAAGGGCGATCGGATTCCCGGCGGGACGGATCGGGCGCGGCATGAAATTGCCGCCGCAATTGGGGCAGATGCCCTTGAGTATTGTGTCCACGCAGGTCGCACAGAAGGTGCACTCATAGGCGCAGATTCGCGCCTCGGCGCTCTCCGGCGGCAAGTCGCGGTTACAGCATTCGCAATTGGGACGCAGTTCCAGCATGCAGATATCCTAACGGCTTATGCCCCGCTTTTCACCCAAAGCGGGCCCGCGCTGCGGCACTCTATCGGACGCTGTCGGCCGATCGCGGCATTTGAGGCTGCGCCCGTATGGTGCGGTACGCCGGAAGCATGACCGTCACCGTCGTGCCTTTATGCTCCACGCTCTTCAGCCCGATTTCACCGCCATGGGCATGGATCAGCCCTCGCGCGATGGAAAGACCCAGGCCCGTGCCGCCTTCCTTGGGCACATGAGCGTGGCGGCCCTGGCGGAATTTCTCGAAGACCTTGGCCTGGTCCTCTGGCGCAATACCGACGCCGGTATCGGAGACGCCGAAAACGACGCGCCCGTCCGCTGTCGGACGGGCAAATGCCGTCACCAAGCCGCCGGGCAGGGTGAATTTAAGCGCGTTGGACAAGAGGTTGAGCAGGACCTGGTTGAGCGCCCGTTCGTCGGCGCGCACGGCCGGAAGGCCGGTCTCGGCCGCGCAGATCAGCGTACAGCCTCCTTCCTGGGCACGGTGCTGCAGTAGGGCGACGGCTTCGGCGATGACGGCATCCAGCGCCACCTCGCGTTCGATCAACATGAAGCTGCCGGCTTCGATCTTGGCGAGATCCAGAATGTCGTTGATCAGCGTCAGCAGATGCATGCCGGAACGATGAATCAAGCCGGCATATTCGATATTGCGGTTGATGTCGTCACCCAGGATCCGGCTCTTGATGATCTCGGAAAAGCCGATGATCGCGTTGAGGGGCGTGCGCAATTCATGGCTCATATTGGCCAGGAATTGCGATTTGGATTGATTGGCCAGTTCGGCTTCCGCGCGCCTCTGCTCGGCCACCTGTCTGGCGGCCGCCAGGTCGCAGATCAGGACGTTCTTTGCCTCGATCAGGTTGCGTTGCTGGACCAGCAGATTGCTGTTCTCGTAACTCAGAAGCAAAGTGGTTGTCGCAGTGGCATGAACCTGGTGCAGAATGAAAACCAGGGGCACGAGATAAACAATGATGACAAGCGCGAAGGCTTCATACTCCAGGGTGCCACCAAGGAGCGCCGCGCCGAAAAACCCGGACCCGATGATGGCGAAGACGGTCAGGGAAAGCGGCCGACAGGGCCCGAAGAGGGGCACGACGGCGCTCACCGAACAGCCCAGCGCCATAATGATCATGCAATGGTTGAGGTCGCTTCCGGGCAGCCACAGGAAGTAGGCCAGGGATGTCCAGGCCGCGGCGCACGAAGCATGGGAGAGGCAGAAGAGCCGTTGCCATTGCGCGGCCGAAAAGGTGCCGGAGGCCGGCCGTGCCAGAAAGCGGCGGTCCGTGAAAGCCGCCGGGATGCCGCCGGCGAACACCAGGGCAATCCAGAATGCCAGCCTGGGCCAGGCAACCCAGTGGGAAAAAGTCAGGGCAAGCGCGATGGCGATCGCCCGTTGCATCCACTCACGCGCCTTCATGCTCTGCAGGACGAGCTCAAGCTGGCCGAACGCGAGTTGCGAAGCGCGTTCGACGCTGAGGACGGCTTTTGCGTCTGCCCGAGCGTTCATGGCGAGGCTTGGTATTCCCCCGGATTTACCTTGCCGGAGAGATAGGCGCGCCTTGTAACCGTCCGATGTCCCGCATATTTCCGAATGTAACGGGGTGAGGCGGAACCCAGCGCGCCGGCAGGCGATCGGCCGCCGAACCTCCTCTCGTCTGGAGCAGGGCTGGAATCCCGGAATTCCGCCCAAAACCAGACTGTTTTTTTGCACATTCCACCGATTCTCCACGGTGGCAGCCTTTTGTCCGGAAGCAAGGCCAAGGGGGCCTCAAACCCGGCATATCGCTCGCCAGTGAATGTCCGCTATTGGCGCAAGGCGGAAAAACGAACCCTGCGAAAATGGCCAGGCCATTGGCGCCACAGCCATTTCCACCGCCAAAGCCCCATCTGGATCGGACATCGGCGAGGCTGTAGTCTCACCCCCCGCTGGCATAAAAAAATCGTCAGCCAAAATTCCTGGGGAGGAAACATCATGAAAATAACATTTCGGATGGCTTTGTTGTCCACGGCTCTGGTGCTATGCGCACCGGCGATTTTCGCGCAGGAAATCACAAACGCATCTCCACCCTTCGCGCGGACCGACAATTATCTCAAATTGCCGAACGGCCGCCACATGGGATCGACCAGCAGTGTCGCCGGCGACAGCCATGGCAATATCTGGCTGGCGGAGCGGTGCGGCGCCAATGATTGCGCCGGCAGTCCGCTGGACCCAGTGTTGGAGTTCGATCCCCAGGGCAATTTCATCAAGGCCTTCGGCGCGGGAAAACTCCTGTTCCCGCACTTTATCTTCATCGACAAGCAGGATCACATCTGGGTCGTCGATGGCCATAATGACGGCAAGATCGGCGACGACGTGCTGGAATTTGACCAGAGCGGCAAGGTCTTGATGACCCTGGGCAAGCCCGGCGTGGCCGGCAACGATGAGCAGACGTTCCATGAACCCAGCGCAGTGCTGGTTGCGCCGAACGGCAATATTTTCGTGGCGGACGGTCACACCCAGGACAAGGGCAATGCCCGTATCGTGAAACTCGATCCGAAAGGCAAATTCCTGGCGCAATGGGGCGAACATGGCAGCAAGCCCGGCCAGCTGGATATCCCGCATTGCCTGGCGATGGACAGCCAGGGCCGCCTCTTCGTCGGCGACCGCGGCAACAACCGCATGGATATTTTCGACCAGAACGGCAAGTTCATCGCATCCTGGAGCCAGTTTGGCCGTCCCAGCGGCTGCTACATTGACGGCCATGACAATCTTTATGTCGCCGATTCCGAATCGCATCTTGGCCATCATCCCGGCTGGATGCGCGGCGTGCGCATCGGCAGCGTCAAGGACGGGATCATGACCGCTTTCATCCCCGACGATCCCGATGTGAACCCGGAAAAAATGGGCACCAGCAATGGCGAAGGCATCTGGGTCGACAACAACAGTGTTATTTATGATGCCGAAGTGGGGCAGAAGGCGGTGGTGCGCTACGCGCCGAGTGCAAAAAGCTAGCGCGGCTTTTTCGGTCGGTCGCTAATGGTGTTCCGCTAAATCCGCGGGCCGCTTGTCATTGGGCGCGCAAGAAGCGCCGGGCGGCCAGCTTCACCCAGGGCGTCGCATGAAAGATGCTCATCAATACGTACATTAAGGCCATCCCGTTCAGCGGCGATGCCGCTGGCATCGCCGAGCAGATCATCTCTGGCCTGCCAAAGAGACCAGTATAGACCGCCATTATCCCGAATGCGGGTGTGGCTGCGAAGGACAGCCAGCCGGCGATGCCGTTGGCGGTCCCATCATCGCAGCAGGACGGAGCGGTCCCCATTCGCATAGGCTTTACGCGCTCTTGCTGTATTCGTCATGGCGGACCCACCAGGGACCCTTCTCGTTGCGGCCTTTGGGCGCGCGGTCAAGCCACTGATACATGCCCCAAAGCCCATCCAGCCCGCGCCCATAGGTGGAATAGGTGTGATAGACCACACCGTCTTCCAGCGCGAACGCGCTCATGCCAGGCCTCTCGCGAAGGTACGTCGCCGGATCGGTTCCACTCATCGCCGCGTGTGTGGCGGCCCCGCCGCCGGCGGCCGGTTCCCGAACCATTGGCGCTTCGTGCCGGTAATTATACTCGATGCCCTGCTGGCGTTGTTGCGTCTCGGTGAAGCCAACGCTGAAGTTGGGATTGAAATCGCCGCCAAACGAAGACGCCCAGGGGAACGTCCATCCCATCCGGGTTTTGTACGCCTGCAGCTGCTTAAACGGCGCGCGCGACACCGCCCAAAGCATCACGTCATGGTTCGCCAGATGGACCGCGAAGCCGTTGAAGCCGTCGGCGATCGCCGAGCAGGAGGGGCATCCGGCCTTGTAATCCGGCCCGAACATGAAGTGATAGACAAGCAGCTGCGAGCGGCCCTTGAAAAGATCTTTCAGCGAGGCGCCGCCTTCATCGGTATCGAAGCGGTATTCCTTGCCGATCTTGATCCAGGGCAGCGCCTGGCGCTGCTGCGCCACCTTATCGCTCAAATGGGTGAGATCCTTTTCTGCTTTCAAGAGCGCCATGCGCGCCTTCAACCATTCCTCGCGGGTTGCGACCGGATGATCCATTTTAAGCCTCCTGTTTCTACTGCTGATCGGTCCGCTGGTCGACATGCGCGGCGAAGGCCTGCATCTGTCTTGTCCAGCCGCCGCCGACGCCGGCCGCGACCTTGGCCGCCTCGCTGCCGAAGCGTTCCAGATTGCGATGCTCCAAGAGGACGTCGGTGCCGCCCGACGCATTGGCCATGAAAGTCAGTTCGACCTCGGTCAGGACATCGGGATTGTATTTGAACGTGGCATCGAAGCCCCAGCCGAGGAGAAGGCGGTAGGGCGGCTCGTAAGCCAGCACTCTTCCCCATTCCGATTCCTTGCCCTCGGCATCGCGCTCATACCAGCGCCCGCCCGCCCTGGGTTCGAGCACCATGGCGACGAACGGCTTCTCGCCGTCGCAGGTTCTCCACCATTCGGTCATGTGGTTGAAGAAAAGCTCGAAGGCGCGTGCGGGCTTGGCCTTGACACTCACCTTGCTGATGACGGGGGCAACGCTCATTCCGAATCCCTTTCCTGTTGTTCGACATAACGCGCGAAATTGTCCAAGGCGCCGGCCCAGAAACGCTCCAGCCACTCGCGCATCGCGCCGATGCCGCGCGGATCGAGCTGGTAGATGCGCCGTGTGCCCTCGGAGATGTCCTTCACCAAGCCGGCCTCCTTGAGGATTTTGAGGTGCTGCGACACCGCCGAGCGGGTCACCGGCAGCCCCTGCGAGAGTTCGCCGACCGGCAGCGGTTTCTCCGCCAGGCGCTCGAAGATGGCGCGGCGGGTGGGATCGCCCAGGGCGGAGAGTGCGTTGAGAGCCTGTTTTCGGTTAGCCATAACTAACCGTTAGTGCATACTTACGCTTATGTCAACACCCTTGTTGGGGCGGTACCGTCAGACCAGGCCCAGCGAAGGAAAGACAGGCGCAGGGCCATCGCCTGCGCGATGCGACGCTGGCCGCCTGGCGGCAGCTTGTCATTCCTATTTTGCCCGATACGAATGCAATGGCGATATGCAAGCTACGCGACTGGCCGCTTCTGACCCGAAGCGGACATTCCCGTTGAACGTCTGTCCGATGAAATCGGCGGGCAGAACGGGGTCTGTGCGGCCGGCCAGCACGCTGAAAGAAAGGCGCTTTCGGTACGCAATCACACCCCCGGTTGCCAGTGCGGTTCCTGTCTGGCTCAATGGCCTGAAATACAAGGCGGGGTGTCTGAGGAAACGGAAGGCCCGAAATCAGGCACGGGCTGCACATGGGGGGAATCAAATGGCGACTTTGCTTCGCGCACCGAAACACGTGGTCCGGACGCCGGCGGTGGACAGCCGGCGGTGGGACCAATTCGAGCCGCGCGATGGCGACATCGTGATCGGGACATTCGCAAAGTGCGGGACCACCTGGACCCAGCGGATCGTGGACCTGCTGGTGTTCCAGTCGCCCGATGTGAGGCCATTCGCCGAAATCTCGCCATGGCTGGATTCCACGATTTTCAATGCCATCGAGGATGACCTGGCGACGCTGAAGGCGCAGACCCACCGACGCTACATCAAGTCCCACCTTCCGTTCGACGCGCTGCCCGTCTGGGACAACGTCAAATATATCCATGTCGGCCGCGACGGCCGCGACGCGCGGCTGTCCTGGCAGAACCACGAACAGGGATTCAACCCTGAATTCGCCGCGCATGTTGCGGCCCAGGCGATGGCGTTGGCCGCAGAGCGCGGCGAGACGCCGGCCGGACCTCCGCCACCCGCACCAGACGACCCGCGCGAATATCTCATCCAATGGTTCGAGCAGCTCGAAGCCCAGTGCGACGGTTCCGGCCCAACACGGTTTGGCCTGCAGTTCCTCGGCTTCGAGGCCACGTACTGGCATGAGCGCCATCGGCCCAATCTCCTGTTCGTCCACTACAACGATTTGAAAGAGGATTTGACCGGTGAGATGCGGCGGATCTCCGAATTCCTGGACATCGCTACCCCCGAAAGCCTGATGCCGTCGCTGGTCGAAGCGGCTCGTTTCGAGACGATGAAAAAAGATGGCGACGCGCTTTTTCCGAAACTCCAAAAGGTTTTTGACCGGGGCGCAGACAGGTTCATCAACCAGGGTCGCAGCGGACGCTGGCGCGAATATCTGAAAGCCGAGGACATTGCCCGTTACGAGGCCATTATGGAGCGTGCCTGTACGCCTGGGCTTGCAGGCTGGCTGGAAGGCGGCCGCAGGATAGCGGGTGATCCGAAGTCATCGCGCGATTAATTCGCTGCCCGCTCCTGACACGTTCTGATTCCGGCAGACGGGCGAATACCGGCTTGTGATGACAGATGCCCGTAAATCACCCCATGTCTGAATGTCCGCTTTTGACCAAAGCGGGAATTGGAATTCCGGAATTCCGGGCGGGAATTCCGAGGACACTATACCTAATTCGCGCTAGATATTTTGGCTGTACCGGCCCGGCCGGAGCTGTTCGCATCATCTGACCGATGTTTTCGTCTGACGCGGGGCGGCGCGACACTACGCTGCCGCTGGTCGCCGCCGGCGCTCGCCGCTCCTTGTCGTTCATTTCGCGCCTGATAGGCGCGAAATGAATGGTGCCCGAGGTCGGAATCGAACCGACACACCTTGCGGTACCGGATTTTGAGTCCGGCGCGTCTACCAGTTCCACCACTCGGGCATTGGGCGGGAATATAGCGACCCCCTCCTGTTGGTCAAACGCGGGGAATGGCGGGATTTTCCATGCCCTTGCGGGCGCCGCGCGCCCGGGTTTTAGTGGGGCATGAACGCGCCCACCCCCCCCGTCTTCGCTGTTGAAAGCACCGGCCCTCGTACTGATTGGACACGCGAAGAGATCGCGGCCCTGTTCGCCCTGCCCTTTCCCGAATTGATCTACCGGGCGATGGCGGCGCACCGGCGCCATTTCGATTCCCGGCAAGTGCAGATTTCTACCCTGCTTTCGATCAAGACCGGCGGCTGCCCGGAGGACTGCGCCTATTGCCCCCAGGCGGCGCAATACGACACCGGCGTCAAGGCGGAAAAACTGATGGACGTGAAGGCCGTGCTGGCGGACGCGGCCCGCGCCAAGGAGGCGGGAGCTTCGCGCTTCTGCATGGGCGCGGCCTGGCGCAGTCCCAAGGACAAGGATCTGGATGCGGTGTGCGAGATGGTTGCGGGCGTCAAGCGGCTGGGGTTGGAAAGCTGCGTCACCCTGGGCATGCTGAGCGCGCCGCAGGCGCAAAAGCTCAAAGACGCCGGCCTGGACTATTACAACCACAATCTCGACACCTCGCCCGAATATTACCGCCATATCATCAGTACACGGACATATCAGGACCGCCTCGAGACCCTGGAAAATGTGCGAAAATGCGGGCTAAGTGTCTGCTCTGGCGGCATTGTCGGCATGGGCGAATCGGAAGGTGACCGGGTGGGGATGATCCATGCTCTCGCCACCCTCCCGGCCCATCCCCAGTCCGTTCCGATCAATGCCCTGGTGCCGGTGGCGGGCGCGCCCCTGGCGGGATCGCAGGCGCTGGACGGAATCGATTTCGTCCGCACCATCGCGGTGGCGCGCATCACCATGCCCGCATCCGTGGTGCGGCTGTCGGCGGGGCGCGAAGCGATGAGCGTGGAAACCCAGGCGCTGTGTTTTCTGGCCGGGGCCAATTCCATTTTTTATGGTGAAAAACTGCTCACCACGCCGAACCCGCAAACCGCCGCCGACAAGGCCCTGTTTTCCAGGCTGGGACTGACCCCGATGCCGGTAAGAACCCCTTAACCGGCATTTTTTAAGATCGCCGTCAAAGGTTCCGGGCAAGCCATGCGGCACTTCTTCTTTGTTATCGGCATCTTCATCGTGGGCGCGGCGGCGCTGGCCCCGGCGATTGCCTATATCGGGCTGGATCCGATGCCGGGAGATTTCATGATCAACCAGGGCAATTGGCACCTTGCCGTGCCCGTGACCTATTCGCTGTGTGCAAGCCTGGGTTTGGGCCTTTTATATTACTTCGCGAAGCGATAAGAGCCGGGCGCAACCTCGCTTCCGCCGAGTCGCCCTGGTCATGGCCCTTCGCAAGATTTCCCGCGCGCTCCTATCCGTATCCGACAAGAGCGGTCTTGTTGATTTCGCCAGGGGGTTGGCCAGCCATGGCGTGATGCTGATCTCGACCGGCGGCACCGCCAAAGCGCTGCGCGATGCAGGCCTCAGAGTCAGCGACGTTTCCGAGGTCACCAAATTTCCCGAGATGATGGATGGCCGGGTCAAGACCCTGCATCCCAATGTGCATGGCGGGCTGCTGGCGCTGCGCGACAAGCAGGATCACGCCCAGGCGATGAAGGAACATGGCATCGAAGGCATCGACCTGCTGGTCTGCAATCTTTATCCCTTCGAGGCCACGGTGGCGCGGGGCGCCGATTTTGAGACCACCATCGAGAATATTGATATCGGCGGCCCGGCCATGACCCGCTCTGCCGCCAAGAATCACGACTGGGTGACGGTGGTGGTGGATGTCGAGGATTATCAGACGGTGCTGGATGAAATGGCGGCCAACAACGGCGCCACCACGCCTGCCCTGCGGCGCACCCTGGCGCAGCGCGCCTTCGCCCGCACCGCCGCCTATGATGCGGCGGTTTCCAACTGGTTCGCCGGCGAACTGGAAAAGACCGGCGACAAGAATCTGCCCCGCCGGCGCAGCTTTGGCGGCCTGCTCCGCCAGCCCTTGCGCTATGGCGAGAACCCGCATCAGCAAGCGGCTTTTTATGTGGACGGCTCGTTGCGTCCCGGCGTCGCCAGCGCCAAGCAACTCCAGGGCAAGGAGCTTTCCTACAACAACATCAACGACACCGACGCGGCCTATGAACTGGTGGCGGAGTTCGATCCCAAATCCGCGCCCGCCTGCGCCATCATCAAGCACGCCAACCCCTGCGGCGTGGCGTTGGGCACAAGCCTTAAAGACGCCTACCTGAAGGCCCTGGCCTGCGACAGCGTCAGCGCCTTTGGCGGCGTGCTGGCCTTCAACCGCACGCTGGACGGCGAAACGGCGGAGGAAATCTCCAAAATCTTCACCGAAGTGATTATCGCGCCCGACGCCGATGAGGATGCGAGAAGGATACTGGCGCCCAAGAAAAATCTGCGCCTGCTGGTCGCGGGCGGGCTGCCCGATCCCCTGGCCGCCACGCTCACCTATCGCTCGGTGGCGGGCGGTTTCCTGGTTCAGACCCGCGACAATGGCCGCGTCACGCGCGAAAAGCTGAAGGTCGTCACCAAGCGTGAACCAACGGAACGAGAGATTAAGGACATGCTGCTGGCCTTCACCATCGGCAAGCATGTCAAATCCAACGCCATCATTTATGTGAAGGACGGTTCCACCGCCGGCATCGGCGCGGGCCAGATGTCCCGCGTGGACTCGGCGCGCATCGCCGCCCTCAAGGCGCAGGACGCGGCCCGCATTGCGGGCTGGGCGCAGCCCCGCACCGTGGGTTCGTCAGCCGCGTCGGAAGCATTTTTTCCCTTCCCGGACGGGTTGATGGCGGTGGCCGAAGCCGGCGCCACGGCCGTGGCCCAGCCTGGCGGCTCCATGAATGATCAAAAGGTGATTGACGCGGCGGATGAAGCAGGCTTGGCGATGGTTTTCACCGGCATGCGCCACTTCCGGCACTAGTGCGAGGGATTATTTAAAGACCTCGTCCGGGCCGATGCCCCAGATTCTGCTTCTGGAAATCCAGCCGTCAATATCTCCACTGCGGATGTGACAGCCGGTGGCAGTGCAGGTTTTCAGGCCCGCGATGGCGCCGGGATCCGCCAGGCCCACCACCTTGCCGCCGGTAGCGCTGTCGTGAATCGGCACTCTCTCCTTGCCGGTCACCAGCACCGTGCGCTGGTCCGACAGCATGGCGGCGCTCATCCAGCCGGTGGTGCCGTCCGGCGTCTGAACCCGCCGCCAGACATCGAAGCTGGCGGTCACCAGGAAGGGATACCCGCGATGGCGATAGACCCATAAGATCTTGTGCTGGTAGCTGGGACCTTCGCGCAGATAGGCCTCCGCCACACGCTGGCTGACGAAGCGCATTTTACTGGCGTCTGGGGTGGGCGCTGACGTCGCCGCCATAGTGGGAACGGACACCAAAAACAGCAAGAAAACGATCAAGCGCGACATTATTATCCGACGGTTCTTTTCAAGAGATCAAACAATTTCTCATAGTGTCTCTCCGCTTGCTTTTCGTCATAGACGTCGCGGCCGGGGACAGTCCAGCCATGGCGCGCCCCTTCATACACCTCGCTTTGGAACGTGCCGCCCCAGCTTTTCAGTGTCTCCTCCAACGTGGCGATCTGGGCCGGCGTGGCCGTTTGGTCTTCAACCGCATGCGCGAAATAAAGCTCGCCCTTCACCTTTGCGATGCGGGTATGCGGGCTGTCCTGGTCTTCGGTCACCAGGCGGCCGCCATGGAAAGAGGCGGCGGCCGCCACCCGGTCCGGCATCACCGCTGCGGTCCGCAGCGCCATCGCCCCGCTGAAGCAATAGCCCACCACCGCGATCCTGTCGCCGCTGACGTCATTGCGGTTCAGCATGGCGTCCACATAATAGGGCGCGTCTTTTTCCATCGACGCAGACGTCAGCGAACCGAACAAGGCAGGGAGCGCCTTCATCGAACGCTCTTCCCCCATCTGGAATTCGAAATCCAGCAGCGGCAACTTGCCGTAACGGTAAAAAATGTTGGGCATCAGCACGGTGTAACCGGCTTCGGCGATGCGCTTGGCCATGCCCTGCGCGGCGGGGCGGATGCCGAAAAGATCGGTGTAAAACAACAGGCCAGGATGGGGGCCATCCCCCGGCGTATAGACGAAACTCTCTGCGCTTCCTTCTGCCGCTTCGATGGTCGGCTTGTACTCGATCATTTTACGTCTCCCTCTTCCAGTCATAGATTACGGCGTTCCAATATTGCACGCGATGGCTTCCGCTGCGCGCCCAGCCGCGCCGGCGCAATTGCCGCCCGATCATGGCGTTGAAATAACCATGCGCGACCAGCGCCACGGCGCCTCCGTGCATTGCTTTGCCAACCAGTATGTCGGCGGCCCTGATGGCGCGAGTCCGCGCCACGGCGTAATTCTCGATATCCGGATGATAGCCGGCATGCCAGAGCAGCCGCGCCACCACCGCCCATTTCGGCACCCGCATCCGGATTAGCGGAATGCGGGGAGACGCCAGCGGCGCTTCGGCAAACAAGACATCTGCCACCAGCTCGGCGTGGGGCGCCAGCACGCGCGCACTTTCATGGGCGCGCGGCCTCCCGCTGGTGAAGACAAATGTGAGTTCCTTGATCAGATCGGCGATCTCGCGCGGCGGCAGGCTCAAAGGATCCAGGCCCGCCGCTTCATAGGCCGCAATATAGGCCCCGAATTCGCGATGGTTGGCGCGGGGCCTGAGCGGAAGATCTGGCTGGCCGTGACGGATGAGAATGATGCGGGCGCCCCGGGCCGGATCAAGCGGGACGGGATGAGAGGATTGTTGAGACATAGAAGACAAGGATCGCCGTAAAAGCTGCACAAAGCTATGGCACAAGGTTTGGAAAGCCAGTCCGCGCTGGCGGCGATTGCGACTCGTTTCCCCGGAAATTCGTTGAATCTTGTGCCGCTGCCCGGCTGTATCCATGTTTAATTTTGGTTAAGTCGCCCAAATTGACAGCGATATGCACAGCTTTTGTGCAAATACGTGTTGCATTGCAACAACGCCTCGTCAAATCCGCCCAAAATGACACGAAAACCGGCCTTGCGGCACAAATGTCGTATTGTTTCCGCCCCCTCAAGGCCGGATCGTCAGCGCAGTTCAACCGGGCCTCTGGCCGGGAAGACCATGATGGTGTGACCAACAAGGGGATTGAAGATGAAAAATTTGAAGAAACTGGCGCTGGGTTCGATCAGCCTGATCGGTCTTTTCGCCATCGCGCCCGCCGCCTACGCGCAAGATACCTCGGCTCCAGCTCCTGCGGCACCCGCTTCCGCCGCGATGACGACGCCGGCCATGGCAGGTCCGCTTTCCGCCAATCCCAACCCTTTCAGCGTGGATCTGGGCGATAATTTGCTGGGCAAGGTCTATATCGGCGGCGCTGTCTCCGGCATAGCCTATTACCAATCCAACCCGACCAAAGGCGCGCCGGGTGATGTCACGTCCTATATGGACCTCGCCAATGCGCAGGTCACACTGCAAAAGACCGACGGCTGGTTTCAATATTATGTCCAGGCTGGCGAGTACTCCTTTCCGACGATCGGTACGCCTTATTTCAAGAGCAGTCTGGCGACGCCCTCGTCCTTCGGCATTGTGCCGGTTGCCTATATTAAGCTTCAGGGTGATGGCGCGATGGCCGACTGGTCGATCGAGGGCGGCAAGCTGCCCACGCTGACGGGCGATGAGTACAACTTCACTTTCGAAAACATGACTATCGAGCGCGGCCTGTTGTGGAACATCGAACCGGCCATCAGCCGGGGCGTGCAGGTCAATTATGCCGACGGCCCGCTGACCGTCTCGCTGTCGTGGAATGACGGTTATTACTCCAATGTGTTGAATACCCTGTCGGGCCTTGTATCCTATGTCTTCAGCCCCTCGGACACGCTGGCTTTTTCGGCCTCCGGTGACGTGGCAGGTCAGCATTTTTCACTGCTGGATTCGGGCAGCCTGTATGACCTGATTTGGACACACACATCAGGCAACTGGGTGATTAGCCCTTATTTCCAATACAGCACTACGCCCTCCACCGGGAAAATCATCCGCGGCACCACCGAGACTGGCGCGGCGCTGCTGGTCAGTTATTCGGTTGATGACAATTGGAAGCTGGGAAGCCGTTTCGAGTATGAAACTTCCACAGGACACAACTTTGCCAACGCACCGAACATCATTGGATATGGCGCGGGCAGCAACGCCTGGGATCTTACTCTCACGCCGACCTACCAGCTGAAGCAGTGGTTTGCCCGCATGGATCTGAGCTACATCCAAACAGGCTCTGCCACACCCGGCGATGTGTTTGGCAAGAAACTCACCGCGACCGACCAAGAACGCGTGATGCTGGAAACCGGCTTCGTGTTCTGATGGAGCGAGGGGCAGCCTCGCGAATAACGGGTCCGAGCTGTCTTCTATAGAACGCTCTGAACACAGCATCAGGGCCTGTCTGTATCCGGTTTAATCCTGTGCAGGACGCCAAATATTGGTGTCCTGCACAGGATTTGAGCCGAAGCGTGTTGCCTTGCAACAACGCCTCTTCAAGTCCACCCAAGACGACCCAAAACCGGCCTTGCGACGCAAATGTCGTATTGTTTCCGCCGCCTCAAGGCCGGATCGTGGGCGCGGTTCAACCGGGCCTCCCGGCCGGAAGATCATGACGGTGTGACCAACGGATTGAAGATGAAAAATTTGATGAACCTGGCGCTGGGTTCGATCAGCCTGATCGGTCTGTTCGCGGTCGCGCCCGGCGCCTATGCACAAGATGCGGCTGCTGCCGCGCCGTCGGCGCCGGATTGGACGCTGGCCGGCTACTTGCAGGCGCAAAGCGATTACCGATTCCGCGGCTTGACCCAGTCCGCCCGCAATCCGGTGCCACAAGCGACGCTAAACCTCACAGGCCCCGACGGCTTTTATGTCGGCACCTGGGTGTCGCAGATCAACTGGCAGCTTAACGGCATCAACGAAAATCCGTCGATCGAATGGGACATTTATGGCGGCAAGCATTTCGACCTGGGCGGCACCGACCTGAACGTCGAAGCCTATGAATATGCCTATCCCGACGCCAATGTCGGAAAAGGCGGCCCGGCGGCCAGTTTTTTCGAGGGCATCTTCACCCTCAGCCATGCCTTCGGACCTCTCGCCCTTGACGCGGTCTATGCCATCTCGCCGCAATTCTCCGGAGGCAACGGCACCGGCAATTATATCGAAGGCCAGGCTATCTTGACGCTGACCGATTGGCTGACGGTCAGCACCAATATTGGCCATCAGTGGGTCGAAAAGGCGCCGACCGATTACACCCATGCCGATGTCGGTTTCACTGCGACCTGGAAACAATTCGTGCTCGACGCCCGTTATGTCGGCACCACCCTCAACAAGGTCAATTGCGGCTTCTATATGGGCACCAAGAACGCCTGCTCGGGCGGCCCGACAGTCACTCTTACCTACAACTTCGCTCTGCAGCCCTAAGACAGAGCATCGCATTCCAAGACCAAACCCGCCGGATGAAACTCCGGCGAGTTTTTCTTTTTTCCCAAAAAGTCTGACGCAATCCCGGCACAAGAGGTTGGCGAACTGGGTTCTAAACTCCCAGAGCGCGGCGGAGCTGGCTCAAGTCATAGGGCTTGGTCAGAAAGACAATATCCTTGTCCGCGAGCCGGCTCCCGGCATTGGCCTCGGTGGAATAGCCCGAGGCGATGATCACCCTCAGGCCAGACTTCATCCCGCGGGCCTTCTCCACCAGTTGGTGGCCGTTCATGCCCGGCAGGCCCAGATCGGTGAACAGGATTTCGATGTCCGGATCGCCCTGCAGCAAGGCCAGCGCTTCTGCGCCGTTGCCCGCTTCCACCCCCGAAAACCCCAACTGCTCGATCATGTCCATGGTGGCCATGCGGATCAGGATCTCATCCTCGACCACCAGAACCTTGCGGCGGTAATTTCCGTCGATCGGGTTCGCGGCATCATCGGGTGCGGCCGAAGGGACAGGCCCACGTGCTGTGCCCGCGAAGACGCTGCGCAGCTTTCGCGACAACTCGTCCTTGCGATAGGGCTTGGACAGCAGAAAGGCGCCGTCGTCCAGCTTGCCGTTATGGACGATGGCGTTTTGGGTATAGCCGGAGGTGTAAAGCACCAGCAGGCCGGGAAATTTCTCTTTCGCCCGGCGGGTGAGTTCGCGGACAGTGATGGCACCCGGCATCACCACATCGGTGAACAACAGATCCGTTTCCAGGCCGTCTTCAAGCAAGGTCAGCGCGGTCTGCGCATTGTCGGCGCGCTGCACCGAATAACCCAGATCCATCAGCATATCGACCACCGCCGCACGCACGCCTTCATCGTCCTCCACCACCAGAATGCGCTCGCTGCCGCCTTCCGTGGACGCCTGACGGATGGGGTCCTGGGCGTCCTGGGGCCGCCGGGTGCGCGGCAGATAAAGCTTCACGGTGGTGCCTTCGCCAGCCTCGCTGTAAATCTTGATATGCCCACCGGACTGCTTGGCAAAGCCATAGGCCTGGGCGAGTCCGAGGCCGGTGCCCTTGCCTTCAGGCTTGGTGGTGAAGAAGGGCTCGAAGGCGCGGCTTATCACCGCCGCCGTCATGCCGGCGCCTGTGTCGCTGACCGCCAGCATCACATATTGGCCGGGATTGGCGTCGGGGTGCTGGGCGGCATAGGCGTCGTCGAGATAGGCGTTGGCCACTTCCAGGGTCAGCTTGCCGCCATTCGGCATGGCGTCACGCGCATTGATGGCGAGGTTGAGAATGGCATTTTCGACCTGGATTGGGTCCGCCAGCGTGTTCCACAAACCGCCCGCAATCACACTTTCAACCTGAACCTGCTCGCCCAGGGTGCGGCGTAGAAGATCGCTCATGTCACGGATGACGCGGCCAAGGTCCACCGAGCGCGGATCAAGCGCCTGGCGGCGCGCAAAGGCCAGCAACTGGTTGGTCAGGCGCGACCCGCGCGACACCGCGCCAATCGCATTCTGCAAACGCTGGCCCAGCCTGGCATTGGTTTTGACTTCGGCGGATGCCACCGCGAGGTCGAGATTGGCGCCGATGATCTGCAGGAGATTGTTGAAGTCGTGGGCGACGCCGCCCGTGAGGTGGCCGATGGATTCCATCTTCTGTGACTGGCGCACCATTCCTTCCGCGCGCGCGCGGGCAGTGACATCGGCGATGCCGATCAGGAAACCGCCGGTGGCGACGGGCGCTTTGTAGACGTCCAGTTCCCGTCCGGCCCAGGTGATATGCTGGGCGTCCCCCGAAGTCCGACCATCCGCCGGCGGCGAGAGAATCGTTTCCGCCCCTTCCTGCGCTTGCAATTGGGCCAGCCTGGTGTGGCGGATTTTGCCTTCCGGCAGGTTCAGCAGGTGGAAAAAACCGGCATTGAAAGCGCAAAGCAACCCGTCCGACGTGAAATAGGCGATCCCGTCCCGCACGGTCTCCAGCGTGGCCTGCAGGATCGCCGCCTCGTTGGCGCGGGCGCGCTCGGAGGCGCCGAGGCTGATGTTGCTTCGCACCAGCATGGCGGCAGCGAAAAGAAAAATGCTCATTACCAGAAGTCCCGCGCCGCCGGCGAAAGCGATTTCCAGCCGTTCCTGCTGCCTGCGGGTGGCGTCCCGCTCATCCAGAAGTTTCTGTTCTTCGGCCAGGCCCGCTATGACCTCGCCCCTCACTTGCGACATGTCCTGGCGGGCGCGGTCCATGGCCTGACTGACCACCGGCGTCGGCGCGGCGACCAAGGCAGGCGCCTGTCTGGTGGCTATGTCCAGGCCACGAATACGCTGCTGAATCAGTTTCTCCAACCGGTCGGCGCGGCGCTGCTGGCTGGGATTGTCGGCGGTCAGAGCGCGCAAGGCTTTCAGGTCGCCGGGCATGCGCGCGACATAGCTTTTGTAACCCGTCAGGAATGCCGGATCGCGTGAAATCAGGTAGCCGCGTGCGCCGGTTTCGGCAGTCTGGACATCGTCCTGCAGGCGGCGTTCGGCCTCCATCACCTCATAGGTGTGGCGGACCAGAGCCTGGGCGCCGCGTTCATTGGCGCCCGACAGAACTGTTATGTAAGTGACGACCGCGAGCACCAGGAACAGCGGCACTGCGGCCAGCAAAACCAGCCTGTTTGCTGCCAAAAGATTGCGTCGCCCCTCTGCCCCGGAGTTCAAGCGGGCAGGATAGGGATTGGTTCCCGGCATCGGGCCAATTTAGAATGACTCTATGGAAAATCCAGAGCGGAAGCGTACAATTCCCAGGAAAGTCGCGACGCTTAGAGCTTTTCTTGTCGCGTAATATCGTAGACCAGATTCTCGGGCGCCGGGCCGAAGGACGCCCAAGGCACCACCTTCACCTGACCCACGCCCGGCCTGGAGAAGTCGCAGACACCGCCCGTAAAGATGCGCTTCAGGCGCGCCATCTGATCCGGCGTGAAGCTGACCTGGTAGTCCTTGGCCTCGACCGGCCGCAGCTGGCACTTGATGATGTTGGCCGCCAGGGGACCTCCGGCGATATAGCGCGGGAAGGCAAATGACGGGAAGCTGGTGTTGCAGGCGGTGGCCGGTTCCCGCGAAAAACTCTGCGGTTCGCTGGTGAAATTGTCCTTGTCCTTCCAGCAGCCATCCGTGAGGCTGGCGGGCCGATTGGCGATGGTTTTTTCGCGCGGGCCGCGGCTCGACTTGTCCGCGTGGATCGCTTCCACCCAGTTGATGAAGGCCGGCCAGGCCTTGTCCAGCGGCACCGGGTTGCCGCGCCACATCACATGATTGCGCGTGTCGCCATTGGATTGTTTCATCCGTTCGCGCACCGCGAAATGGTACCATTGGTAGTGATAGCCGCCGTCATCGTTATAGATGCCGCTGATGTCGAAGACGGGAATCTGGCTGAGGCCGCCACTACCGCTTAAGGTCGCCCCGCTCTGATAGGCGCGCCTGATGGCGCCGGCATCGCCGGCAACGCGGCTGGGCACATAATTGTCGTCCTGATCATAGCCGCCGATGCCCTCATTGAGATCGAGGAACTGGTCTGGAGTGATCTGCCTGCTGTTCAGCGCCTTCAAACCGTATTGGACGCCGACATTGTCGAAGGTACGCAAGGCGAAGCCGGTCTTGGTATCCACGCCATAGACATTGCGCGCGATATCGAAAGTCGTGGGCCTGAGGCCATGCGGGTTGCTCTTGGGATCATAGCGCAGCTCCTTGGGCACCAGATCGCTCCACACCGCGGAATTATAGCCCTTGATGTCGTCGCGGCCGGGAACCGGATCGGTGCGCTGCGCCTGGTTGGCTGCATCTACCCACGCCTTCTTGCTCTTGTAGCCCGAGACAGCGACCTGCTGCGCCTCGGTGAATTTTCCGGCCGCGGTTTTCTCGAAATAATGCGTCAGCAGATGCCCATCAAGCGCGGAATTGGCGATGGCGAAAGCGTCAGGGAAAGTGCAGGCGGTCATGATGCCGTCGAACAGCCCGGGCAAGGCATCGGCCATGTCATTGCTGATATAGGCGCCGCCGGAGCAGCCGACGCTGAGCGTATAGGCCGGCACACCATAGCTCTTGATGAAATGCTCCTTGCCCATCATGGCGGCTTCGCCCGACAGGATGGGATTGCAGCTCTGCGACGCGTTCTGCAGCGTGTTGCCGAAAAGACCATAGCCCTGGCTGAGTTTCTGGGCGCTAAGAAGCGAAGCGTCGATGGTGGCGTTGACCGAACTGCCGCCTTCCATGCCCTGGATGTACCAGCCGCCGGGACAGCCATGCCCGTCAATGGCGATCAGGCGATGGTTCCAGCCCTTGGGTGAATTGCGCCAGCTGGGCGGCGCGTCCTGGGTCGGATCGAACAGGATCGCACTCTGGTAGATGCCGCGATCGATCGTGCCGGTCTCGAGTCTCACGATGAAATTGACCGTTGCGCCGGTTGAAGTCGTGGTGGTGGAAACGTCCGCCGGCAGGCTGGTGGCGCTGGGCATGAGTTTGAACGCCGCGCCGCCCTTGGGCATGTAGAGATAGGTGATCTTGGTCTGGGCGGAGCAATCCTTGTCCAGCGCCGGGCCAAAGCCCTTGGCGTCCGCAGGCTCCGGCTTCTGCATACCCGCGAACATGGGGAAAATCGCGGTGGTGCAGATCCAGGGCGTTTCATGAGGCCCCGACACGATGGGCCCGGTGATGGGATAATTGGTGACTTTTATGGTCTTGCCGCCTGCGACGATGGTGTTGGAACCCAGCTTGAGTCCGCTGACCAGGCCTTCGCGGCTATGCGGGACCGCACCGGCCTGAAAATCCTTGCCGACATCGGCGCCGTTCAGCAGCACGGGCATAGCGGCATCATCGCTCTGGAGGATCTGGACCAGGACATCGCCGCCGCTAACCCGGTTGGGGCGCGAGGACAAGGTCTTGATATCCAGCACGGCGGCCTCGGCTGCCGATACGCCCGTGATCGCCAGCAAGGCAATGACGGCAACATTCATGGCAGAAACGCGCATGCTCTTCCTCCCGTCAAAGGGCGGAATCTGACGTCCCGCCTGCGATAGAATTAGTCCTTTTTCGGCAGGTGGGCGAGCCGGATCGGCTTTGGCACAGCGCCCTTTGCGTGTTCGCAAAAATCATTGAAAAAAACTGGTCGGAGAGAGAGGATTCGAACCTCCGGCCCCTACGTCCCGAACGTAGTGCTCTACCAGGCTGAGCTACTCTCCGATAAGCGGCCGAAACAAGCCTGTTTCTGACAGGCTCCGGCTGCGGGAGCGCCCTTATAGCGATGCGCCCCACCCCCCGCAACCGGCCCCGAAGCCCTTGTCTGGACGGCAATTTCCCCGGTTTGCGGCGTCCGGCGGGCCGGGTTATAGGGGTACCGCTCCTGCTGGGGCGTCGCCAAGTGGTAAGGCACTGGATTTTGATTCCAGCATTCGAAGGTTCGATCCCTTCCGCCCCAGCCAGCCCATTCCTGCATGTCAGAGAGGCGGGATCCCCGGCCGCTCGCTGACGCTCTCGGCGTTCGGCCCTTTCGCAGGTCCACTGGACCTGCTCACGCGCTTCGCGCGATGTGCCTCACCCCTTCCGCCCCAGCCAGCCCATTCCTGCATGTCAGAGAGGCGGGATCCCCGGCCGCTCGCTGACGCTCTCGGCGTTGGCTTAGCTTTTCTTGGCGAGCGCCAGCGAGTTTAGAAAAGCTTGCCCCTCCCCGAGCGCAGCGAGGGAGGCGCGCCTCGAAATGGTCCACTGGACCTGCTCACGCGCCGCACCTAAGCGCCATTATCAAAGTGCCGTGCGCCTTGTGCCCCGACGCCGGTTTACGATCGCATTGATGAACTGAGCAACTGGCAGGACCTTCAAGCCTTGGCGCGTAACGCAGCTCTCATCGGACGCAACACAACAAGGGCCAAGATCGCCACCACGATATTGGCGATGGCGCCCATCCACAACACGCTCTGCCAGTCGCCTTTGCTGGCGAGCAGGCTGGCCAGCGGCACTAGCAACGCCGCAGTGCCTTTGGCGGTGTAAAGCATGCCCGCGTTGGTGGTGGCGTATTGGAAGCCGTAACTGTCGGTGCAGGTGGCGGGGAAAAGACTGTAGATCTCGCCCCAGGTAAAATAGACCGCACCAGCGGCGATCACGAAGCCCACCGGATCATGGCCATAGAAAGACAGCGACCAGATCGCCAGCGCCGCCAGCGAGAAAGCCACAAACATGGTCTGTTCGCGCCCGATGCGGTCGGATATCCAGCCGAAGAAAGGCCGCGCCAGACCGTTCAGCACGTTGTCCACCACCAGCGATATGGTCAGCACCGTGCCGGTGATGCCGAGCAGCGACAGATGGGTTTTGGCGACCTGATAATCGGCCGCGATGGAGGCAAATTGCGCCGTAACGATCAGACCGCCCGAGGCCACCAGCACGAACATCACATAGAGCAGCCAGAACACGGGCGTTTTCAACACCTCCAGCGGCGTATAGCTGCGCGTGGCTTGCAGGTTTGGCGTCGCGATCGTCGCAACAGGCTTTTTCAGAGGCGCGCGCAAAAGTTGCGAGACGATCAGAATTATGCCGCCCTGCGCCAATCCGAACCACAGGAAGGCCGATTGATAGCCATGCGCGGCGATCACAAGCTGGATCGGCACCACCGTCGCGGCGGCGCCGGCGCCGAAACCGGCCGCCGTGAGGCCCGCCGCCAGACCGCGGCGGCCGACAAACCATTTCAGCGCATTGCCCACGCAGGTGCCGTACACCGCGCCCGCGCCGATGCCGGAAATCACCGCCGCGGTATAGAGTACGGGCAGTGTGCTGGCGGCGGAATCGATTGCCCAGGCAAGCGCCACCAGAATGCCGCCGATCATCACCACAATGCGGGGACCGAATCGGTCCACGAACCAGCTTTCCACCGGCACCAGCCATGTTTCGGCCAGCACAAAAAAGCTGAATGCCACCGCGATGGCGGCGCGGGTCCAGTGCTGCTGATGCGCCATGGGATCGACGAATAGATTCCAGCCATATTGCAGGTTGGCAATCATCACCATGCAGATGATGCCGATAATGAGCTGGAGCCAGCGGCCCTGATGTTCGCTATCCGCGCCTGAAGTCTCGGCCGCCATGTTCGCCCCTGGAGTTTCCCCGCCGGGATTTCGCTGGATCGCTGTTCCCGCCGCCGCTATATTTTAACTTTCCGGCACAAGACAATACGGTTGGGAGACGCCCTCATGTCAAGCCTGTACCCCAGCAGCACGATCCAGGGCCTGATCTGCGCGGGCGGCGATGGCAACCCCGCAATCGGCGCGCCGCAGCGTCCTGTGATGACGCACAAAGGATTGCGCGATCTGACGCAGCGCACCATTGCCAGCCTGAACGCCATGGGCATCGGGCGCAATGACCGGGTCGCGATCATACTGCCCAATGGACCGGAAATGGCGAGCGCCTTTATCGCCATTGCGGCCGGTGCCACCACCGCGCCGCTCAACCCCGCCTACCGCACCGAGGAGCTCGATTTCTATCTTTCGGATTTGAACGCCAGAGCGCTGGTAATTCTGGAAGGCATGGATGGTCCTGCCCTTGCCGTCGCGGCGGCGCGCAAAATCCCCCTGATCACGCTTGTACCTGGCGACATGGCGGGCGATTTTACGTTGCATGGCGTGAAGAGCGCGCCGGCGGCGCATAGCGGCTACGCCGAGGAAAGCGATATCGCCCTGGTGCTGCATACATCAGGGACTACCTCGCGGCCAAAGATGGTGCCGCTTACCCAGACCAACATCACCGCCTCGGCCTATCATATAGGCCGCACCCTGAATCTGACGCCGCAGGATGTCTGCCTCAACATCATGCCACTGTTTCATATTCACGGGCTGATCGCGGCGACGCTTTCGAGCGTGGCGGCGGGCGCCTCGGTGATCTGCACGCCCGGCTTCAACGCGCTCAAATTCTTCGGCTGGTTCGAGGAAGCGAGCCCAACCTGGTACACCGCGGTGCCCACCATGCATCAGGCGATCCTCTCTCGCGCCGAACGCAACCGGGAGATCATTGAAAAGAGCCTGCTGCGGCTGATCCGTTCCTCTTCCTCATCCCTGCCTCCCCAGGTGATGGAAGCGCTGGAGAAAACCTTTCATGTCCCGGTGATCGAGTCCTATGGCATGACCGAAGCCTCGCATCAGATGGCGTCCAACCCCCTGCCCCCGGATGCGCGCTTTCCCGGATCGGTCGGCATCGCCGCGGGACCGGATGTCACCATCATGGATGAGAAGGGCGCGCTGCTCCCCGCCGGCGCGCTAGGCGAAGTGGTGATCCGCGGACGCAACGTCACAAGGGGCTATGAAGCCAACCCCGATGCCAACGCCAAGGCCTTTACCAATGGCTGGTTTCGCACCGGTGACCAGGGCGTGATTGACGAAGCGGGCTATCTGCGCCTCACCGGCCGGCTCAAGGAGCTGATCAACCGGGGCGGCGAAAAAATCAGCCCGCTGGAAGTGGACACGGTGATCATGGATCATCCTGCCGTGGCCCAGGTCGTCACCTTCGCGGTGCCGCATGACATGCTGGGCGAGGATGTCGCCGCCGCCGTGGTGTTGCGCGAAGGCGCGGTGTGCGATGAGCGCGAATTGCGGTCTTTCGTGGGTTCGCGCATCGCCGATTTCAAAGTGCCACGCAAGATCGTCTTCCTGGCGGAAATTCCAAAGGGCGCCACCGGCAAGCTGCAGAGGATCGGCCTTGCCGAGAAACTCGGGATGGCGGGATGAAGATCGCCGTTTTCGGCGCCGGTGCGATCGGCGGTTATCTCGCCGTTAAGCTGAAGCAGGCGGGCGCGGAAGTGTGTGTCATCGCCCGCGGGCCGCACTTGGCGGCGATGCGCGAATGCGGCCTGACTTTGAAAAGCGAGGGGCAAAGCACCACCGTGCGCCTGCCCGCGACCGACAACGCGGATGAAGCCGGGCCGCAGGATTACGTGATCGTGACCTTGAAAGCCGCCGGCCTCACCGCTGCCGCGCCGCAAATCGCCAAGCTGATGGGCCCTGATACCGCGCTGGTCACGGGCATCAACGGCATCCCCTATTGGTATTTTTATGGGCTGGAGGGGGTGTTTCGCGACCGGGTGATCGAAAGCGTGGACCCGGGCGGCGAAATATGGCGGTTGCTGGCGCCCCACCGGGTCATCGGTTGCGTGGTTTACCCCGCCGCAGAGGTTATCGCACCGGGCGTCATCGAACATACCTATGGCAACCGTTTCACCCTGGGCGAACCGGATGGCAGCAAAAGCGCCCGCGCTGAGGCTTTGTCGCAAATGCTTGTGAAGGCCGGACTGAAAGCTCCGGTGCGCACCAATATCCGCGACGAAATATGGGTAAAGCTGTGGGGCAATCTGGCCTTTAATCCCTTGTCAGCCTTGACTGCATCCACACTGGACCGCCTCGCCTTTCGGCCCGACTTGCGCGCCGTGGCCCGCAGTATGATGGAAGAAGCGGCGGAAGTGGCCGAAGCCCTGAGCGCGAAATTTGCCATCAGTATCGACAAGCGCATGGATGGCGCGGGCGAAGTGGGCGAACACAAGACTTCCATGCTTCAGGATCTGGAACGCGGGCGGCCGATGGAAATAGATGCGCTACTGGGCGCGCTGATTGAACTGGCTGATTTGACTGGCCAACCCGCGCTGCTCTGCCGCGCCATCCTTGCGCTGGTGCGCGAACGCGCCCGCCAGGCCGGATGTTATCCCCGCTGAATATGGCTCGAATCTGGGCCGCCTGCCAATCGGCGCGCAAACGGACTGACAACCATTTCCGAAAATGCCTGATGATTTTCGCAATATGTGAGTAAATCGATGGGAGACCGGTTCGAACACCACACAGCACGGTTCGATTCCTTCCGCCCCAGCCAGTCCGTTCCTGCATGTTAGGGAGGCGGGATCCCCGGCCGCTCGCTGACGCTCACGGCGTTGGCTTAGCTTTTCTTGGCGAGGTTCGTAGCGACAGCGTGCGGACGCGAGCTTAGAAAAGCTTGCCCGTGCCTAGCGCCAGCGTAGGGGCACGAGCGCAGCGAGGGAGGCGCGCTTCGAAATGGTCCCTCGCTAGCGACAGCGTAGCGCGAGACCATTTCGTTCGCCTTTGCCGAACACCGCTCACCCCATGCGGTTTGAACATCAGACCGCGAGTGAATAGTCCAGATTGCGCAACGGCAAGCTGCGCACCCGATCACCCGTGGCGGCGAAGATGGCGTTGCCCAGCGCCGGCGCCATGGCCGGGAAAGCGGGTTCGCCCAGGCCGGTGGGCGGATTGTCCGACTGGATGAAAAAGACGTCGATCGCCATCGGCGCCATGGGCATGCGCAGGATCGGATAATCATTGTAGTTCTGCTGCCGGATACGGCCATTTTCGATGTTGAGCTGCAGCCCGATCGCGGTGGACAAGGCGTCGGTGGAAGCGCCCTGCGCCTGCGCTTCGGCGCCAGCCATGTCGATAACCGGACCGACATCGATGGCCACCACAATGCGGTGGACCTTGATTCTTTTGTTGGCGTCGACGCTGAGCTCCACCGCCTGCGCCACATGGCCGGCATGGGAATAGCACCAGGCCAGCCCCAGCCCGCTGCCTTTCGGCAGCGTCTTGCCCCAGCCCGCCTTCTCGGCGCAGAGCTTGATCACCGCGCTGGCGCGGGCGGGGCTGAAATTGACGCTCTTACTTTTCGGCGCCAGTTCCGGCACGTTGCGGTTCACCGCATCCAGCAGAAACTGCACGTGATCGCGCCCGGCGGCCGCCGACAATTCATGCGTGAAGCTTTGCACGGCAAAGACCTGGGCATTGTCTCCCGGCGCGCGCCACGATCCGGTGGGGATCATCAGCGGCATCATGGTGCTGGCGCGGCGCAGATTGGGCGCGATGGTGGAGACATTCAGGGTATCGGTATGGCCACCACCCGCGACCGGCCTTTTGCCGTTGGCGGTAAAAGTGATGAAATGTTCCTGCCAGGCGTCTAACCTGCCGTCCTTGTCGACGGCGCCCTTGAACTGGTGATAGCCGGAGGGCCGGTAAAAATCGTGACTGAAGTCATCTTCCCGCGTCCATGTCAGCTTGACGGGTCCCTTGACCTTCTGCGCGATGGCCGCGGCCTCCAGCATATAGTCATTCGTCCCGCGCCGCCCGAAGGCGCCGCCGACGCGCGTCTGATGGACCACGACCTTGTCGTCCTTCAAGCCCAGCATTTTGCTCACCTGGGTCATGCCGCGATCGGGCTGCTGCGTCGGCACCCATAATTCCATGACGCCGTCATGCCAATGCGCCGTGGTGTTCATCGGCTCCAGGGTGGCGTGGGCGGCGAAGGGATATTCATAATAGGCCTCCACCATCTGGGCGGCCTGGGCGAAGGCCTTGTCCACATCGCCGACATTGTCGTCGGGCTTTGCCGGGAAGCTGGCCGCCAGCTTTTTCGCACTCGCCGAGAATTGCGAAGTGGAATCCTTCGAGGCCTCGCTTTCGTCCCACGCGACTTTCAGCTTGTTCTTGGCCTGGAACGCGCTCCAGGTGTCCTTGGCGATAATGGCGACACCCGGCATCACCTCGACCGGCACGCCGGTGCCTTCCACCACAAAAGCGTCAAGCACGCCGGGAAGCGCCTTGATCTCATCCGCGTTGAAGGACTTGACCTTGCCGCCCACCGCCGGACATTTGGTGAAATTGGCATGGACCATGTTCGGCAGCTGCACATCGATGCCGAATAGCGGCTGGCCGGTGACGAGTTTGGCATCGTCCACACCGCGATAGCGTTTGCCGATAAGGCGGTATTCGGCGCGGGTCTTGAGCGTCAGGCTGGTGGGATCGGGCACCGGCATTTTCGCCGCCGCAGCCGCCAGCGAGCCATAGGTCGCGGTTTTGCCGCTGGCGGCATGGGTCAGCACGGAATCCTTGGCAGTGATCTCGGCCGGATTGACGTTCCACGTCTTGGCCGCGGCGGCGATCAGCATCGCCTTGGCGCCGGCGCCGGCCTGTCGCAGCTGGTTCCAGGCGCGCGGGATGGAGGTCGAACCGCCCGCGCCCTGGCTGCCATAGACTTTCGGATTGATGTCCGCCTGCTCCATCGCCACATGGTTCCAGTCGGCATCCAGCTCATCGGCGATAATCACGCCAAATGACGTCTTGATGCCTTGGCCGATCTCCGGGCATTTGGAATAAATGGTGATGGTGTTGTCGGGAGCGATGCGAATGAAGGCGTTGATCGTCTGAAGATTGCCGTTTTGCGTTGCGGCGGCGGCAAACGCTTGGTCTCCCACATGGAATCCCAGGACCAAGCCCGCGGCGCCGGCGCCGGCGAGCTTGAAGAAGGTCCGCCGTCCCATTGAGAGGGGGGCATCTGGCATCGTGCTGACTTCGGAAATCAACTCGGAGAGATAAGCATCGGATTGAGCAAATTGGGCATTAGCCATTGGGTGCCTCCTGGGTATTGGGTTGCTGTGCCGCCTGCTTGCGCAGGGAGGCGATGTCCTTAACGGTAAGATGCGCGCCTTCGGCGCCGAAGCGGGCGGTGACATAATTCGATACCGCCGCGATGTCGTCGTCTGAGTAACCCTCGCCGAAGGCCGGCATGAAGATGATGCCCTCGGCGGTTTTGCGATTGACGCCATTGATGATGGTTTGCGCCACATTGGTGGCCGTCGGGTCATTGACGGCGCGCACGCCGGTCAGCGTGGCGTATTTGCTGGTCGGGCTGACCCCCGTCCAGTCATGGCAACTGGCGCAGGCGCTGGCGAAGACCACCTCTCCGCGCGCATTGACGTCTGCCGGAACCCCCTGGCGGTAGGAATCCGGCGCCGGCGTATCCACCGTGCGCGGAAGGTCGCTGTCCTGGGGTGGGATGCTTCTCAAATAAACCACCAGGGCGTGGATATCGCCCGGCGTCAGGAAGGTGAGGCTGTTGTCCGTGGCCTCGCCCATCGGCCCCGCAGAACCGCCATGGCCGTCGGCATGGCCGGTGGAAAGATAAGTGGACAAGGATGCGTCGGTCCAGCTTCCCAGCCCGGCCTTGGCGTCGCCGGTAATGTTATAGGCGCTCCAGCCCGCGGTAAGGGCGCCGGCGAATTTGCGACGATTGTCGATCGCATAGGCAAGATTGCGCGGCGTGTGGCATTCGCCGCAATGGCCCATCGCCTCCACCAGATAGGCGCCCCGGTTCCATTCCGCGCTCTGGGAGGGATTGGGGCGAAAGCGCTGGTCGGCATTATAAAAGACATTCCAAACCGCCATCAGGCCGCGCTGATTGAAAGGCCAGGCAAGCTTGTTTTCGGCGGCGGTCGCATGCACCGCCGGCAGGGTGAAAAGATAGGCCTTGATCGCCAGCGCGTCGGCGTCGGTCATGTAAGAATAGGTCGTATAGGACATGGCCGGATAAAGAAGTTCGCCGTCGCGGCGAATCCCCTTGTGCATGGCATCGAGAAATTGCTGGTCGGTATAATTGCCGATGCCGGTATCCTTGTCGGGCGTGATGTTGGTCGAATAGATCGTCCCGATTCCCGGCAGGTTGAAGGCGAAGCCGCCGGTATAAGCCTCTCCGCCCGGCACGGTGTGACAGGCGATGCAATCGGCGGCATGGGCAAGATATTCGCCCCGCTTGATGAGATCGGCCTCGGCCAATTCCTTTGGAACGCCGGTGGGATCCGGCCCCTTATAGTCTGACAGGGCAACTGCCCGGCCGCTGGCGAAGGCCATCGGTCCGGGGATCAGCACCAGCCATGCCGCAAAGCCCAGCGCGACGACGGCCAGGGCGGCGACCGCGATGCCAAACAGCCTCATGCTCAGGCCGATTTGGCGGCAGCGTTCTTGATCGCGCGGCGAATGCGGACATAGGTGCCGCAGCGGCAGATATTGCCCGCCATCGCCGCATCGATGTCGGAATCATCCGGATTGGGCGTGCGGTTGAGCAGCGCCGTCGCCGACATGATCTGGCCGGCCTGACAATAGCCGCATTGAGGCACCGCGGCTTCCATCCAGGCTTGCTGGATCTTGACCCCGTTGGGCGTGTTGCCGATCGCCTCGATAGTGGTGATGACGCGGCTGCCGATGGTTCCGACCGGCAGCTGGCAGGAGCGCACCGGTTTGCCGTCCACATGGACGGTGCAGGCGCCGCATTGGGCGACGCCGCAGCCATATTTGGCGCCGACCAAGCCTAGATGATCGCGCAAGACCCAGAGAAGGGGCGTCGCCGGATCGACGTCATCGCCGACCACGCGATTTTCGCCATTGACGGTAAGATGAAGCATGGAATCTCCCATCTATTTCGCAGGCGGGATATTGCTCCGCTTCAGCAGCCTCCTCAAGGTGGTCTAGGCCCGGGTTGGTTATGTACGCTAATATATCACGTCCCGGCCTTGCGGGATTCTACCGGGAACTCGGCCACGCGCGAGTACATACGAATGGCCAGAAATTGCATGGGCGACAAATATGACGGCAACCAGCCGCCATTTGGAATGTCCGCTGTTGGTGCAAAGTGGACATTCTCCCAGCCCATGCCGACATTGTAATAGCCAAAGCCGGGAGGCCAATATCCGGTTCCCCCAACAAAAAACCTGCCGGAGACCGGTTCGAAATCTGCACAGCACGGTTCGATCCCTTCCAACCCGGTCACGTCAGGATCGAACAGCGAATTCCAATTTCCGAAAGATTGGTTCGCTTGCTGCACCGCGTGGTTCGACGAATGTCCGCTATTGGCGCAAAGCGGACGTTGGCTGAGTGACCGCTTTTGAGCCAACGCGGGCATTCAAGCTTTGGCCGGCTCGGACTCCCTGCCCGCCGCTACTTTACCATCTGGCGTGACACGCGAAGAAGAAGTGTGGCTTAACTCACGCCTTGCCCGGGGTCAGCATGGCTACAAATGCGGTTGGTCCAGCGATCAAGCGCATCTATCGCCGCACGCCGATGCACGGGATCGATCTGACCGAACACGTCATCGAGATTACGAAGCCATAAGGTCGATTTTATGTGAGGCATGGATTTTCCCGTTTGTCGCCAGGTGCCATCCCAGGATTTCTCCGACGTCTCTGACGTACAAACGCTGCGCTTCGCTATCTGAAACATCGGCCAGAGGCTCTGGCCTCAAATTGTAAGATGGCGTCGCCCTTGGTGGGAATCTTCTATAATATGGTCCCCGACATTGGGGGACATTCCGGATTGAAGCGCCGTCAATTTATTTCGGCCAGCCTGTCAATGCTCCTTGCCTCGCCGGCGCGGAGCGCCGAGCCGCTTGACGATATCCCCATCATTGACACTCATGTCCATCTTTTCGATGGCCGGAGGCCGCAAGGCGCCCCTTACAGGGGATCTGCCCAATGGGCGCAGGAAAGCGGCGGCGTGGCGCTGCCTTCGACGTATAGGCCCTATGCAAATCCCCTGAACATCGTCGGAGCCATAGAGGTCGAGGCCAGCCCGTGGGTGGAGGATAATCTTTGGGTCCTGGAGCAAATGGAGACCGATCCGCTCTTTGTCGGCACTATTGGCGACCTGGAACCGGAGAAGGAGAATTTTGTCGAACTTTTCGACCGGTATCGCAAGAATCCTCTGTTCCTGGGGTTGCGATGCGGCAACCTTTGGGGAAGGCGCTTGGCCGCGCAGCTAAACGATAGGGGGTTTCTGGATGGTCTGCGCCATCTCGCCGAAGCAGAGATGGTGATGGATGCGGCCGATCCCTCGATGGATCTGCTCCAGGCCGTGGTCAGAGTAAGCGATGCCGTGCCCAACTTGCGGATCGTGCTGGATCACCTGCCGGGATTTGACCCCATACCGCAGGAGCGGGGCGCCTACGATGCGCTGCTTAGGGAATTCGGCGTCCGCCCGCAAATCTATGCCAAACTCTCCGGCGTTGAGCGGCGTCCCGTGCGCGGCCTGGCGGCGAACCTGGAAAAGCTGGATATGATGCTGAACGTGTTCGGCGAGGACCGGGTGCTATTTGGCACAGATTGGCCAAATAGTTGGGGTCGTGCCACGCCGGCTGAAATCGTCTCTCTGGCGCGCAGTTACTTCGCGACACGCAGCCGTGTCGCAGCGGAAAAGTTCTTCTGGAAGAATTCTCTGGTGGCCTACCGCTGGCACAAACGCGCGCCCAACCAGCCCGGATAGGAGTAGAAGGGGATATGAAGGCTGACCATTTTCCGAGTGAGTTCGCGTTCATCGCGGCCGGCTAGTCGACCGTGAATGTCCGCTTATGGCGCAAAGCGGACATTTCCCGTCGGTCCAAATTTCGGGCATTGCTCCCATCGGCCTTGCAAGCTCAGCCTTGTTCGTCACGCTTGGGGTCTGCCCCGGACAAAAACGGCGACACCGTGGCCGCCGTTCCCATCCTCTGATACCCGCGTGTTTGCCAGAACTTAGAGCATTGCGCGGCGCGTTTATGGCGAACACCGCGCACTATTAAAACCCGCTGCACCCGGGCGACCCAGCAGTGTGATAAATTATGAGATTGTCAGATTGGCAATCGGGCTATTTCATTAAACCCAATTTGATCACGTGAAAAATTCCCAATGTGACACCAACAACAGACGCGCCAACTAAAGCAGTCGCCAATGCGGAAAAAATGGCCGCGAGAGGATCTCCTGCGACAGGTATTGCCGCGAGTGATTTTGCTCCAAGAATAAGAACGATGGCAGCCGCATAGACCCTGAGCCTTACCTCTGGAGAGTTCTTCAGCGCGCCTATTCCTCCGAGGATCAAAAGTGCTGCGGCCGACATTGGAACGGAAACAAAGGCAGTTACGATGGCAAGAATCACAGCGAGAAGGGTCGAAGCAGGATAAATTTTGTCCATTTTTTCCTCCCTTATTGAATGTTGATTTTTCGAATCGTTAAAGCAGTCCAGAATTCTACCCCTTGGCATTCGCGGGTGCATGCAATTTGTGCAGACTGCCCATTTTCTCGACAAACGTTTTGCGCAACCCGGATCAAGAAATTGCTGCACCGCAACCGATTCGGGCGGCGGCGATTCATCGTACGAGCCGCGTATCCGCAGGTTTGCGCGGAATGCCAAACTGCGGCCCTGGACGGGGCGTTTGCCCAAGATCGACCGATAAATTCGGATCTGTGCCAATTTTCCGCCTTGAAAATGAGTGGAAGCCGCCAGCGATTCCATGTTGGGTTTCCGTTGCCAGAATCCCTGTACTTCGTGGTCACCCACGAGCCGGCTATTCAAGTCGTCATTTGCGGCGCGGCGCCCACCAAGGCCGAAACCACTATCACCCCCGGCCGCGGCTTCGGAGCCCGGCACTGACGGAGCCTTTCCTTTTCCTTCGGGGATGATCGTGGATTGAAAAGCAACATTGGCCGTGCCGATCAGGCAGGACAACATTGCGGTAACGGGAGAGGGAATTATGCCCCGGCAGCCGCCGATCCAAAGCTGTGCCGTTCCGGAAAGCATGAAACTGTTCTATGTTGGACACGACCAGCCTGCGCGACGAGACGTATGCACCGCCAATTTTGGATGGAATTGCACGGACATGATCGGCAGACGACAAGTTCTGGCAGGGCTCGGCATGATGGCGACATCCCCGGCGCTTGCCCAGATTCAGACACCTGCCCCATCAACCAGCCGCGCAATCCTTCAGCGGCGCGCCAGAACCATCAAGTTGTTCAAGGCGCCGGAATTCTATCCCAACGCCCTGGCTATTCCAGAGCAAGGCGACGCGGGGATCTTTATCGCGCAACAGAAGCTCAAGGGAATCCAGGCCAGGGGAGAGGGCGTGCCGGAGCAGAAGGGGCCGGAGCAGGTCTGGCTGATGAACTGGAACGGCAAAGTGCTCAAGACCTATTCCAGCGCCTCCGAAGTCACCAGCGCCCTGGCAGTCAGCGATACGTCTCTTTACGTGATCTCCAACAATGAAACAGACTATCCCCCGCCTTACACCGGCGTGCACAATCTCGACATCAAAACGGGCCGCACGCGGTGGGTGAAGCAAATTCCACTTGGCGGCGGCGGTTCCCATGGCGCGAAATGGCATAACGGCAAGTTATGGATCATCGCCAGCCGTCTCAATTGCATCTTGAGGATCGATGCCGATAGCTGGATCTGCGACTACGCCATCCGCATCCACAATGATAGCCCCGACACCATGCGTACCCATGACTTGGCCTTTGACGATCAGGGCTTCCTCTGGCTGGCCACAGCAAATTTGAGCAAAAGCTATTCGCAGGGAAACCAGGGCATGTCCAAATATGATCCCAAGACCGGCAATGTGCTGGAGCAGGTGACCCTGGAACCCGGTTCCTGCGACCCGCACGGCCTGGGTTTCCATAAGGGCGCTTTCATCGGCTGTGACGCCGGCCATCATCCCGGCTGGCCGGACAAGGACGGTCCCGGCGCGGGCTGGATATTCCGCATTGAGCTCATCTGAGGAATAGCGCCGAAAAAACCGGACCTGTTTCTGTTTCGGGGCGCTTTTTGCATTCGCTTTAAGTCGTAGGCCGGCCATCACGGCGCTTTCGGCAGGGCAAAGACATAAACGGCATGGCCAGTGGCAGGGCGATTGCGCTCGAAGCGCAGCATGGTGATGGGCCTCGCCTCAGGGCTGCCGCCATTATAGCCGGTCGGGACGGCGATGAACTGCTCGCCATCGACCATGTAGGTGGTCGGATAGCCCTGCGCCGTGGTGCCGAGCCGCGTCGTCCATAGCGTTTTTCCAGTCTTGACGTCGAAAGCCCGGAATGTCCGGTCCCAGTCGCCGACGAAACCGAGGCCACCCGCCGTGGTCATCACGCTGGTCAGGAACGGCGCGCGCTGCTGGAACGTCCAAACCGGCTTGAAAGTCTTCGCCTCATAGGCGGACATGCGCGCGAGATATCCGTCCGATCCGGGGGGTTCGTAGTTGCCCGCCATGTCGCCCGAACTCACGCAGATCTGGTCGAGCGGCAGGACCATGAGATCGTCCTCGGCATCGTAGCTGGTCGCCGGCCAGTTGTGGCCGCCGGCGGGACTCGGGCAGGAGGGAACGAGATCGCCGGGCTTCGCGGCCGTAATGTCCGGGCGGTAGGTCGCCCGACCGGTTGTACGGTTGATGCTGGTAAAGACGTTCTGGAACACGGCAGGCACATAGTCGAGGAACTTGCCGGTGACGCGGTCGAGCTTCCACAGGATACCCTTCTTGCCCGCCGACATCAGGATTTTCTGCGGACCTTCGTCCACCAGCACCTTCTCGTAGACTTCATCAAGGTCGAGCCCCTCGTCGGGCGCATCCTGATGGAACCATCTGAGCTTACCGGTTCCCGTGTCGATCGCCAGCGTGCTGTTGCTGTACAGCACGTCGCCGATACCGCGGACGCCGGACTTGGCCTGGCCGGTGCCCCAGTAGGCGAGCTTGAGCGCGGGATCGTAGGTGCCAGCGATCCATGCATCGGCGCCGGTACGCTGGTCGTTGGGAAGATTGCCCCAACTGTCGCCGCCCGGCTCGCCCTTGTAGGCGACAGTCCAGAATTTCCACAATTGGCGGCCGTCATTCAGGTCATAGGCGGCGATGAAACATCGGTCCTGCAGTGATTTTTCGTCGCAGCGGCCGAGCCCGGCGATGAGCTTGCCGTCCGCCACCATCATACCGCCAACCTTGTCGTTACCGTAGGTCGAAAACTGGATCTGCCAGTCGATCTTGCCGGTCCGCGCATCCAGCGCATAAAGCTTGGCGTCGGTTGCCGGGTAAAACAATTTGTCGCCATAAAGCGCCATGGTGCGCGTTGCGTTTTCCTGGTTGACGAGGGCGGGCCCCAGGGTGTTTTCCCAGATCAGATCGCCGGTCTTGGCGTCGAGCGCCTGCACCTTGTTGGTAGCGTTGTTCGAGAGGAACATCACACCGTCATGCACAAGGGGGGTGATCTGCTGGCGCTCGCCCTCATCCATCGCCCAAACCCAGCGAAGCTGCAGACTCTGGACATTGCCGGCGTTGACCTGCTGGAGCGGCGAATGACTCCAGCCCGCGTAATTGCCGTAATGCATGAGCCAGTCGGAGGCCGGCGGGTTGATCATCATGTCTTCGGTTATCGGCGTATATCTGGCGACCGTACCGGCTACGGTGATGCCGGTGGCCGCCAGCGGCGCCCCGCGGCCGGGGGCGGCCGGAGCTGCAGGCGGAGCCGGCTGGCTGTTCCGCGCCTGCGCAATTTCCGGCGGTACCTGGCCGGTCGCGACCGCGCCGATCCTGACCGCGGCGGTCGTGGGCGTGAATGGCGCCGTGCCCGCCATCGCCCCATTGGCCTTGAGCAGGAAAGCGAGAAGCGAAGCGTAAGCCTCGCCGCTCAAACTGCCGGGGTTGCCCAGCGGCATGGCCTGGATCGCGGTGAAAAGATCCTGGGTGCTGCGGCCCCGCCAATTGCCCATGAATGCCGCGCCCGCCAGCGGCGGGGCCTCGCTGGCTCCGCCAAGGTTATTCAGATGACAGGCGGCGCAGCTCTGGGCAAACGCGGCACGGCCTGCCTGTACCTGGGCGTCGGTGAATGGGCCCGGACCGATTCCCGTCTGGGCCATCGCGCCGGCCGACCATGTGCCGGCCGCGATCGCTGCGCAGAACGCCACGCCTGCGAAAGTTTTTCCCAAGCTCTTCATTGTGGCCCTCCTCGCATGCGATTGTTCACAGCCGATCAGCCCACGCGGCCGCTGTCGTCGAGCAGATTTGGCACGTACCAGTGCCCTTCCTCAGGCACGTCGGGCGCGACCGTTTCATGGGCCGGCTGAAACCAGCCCCACAAATTTCCCCGTGGCGGCGGCGCCTTTTGACTGTTGACCTGGACATAGAGCTTGCCGGCCTTCAATGCGGTGACCTGCGCCGGCGTAAGCATGAACGCGCCGGAAACCGAGCCGCTCTGCGCTTGCGAAACCTGAAGATCGTATATGACCGGTCCCTGCCCGCCCATCACGATACCCATGCAAAGATGCGCGTCGGTCGCCGGCGTTACCAGTCCCGAGAACGTGCCTTGCAGTGAGAATTTGTTGCCGTCGAGCGTTGCGGTCACCGAGCCACGGCCCTGAACAGTGACCTTCGCCGCCGCATCGAGCGGCGTCGGTCCGATATCGGTTTGATAATTGTCAGCGGCGAATGCCGGAGCGCCGAAAGCAGCGCAGAAGATCGCTACGGCGAGTAACGGCAAGGCCAGAAGAAATCTCCCCATCCCACATTCCCCTGAAATTGTGTTTGTACAGCGGCTCAATCACCGCCGCGACAGGTTCCGCAATCTTCACTGTTACCGAAAATAAATCCCCTGATAGGCCATTTGGGGAATTTCCCCCAAAGCCCCGGATTTCGAGGCCTTCGCGCTCGCAACAATGGCGCTGCAGGACCAAAAATCCAGAATTCCCTGTAATTTTCCGTGTTTTCTTGAATCTGGGCGCGGAGCTTGGTTCGCCATGCACCGCCCGCGAACCCAAATCCTGAGCGCGGGGGCGCCTTTCCAGCAATTGCTCTTTGGCGGGACGAGCTCGCGGATGGGCGGGACTGGTCAAGATTGGTAGCCCGCAGCACTCCGTTTGGCATTCAATGCAATTTCATGCGCGGCCGAATGATGTGATTGACCTGGCTGACCATCACCATCACGATTCCCTTGAAGAAGCCGTGAATGGCCAGCAGATGCATGCGGTAGAGCGATAGATAGACTATGCGCGCCAGCCTTCCTTCGATCGCCAGGCGGCCGCCGATCAGATTGCCCATCAGGCTACCGACGGTGGAATAACGGCTGAGTGATATGAGCGAGCCGTGGTCGCGATAGCGGAATGGCACCAGGGGCTGGCCTTTCACCAGCCGCTTGATATTGGCGAAAACGGTGCCCGCCATCTGATGTGCGGCCTGGGCCCGGGGCGGCACCGACCGCGTCTCGCCTTCCGCCAGGAAATAACAGCAATCGCCCAGCGCGAAGATGCGGTCGTCGCGCGTGGCCTGCAGAGTAGGCCGCACCATGAGCTGATTGTTGCGGTTGGTTTCCAATCCGCCGATCTCCTTGAGGATATCCGGGGCTTTGACGCCCGCCGCCCAGACCCGCAGATCGGCTTTTATGATTTCACCGGAACTGGCGATAATGCCATCGCGGGTTGCTTCCACCACCGCCATGCCGGTCAGAACGCGCACGCCTAGATCTTCCAGTTCGCTTTTCGCCGCCTCGGCCAAATGTTCTGGCAACGTCGAAAGGATACGTGGTCCGGCCTCGATCAAGGTGATCTGCAGCCTGCTTTCGTCGAAGACTTCGAGGCCATAATGCTTTAACTCCGCAGCGGCATTGTACAGCTCCGCTGCCAGCTCCACGCCTGTGGCGCCGCCGCCGACCACCGCGATGCCGACATGCGCGTCGATGCCCGGATCGGCGCTCATCGAACGCGATACCCTCAGACAATGATCCAGCAATTTCTGGCGAAAACGGTCGGCCTGGAGGCGAGTGTCCAGGAATAGGCAATTCTCTCTCACGCCTGGGGTGCCAAAATCGTTCGACACCGACCCCACCGCCAGCACCAGATAGTCGTATCGGATGCGATGGCGGCCCATGATTTCGCGCCCGTCCTCATCGACGATAGGAGCGATGATCAGGTTGCGAGTCTCGCGCTCTATCCCCTCCATCACACCGTAGAAGAAACGATACCCCCACCGGTGGCCATGGCTGCGATAGCCCACCTCGTCCAGATTGGCGTCCAGCGATCCGGCTGCGACTTCGTGCAGTAACGGCTTCCAGATATGAGTGCGACTCTTCTCCACAAGGATGATGTCGAAACGCTCGCGGCCGAAGGCGGCGCCCAGCCGGGTCACCAACTCCAGCCCGCCGGCGCCACCGCCCACCACGACGATTTGGGTCTTGCGTCTTTTCGCATCCATGACTTTGGACTTTGGCACAAATCAATGCGCGCTGAGACCCACGGTACGGCCCGCGAACCCCGCCGCGTCGAAATAACGTGTCGCGCCCACATCCTGTTCGTCCAGATAAGTGCGGATGCCGCCCGGTCCAGGATCGGAAACGATAACCTGGCGGACAGCCTTGACCGGCGCGCCGCCGGGCAACGCCTCGGAGATCACCCGTCCGGTCAGTTTGCCTTTGGCCGGCAGTTCCAGGCCCATGATATGGGCCAGGGTGGGCGCGATATCGGCGTTGGAGATTGGCGCGGGATCGGCATAACGGGCTTTGAAATCGGGACCGATCGCCGCCATGAAGTTACGAGTCTCGGCGCGGCTGAAACTGCCATGGCTGCCCTGGCCGCTGGCCAGCACCGTGTCGTTGATTCCGACCGTGCATTGCAGCGCGTCAGGGCAGGCGCCCGCGAAGCTGCGAAAATTGACATAGATTGCTGGAACGGGCGTTTTGGCCGAGCCGATCAGGTTGATCGCGCTCATCGGCAGCGTGCCCGGAAATTTTCCCAGATCGTCGCGCACAAAAATGCCGCTGACATAATCCTGGCCGAGCAGGAAATTGACGATATCGCCGGCCAGCACCTGGGCGTTGGCTCCGGGCAGGTAAACAAGGTCCGAGCCGCCATTGGGCGCCACCACCACGTCGGGATGGGTGGGGTCGCGGCCCAGCACGCCGGAACCGGCCGCCAGCCTGGCGCCATTGCTGTAATCCAGCGCCGCGCCGGTTGCGCCGGGCGGGCGCAGCGGCAGGGCGAGCTTGGCGGCCAGGTCAATCGCCAGGAATCCGAAAGGCAGATCACTGAGCGGGGTGCCGGCATCGAAGCGGGCCGAGGGACTGGTCGCGCTGGTCCGGCTGACGGTGACAAAGCCGTGATCGGCGGTGACAAAAATATCGGTGGTCTTGTCGAGGCCCTGTTCCTTCAACGCATCCAGCAATTCGCCCAGCATCGTGTCGGCATCGCGCGCCCCCGCCTTGCCGCTGGGGCCGTTGATGCCCGGATCATACTCGCCGATACTGTCCCGGCCGTCATGCTGAGACTTATCGGGGTCGCGCGACCAGAAGAACAGCAGGAACGGCTTGCCGTCTTCCTTGAAATGCGGCAGCACGATGCGGGTGGCGGCCTTCGCCATCCAGACTTCCTGTTCGATATTGGGCACCGCCACCGCGGGGGCCGCGGGGCCGACAAATTCCTGCCGCATGGCGCGGTTGAACCAGCCGGGCAGGCCAAGCCCGCCATCCTTGCCGGTGGCATCGTCCAGGATCAGGGTCTCATTGCCGTCGGCACTGGCGGTGGAATCCTGGATACGAGCCGGGCCTTCCTTGCCGATGATCGCCGTCTGCCATCCCCTGGCGCGGGCGGCTGCCATCAGCGTGGTCTCGTTCAGGTAATTGCCGCCGAATTTCTGGTTCATTTCATCCAGCACCATGTCGTTTTCCAGAAAGCCCAGCGCTGAGCCTTTCAGGCTGATCATGGGCTGGGCGGTATAAAGCGTGTTGCCGAAATCGCCGGTGTCGCCGATGTAATGGCCGGTGGCGATGGCCGAGGCGTTCACTGTGGTGACGGTGGGATAAAGCGAATGGCTGCTGGTGAAATCCACCCCCGCCGCTTTCAGCCGGGCCATGTTGGGCATGTTGCCCGGTTCGACGCTGCCATAGCGCAGGCCGTCGGCGACAAAGATAATCACATTGTGGGGCTGATTCTGCGCGCTGGTGGGAAAAGCGGCGAGACCAAGCAGGGCGGCAGCGAGGATAGCGGATTTCACGCTTGTATCCTTTGGAGACGGCAAGAATAATGAGACTTTATGACAGCAATACCGGCACAGACAAACCTACAGACGTCCTAGGCGGCACCCGCCAAACCCACTATGATATTCTCCACCGAGTACAGGGCGCGTGAGACGCCCTCGCCAGGGGTCATGGGGAGGAATTGTTCCGTGAAATACGTCTCGAAGTCCGCCGCGGCCGGGTCGCAGCTGACTGTTAGCCTTTTTGCCATCGGCAGCCCGTCGGTCCTGGCGCAGGACGAGCCCCGTCGCCCCGCTGCGTCAGACACCGCGCCGCTGGGCAATCCGCTATATTCTGCGACAATAATCCGGGCGCACCGGACTTTGGAGGGATGACATGAGTAAACCGGGACCGGTAGCCCGCATGCTGGGGCTGATCGCCGAAGTTGAGCCGCGCGAGGTCAAGGCGGTTATCATCTCGTTCGTGTATTTCTTCTTTCTGATGGCGAGCTATTTCATCCTGCGCCCGCTGCGCGACACCATGGGCACGGTTTACGGCGTTGCCCATCTGCAGGAGCTTTTCACCGGCACTTTCCTGCTCAGCTTTATTGTGGCGCCGGTGTATGCCGGGCTTGCCTCCCGCATCCGATTGGAGATTTTCCTGCCCTGGGTTTACGGCTTTATCGCGGTCACCATGCTGGTGTTCTATTTCCTGTTTGTGAGCGATCCCAACAACCGCTGGATCGCCGCCGCCTTTTATATATGGCTCAGCACCTTCAACCTCCTCACCATCTCGGTGTTCTGGAGCCTGATGGCGGATATCTTTTCCAGCACACAGGCCAAAAGGTTGTTTGGCTTCATTGCCGCGGGCGGCACCGTCGGCACCATTAGCGCGCCGGCCTTCATCACCCTGTTCGTCAATGCGGTCGGAACCAACACGCTGCTCTTGATCTCTGCCGCGGGGTTCACCATCACCGCCTTTCTGGTGCGCATGCTGGAGGCGGAGAAGCGCAAGCTCGCCGCCACCGACAAGGAAGCGCAGAAGACCACACTTGACCACCGGCTGGGCGGCAACCCGTTCGATGGCTTTGTTCTGTTGTTCAAGTCACGGTATCTGCTGATGATCGCGCTGTTCCTGCTGCTGATGACCTGGATTTCCACGGTGATCTATTTCCAGCTCGGCGACCTGATCAGCAAGGAATTCGCCAGCCGCGCCGCCCGCACCCAGGCCTATGCCACCATTGACCTTGCCACCAATTCGATTGCGGTGCTGATCCAGCTGTTCGGGACCGGGCGTATTATAAAGCGCTTCGGCGTCACCACCGGGCTTCTGCTCAATCCCGTCATCATGGTGCTGGCCTTCCTGGCGGTGGCCTTTTCTCCGGTGCTGCTGGTGCTTGGCAGTATGCAGGTGGTGCGCCGCTTTGCCGAATATGCCATCGCCAAGCCAAGCCGCGACATGTTGTTCACAGTTGTGGACCAGCAAAGCAAGTACAAGGCCAAGAATGTCATCGAAACGGTGGTCTATCGTTTCGGCGATGTGACCTCGTCCTGGGTCAGCGCGGCGGTGCTGCCCTTTGGCGTCGCGGGGCTGGCCGTTTTCGGAATGATCATCGCCGTCTGCTGGTTTCCCATCGCCTGGATATTGGGCAAGCGTTATGAGAGCGTGCGGGACGGCAAGCTGATCAAACCGGTCCCTGTCGCAGCAGAGTAACCGGCCTACCGGCCCGCTATTTCAGTCCCAACGCAGCACGCATCTCGCTGGCTGGCATCGCCTTGGGATAGACCGGTGAACCGGCGTCGAATTTCTTGGCGGTGGAAAGTCCCCCCACAACCACCGGCTCATAACCGGCATCGGTCACCAACTGCTTGGCCACGGTCAGGGCGCCCTGGTCATCGGCGGCAAGCTCAATACCGATCAACTCACCCGGATGATGCGAATCCGCCGCCAGGGCTGCAAAGCCGATCGAATTAAAGGCGCGCACCAAACGGGTGCCTGGCAGATAGATGGCGTCCATCACGCCGGTGCCTTTTTCGATGGCATCCTTGGTCATGTCGCCATCCCGCGTGGGATTGGGATTGCAGGTATCGAGCACGATCTTGCCCTTGAGCTGGGCGGCATAGTCGCGGCCGACCTGCGGCAGGGCGCCATAGGGCACGGTCACCACAACCACATCGCCCCAAGCCGCCGCCTGCTCCGGCGTTCCGACCTGCGCATTGGGACCGATCTGCGTGGCCAATTCCTTCACCGGGCCCAGATCGCGGGCCGACAGCATCACCTGATAGCCGGCCTGAGACCAAAATTTTGCGAGCGTACCGCCCATCCGGCCAGCGCCGATGAAGCCGATTTTGGGTTTGGCCGCCTGGGCCATCACGCCTCCCGGCGCGACCACAAGGCCTGCGACAGCAACCGCCAAAAGCGCCCGGCGCGTCAACCCCAGTCGGTTTTCATGTATCATCATCAATACCTCTCGCGGTCGGCAGTGGAAGTCCAAGCGGCAAAATTAGCGCCGCTGCGCAAAATGTTCAATATTGCCGCACGGTCCGGCGGCCCTGTTAAACCATGTCACTCGGCAAGGGTAACAGCGGGTTCGGCGGGCCGCGCGCCGCTGAGGGCTTCATATCGCCGTCCCAGCGCGAAGGCGACAAACCCCCAGGCCGTCGAGACTCCGACACCCAAAACCACGGCGCCGGCAAGACCAAACCCGCCGGCGCGCAATCCCGCCTGCATCCATGCCGCGGTAAGATCGCCGAAGCGATACACCACCGTGTCGATGACGTTTTTCGCCTTGTATTTGCTTTGCTGGTCAATAACCGTGAACAGCACCTCCCGGCTGGGGCGGGCGATTGCGTATTGCGAAATGCGCTGCAGCGCTCGCGCTGTCTGCACCATGAAAAGTGTGGGTGCCGCAATAAGCGCCAGGCATGCCCCGACCATGAGGATGGGGCTGAGGACCAGGCTGGCGGTCACGCCGAACCGCCGCATCACGCGGCTCAGCCCCAGAATCAGAATGGCCGCGGAACAGATATTGACGAACAGATCCACATCGGCAAAGGCGACGGCTCGGAGCTCCACCGCCGAATAGGCTCGGGAAATAAGATCGGCCTGCAGGAAATAGAGGATGGTGGCGATCCAGGTCATGAGCAGCATGAACGCAGCCTGGCCCATCATGAATGCCGATTTCAGCAGCAGCTCGAAGCCGCGAAAGGGGTTTCCCGGGAGGCTGTGGTCGAGTGTCGTGTTTTGTGCGTCAAATCCTTCCTCTCGCAGCCTCTGCTTTTCCCGCATCAGGAGGTGCACCAGAAGAATCACCAGCAAAAAGCCGGCAATCGCGATCAGCAGCAAGCCGTCTATGCCCAGACTTTGGACCAGCGACGTCGTTATGACGGGGCCCATGATCGCGCCAAGGCTGCCGCCCGCGGCGATAAAGGCGAAAAATCGTGTGGCCTGTGCCGCGGAAAAGGTATCGGCCATCAAGGTCCAGAATACCGATATCAGGATCAGGTTGATGGCGCTGAACCAGCAGAAATAAGCGCCGGCGACCCAGCGGTTATTGGGCGCCAGGTGAAACAGCAGATAGAAAATCAGAAGGTTGGCGAGCAGGAACCAGAAAACGCCGGGCAGCAAGCGCGACAGAGTCACCTTTGCGGCGCACCAGGAGAAAAGCGGCGCTGCGAGAAATATGATGACAAAGGTGCCGGTGAAGAGATTTTGAAGGTCGGCGACACCGAACACCGTGCCCATCGTGTCGCGCAATGGCCGCAAAATGTAATAGCTGCCCAGAAGCGCAAAGTTGCAGAAAAAGGCAAGAATGGCGGCTTTGCGTTCGTGCGGCGCCACCTGGGCCGTGACGCCCAGCAATCGCGCCAGCCCATATTGCGAATTCAGTGCCATTGTCTTTTGATAGCGCTGTTAACCCAGCGACTCCACATATTTGACCATGCGGGCGCGTTGCTCGGCATCGGGCAGACGTCCGCGCCCGGCGCCAAGATTGTCCACCATATGCTCGGGCTTGTCCGTTCCCGGAATCACGGCCGTCACGGCCGGATGACCAAGGATGAATTTGAGGAAGAACTGGCCCCAGCTGGCGCAATCGATGTCGCCCGCCCAATCCGGCAGCTTCTTGCCCAAAGCGAGGCGAAACAGCCGCCCCCGCCCGAACGGCAATGCGACAATGACGGCCGTGCCCGCGTCCCTTGCCGCGGGCAACACACGCTGCTCGGCTTCGCGGTTGTCTATGGCGTAATCGACTTCCAGAAAGTCCGGCTTGGTGCGCCTTATGATGGCCTCTGCGGCAGGATAGCTGCCTTCAAAGGTGGTGGTGATGCCGGTATAGCGGCACAGCCCCTGTGCCTTGAGCGCGTCAATGCCGGCCATGTCCTGGTCTGGATTGCGCACATTGTGAAGCTGGAGCAGATCCACCTTGCCGGTTTTGAGACGTTGCAGCGACTCTCGCGCTTCCGCGGCTTCCTGTCCGGGCCGATAACGTTCGAGCTTGGTCGCAATGAATACACGTGGGCGCAATCCTGTCTGCGCTAGAATATCGCCAACAACGCTCTCTGCTTCGCCATAGGATGGCGCGGAATCGACCAAGGTGCCGCCATTCGCCACCAGAGCGCGCACCACGGCGGTCGGACCGGCCCGCTCCGCCGGGTTCGATCCCACGTCGAACACATTGACCGTGCCGACCCCGACCGCCGGCAACTTTTCACCGCCACCATGTGGGATAGGCCGCGCCAACAGGGTCTCTGGCGATTGGGCGTTGGCAGAGGGAGCCAAGGACGATGTCAACGCACTGGCGCAAAGCCCGACATACAAGCCCGTAACATCGCGCCGCGAAAGAAGAAATGGACCATTTTTTTCCATGGCATGTCCTCGTTCAAAGACCCTTTCACTGGAGCCGTTTATGCCGCCTCAATGAATTTCGCCATGCGTGCGCGCATCGCCTCATCGGGCAGCCGGCCACGGCCGCCCCCAAGATTGTCAATCATGTGCTCTGTCTTGTCGGTGCCCGGCGCAACCACCGTGACCGCCGGATTGCCGAGGGTGAATTTGAGAAAGAACTGGGCCCAGCTTGCGCAATCAAATTCCGCCACCCAGTCCGGCAACGGCTTGCTCAACACATTGTGGAAGACGCGGCCACGCCCGAAAGGCAATGCTACAACGACCGCGGTTCCCACCGAGGCGGCGGCGGGCAGCACGCGCGCTTCCGCCGCGCGCTTGTCAATGGCATAATCCACCATGAGAAAATCGGGTTTCTCGCGCTCGAGGATCGCCACAGTTGCATCGTAACTGTCCTCCGATGTTGTGGTAATGCCGGTGTAGCGGCAAAGACCCTGCGCTTTCCAATCGCGCAACAAGCCAAGGTCCTGGTTGGGATCGCGCACATTGTGAAACTGCATGAGATCGAGTTTGGGGGTGCGCAGCTGCTTCAGTGACCCCTGAAACGCGGTCGGCCCGTTTGCCCTGCTGTAATCCTTGATGTCGAATTTTGTCGCGAGAAACACGCGGGAGCGAAGTCCCGTATCGGCCAGAATGTCGCCCAGGACGCCTTCCGCGGTCCCATAGGATTCCGCGGTATCGATGAGAGAGCCTCCGTGGGCGACCAGCGCGCGTACCGTATTGCTGCAGGACATGCGCTTGGCGGCGTCGCCACCGACGTCGAACACGATGATCGTGCCAAGGCCGATCACCGGCAGCATTTCGCCGCTATGCGGGATCGCGCGCGCAAGCAGGGGCTTTTCCGACGCGGTGGATTGCGCCCATGCTCGCTGAAGACAATTCGATGCGATGAGGCTCGCCCCAAACCCCGCACACAATCCCGTCAGTTTTCGGCGAGAAAGAACTAAGCCACCTGTTTCCATGGATATCCTCCGCTCGTCGAGCCGCTGATTTCCTTAGGTTACCGCCGCAGATGGCGCGGCCTCAATACCATTTGCGCAGGCGGACAATACTCGCGTTGCCGACCTGGGTCTCGAAAGCGGCCATGTCGCTCGTCGTGCCGTCCTGGTTGCTGTAGTGGTAGGGAAAAACAAATTTCGGCCGGAAATCCTTTACCCATTTCGCTGCCGCATCGACGGTCTGGGTGAATGGCAGATTGATGGGGATGAACGCCACATCGATGGCCGACAGATGGGCAAGTTCCGGCGTCTCCTCTGTATCGCCGGCGATATAGACGCGCTTGTCGCCGAGGGTGAGGACATAACCGTTGCCAAGGCCCTTGGGATGGAAGTTTGCCCGCGCCGGCGTGGTGTTGTACATCGCCACAGCCTCGACCATCACCCCGCTAAGCGTGTCATGGTCGCCATTTTTCATCACTTTCGTCTTCGCCTGGAGATCGGCGGGCATCGCGTCATGCACATTCTGCGGCGCGACAATCACGGTGTTCGGGCCGGCGACGGCCTGAAGAATCGGCACGTTGAAATGATCGCCATGAATATGGGTGATGAGAATGATATCGGGCGGCGGCAGGGCCTTATAGGGCGCCGCGAGCGCCGCACCCTGGGCGCCATTGGCGACAGGTGCCGGATCGACAAGGATATGCGCGCCCTTCCATGTGATCATGAGGCTGGCATGATGAATCGGAACAATTTCGGCCGGGCCGCTGGACGTGGCGATCCGGTCCGCACCGGCGACTTGCGCCTGGGCCGGCAGCGACAGGGTGCAAAGGGCGAGCGCCGCCAATCCGGCCGTCAATGTCCGATAGTGCATCATGCGTGTCATCTCCCGTCCGTTTCCTGATGGGAGGAAATTACCGCAAAGGGGGCTTGAGTACCAACGTCGGGACCGGGTGCCCGGCGAAATCTCCAATGGGCCAAATTTGCGGCTTGGCGGGCGTTAGGTAGGCCGCCACCTTGATTTTATTGGGAAAATTCGACGGCGCTGGTGGTGATTTCCAAGCCAATTTCCAATTGAGACATGGCGCCCACAAGAGTGAGTATAGGACCGTGTCTGACAGTCGCTTAAACGCAGGAAGGAGGCGGGCCGACCCGTTGCGAAACCGCCCGAACGGCGTAACCTGACAAAAAAACGAGGACGCTCCGATGCTCAATATCTTGATCTGCTCGCGCCGCGCCTTGCTTGCTGCAGGCGGAGCATGGACACTCGCCGCCGCGTTTGGCGGGGCCTTCGCGCAAGCGGCCAAGCAGCCCATCGGCATTATCGGAGCGGGCAATATTGGCGGCGCGCTCGGCGGTTTGTGGATCAAGGCCGGCCATCCGGTGATGTTCTCCTCACGCAACCCCGAAGAACTCAGTGACATGGTCGCCAAGCTCGGCCCGCTTGCCCATGCCGGCACGGTGGCGCAAGCCATCGCTTTTGGCGACGTACTCTTTGTCGCCGTGCCCTATGCCGCGCTGCCCCAGATTGGGAGTGATTACCGCGCCGCGCTTAAGGGCAAGGTCGTGCTCGACGCCACCAACGCGGTGCCGACGCGCGACGGGGACGCCATTACCAAGGAGGCGGACGGGAACGGCATCGGCATTACCTCGCAGAAATATCTTGCCGGTACGCGGCTGGTGCGTGCCTTCAACATAACGGGCGCCGGGGTCTTCACCAAAGAATCAAACCGCCCCGATCCGAAAATGGCCATTCCAATAGCCGGCGACGATGCCGAGGCGGTGCGCGTGGCCGACGGCCTTGTACGCGACGCCGGCTTCGAGCCGGTGCTTGTCGGCAAGCTGGTGGACGCGCGCAAGTTTCAGCAGCGCGGCGGACCCGGTTATGGCCAGGTGGGGACCGCGGCCGAGCTGAGGCAGAAGCTGGGCATGGCGCAATGATGGGTGCTTGTCCGGGGATCCCATAGCGGCGGGACCCCTCACCTCAGGCTCGGGCGTTGGCTTTGCTTTTCTTATCGAGGTCCGGAAGATCAGCGAACATGATTAAAAAACTTCTGCTCGTCGGCGCGGTTGTGTTCGGCTGCTGCGGCGCGGCTTTCGCGGCCTCCGATCCCAATGCGCCCTTGCCGTTCGCCCAGCCGGAAGCGGTGGGCATGTCTTCTGCACGTCTGGGCCGTATCGGCGCCGTTATAAAATCCGATATCGCCGCCGGCCGCATTCCCGGCGCGGTCGTCGCCATCGCTCGTCACGGCAAGCTGGTTGCCTTTGATGCCTATGGCTGGCGCGACAAAGCCGCCCGCCTGCCGATGACCACCGACACGATTTTCAATATTGCCTCAATGACCAAGCCCATGACGGCGGTAGGAGCCCTGATGCTTTACGAACAGGGACGCATTCTGATGGATGACCCCCTGTCCAAATATTTTCCAAAGTTCGCCAATTCCCGCGTCGCCGGTCGTGACGCCATGGGGGAGCCCACGCTGGACACGGTGCCGGCGAACCGCCCTATCGTGGTTCAGGATCTTCTGCGCCATACTTCGGGCCTGATCTATGGCAGCAGGGGCGCCACGGTCATTCACAAAATGTATCCGGCGGGTACCGAAGATGCGGCCAGTGGCGCGGCCTTTCTGGACAGGCTCGCAGGTCTGCCGCTGCTGTGGCAGCCCGGTTCCACTTGGGATTACGGCTTCGGTCTGGACATCACCGGCCAGATCATCGAGAAACTTTCGGGGCAGACGCTGGGCGCCTATCTCAAAGCCAATCTTTTCACTCCGCTGGGCATGAAGGATACTGGCTTCAACGTCCCGCCGGAAAAAGCACAGCGCTACGCCAGGCCCCTGCCCGCCGATCCCGATACCGGAGGGCCACAGTCCCGCTCGCCCGAACTCACCAAGCCGCTTAATTTCGATTGCGGCGGCGGCTGCGCTGCCTCCACGGCGGGCGACTATCTGCGCTTTGCCTCCATGCTGCTGCATCAGGGACACGCCGGGAACGCCCGCATCCTGGGGAGCAAGACCGTCGAATTCATGACGTCGAACCAATTGGGACCCGAGGTCAAAAATCTCGTTGTCAACGCCGATCCGACCCGCGCGAATTTCGGCTTTGGCCTGGGCGTGGCGGTCAAGACGAGCGCCGGCAATACGCGCCTGATGGGCTCGGTCGGAGCATTCAACTGGCCTGGTGCCAGCGGCACCGACTGGTGGGTGGATCCGAAAGAAGACCTTGTCGTGGTCTATATGTCGGCGGCGCCGGGGCCGCTTCGCTGGCATTACCGCCAGGTCATCAACGCGCTGGTCTATCAATCCATCACGGACTGATTCACCTCTTCAGCCCGATGCGCGGCATGGAATGCGCGACCAGCCGTCGCATGTTTCTGGCCTCCGCTTGTCAACACATGAAATCGACTGGTACGCGCGATACGGGTTTTGTCTCCGGCACTCCGAGAGGAGCGTTATACGCGAGCCTGTGCGCGCGGTCCTCAAGCGCCGTGGCCGCACGCAAAAACAAATCGATATAGGCAAGGTCCCCCGTCTCAGCGGCTGAAGCACGCAATTTTTTTGCCAGGATCAGCAACTCACGCAGCTGTTGGGCCTTTGTTTGTTTTTCCATGGCGCTTGCCTGTTTCTATACGAAACTTTTGAGACCGAGATAGCATCAATGGGAATTTTCGCCTTATCAAACCGCTCAATTTGGCGGCGAAGCGATTGCGCCCTGGCCGTTATTGCTGCGCGCGGGCATAACGGCGCGATACACGATAACGGGCCTGGAGGCGCCATAAATCGCCGAATGCAGGAGCGGCCCCGCCTTGAAATCAAACTCGCCATGCGCGGAGCTGGAGAGGGACATTTCCATGGCGCGCAACCAGACGAGATCGGCGTGCGTTCTTTGTCCGATGCCCAATCGCCGGGCGACTTCGGAGAAATGATCCGCGTATCGCGCATGCGAAAACGGCAGGCGTTCCATCACCAAACGGATTAGTTCGGCCGCACCCAGCGCGCTCGTGGGTATGGTTTCCAGCAATTCACTGTTAAGACTTTTGATCGTCGACAGCAGGTGGTTGACGGTTTCTCCGCGTTCGCGACAGCGATTTCGTTCATAATCCTTGGCCGCAATACGCAGCGTTGCCTCTGCCGAACGCAACTCTTCCGCCAAAACAATAACGGGGTCGATGGCCACGGTTACCTCCATATCTGTCATTAACAAGCGATGAAAACGACCTGGAGAGACAACCCCCGCAAGAGATGGGAAGCGAGTCTGAAAATGTATTATCCACAAAAACCGATTCCACTTTTAAGAAAATCAGTTTCAAATTTTTTCAGATCGCTAAAACAGAGGACCATCACCTTCCGGCGAGATCATTTTGGTTGGAGCGAACAAAAAGGGCGCGAGCTAAACCCGCACGGCGGTTGCTGTTTTTACAAAACGGTGACGGCAAGGGCTTGGCAGGACCACATTCGTGGGAGTGCTCACGGGCCATATGAGCATTGCTACAATTCAGCCTGGCGGCCGGCAGCTGGACCGCCGAAGGCGGTCAAGTTCCGCAGCACGAAATTGATGATGACTTATCTATTTTCAGAGGTAGTGCACGCAGACCCATGCGATGCCGGTCCACAGGAGACCTGATGCACCAAAGCCAAACGCCAACACACGTCTGTCGGACCACTTTTTGCCTGGCGAAGCGGCAGCGCCCGAGCAGACTTGAATGCCGTCCGACAAAATCATCGCATCGCTTGATGATCGGCGATCGGGAAATCCTACGATGGTGCCCACATGTTCACCTGCTATGGTTCCCAATCGGGAGATCACCCGGAACGAACGCGATGCGCTTAAGATGCTGAACATGGCCAGGTGGTTCGGCCTTGGTCGATGGGTCTCCGAGCGCAAGACTGATGCCGATGAAGCATTTTTTCCGGGCATCAGCGGCGATGACCGGAATTAGTATGGTCTCGAATTCCACGGCGTCTGATTTTGATCGTGATGCGATCGAGGAAAGGCGAAAGGCCAGATGGCTTTCGGCTGACACATTGAAATAGCGCTCAAGCATTGTTCGCGCTTCGATGTCCCAGTAACCGTAGAATTTCTTGCCCCGTGGATTGGACCCGATGAAGTCCTGGATTTCGCTTCCCGCGAGCCGGTAGATGGGCGATCCCGCATCATCAAGGTCCAGAATGAAGATGTGTGGCGCCAGGCATTCGAGGGTCGCCAGATCAACCCCTGCTTTGGCGGCGAGACCATGACCGGCGTTCCATCCGTTGTGGCGATCGACGGGAAGACGATTGCGCTCATTTTTCATCGCGAAACGCAAAATACATTCGGCACCTCGCCGCTCCGTACGATGTGCCGCCTTTGACCGGCCGCCTTGGCATTTGTTGACGTCATGCAAGTCCAGAGGAGAAACGGCCGTTATTGGGTCTTACGCCGCGCCTGCCGGCATCAGGAACTGGTTAATGATATCCATATTGGATACTTTTGAGCAAGACCAATATTTATGGCTGGCCGGAAAAATTGGCTTTTATGGAAGTTATAAGAGGATTTATGGAAGAACGGTTTGCTTTTTTGTTGAGACGAGACGGTTAATGATGTATCCTATATGGATACTTCTAGCACAGCTGGTGTCCCAAGACGGGAACGTCCGGCATCTGTCTTGACTTGCGGCTCTCAGCGCGCGGCGCGGCCGCGCCGGTGCTTCAGGGGCGGCGCATCCGGCTCGGTCAGCACTATGGGCGGCGCCACAGCACCGGGCGCGCCGTGCCGTCCCTCCCAGCGTCGCAGCGTGCCCAAAAGTTCGCTGGCCATTCGGACGAGAACAACCCGGTCTTCCATCGGCAATTGCGAAACAATTTCGAGGATTTCCTTTTCCTCTGGCCCGTGCTGGCATGCGACCGCGCCTTGGGGCAGAAGGTCGGATATCTTCACATCCAAAGCCCGCGCAAGCCGCTCCATCCAGCCCAAGGAGAGGCGGCGTTCCCCCCGTTCAAGCTTTTGAATTTGAGCCTTAGTTGTCCCCGCAGCCTTGGCGAGTTCTGTCAGAGACAAGCCCTTTTCGAGACGAAGAATGCCTATTCGGTTCTGCATTATACTTCCGGATGGAAAGAGTGGAGTCGCCCCTTCACGAACCACCACCAACTAGCAAGGCATGTGCCATTATCGGCTGTTAATGTTAACAGGCCTGGCCGTTGCCGGATAGATAGCACACGCCCATCCGGTAAGTCCGCTGGCCGCTGAGGGCAAAAATCGGGACGCAAATGACCGGATAATTTGGATGCTGCCGCGATGGTCTTTCCCGAACCTACGAAGCGCAAAGAAGCAATTTCCACAAGCGGCACGTCCATTGGGCAAGAAGATGGCCCCTCTTGCTTTCACATGACCTGGGCACCAACTCACGGATGAGGCGTCCAATTTCAGCCAATCTCTAACCTCGGTACACGGCGCTACCGCCCGGATTCCGGAGACGCGCGCCATGGATATCGCTCTGTCTTGCACCGCCATTAAAATACGGCGCCCGCGCCGGCGTCTTCGAACAGGGGCAATTCTGCGCCAGCAGCAGGCACCGGCCTCCCAGACTGTATCCTTTTTGGTTACCAACCAAGCCGCTGTTCCGATGGCGATTTTCGGCGTTTTTTAGCTGTATATGTGGAGAAAAAGCCACACGATCGGCCTTGTAGTTGCAATGGTCTCGCTTCTGTCTTGTAAAATGTATCCATATTGGATATCTCTAACGCGCTTCGACTGGCACAGGTATGGATGGGGGACCTGGGGTGGCTTTCGGTGTCCGGCAAAACACGTGGCACCAAGGCAATTCCAAATAATTCCGATGAATCTCAAGCACTTTTTCCTCAATTAGCGCCCTATGAGCGGAACAATTCCGATCATGATGGTGGAACAAACAGTTGCCATCGTGGATGACTGCGCGGGCTTTCGCGAGTCCATGCGCGCTCTGTTGGAGTCGATTGGCCTCGCAGTCCGCGGTTACCCCTCTGCATTTCATTTTTTGGCAGACTATGATCCGAAGGCCGGCTGTCTCATCGCGGATATTCGCCTGCCAGAAATGAGCGGCCTGGAATTGCAGGAGGAAATCGTCAGACGCGGCATGAATTTGCCGGTGATCTTTATCACTGCTCAAGCCGATGTGCCGCTTGCCGTGCGCGCGATGAAAGCCGGGGCAGTCGATTTCATCGAAAAGCCGTTCGACGAGGATGCGATGATTGCGGGCATAAAACGCGCGCTTGAAATCGGACGGCAAATACACAAACGCATTGGAGAAACGAAAAATGCCATGGATGCGCTTGCTCTGCTCACCCAGCGGGAACGGCACGTCTTCGATCACCTTGTCAAAGGACACTCCAACAAAGCGATTGCTTGCCAACTTGGCATTTCGCCCAGAACCGTCGAATTTCATCGGGCGCACATCATGGGCAAGATGAACGCCCGCAGCCTGTCCGATCTCGTGCACATCACAATGGCGGCCGGTCATTCCATGCTGGACAATGCCTCCATGATGACGGAATCACGACGTCACATCGCTATCGCCCGAAGATTGCAGGGTTGCTGACTCTGACGGATTGAGAAACGAAGAGCCACCCCAGCAGGTCAGGGCTTCAGCCGGGCACTGCGCCTCCTGTTGCGAACATCGCGGCCTTTCTTGCGCATTCCGCGTCCAACAATTCGCTGCGTCCGTATCGCGGCAGGAAACATCGTGTTGCAAAAGAGGTGGAAATATCGGGGCGGACAAGCGTAAATTCGGAACCGCCGCGTCCATAGGTAGAATTCCTAGCTATCCTTCCAGCGAATCTACTTACGCGCAATTCCCAGCTACCCAGTAAACAAAAAATGAACGATGTCTTCTCGCGATAAAGCGCATTTTGCGCGTCGCGTTGAGCCGGGGGACCCATGTCTGACACATTGTGCACTGTGCGCGAGAACATCGCGCGATCGGGGCCGATCAATCCCATGTCGCGGTTGACTGAAAACTGCATACAACCGCCCGCGACACTGAACGATCACTTGCGCTCGATACAGAAATTCGGCGTCCGCCTCCGATTCCGGCGCAATGAACCGATTTTCGATGGCGGCGACCCGGTAGACCGTGTCTACAAGATATTGAGCGGAACAGTGCGCCTGTGCCGGCACATGGCGGACGGCCGCCGTCATGTCATCGATTTTCTGCTGGCCGGAGACTTGATGGGATTTGCTGAATTCTCCGATCCGCTGGCCGCCGCGGAGGCGGTGACGGAGGTCACCCTGATTGCCTATCCCCGAAGCTGCCTCGATCGGCTGGCAAGGGAAAACCCCATGGTCCATGCGCAACTGGTCTGTCACCTCACAGAGACCCTTGTTACGGCACAACAGCAGCTTTTTGTTTTGAGCTGTCAGAATGCCAAGGAGAGGATTGCCTCTTTCCTATTGCGCCTCGCCCATCGATTGAATGTCCGGCCCGGCGACCGGCTCAACCTTACGATGAGCCGGCAGGATATCGCCGATCATATGGGGCTTACGATTGAAACGGTGTGCCGCGCCTTCTCGGCACTCAAGGCCGAAGGTTTCTTGCTTATTTCAAATCCCCACCAGCTTATCCTGGGACATGCCTGCACCGCGATCCCCCGCGGTCGGGAATTGGACTCCCATGTATCCTGACGCGGACCTCATTGCGTTTCATGGCGCGCCGCTGAATTCGGTCGCAACGGATCTTACAGGGGCATTTGCGGCCATCTCACGGTATGCGGCATCGACTGGCGTTTTTCCAGTTGCCCTGCTTGCCATCCTGGCGGGCATGATCTGGAATGTCCGTGCCCATGAGGCTTCGTGGGTATACGCGCTGTTGGCCGCTCTTCGCACGGCTGTCCGCCGGGAACGGTTTCGCAAAGATCAGTCTATTCATTTTCGCAATGCATTGTTGAGCAAAAGCCGACAGGCCATCGTCATACTGGGAACAGATATGACCTTTGGCGACGGGAACGCGCTGCTTCGGCAATGCGTCACCGGTCCCGACGCCGTGAAAGTCACCGATTCGCTCGATGCCCTTCTGAAAACAGGCCGGTTCTTCGAACTTTCTGCACGGGCGGCCAATGGGGGTGTGATCGCCATTCGCGGATTGCCAGTTGGACATCGTGCCGTACTTTATCTTCAGGACGAAGGCGCAACGGATGCCATGCTTCATTTTCGCGAGATTCTGGATGCGCTTCCCACCCCGGTCTGGGTGCGCGGCAGCGATTTGTCATTGCGTTGGGGAAATCGCGCGTTTCTTGCGGCTGTTGGCCTGAACAAGCTTCAGAACGCGCTGGCATCGAATGCCGCCCTCGATCGGTCGGAGAATGAATTGGCCGCTGCGGCGCTGGATAGCCACTCCTGCGTGGAAGCCAGGAAGATCGCTGTCGTGAATGGTCAGCGGCGCGCCCTGGCAATGAGTTTTTCGCCCCTCCCGGGCGCGGGCGTCGCCGGCATGGCCGCGGACATAAGCGACGTCACCAGGGCAGAAGCCGCGCTGCAGCATGCCAATGAGGCGCATTCGGACATGATGGAACGGCTTCCCCTGGGCGTGGCGACCTTCGACGCAGGCCAGCGCCTGGCGGGCTATAATAGCGCATATGCTCAGCTGTGGGGCTTTTCAGAAGCCTGGCTGGATACGCATCCTTCGCACACCGAAATCCTCAATCGCTTGCGCGAGAACCGCAAGCTGCCCGAACAGCGCGACTTTGCTGCCTGGAATCAGGACCAGCTCAACGTATTTGCCATCAGTCGCCAAAAGACGGAGGAGTTCTGGCACCTGCCCGGCGGCAAAAGCCTGCGCATTGTAACCCAGCCGCATCTGCAGGGCGGAATATTTATGCTGTTCGAAGACATCAGTGAACGCTTGCACCTTGAGACATCATTAAAACTTCTCACCCAGGTTCAGAAAGCAACGCTCGATACGCTGGACGAGGCCATAGCCATATTCGGAACCGACGGGCGTCTGGTATTGCACAATGCGCACTTTGCGAAATTGTGGCATTTGATGGATGACGAACTGTCGGGACATCCTCATTTTACGGACATTGCCGGTAGCTGTGACGCGCGTATCGGCCGCGACGATGTCTGGAGCATTGTTGCTGCTGGTGTGAGTTCCATGGAGCCAGAACGCCGCGGCAAATGGGGCAAAGCCGAGAGGGCAGATGGCCGAATTCTTTCACTGTCCATATCTCGCCTGCCGAACGGCGCGACAATCGTGACATTCATCGATCTTACGGATTTGGAACGCTTTGAGGCCGAGCAACGCGAGCTTTTGCTGGGTCACGCGCCTGCCGATGTCAAAGCAAACCGGAAGACCTAACACTCACTGAATTGCTATGCCCGGCCGCTATTCCTCTTAAATGCAGCGACCCCCGCACCGGAATCCCGACGGGCTTCGGTGTTATGGCGAAAAATGCCATTGACAAATTCCGTATCAACCCGGCATTGGACGACCCACGGGGAGACCAACGGATGGCCAGAATCGCTTTGGTGACGGGCGCGGGCAGCGGCATAGGCCGGGCCGTTGCCGCGGCGCTGGCCGCCGAGGGCTTTATGCTGGTCTTGACCGGCCGTCACATGGCGGCGCTGGAGGAAACTGCCCGGGCTTGCCCGGATTGCCTGATCGAGCCCGCCGATATTTCCCAGCCGGCGGCGGTCAAGCAGCTCTTCGCCCGGATCGTGGACCGCTTCGGCCGCCTCGACCTGTTGTTCAACAACGCCGGTGCGGCCGCACGGCCGGTGCCGATCGAAGATCTGGATTTCGCCGAATGGCAGGCCGTTGTCGGGGTCAATCTCACCGGGGCATTTCTTTGCGCGCAGGAAGCCGTGCGGCTGATGAAAGCGCAAAAAAATCCGCGCGGCGGCCGTATCATCAACAACGGATCCATCTCGGCTCACGCTCCACGCCCAAATTCCGCGCCATACACCGCAACCAAGCATGCGTTGACGGGCCTGACAAAATCCATCGCCCTGGACGGCCGCGCCTTCGACATCGCCTGCGGCCAGATCGACATAGGCAATGCCGAAACCCCGCTGACGGCGCGCATGGCGGCGGGCGTGCCTCAGGCCGATGGCAGCATCGCCGCTGAGCCCAGGATGAATGCCGACGACGTGGCGCGGGCCGTCGTCTATATGGCCAGCCTGCCCCCCGAAGCGAACGTCCTGTTTATGACTGTCATGGCGAACAAAATGCCCTTTGTCGGACGCGGATAATGCATTTGTGGCGCGATGCCATGCTGCGCAGCGTTGCCCGGACGACGGGCAGCGAAGTTCAATTTCCCAATTTTGCGAAGCGCTTAGCTCGGGTCCGATGGGTGCCGAGAGAAAACCGATTTGAGTATGTAATCAAACGGAAACCTTGTACGCCACAGGGTGACGCCGTTAGGTCATTCCGGCCATCGCAAGGCCGCGCTTTTCGGATATTCGCCGTGGATTTGACGCCGCCACAGGACTACCATTCAATGCCATCGTAACTGCAGATCGCCGCCTCCCAAAGCCGGTCATGGATCTGCCAGAGAGCCCCGGCCGTCGCGACCGGGGTTTTTTGCGAGAGGGCTATCTGCCTTGGGCGCGTCACCTGGGCCGGGACAAAGGCATCAAATCAAGCCCCGGCCTTAGCCAGAACCGCATACAAGCCCAGCACGTCCTCGCCATATTCCATGCGCAGAAAGCTTTCGTCCATCTGTGCGACAGTCAGTCCCGCCTTCGCCGCCACGTCGCGAACATGGCCCGGATGATGCGTATAGCGGCCCGTGTCCGTCAGATGAAAGGGATGGCGATCGCCACGCTCCATCGACATCGCGAACAATCCGCCTGGTTTCAGCCGCCGCGCGGCGGAATGCACGATCCGGCCCAGATCGCCGAAATAGATCAGGCAATCGCAGCTGATAATCAGATCGAAAGGCCTTTCGCCCTGATCAAGCCATTGCGTGATCTCGGCGACTTCGAGCCCGTCATATATGCCGCGCGCCCTGGCAAGCTCGATCATCTCCGGCGAAAGATCGACACCCATCAACTCGGAAGCCCAGGGCTTCACACTCATGCCCGCCAACCCCGAGCCGCAACCAAGATCAAGAATGCTAAGGCCGGCCGGGTCCGCGACGACTGCCTTGATGGCGTCCTGCATCCGCTCCGGTCCGACATATCTCAGATCCTCGCGCATCCGGGATTCATAGCTTGCGGCAAAGCTCTTGTAGATGTGCTGAATGGCCCGATCGGAGGCGCGTGGCGGCGGCGCATCGTCCCGCAGCGCGATCAGCAAATGTTCGATTTCCCCGTCCTCCGGATGGGCGTCGAAGTATTTCTGGTATGCCGCCCGCGCTTCGTCGCGGCGTCCGACACATTGGGCGAGTTCACCCAATTCATACCAGGCGTCCCAGTCCTCCGGACCCAGCTCGACAGTTCTTTTCGCGCAGAGATAGGCGGACTGGAATTTTCCCGTCTCCTTGAGACGCCTGGTCAGCGTCGCGAGTTCTTCAGCCGAAAGTTCGCGGCCGCCGGCGGAGGCGCTTCCTTCCCAAACCAGGAGGCCGGCCTTGATGCCGTCATCGATCCAGCGGTCGATTTCGGCGGCTTTTCCTTCCGGCAGGAGCGGGCCAGCCAACGCGCGGATCTCGTCAACGCTGTGGTTGCCATTGCACAATTCCGTAAGCAGCGCCGCAACCGGATTGAGTTGGTGCAGGCGATCGAGTGCCGGATCGTAGGCGACATAGCCTCCCTCGACCGGCGACAGCAAAATGACCGGGTGAATTCTCGGATTGGGCATCAAGGCAGGCTCGCAATAAAAATCGGCCGTATGCCCCGGGTTTGGGGCACACGGCCGGTCTTAAATCAATTCAATTTAGGCAGAAGCCGATTGCGCCGATTAGTCGGCCTTCTTCTTCTTCGGCATCGCGCATTTCCCGGTCTTCTTGCTCACGACCAGGCCGTCATCGCACTTGCCGCCAGCGCCCGGATCATCACCTTCTTTTTGGGCCATCGACTGCGTTGTCATCAGCGGAATGGCCGCGATGGCCACACCGGTACCGACGAACAATTTTGTCAAAAATCCGCGGCGGTCGCGGCTGACATGAGCAAGAGCTTTATCCAGATCATTCTGTTTCATAACTATTCTCCAAGGATTGAGATGCCAGACTATGTCTAAGCGGACATTACGCAAATGGTCGGTCAGCTCAGCCACCTGAACCGCAAAGGTAGCTTCGTTTGCGACAGCCGGGAAGCGTGAAAATGTCGGGAGGCGGAGCGGTCCAACGGCTCGTAACGGATTACATTACAATAAATTCATCAAGAATTCCAGATTTCCGGGCATTTCTGAATTTGCCGGGCAAGGCCCTTTCGGGGTTTTAAGAGTCGGCGGAGCGTGGCGTAACCCGATCAGCCGGATTCCTGACTGCCAGCAAGCACTCGGCGTAGGTGTCCAGGATCCATTTGCGGTCGGCTTTGCCCCATCCATCCAGGTCCTTGTCTTCACCCCAGGCCACGACGTAGAGCAGCTTGTAGGCGACTTCTTCCGGCGATGGACCGCCGTGGATATCTATTGAATCTGCCATTGACCTCTCCATAGGTAGTTATTTCAGTGCCGCCGCAGCTTGCAGTTCCGCACTTCCAGCCGCGAGTCCCGTCATTTCACACAGTCTGGGCGAAAGCGCGAGAGCAAGTTGGGGCCATATTGAATCGTCTGCGTTGCGTTCCGGCGAGGCGATCCGCCAGGGTCGATAGCAGCAGCGTATCGACGCGAAGGGCGTATAGGAAATACGGTCGAGCGCAGCGACACCGCGGGCGCCCGCCGGAACACAACCCCTTAGGGGCCGGGGTCTTTTGCGTCCCTAAGCTGTCGCTAAGGACGGGTTTGTCGAAGGTCTCGCCCGTATAGCCCGATACGGGCCTTCGCCCTTCTCCTGCCCGCGCCACAAAATCGCTCCGGCGCAGCGGTTCAATCTGGCCCCAACTTGCTCTAAGATCCGGCAGTCAGTTTGATGACGCGCGGGGAGGCAAGATATTTACGAGCCGCCGACGCGATATCCGACAGTGTAATCTTCTGGAGCGCGGGCTCGTAATCTCGCGCCAGATCCAGCTTGTCCGGGTTCTCCTGCGCGTCGTCCAGAACGGACAGCCAATATTCGTTGGTCTGTTGTGTTTTTCGCAATTCCTGCAACGCGGGATTTTTTGCCCTGTCCAAATCATCCGCAGTCAATTTGCCGGCTTGCAGATCTGCGACAATTTCGTTGATGACGTCATAGAATTGCTGGGCCTTGTCGGGCGGCAACTGCGCCAGGGCTTGAACATACCCATAATCGAACACCCTGGACGATGCGCTGCCGACATTTGCAACGTAAACCATACCCAGACCGCGCAACGTGTTGAACAGCCGGTCTTCCATGATCGCGCTCATCAGTTGCAGGGTGACGCCATCCTGAATGTCGGGAAACTGGCCATGAGTCGGCCAGGCAATGCTGACAATCTCCTGGCCGGATGGGGCACCGCCCGGAATCGCTATTGGGGCGCCGGTGCCGAGTGGAAAATGCGTGCTGTTTGCCGCACCGACAATGGGACGCGACCCAGTTCGCTTCTGCAAGGCGCCGAAGGTTGCCGCAACGGACTGAATGGCCTTGTCCGTGGTGATGTCGCCAACAATCGTGACATCGACAGCTCCATTCGCGAACGCGGGCCCCAACAGGGATTTGAGGTCTTCCACACTGGCGGTTTTCACCTCTTCCCCCGACGGTGAGACCCACCGCTGGTCGCCGTCATGCAGTATGGCAGGCGCTTTGAGTTGCATGATCGCGGCCGGACTGGATTCAACCTGGCGAAGCCGCGCGACATAAGCGCTTCTGACCTGCTCAAATCCTTCCGGTCGGAATCCGGGAGTCTGGAGATAGGCGGTGAATACCTGGAGTTGAGTGTCGATATCCGACGGAGTCGTATTGCCGGAAAAGACAAATCCATCCTCACGGATGCCAAAGCCAACCCGGTAGATTTTCGTTGACAGGATGCGCTGCATGTCGGTGTAGGACATTGCCTTCAAACCGCCGGCCGGGACCGCACCGACGGCCCAGGCGGCCGTCGGACGATCGGCAGGCAGATCCAGACGTCCGCCGCCGACCTTGACGGAAACCAGCACCTGGTTGGAGCGCAGCTTGGACGGCCGGACCGTGAGACGAACGCCATTGGCGAAACGCACGAAAGTCGTTCCCAGATCAGAAACCTGCCTGGATTGGGCAACCACGCCCGGCTTTCCGAAATTCGCATAGGGCCATGCGTCCAGCGCAGGCGATGGAACAGCCGCGGCGGGGCCAGAAGGCGCTGATCTTTCGGTATTCAGAAAAGCCGCTTTTACGGCCTCCTCGCCTCCTTCGATGGGCTGGGGTCCCGACACGAAAATCAGGGGGCCGTTGCCCTGAAAGAGATTGCGCAACGCGCGCGTGACTTCATCGGCGGTGAGGTTTTTCAGATCCTCGTCCGACGTGGCCAGATCGCGCGCGGCGCTGGTGAAAACGTCGTTTTCAGAAATCTCATTTAAGATCGAATTCACAATGGATCTTGAAGGCCGCGTGCCGGACGCCAGGTTCTCGCCTTGAAATGCGGTGTCAGTTTCCGCAACTGTGCGATCGACCTCGGCCTGGCTGACGCCCGATTGCAGAACACTCAGGCGCATTCTGTCGGCCGTATCCAGCGCCGTTTGCCAATGGTCAGGCTCATAGCCAATCGACAGGGCAACGATTCCGGCGGCATGCAGAACTTGTTCCTGCGATACGCCCGCCCGGGTGAAAGGGCGCTCGGCGGAGGCGGCGGCCTCCCGCAAGCGGCGGTTCAGTATCTGCAGGCCCACGCCGTCGATCAAAGCGGATTTTTCCCGGGCCTTGTCTTCCGGCTTGGGTTCCGGCGGTCTGACCCACCCGACGAGAATCCTGGGGGGCGCGGCGGCCTCCGCGAAAACTTTCGCTTCCAGCCCGCGTGATTTGGCAATCGCAATCGTCGGATCGCTGCCGGCGGCGCCGGTGCCCATCCAATCGGCAAACCGTTCTATGATCTTGGTCTTGATCCGGACAGGATCTATGTCTCCCACCACAACCAGGGTCGCGCGTTCGGGCCGGTAATAGGCCTGATAATAGTCGCGTATCAGCCCGGTGGGAGCCTCGGCGATAATGGCAGGATCGCCGTTCGCCAGCGCCGATGCGTGAGGATCCTGAAGCAGGAAGTCGAGTTGGGATTGCAGCGCGCGAAACGACGGCAGATCGCGCAGCTTCAATTCGGAAAGAACCACGCCCGCCTCCGTTCTGGCGGCGGCCGGGTCAAGCGTGAGGTTGCTGGCGATTTCCCTGGTGAAGCCCAATACCGTGTCGACTGTCTGGTCATCCGACCTGGGCACATCAAATTGATAAACGGTCTGGTCCTGGCCGGTCGACGCGTTGGTGTCCGCCCCAAAGCGCAGTCCCAGCCGTTCCAGCGTCTTGTCGATTTCGCCGTCCGCGGTGTGGGCCGAGCCGCGAAACGCCATATGTTCCAGAAAATGCGCCAGCCCCCGCTGCGCGGCTGATTCCTGCAGTGAGCCTGCGCCGATGCGAAGCCTGACGGACACCTCGCCCGTCGGCGTGCTGTTGTGCATGATCGCATAGCGCATGCCGTTCGGCAGGACCCCGAAGGTTACGGCCGGATCCGGCTGTATATCGCTCTTGGGCCATTCCGCCGGCTGCGCTGGCACGCTGAAGGCGACAAAAAGACCCGCAAACAGCGCCGTACGGATTGCGATGCTGTGCGCCCTGAAGGTCATAAATGTCCTTTTACGGTCCGCCAACGCGCGACTCCTCGGCCATGCGGACCGTGGTGGCCGCATCCGCCGGCAAGATGAAGCCCTTCCTGATAAGGTCACTGGTCGCGGCCTTCACCTTGGCGACATAGATGGAATGACTGGGATAGCGTTGATCCAGCTCTTCGGGGCTGAAGTCCGCCGAATAGCCCCAGCGGATGCAGCCGGTCGGCCCGATGCTTTCGCCGCGTGCGGTACTTTTGCTGAGGCCCAGCTTGCCAACCCCGACATTGGTTCCCGTCGGCACCGCGACCGGCACCTCGCGAATGCCGCCGACGGCGATATTGTCCTCGTCGCGCGCCACCTCGGAATCGGTTGGCGCCATGTTGACCCTTGTGACCCTGATCTGTGGCGCCTTGGGAGGCGCGGCGCCGCCCGCGGCCCATTTCGCCAGGTGGCTGAATGCCGCTGCCACCGCGTAATCGGTATGCACCCGGGTGCCCAGCTGGGGATAAGGGCATTGCGGCGCCAGTGCCGCTTCAGTCGAGGTGACATTGTCGCGCAATTCCAGGGGCTCGCGGCTTTCGCGCAAATGCGCGTCCACATGGCTGGCCCCGGTCACTTCCCAGGAACGGTATTTGTCGGTGTCGGGCTGGCGGGTGGCCGCGCCGCTGGTGATGATGTCATGTTCGGCCATGATCTTGAACACCGGCGAGATCAAATCGGTGCGGATCGGCGTTCCGGCGGACAAGAGCAGGAAACCGTCATAGACGCGCGCCAGGGGATGGACCGAATTGACATAGGTCGCCAGCCGGCCAGCCGACTGGGATTCGCCGGTGGCGAGAAAGATTCTGGGCTTGAGGCCGCCAAGCGGATCGACAGCGCCGGGGTGTTTCAGCGCCGCGCCGACCTGGGTAAAAATGTCGAAGGATTCCGCGTCGCGGTCCGGGGCCTTGGGATCGGCGGCGGGGCCGACGCTGTCGGACTTGCCGACATTGAGCTGGCCATAGCGCCTGGCATTCCATTTGCGCAAGGCCGCCACGCCGACTGTCTGGGGCGAGACGCCGACCCAGACATAGCCGGAGCGCATCATGTCTTCCCAGTCGTAGAACCAGACATTCTCGGCATCGAAATAGTTGGAGACATTGTCCCATTCCACGATCGCCGTGCCGTTGAAGCGGCGCGGATCGGCGGGGCGGCGCACCACGATGCGCGTCAGGTAAGGAATGCCGCTCTGCCTGACCGTGCCGGTCTTGCCGTCGGGCGTGTCATAGATGCTGGCGGCTCCTCTGATGAAATATTCCTCTTCGACATAGCCATTGGTGGCGAGGTCGTGGTTGGAAGCGAAGAAGATGTAATTGTGAGAGGAGGCGCCCGGAATGTCGGGCGCGGCGATGGGGCCGCTTAGCTGCGGTACCGAGGGTGCGGCCGAGGCGATCCCATTGAGCGCGGGAATCGCGGCCAGGGCCAGGGTGGCCCCCATCAGAAATCCGGAGCGCCTGCGAAACATACGCCACTTCCTCTTACGAGAAATCCCGCCGGGACTACCGGCGGGATCATATCTCTACCAGCTACCGACTTGCGACATTTCCGCGGCGCGGATCTGTTCATCGCCGTCTGCCTTGAGCAGAAAGCCCTTGGCGACATTGGCTTGGGTGACCTGGCGCACCTTGGCGACATAGTCGGCATGGCTGGGATATTTGGCCTTGAGCTGGGCCACCGTCATGTCGGTGGAGGGCCCCCAGCGGACGCAGGCGCCCGCGCCAATGGCTTCGCCATGAATGCCCGCTTCCTGCGATGCCGCGCTCGGCGCATTCACGCCCAGATTGATTTGCGTGGGCACGGCCACCGCGGCCAACTGGATTCCGCCCTGGGCCAAGCCGTCGGCGTTTTTCGCCACCACCGATTGCTTCGGTGCCTTGTTGACCTGGGTGATGTCCAGCTTGGGCGCAATGGCCGGGGGCTTGCCACCCTGGGCCCATTTCGACAGGCCCGCAAAGGCTGCGGCCACCACCTGACCCATGGGTGTGCGGGTGCCGACCTGGGGAGTGGCGCAGAGCGGCGCCATCTTGGCCTCGAGCGACAGGCCATTGTCGCGCAATTCCATCGCTTCACGGCTCTCGCGCACATGCCGGCTCATATGGGACGTACCGGCCACTTCCCATTGGCGGAATTTGTCGGTGTCGGGCTGTCGTGTGGCCGCGCCGCTGGTGACCACGTCATGTTCGGCCATCAGCCTGAGTACCGGCACGGTCAGGTCGCTGCGGATAGGCGTGGCGGCGGCGTCCAGCATAAAGCCGTCATAGACCTTGGCCAGGGGTTGGATGTTGTTGACATAGGTGGCAAGCCGGCCCGCCGACTGAGACTGGCCCGTGGCGAGGAGGATTTTGGGCCTGAGGCCGCCCAGCGGATCGACGCTGCCGGGATGTTTGAGCGCATAGCCCACCTGAGTAAATATGTCGAAGGACATGGCGTCGAGGTCCGGGCTGCCCGGTGGGCGCGGTGGCGAGGTTGGCGTAGCCGCCACTTCCTTGCCCACGGTGAATCCGGCATAGCGCTTGGGACTCCATTTCTTCAAAGCCTCCACCCCCACGGTCTGGGGCGACACGCCGACCCAGACATAGCCGGAGCGCATCATGTCTTCCCAGTCGTCGAACCAAACATTCTCGGCGTCGAAGAAATTGGAGACATTATACCATTCCACGATGGCGGTGCCGTTGAAGCGTTTGGCATTGATCGGACGGCGCACGACAAAGCGGGTGTAATAGGGTTGGCCCGTCGCCAGCACATCGCTGGTGGCGGTGCCGCCCGTCTTGAAGGACGTAGCGGTGCCCTTGATGAAATATTCCTCTTCGACATAGCCGTGGCTGGCAAGATCGTGGTTCGACGCGAAGAAGCTGTAATTGTGCGTCGGCGTGCCGGGGACATCGGGCTGCGCGATCGGCCCGGTTACCTGGGCCATCGGTGCCCCGGCCAGCGCCGGGATGGCCATCAGACCAAGCGCCGCACCCAGCAAGAATCCAAACCCTTTGCCCATGTTTCCAACCCCCGTATGGCTATGAATTATTGAATGGAATTAGGCGTCTGGCGCGCAATGGAGTCAAGCCGAGAAGGGTCTTCAGCGACGCGTGTGCGCTGCACCAAAACCTTGGAAATGCTTGTGTTCAGATTGGCTGCCGGGGTGCTTCGCACCCCGCCTGGCGGTCGTTAGCGGGGGACACCCAGTCCGTCGCCCACGGCGTTGCCCAGGACGTTGAAATTGGCCATCGGATCTTCCTTGACCTCTGGCGCGGGCTGCGCTGCCGGATCAGCGGCCTGGCCGGATTTGGCAGTCTGGTCGGTTGCCTTGCTGTCTTTGGCCGCCTGGCCCTGGGGCGCATTGGATGGCGCTTTGCCGTCATTGGATGACGGCTGGGCGGCAGCGGGCATGGCGAGCAGAAAGCCCGCCAGAAACACGTAAATCGGATGCCGCATGCCGTCTCTCCTTGATGGACTGGTGACGTGCCAGCATAAGACCCCAGCGGCCAAGAAAAAACCCCGGCGTTTCCGCCGGGGCTGTTTCCTTCAGGAAGCAGGCGTCAGATCTTGACGTTACCGGCCTTTGCCGCCTTGACCAGGTAATCGGCGGCGCGGAACGCCAGCGCCGAGGTGGTCAGGGTCGGA
>DATMNL010000069.1:0-7959 GCA_035568995.1 Rhizomicrobium sp. | reverse complement strand
GCGGTCAATGCGGCGCTGAGCGAATTCGTTCTGCCTTATATTGCGCTGCGCAACGTCAATCGCGGTTACGCCGTGTCGATTGTGAAGGCGGGCATGACGGCGATCGGCCGCTCGGCAGGTCCGGTGCGCAGCCCCCTGACCGATCTTACTCCGGCCGAACTGGATCAGCTCAAGGCGCTGATCGAGAAGGTTCGGGTCTCCGGCGGTGGCGCGAAAAGGCCGGTATTGGCCCAGGTTCGTTAAGGGCTTTGGCCTGAGCGATTTCTTTATTGCATCGATATTTGATAACGTTCCGGCCATGTCCCAGCATCGGACCGGTTCACTCTTTGAATTGAGGCAGCTGCGCTGTTTTGTGGCGGCAGCCGAAGAGTTGCATTTCGGCCGGGCGGCATCGCGGGTCAACATGACCCAGCCGCCTTTGTCGCGACAGATCCAGCTTCTGGAACGGGTGCTGGGCGTCAAGCTGCTTGTCCGCACCAGCCGGGTGGTGAAATTGACGCCGGCGGGCAGGGTTTTCCTGCTGGAGGCGCGGCGCATTCTGCGTCTCACGGAAAGCGCGGCATTGACTGCCCGGCGCACCGCTTCGGGTGAGGCGGGAACCATCACTTTGGGATTTACGGCCGCTTCTGGCTACAGTTTCCTGCCAAGCCTGATCAGCACCTGCACGTCGCGGCTTCCCAACGTCAATGTCGCGCTCAAGGAGATGGTGAGCGCTGAACAGACCGAAGCAATTCTCACGGGCCGCATCGATGTGGGGCTGCTGCGGCCGCCCATCGAGCGGGCGGAATTCTCCAAGATTCTCATCCTCACCGAGCCGCTGGTGGCGGCGCTGCCGTCGGGCGACATCCGCCTCCAGAAAGCCACGCTGACGCTGGCGGATTTCGACCAGCTGCCGCTCATCATGTATGCCTCGGAGGGGGCACGCTATTTTCACGATATGCTGGCCGGGCTGTTTGACGCCCACCGCGTCGTGCCGGTCTATGTTCAATTTCTCAGCCAGATTCATTCCGTTCTGGCGCTGGTGCATTCGGGCATGGGAGCGGCGCTGGTGCCTGAAGCCGCCACCAATCTGCACTTCGACGGTGTGCATTTTCGCCCCGTAAGCACCATGCCGCGGCATCCCGTCGAGCTTTACCTGGTCTGGCGTTCGGACAACGACAACCCGGCGCTGGAGCCCTTCCTGGATCTGGTCAGGCACACTTACACCCATCTGGACGCGCATCTTGCCCCGGAACAACATTGACGGCGGCTCAGCCGCGGGCTCCCGCGAAATCCATGTCATAGCCGCATCAATCCATAGCGCAATTGATATAGCGATCGGGGCATTGCGCTCTATCATCGCCTGAATTGTCCGGGGCCCGCCAAATGGGTTGGATCCGGCACCGAGCCGGCCTGCAGAGCGCGGAAACATGCGAGGGGATGTGACGCCATGAGGAGCGATGCCATGGAAAGGGGCGTAACTATGCCCCCAAGCCATATCCGCTACTGGATCCTGTTTCTGCTATTCGTGGTATCGACCATCAGCTATGCGGACCGGGCCACCCTGTCCATCGCTGGCACCGCGGTGGAAAAAGCGCTGAATATTTCGGCGTCCGACCTCGGCTATATCTTTTCGTCTTTCGCAATTGCCTATGTCATTGCCCAGGTCCCCGGCGGCTTCCTGCTCGATCGCTTCGGCGCCAAGCGCGTTTATGCAGTAGCATTGGTATTATGGTCGTTCTTTACTTTGGTGCAGGGTTTTGCCGGTCTCCTGACCGGGGCGGCCGCCGTCTCGGCACTCTTTGTGATGCGCTTTGTTGTCGGCCTCGCCTCCGCGCCGGGCGTTCCGGCCAATGCCCGCATTGTCGCCAATTGGTTTCCCACTTCGGAACGCGGCACCGCCTCGGCGATTTTCAATTCCACGCAATATTTCGCGCTGGTTGCCTTCAACCCGTTGATGGCCTGGCTGGTCCATTCTTACGGATGGCCCTCCGCCTTTTATGTGATGGGGGCGCTGGGTATTGCAACGGCGGCCATATTCTGGCGCCTCGTTCATAGTCCGCTGAAACATCCCCTGATCAACAAAGGAGAGTTCGAGCATATCGAAAAAAATGGCGCGCTGGTGAACATTGAGGACGAAAACGGCAAGGGCAGCGCCGCTTTCACCTGGGTCAATGTCAAGCAGGTACTCTCCAACCGCATGCTGGTAGGCGTCTATATCGGCCAGTACTGCATCAATGTGCTGACCTATTTCTTCCTGACCTGGTTTCCCGTCTACCTGGTGCAGCAACGTCACATGGATATTTTGCATGCCGGCGTGTGGAGCGCCGTGCCGGCCATGTGCGGCTTTGTCGGCGGCGTGTTTGGCGGCGTGGTGTCCGATGCGCTGCTGAAAAAAACGGGATCCGTAACCATCGCGCGCAAGGCGCCGTTGCTGGTGGGCATGCTCCTTGCCACCCTGATAATTGCCTGCAATTTCACCGATTCCCAATTCCTGGTCATCCTCTTCATGTCGCTGGCTTTTTTCGGCAAGGGCGTCGCTTCGCTGGGCTGGGCCGTGGTATCGGATACTTCGCCGCGGCAGTTGATCGGCGTCACCGGTGGCATTTTCAACATGGCGGGCAACATGGCGGGGATCGTGACGCCCATCGTGATCGGTTATATCGTGGGCGCCACGCAATCTTACGATCTGGCCCTGGTTTTTGTCGGCGCACACTGCATCATCACGATCCTGGCCTATTTCCTGATCGTGCAAAAAATCGAACGGTTGGAACTCAAGTCCGCCAAATAAAAGCCGGACTCGGTAATGTCCTGGCGGCGAAAATTTTTCGGAGTGTATATGAAAATTTTGGCGATCATCGCAACGGCGGCTTTGAGCCTTTCCCTTGCCGAGGCCAGAGCGGCTTCGGGCGACTGGCCTGCATACGGCCATGATGCGGGCGGCACCCGCTATTCGCCCCTGACCCAAATTACCCCCGCCAATGTGGCCGGGCTGAAGCCGGTTTGGACCTTCCACATGAATCCGGCCTTCGATCCCAGGATCGGCAAGTCGCCCGGCGGCACGTCGCAGGATACGCCGCTGGAGATTGATGGCGTTCTTTATCTCGCCACGCCTTACAACCGTGTGGTTGCCCTTGACGCCGTCAGCGGCAGGCAGATTTGGTCTTATGTTCTGCCAGCGAGCGATAGCCCGTCCTGGCGCGGCCTCGCCTGGTGGCCGGGCAGCGGCGCCGCAGGCCCAAGACTGATCTTCGGCACCTTGCAGGGAAGGCTGATCGCGCTTGACGCCAAAACCGGCACGCCGTCCGCTGGGTTCGGCGGGGGCGGCATCGTCAACCTCAAAACGCCGCAGATCATGAACGGGCTGCCCGATTCGCCTTACGGCCTGACGGCGCCGCCCAGCCTTTACCGGAATGTCGTAATTGTGGGATCGCGGGTGCAGGAAGACCCCACCAAGGGCGCATCCGGCGACGTGCGCGGCTTCGATGCGGTCAGCGGCAAGCTGCTCTGGACATTTCATTCCATTCCGCGTCCCGGCGAACCAGGCCATGACAGTTGGGAAGGCGACAGCTGGAAGCAGCGCTCCGGCGTCAATGTCTGGAACATGATGACGGTAGACGAGCAACGCGGCATTGCCTATCTGCCGTTCGGCGCTCCCACCCTTGATCGTTTTGGCGCCGACCATCACGGCTCCAATCTCTATAGCGACAGCCTGGTAGCGGTGAATGCTGAGACCGGAAAATATCTCTGGCACTATCAGGTCCAGCACCACGACATCTGGGACTATGATCTGCACACACCGCCGACGCTGATTGACGTCACGCGCAACGGCAAGGCGATCCCGGCGGTGGTGGCGATGAACAAAAGCGCCATCATGTTCATCCTCAACCGCGTCACCGGCGAGCCTCTCTATCCGGTCACCGAGACGCCGGTGCCGAAATCGGATGTGGAGGGCGAAGAGGCCTGGCCGACCCAGCCGATCCCGTCCCGGCCGGTGCAACTGGCCCGGAGCAGCTTTGCCCTGAACGAAGTCGCCACGGTGACGCCGGAGCTGAAAGCCAATTGCGAAGCCTGGATCGCCCGCGATCACTTGAAGCCCAGCGTCGCGTTCCAGCCGATTCCGTCGGATGCGCCGATCATTCGTTTTCCGGGCGGCGAGGGCGGGCCGGAATGGGGCGGCGGGGCCTTTGATCCCAAGCTCGGCCTGTTCGTCGTCAACACCAATGCGATGGGTTATGTCGAAAAACTGGTGAAGAAGGACGGCGTATGGGGTTTCACCACCGCCCATTTCGTGGACCGCGCCACCAATATGATGTGCCAGCAGCCGCCCTGGGGTAATCTGACAGCCGTCAATGTCTCCACCGGGGAAATCGCCTGGCGTGTGACGCTTGGCGTCTCCGACCAGGCGCCGCCCGGCAAGCAAGACACCGGCCGGCCCAGCAATGGCGGGCCAATCCTCACCGCGGGCGGCGTCACTTTCATCGGCGGCACCGACGATTCGCGCTTCCGCGCCTTCGATACCAGGACGGGTAAAGAGCTATGGACCACCAAGCTGGATTATTCCGCCCACGCCACCCCGATGACCTTTCAGGGCAAGGATGGGCGGCAATATGTCGGCATCGTCGCCACGGGCGGCAGCTATCTCAATAGTCCGTCCGGCGGCGACAGCCTTGTCATGTTCGCGCTGCCGAAACAGTGATGAGGTCGGGTTCTGGGCGCTGGTCCGGCGCCGATCATTGCCGCCATTCTTTCGCCACTACCGTCCGCGCCAACAGATAAGGCGCTGTTTATGGGAGAATCCGAATGTTGCTGTCGGGAGAAATGTTGATCGGTAACGATACGGTATTGGGCGGCAAGGGCACCATCCGGGCGGTCAATCCCGCCACGGGATCGGAGATCGAACCGGCTTTTGGGGGCGGTGATGCGGGCGATGTCGCGCGCGCCTGCGCCCTGGCTGCCGGCGCCTTTCCGGTTTACCGCAATCTGCCCCTGGAGCAGCGTGCCGGATTCTTGGAGGCGATAGCCGAACAGGTATTGGCGCTGGGTGATGGATTGATTGAGCGCGCCATGCTGGAGAGCGGCTTGCCGCGTCCGCGTCTGGAAGGAGAACGCGGCCGCACCATCAGCCAGTTGAAGCTCTTTGCAGCCGAAGTGCGGGACAGCGGCTGGATCGGAGCACGGATCGACACCGCGCTGCCCGAACGCAAGCCGCTGCCGCGATCCGACATCCGCCTGGCTCGCATCCCCCTCGGTCCCGTGGCGGTATTCGGCGCCAGCAATTTCCCGCTCGCCTTTTCGGTTGCCGGCGGCGACACCGCCTCGGCGCTGGCGGCGGGCTGTCCGGTGATCGTGAAGGCGCATAATGCCCACCCAGGCACATCGGCGCTGGTCGCTTTCGCCATCCGCGCCGCCGCGAAGGCGACCGGCATGCCAGATGGCGTCTTCTCGCTGCTGTTCGGCGCCGACAATGCACTAGGTACGGCCCTGGTGGCCGATCCGCGCGTGGCGGCGGTTGGATTTACCGGCTCGCGCCGCGGCGGCAAGGCCCTGATGGCGGTGGCGGCGGCGCGGGCCGTGCCGATTCCCGTATATGCCGAGATGAGCAGCATCAATCCTGTCATCCTGTTTCCCGCCGCGTTGGCGGCGCGCGGGCCACAGATCGCCAAGGCCTTTGCCACATCCCTGACCATGGGTGCCGGCCAGTTCTGCACCAATCCCGGCTTGTTGCTGGCGTTGGACAGCCCCGGTATCGACCGTTTCATAGCGGCGGCCGGCGCCGGCATCGCCAGCATCCCGGCAGCGACCATGCTGACACCCGGGATTCATGCCGCCTATGAAAGCGGCGTATCGGCGCTGGCCGCGAACAGGGTTGTGGAAACCTTGGCGCGCGGACCCCAAGAGGACGGCCCCCATCAGGCTCAGGCCGGACTGTTCCAGACCAAGGCGGCGCATTTCACCGCCGATCATCGTTTGTCCGAGGAAGTGTTCGGGCCTGCTTCACTGCTGGTTCGCTGCGCGAATATCGCGGAATTGCGCGGTGTCCTGGAAATATTGGAAGGCCAGCTGACGATTGCGCTCCACATGGACGCCGATGACCAGCAGGCCGCCGCCGCGCTGATGCCGGTGCTGGAAACAAAGGCCGGACGGATTCTTGTGAACGGCTTCGGCACCGGGGTCGAGGTCAGCCATGCCATGGTGCATGGCGGGCCCTATCCCGCCACTTCGGATGGGCGCTCCACCTCGGTCGGCAGCCTCGCCATCGAACGGTTCCTGCGGCCGGTTTGCTACCAGGATATGCCGGATCACCTTCTGCCGGAGGCGTTAAAGGCCGCCAATCCCTTGGGCATCTGGCGACGCACCGACGGCATTATGGAAATGAAGTAAGTACATGCCGCCCACCGCCGCACCAGCGCGCTTCGCAGTCGTTGCTTCACTTCGCGCGGCAATTTCTGATTGGCCTACCCTCTCATCCACCCAGCCGCGCATTGCCGGACAGGCAACCATCAGTCTGTGTCCAGCCAGAAGGTCCCCTGATTGGTGATCGTTACGGGAATCTGGTCGCGCAGCGTGGTGCGATCGAAATAATCCATCGCCTGATTGGTCGCCGCCACCTGCCGTGCTATCGGCGCGATATTGGTCGCGGCCTGCCGGTTCGCTTGCGCGCGCATCGCCGCCACCATCTGGGGCGTGAAGCCGCCAGCCTTGATCTCCGCGTCTATCTGCTGCTGCAGCCCTTGCCGACCTTGTGGGGTGAAGGGATTTGTGTTGGCGGGGCCGCGATTGGCGGCCATGCTATTGGAGGACATTTTCGAAGGCGGCGCGGCGGCCGTTGCGCTGGGCTGCTTGGCTTGCTGCGCCGCCGCCTGCTCCACCGCTTTCAGATTGACCACATAGCTGGCCAGTACCGCCTCCAGTGTGCCGCGCTCTGTCTTGGCCAGCGCCGGCGAGATCGCCACCATCTTCAAAAAGTTGGTGTAATTGCCGGCCTTGTCCTGGGGCAGCGAACACAAATCCGCTTCCGCATCCAGAACGCTGCGTTGCACACCCAGCGTCGCGGTTATCTTGGTGCAGCTGCCGAATCCGGGCGGCCCGTCGAAAGCGTCCTTCGAATAGATCTTGGTCACCTGCACAGGGCTCTGTTGGTTGGCGCCCCGCACCCACTGGATGGACTCGCTCAATTTGTCGCCCGGATCGGCGCTATAGGGCTGGCTCAGGGGCGCTGGCGGCGCCGCGCCTCCGCCCGCGCCGTCATGCGCCGGCACCGAAACGCCGAAAAACCCCAATTCGCCCTTGGGGCCTTCGGCGCGGATGTATCCAACCGCCGTCTGGGTCACGTGCCACCCATCGGGCAGCATCACCGATGCGGTCTTGTCCGGCAGCGTGTATTTGGTCAGCGGTTTGATCGCGACTGTCGGGCCGGCATCTGGTGCGGGTGCGGCCGGCGCGGCGCTGGCCTGCGAACCGCCTATCGCGATCAGGGCGGCAAACAATACTCCATGGCGGCAAACCACTACAAATCTATGCGTCATCGCATTCTCCTGTTGCGCGAAAGGGCGGCGGCGCCAGCTGTCGCCGCCGCGATGACCGGAAATGGGACCCCGCACAGAGAAATGCGTGAATGCCTAAGAGCCATGAATTGCACCCGAGCCAAGGGTATAATCAACCAAGTTGCGAGAACCAGCAAGGTGCGCCAGACCGTGGCCGGGACTGCCGCGCGCGGGTGCGGCAGCGTCGGTACTGGTTCGCCCAAGAAGCCAGAGCGGATTTAACCGCCTGTTTCAGCCGCCGCCTGTGGGAGCGCCGCGGGCGCCTCTTGCGGCGGGGGGAGCGGGTTTATAATTGGCCGACCAGGGACCCTCCGCGACTTTGCCCTGGGTGTTCCACAGCGGGCCGAGGGCCTTTTTGGCCGCATCGGCATACACCGCGTAGAGATCGCTGCCTTGAGGCGCATTGATGTGGCCGCCGGGACCCTGGAAACAG
>DATMNL010000068.1:0-13930 GCA_035568995.1 Rhizomicrobium sp. | reverse complement strand
GCAATATCGAGCACTACAACAACGTCAGCGATGCGATGCTGACCAACCCGTCGCCCAATGATTGGCTGATGTATCGCGGCAATTATTACGGCTGGAGTTTCAGCAAGCTCGACCAGATCAACACCTCCAACGCCAATCAGCTTCAGCTGAAATGGACGCTGGCGATGAATGACGGCGGCACCAACGAGACCACGCCGATCGTTCACAATGGCGTGATGTTCCTGCTCTCCGCCGGCAACACGGTGCAGGCGATCAACGCCCAGACCGGCGAGCTGATCTGGCAGAACAATATCGGCCCGGCGCCGCGCAACCTGGAACCCGGCGGCTCCAGCGATGAAACCCGCGCCATCGGCCTTTACAACGACAAGGTGATCGTGCCGACGCCCCAGGGCAGGATCTATGGACTGGATGCCAAGACCGGCAAGGTGGACTGGCAGAGCTGGATCTCCGATCCCAGCAAGCCGGACGAGGGCCAGCATGGCAATACCGGCGGCGTGATCATCGCGCACGGCAAGGCGATTGTCGGCATGGTCAATTGCGGCCGCATCCCGCAGACGGCGCATTGCAATATCAGCGCCTATGATGCCAACACCGGGCAGCGCGCCTGGAAATTCACCACCGTGGCGCTGACTGGCACGCCCGGCGGCGACACCTGGGGCAAGCTGCCCGACGACCAGCGCGCCGGCACCGAGACCTGGATCGCCGGCACCTATGATCCGGTGCTGAACACGACCTATTGGGGCACCGCCCAGGCCAAGCCCTGGCGGCGCGACCTGCGCGGCTCGGGCGATGGCGCCACGCTGTATGCCAACTCGACGCTGGCGCTGGATGCCGATACCGGCAAATTGAAATGGTATTTCAGCCATGCCCCCGGCGAAACCTTCGACCTGGACGAGGTGTTCGAGCGCATCCTGATCGATCATGGCGACCAGAAAACCGTGATGACCACCGGCAAGGCGGGCATCCTGTGGAAGCTGGACCGGGTCACCGGCAAATATCTCGACTCGCGCGAGACCGTGTTCCAGAACGTCTTCGTCAAGATGAATCAAAAGACCGGCGAGCCCACCTATCGCAAGGACGTGATCGACCAGAAAGTCGATCAGTGGCTGCCCTCATGCCCTGGACCGGAAGGCGGCAAGGACTGGCCGGCGGCGAGCTATCACCAGCCCGATGACGAGATCATCATTCCGCTCAGCCAGACCTGCGTGCTGATGCTGGGTTCGGGTTCGGAGATGTTCTACGAAATGCCGGGCAGCAGCGGCAACATGGGCCGTATCTCGGCCTATGAGACCAACACCATGAAGCCGCTCTGGTCCTTCCAGCAGCGTGCGCCGTTCCTGACCGGCGTGGTCTCCACGGCGAGCAATGTGGCCTTTGTCGGCGATTTCGACCGCACCTTCCGCGCCTTCGACACCAAAACCGGCACCACGCTGTGGAAGACGCGGCTGGGCACCACAGTGCAGGGCCACATCGCGCCCTTCGAAGTGGACGGCAAGCAATATGTCGCGGTGATGACAGGCCTGGGCGGCGGCAGCCCGGAAGAAAAGCCCACCTTCATGCTCAGCGAAGAAGTCAGCCGCCCGGCGCATGGCACCGCGGTCTATGTCTTCGGTCTGCCGGACAGCAACCAGCAGGCATCGAACAGGTAACAATTCTGGGCTCTTAAAAAAGGCTCCGGCGCTTTGCGCCGGAGCCTTTTGCTCATTATATCGGACCCATGTCCGCGCCCCGCTCCTTCGCATGAGTACGCTGCATGTGGTCCGCAAGGGGCATATCGGCGACGTCATCATCACCGAGCCGGTGGTCCGGGTACTGAAACGCCAATTCAACCGCGCCCTGCTCTACACTCATTATATCGAGGCGGGGCGGCTGCTCGAAATCTATGACGATGTCCTGCCGTATGATCTGAAGCCTGCGGAAGTGACGCGGCCGGGCGACGCCATCTTCAATCCGCTTTATGAAGTTTTTCCCGGCGCCAATCATCTGGACGGCTATGCCCGCGCGGCCGGCGTCACGCTTGAAGACCGGCTGCCGCGGGTAAAGAGCGGCTGGCCGCGGATTGGTTCCGGACGCTATGGCCTGATCGCGCCGGAAACCTCAAACTGGATGCGGGACATGCGGCAATGGCCGCTGGAACGGTTCACGGAATTGAAATCCCGGCTGCAAGCCGCGCTGGGTTTTGCCTTCGTCCTGCTTGGGCCGTCCCATTCCTTTTGCGACATGCTCTCGCTGATCGAGCATTGCGACCTGTTTGTCGGCAATGATTCCGCGCCCGCCATCCTGGCCCAGTCCTGGCGCAGGCCGGCCTTTGTGATCTGCGGCTCGACCCGGGCCATGCGTGTGCTTCTGGATCCGTCGGCGGTGGGTATAGAGCATGAGGTGGGCTGCAATGGCTGCAAGGACTTTGCCCGCCACACCGATATCGGCTGCGCCAGCCCGATCTGCTTGACGGAACTGACGGTCGACAAAGTCCATGCGGTCATCATGGAAAAATTCCGCGCGATCGGATGACACATCCCGGTTGCGTTGCAACAAGGACTATTGTTGGGTTTTCCAGCGCGGAAGCGGTTTTTTACAGCGGGCGGCAGGGCGATCTTCTATAGTCCCGCCACATTCAAAATTAAAAAATTGGGCAGGGGACATTCAGACATGATCAGGATCGGCAAATCGCTGCTTGCGGCGGCTTTTGGGTTGTTTTCGGCGGCGCTTGCCGCGGTCACACCGGCGATGGCGGCCAATAGCGTCAGCGCCGGCGTGCTGACGGTGGAGCGGCCGACCCTGATTTCGGCCGGCTTCGACTGGCGTATCACCGGCGACGACAATCACAACGCCACCGCGACTGTCCAATACCGCAAGAAAGGCGACAAGGACTGGAAGACCGGCCTGCCTCTGCTGCGCATCGGCGCCGGCGGCGAAACCGTCGGCGTTGCCGCAGGCGGCGGTGGCGCCGCTGCAGCCCGTTATCCGCTGTTCAAATATGTGGTGCCCAACATGATGTCGGGCAGCCTTTTCGACCTGACGCCCGATACCGATTACGAGGCGCAATTCACGCTGTCCGACCCCGATGGCGGCAAGGCGACCAAGATGGTCACCTTCCACACCCGCAAGGAGCCGGTGCCGGCCACAGGCGGCAAGGTCTATCATGTTTATCCCGTGGACTGGAAAGGCCCCAAGCAGGAGCCGAGCTTTGCCTCCATCATGGGGGCCTATTACCAGGGCCTGGCGCATTACGATTATGAGAACGCCTATCCGGTTCGGGTGCAGCCGGGCGACACCATCCTGGTGCATGCCGGCCTCTATATTGGCGACCGCTTTCATTACATAAATGGCGAGCCCAAGCCCGGCACCCTGTCGTTGGGTAATTATTTCGACGGCACCTATTACCTCACCGGCAGCGGCACGCCCGACAAGCCGATCGTGATCAAGGGCGCGGGCGATGGCGAAGTGATCTTCGACGGCGACGGGGCGCAGACGCTGTTCAACCTGATGGGCGGCAATTACAATTATTTCGAGGGCATCACGGTTCGCAACACCAATGTCGCCTTCCTGCTGGGCATCAAGGACATCACCGGTTCCAGCGGCTTCACCCTGAAGCATTCGAAAATCTACAATGTCGGCCGCGCCATCCAGGACGACTGGTCGGGCTCCAAGGACTTCTACATCGCCGACAACGATTTGAATGGCCGCCACGATCCCGATCACATGATGGGATGGACCGGACAGCCCTGGATGAAGTTCAACAATTATCCCGAGCTGCTGCTCTCAGAATATTCCATCAAGATCTATGGTCAGGGCCATGTCGTGGCCTACAACAAGGTCACCAATTTCCATGATGGCATCGACATCGCCACCTATGGCGTGCCGGACGGCGTGACCCTGCCGGATGGTTCCTCGGCCAAGGAAATCGAAGACCGGTTTCCGGAATCGGATGACTTCTACGGCAACGACATCAGCAATATGGGCGACAATTGCTTTGAGATGGACGGCAGCGGCCGCAACATGCGGGTCTTCCGCAATCGCTGTTTCAATCTGGCAGAGCAGGCGATCAGCGTGCAGCCCGGCTTTGGCGGCCCCAATTACTGGATCCGCAACCTGATCTATTCTTCGTTCAACGGCGCGCTGAAATACATCGAAGGCTCGGCGGGCATCGTGACGTACAACAACACCATCTTTGCCGAGAACCGCCCCGGCCCTGCCCAGAACATGCATTACCGCAACAATCTGTTCCTCGGCATCGGCGATCTGGACCCGGTCTTCGCGCTCAACTCCCCTGCCAATACCAATACCGCCGACTATGACGGCTTTCGTCCCAATCCGGGCAAACCCGTCGCCTTTGAATGGGATACGCCCGATTTCGCCAAAATGAACGATTATACCACCGCAGTGGTGCGGCGGCAGTACAAGACGCTGCCCGATTTCGTGGCGGCCACCGGTCAGGAAAAGCACGGCATCCTGGTGGATTATGACAGCTTCATGCATGTGACGCCGCCGAACATGGACGATCCCCAGCACATCTATGATCCGGCCGATTTCGATTTCCGCCTGAAGCCGAATTCGCCAGCGGTGGATGCGGGCATCGAACTGCCCAACATCACCGACGGCTTTGCCGGCAAGGCACCCGATCTGGGCGCCTACGAGGTGGGTCAGGCGCTGCCCCATTACGGACCGCGCGAGCAGGGCGCGAAGTAGAATTTGTATCGCCAAGACCCTCCCTTTAACCGGGGAGGGTTTGCGCCATTGAGGAGGAAGAGTTGAAAATCACCAGCGCGATCCTTGCCGCCGCCCTGGCGGTCACAGCTATTCCCGCCGCCCAGGCCGCCGTCCTGGACATCAAGACATTGTCGTCACGCCCGGAGCGTGTCAGCGGCGGGGACGTGCTTGTCCAGATCAGCCAAAGCGATGACGCGCCCGCGGCCGTCACCCTGAACGGAGCGGACGTCAGCAAGGCCTTCCTGCCGGGACCAGCGCCCCATACGCGCGAAGGCCTAGTGAGCGGATTGAAGCTCGGCGCCAACATCCTGGAAGCCGGCGGCAAGTCGCTGACGCTCACCGATTATCCGCTTGCCGGACCCATCGTCTCCGGTCCGCATGAGACGCCGTTCATCTGCGTCACCCAGAAGTTCCCCATCTTTGGCGGGGTGACAAAACCGTCGCTGGCGGACAAGACCGTCTATGGCGCGACGCCGGACAAGGATTGCATGGCGCCGGCCAGGATTTCCTATCTCTATCTCGCCAAGGGCGCGAGCGACCTCAGGCCCTTGGCCGATCCATTGAAGCCGCCGGGCGATATCGCCGGCACCACCACCACAAGCGGCGTGAAAATGAATTTCATCGTGCGGCTGGAAACCAGCACGATCGACCGCGGCATCTACCAGAGCACGGTGCTTTACGATCCCAAGGCGGACGCGGCTCTTTCCTGGCGGTCCCCGCCCAAAGGCTGGAACCGGCGCCTGGTCACCATCGAAGGCGCCGGCTGCCCCGGCGGCTGGTATTTCCAGGGCCTGGCGGGCGGTAGCCTTGCCCAGCCGACATTTGACGCCAGCATTTTCAGCGTGGCGCGGCTCGGCGAGGGCGATGCCCTGGTCAACAACACGCTGCAGAATCCATCCCAGAGCTGCAACTCGGTGCTGTCCGGCGAGGCGGCCACCATGAGCCGCGAGCATTTCATCAAGACCATCGGCGTTCCCGAAGTGGCGGTCAGCATAGGCTGCTCCGGCGGATCCTATGGCTCCAGCCAGCTGGCCGATGCGATGCCGGGATTTTTCGACGGCGTGATGATTTCCTGCACCTTCCCCGATCCGGTGGCCATCGCATTCTCCGGCCTGGATGGGCATCTGCTGACGCATTATTTCTACAAAACGGCGCCGGGACGATTCACCGAGGCGCAGAAGGTGGCCGTGTCCGGCTATCAGGGCACCAAGGCCTGGATGGACGCGGCCAATCAGGCCCAGCGCACCGATCCGGTGCCGGGCCGGGTGGACATCAAGGGTTACAATTCGGCGGTGTGGAGCGATGAGGTGCCGGCCGCTCTGCGCTACGATCCCAAGACCAATCCCAAGGGCGCGCGTCCCACCATTTTCGATGTTTCGCGCAATATTTATGGCATGGATCCCAAGACCGGGTTCGCGCTGCGCACCTTCGACAATGTCGGCGTGCAATATGGCCTTGCCGCGTTGAATGACGGCACCATCACGCCGGCGCAGTTTCTGGACCTCAATGAAGGCATTGGGGGCTATGACAATGACGCCAATTATATTCCGGACCGGGTGGCGGGCGACGCGGCCGCGCTCAAGCGCGCCTATCAGGCGGGCCTGGTGCTGTCGGGCGGCGGCGGCCTTGCCTCCATTCCGGTGGTGGATGTTTCCGGCATCATGCGCGACGAGGCAGGCTATCACTATCAATGGTACCATTTCGCCATGCGCGACAGGATGGCCGAGGCCAATGGCGGCAGCCAGAACCATGTGATGTGGCGCGGCAAGGAGGTGCCTTTCGACAAGGCCTGGTCCGGATTCATCAGCTGGGTGGAGGCAGTGCACAAGGACGGTTCCGGCAAATCCCGGCGCGCCAAAGCGATCGCCGACAAACCCGCCCAGATGGCGGATGGATGCTGGACGTCACCGACGCAATTCGTGAAGGAAAAACAGGTCTTCGGTCATGAACCCAACACGCCGTGCAACAAGGCGTTCCCCTCCTGGGCCAATCCGCGTTATATCGCGGGCGGGCCGCTGGCGGCCAATGTCCTGAAATGCCAGCTGAGGCCCGTGGACGCGAAAGGCTACAAGGTCTCTTTTTCGCCAGAACAGCTGGCGCGCCTGAAGAAGATTTTCTCCGGCGGCGTGTGCGATTTCTCGAAAAAAGGCGTCGGCCAGGTGGCCGTGGTGCCATGGGCGTCCTTCGGCCCATCCCCCGTCAATCTGGTTTACGACGCCGCCAGATCTGGATGAGGTGCGGTTCGCGAAGCGAACGATCCTTAACGCCAGTGTATGGATAGTGCAGCGTCCCATTTCGACCGACGCAACCGAACGGGGCGCCGGTCATAAATATCATTTGAATTAAGTTGCGCCGTCCCGCTTCAGCATCCCGCAAGGGCTTGTGCCGGATATTGGGCGCGGGCTGATGAGGTATTTCAACCGTGTACACCATCGTTGCAGCTTCCCAAAAGGGAGGTTCCGGCAAGACCACGCTGACCGGACATCTGGCGGTGGAAGCATCGCGTGCCGGGGCCGGCGCCGTCGCGCTGATTGACACCGATCCGCAAGGCTCTCTTTCCCACTGGTGGAACGCACGCACGGCGCCGGAACCGCATTTCGTGAAGGCGGGACTGCTCGATCTGGGCGCGGCGCTGGCGCGGCTGGACACGATGGGAATCCGCATCGCCATCATCGACACGCCGCCCGCGATTACCGCCTCCATCTCCCAGGTCGTGGCCCATGCCGATCTTGTGATTGTGCCGACGCGGCCAAGCCCGCACGATTTGCGCGCGGTGGGCGCCACGGTGGACATCGCCGAACGTCACGCCAAGCCGCTGATCTTCGTCATCAATGCCGCCACGGCGCGCGCCCGCATTACCGGCGAATCCGCCGTGGCGCTGTCGCAGCATGGCATGGTGGCGCCCGTCACCATCCATCACCGGGTGGACTATGCCGCCAGCATGATCGACGGCCGCACGGTGGGTGAAATCGCGCCCAATTCGGCCTCGGCCCGCGAGATCCGCGATCTGTGGCTTTATCTGCAGGACAAGCTGTCCCGCGCGGTGCACGATCCGAGATTGCTGCCCGACTTCAAGCCGGATTTCGCCGTCCAGTCGCTGCTGGAAAGCGCGGAAGAGGTGGAGGAGGCGGTAACTGAGCCGCCGCCGCTGGTGGCCGCCTATGAGGGACAGGAACGGCGCACGCTGGCGGACCGGCGTGTTGCGGCATTTGATCATCGCGGACCCGAGCGGCGGATGCATGTCTTCGGACGCCGCCGCGGCGACCCGGGATTCGAAACGGGAATTTTTAAATGAGTCAGCCGCGGTATGCCTCCATCACCGCCAGCCTTTTGGCGCGGAAGGGCGACGCTCAGCCCTGGGCGGAGCTTGCCAAGCGGCCGCTGGCATGGGACCGCGGCGAATTACCGGTCGCGCCGGCGCCGGCGGTGGGTTTTTTCAAATCTCCGCCGCCGCAGCACGCGAATGAACCGGAGCCGGCCCATGCGCATCATCCGGCGGATTTGAAGAAGATCTCGGTTCGCATGTCGCATCACGATTATGAGCGGCTGGGGATTCTGGCGGTCAAGCAGGACAAGACCCGCCAGCGCCTGTTGCACGAAGCGCTGGACCGGCTGCTTGCCGGAATAACGCAAAAATACAGCGCCAGCTGCGCCTGCCTCGGCGAAGAGCGGTTCGCCCATTGCGAGCGGTGCGCGGCTAGAAGCTAGGCAAGCGAATCGTCTACAGCGAAGCGCGGCTCACGGCGGTGGCTGTTTTTTTGCAGGCGCGTTCGTTACGCTGTCGCTGGACGAACCCGTGGTGGCAACCGTTTGCTGCGTCTTGCCGGAATCCTGCGGCGGCGGCGCGGGCGCGTTCGTGACACTGTCGCTGGACGAACCGGCGGGTGAGGGCGGTGCGGACGCGGGTTCGGGCACGGTCATGTTGCTGGCGAAGGGATTCTGCTGGTAGGGATCGTCGTTTGTGCCATAGACCTGCGCCAAGGCGGCAGTGCCCCAGAACGCAGCGAAGGCCAGAATTGCCGCGGTGACGAGACGTTTCACATCCCTCTCCCTGGCTGGTTTCGGGCGTCATCATACGCCCGGCCATCGCCGATACCTACTCCGGATCAGGCTGCGGTGTGGAAATGTTGGGCCGGTCCGGCGCGGCCGTCCATCGCCAAAAATCACGGCTGCCGAACGGCTTGCCATCCTTTTGCCGCTCGCTTATCACCGCCGATGGACAGGTGGTCGAGTGGTTGAAGGCACCGCACTCGAAATGCGGCGTACCTGCAAGGGTACCGTGGGTTCGAATCCCACCCTGTCCGCCAATAAAATAGCCCCCGTTCGGGGGCTTTTTTATTGGCGGACCAGGACGCGGTGGACGGACCACTGGTTCGACAAAATCGGCGGCAGCCGATTTTGGGCGCTTGGCGGCCACCCGTGTGGCCGGAGCGCACCTAGCTTTCGTTAGCGAGCAAAGCGAGCTTACGAAAGCTGGCGCTGCACCGAGCCACGGCAGCGGCGAGGGCTGATCCGAGCGTCAGCGAGGACAAAAAACATGCCTTGAGCATGTTTTTTTGCAATCCCACCCTGTCCGTCTTCTCAACACCCTCCCACCCCTAAATTTGCGCGATAGACCCGAGGTCGAAGTTTTGGCCTTGGGGGTTCTCGCCGATAACGAGCGTCTTCGGATCGGGGAAATGATGGGGTGGCACCGGAAGATTATAGGACGCGGGCACGCCCTGGAACACACGTCCCGCCAAATCGTACTTTGATCCGTGACAATGGCACAAATAACCACCGGACCATGACGGACTAAGGGCGCCCCGATTCGGGATATAGGCCGGAATGCAGCCAAGATGAGTACAGATACCGACGACAACGAGAAATTCGGGATTGAGCGAACGCGACCAGTTTGCAGCATAAGATGGTTGTTGGGGTTGCTGCGAGGCGGGATCACGCAACTGACTAAGAAGCGATGCGGCCTGCAAGTCTGCAAGAATGGCGGGAGTGCGGTGCACAATAAATATCGGCATGGACCGCCAAAGAACGACAATCTGCTGACCGAGTTGCATCGACGATAGATTCACCAACATCGGTGCGCCCGCCGACAGTATATTGGCGCCCGGCTCCATCTGATCGACGAATGGCCATAACGCTGCGAGCGTTCCAACGCTTCCAATTGCGCCACCGGCGAGATACAGAAAATCGCGCCGCCCAATCGGGGATTCTGCTGCGATGCTGGTCATTGTTCTAATCCTCTTTCAGGATTTGTGAACTCTGAACTCACTGCCATCAGTCAACGAAGCCTAAATAGCAGGGCAGCCCGCAAGCGTCGCTGCGTCAATTTCGCAAAACGTGCGGGTGTAAACGCAAGCGAATCTTGAAGTTTTCCCTTTTTTCACCCCGCCAGTGCCCCCCACTTTTCATTCATTCTGTCCCAAAACAGCACGCAGCCGGGAACCTGTTGTTAACCCGGCAAGCTGACAATGCGGCATGGCCTATTATTCCGATTACATGGATTCCGAGCCGCTGGCGTCAGACCCGGCGAAATGGAGCATGCGCCGCACGCTGGCGTTCCTGGTCGTGACAAGCCTTGGTCTCTGGATCGGGTTCTTTTGGGCTACCGCCAAATTGATTGCCCTGATCTAAGCTGAATGACGTCGCTGGCCGGCGGCTCAATCCCAGCTTAAACCCCCACTCTCTTCCAATCTTGCAACTCACTCGCAACAACTTCCGGGGCGGTGGTTTTTTTTCGTTATTTTCGCCCGTTTTTTTGACTTCAGTCCCCCCGGAATGATACCTGTAGCGATATTCATAACAATAAGTGTCCGGCAAAAGCTGGACCGATGCCTGGGAGCGTTTTTTGAAGACCAAAGCCGCCACAATCACATTCGCCGCCATCATTGGTATCGCTGCCAACGCCTTCGCGCAGGGCGCGGCACCGGCCGCAACGGGCGGTGATATGCCCAACACCAGCGCGCCCTCTCCGTTTGAGATGCCCCAGTATAGTTGGGCGCACACGCTGGACGGCAAGCCCTGGGGTTCGACTTCGGGCATCGATATCGATCCGCAGAACCATGTCTGGATGATCGGCCGCTGCGGCGCCAACAATTGCGATGGTTCCAGCGTCGCGCCGATTTATGAAATGGACATGGCGACCGGCAAGCCGATCAAGGCGATCGGTGCGGGCATGTTTGTGTTTCCGCATGGCTTTGCCATCGACAAGCAGGGCAACCTCTATGTCAGCGATGCCCAGACCAGCAAGGATGGCACCAAGGGCCAGACCGTCATCAAGATGGACCCGAGCGGCAAGGTGCTGATGACGCTGGGCACGCCGGGCAAGGCGGGCGGCGGCCCCGATCACCTGAATGAACCCTGCGACATCGCGATTGCCCCCAACGGCGATATCTTCGTGGCGGACGGTCACAGCGGCGGTCCCAATTCGCCGGCCGATTACATCACCCGCATTGTGCATTTCTCCAAAGCCGGCAAGTTCATCAATGCCTGGGGCAAGCTCGGCACTGGCGAGGGCGAATTCCGTGCGCCGCATGCGCTGGCTTTTGACAATGAAGGCCGTCTCTTCGTCGCCGACCGCGGCAACAACCGGGTGCAGATCTTCAGCCAGGCCGGCAAGTTCATTGCCGCCTGGAAACAGTTCGGCCGTCCGGTGGGTCTGTGGATCGACAAGAAGGACACGCTGTACGTCACCGACGCCGACTCCAACCAGCAGCTCAATCCGGGCTGGCCCAAGGGCGTGTGGATCGGCAGCGCCAAGACCGGCCAGGTCACCGGCTTTGTCTATGACCCCTATGCCGGCGAAGGCGTTCTGGTGGCGCCCGACGGCAACATGTATGCGGCGGTCAATGTCCCGCCCCACGGCATCACCAAATACGCCTTGCCTTATACCCCCGCTGCAGCAGCCAAACCCAAAAGTTGAAGGAGCGACTCATGAGCGCTGAAACGTCTCGACGCAAATTTCTTATAGCTTCCACGGCCGGAGTATCGGCGACCTGGGTCGCGGCCAACTGGTCCGCCGCAGAGGCCGCCGACATGGCGAACGGCACGCCGATGACCTTCTTCTCGCCCACCCAGGCGGCCGATGTGGAGGCGATGGCGGCGCAGATCATCCCCACCACCGACTCCCCCGGCGCCAAGGAAGCCCGGGTGATCGCGTTCATCGACCTGGCGCTGGTGACCTTCGCCAAGGACTCGGCGGACGTTTACACCAAGGGCCTGGCGGACCTCGGCGCCAAGGTGCGGGCGGTCAATCCGGCGGTGGACGGCTTTGCCGGCCTGACATCGGCGCAGCAGGTGCAGGTTCTCACCTCGATCGAGAAGACACCGTTCTTCCAGGCGGTTCGCAGCCACACCATCATGGGCATGTTCGCCGCGCCCCAGCATGGCGGCAACTACCAGAAGGTGGGCTGGAAGATGATCGACTTTGACGACAGCCTGAATTTCCAGCCGCCGTTCGGCGCGTATGACAAGGTTTAAGGAGAACCCCCATGCCCATGAAGAAATACGAACCCTCTGAAGAGGTAGATTTCGTCGTCATCGGCTCCGGCGCCGGCGGTGGCGTGATGGCCAAGAAACTGTCCCAGGCCGGCTTTTCGGTCGTTGTGCTGGAACAGGGCGGTTGGGGCTCCTACGGCCACGAAGAGTCCGCCAACAAGGACGAGCTCTTGAACCGCTTCCCGGCGGAATCGGCCATGCTGCTCAGCGATCCCAAGAGGCAGGTCGCAACCTTCCGCCGCACCGCAAGCGAAAAGGCCGTTCCGTTCAACAATTCCTATGGCTGCGTGGTCGGCGGCGGCACCGTGACCTATGGCGCTTCCAACTGGCGGCATCTGCCCTGGGAGTTCGACGAACTCTCCCGCTTCGGCGGCATCCCCGGCGCCAACATCGCCGACTGGCCGATCAGCTATGCCGAGATCGAGCCCTATTACACCCAGGCCGAATGGGAAGTGGGCGTTTCGGGCCAGCGCATCAACACGCCCTTCCTGGCGCCGATGTCCAAGCCCTATCCGCTGCCGCCGCAGCCGCAAAAGGCTTCGGGCGCGCTTCTGCGCCAAGGTGCGGCCAAGCTGGGCTGGTTCGTGGCGCCCAATGCCGCGGCCATCATCACCCAGCCCTATATGGGCCGGGCCGCCTGCAACAATTGCGGCATGTGCTCGGGCTATACCTGCCAGGTCAAGGCGCGTTCCTCTTCGGCGGTGGCGCTGTTGCCCTTCGCCGAAGCGACGGGCAAATGCGAGATCCGCGCCAATTCCTATGTTCACACCATTCCGACCGACGACAGCGGCAAGGTGACGGGCGCGGTTTATTTCGAGACCCAGAACAACAATCGCGAAGTGTTCCAGAAGGCCAAGGTGGTGGTCTTGTCCGCCAACGCCATGGGTTCTGTGCGCCTGCTGCTTCTGTCCGCCAACAACAAGTTCCCCAACGGCCTCGCCAACACGTCCGGCGTGGTCGGCAAGAACCTGATGAGCGGCAATGGCGGCGGCGCCACCGGCCTCTTCGAACAGCCCCTCAATGAGTATAAGGGCTGCGTCACCGGGGCGGCGGTGGTCAGCTTCGTTCCCAACGACGTCAAGAATCGCGGCTTCTATGGCGGCGCGCGCATGACGGCGCGTGGCCAGCAGTCGCCGATCGAGTATGGCCTCAGCGGCCCGCATGGCGCGCCGACCTGGGGCGCCGACTACAAGAAGGCGCTGATGGAGCAGACCAATCGCAAGCTCTCGATGAGCAACTTCATCTCCACCATTCCGGTTGAGACCAACATGGTGGACCTGGATCCCGATGTGAAGGATCCCTGGGGCCTGCCCGCCATGCGCATCACCCAGAAGAGCCACGACAACGATCTCAAGGCCGTGCAGTTCTTCATCGACCGTTCGGTCGAGGTGCTCAAGGCAGCCGGCGCGACCCAGGTGTGGGCCGGCGAGGTTCAGGACTCACGCGGCGGCGCGCACTCCCGCGCCACCTGCCGCATGGGCAACGATCCCAAGACCTCGGTGGTCAACAAGTATCACCGGGCCCATGACGTGCCGAACCTGTTCATCGTGGACAACAGCTCCATGGTGACCGGCGGCCGCAACCATCCGACCCTGACCACCTCGGCGCTGGCGTTCCGCGCCGCCGATTACCTGGTCAAGGCGGCAAAGGCCGGTAACGTCAAGATCTGACGCCTGCTTCCTGAAGGAAACAGCCCCGGCGGAAACGCCGGGGTTTTTTCTTGGCC
>DATMNL010000067.1:0-17416 GCA_035568995.1 Rhizomicrobium sp. | reverse complement strand
GGGTTTTTCCGGAACAATTGCGTGCCTATCTTGGCGGATTGGGGTCTAAAAGACCTGCCATCGTTCTGGCGTTTCCGCCCAAGGCCGCTGGCACATTCCTGCGCGCGGCAGCCATCAGGGCAACCGGCGGCGAACTGCTGCGGGTCAATTATGCGCAGGGTTCGCGCGACACCCAGCCTTATCTGCCCACTTTCATCGCCTATTATCTGGGCGGTTTTTGCGCCGGGCCGCTGGTAACGCATATTCACATGCAGGCGCTTCCCCCGAATACGTCTTTTCTGGAAGCCTTTGATATCCGCCCCATTATCATGGTCCGCAGCATACCGGACTGCCTGGCTTCCTATTGGACCATGCTGGATAGAAGCGTCGCACGGCATCAGGGCGTCAATTGCACAATTCCGGAAGACTTCAGGGAATTGCCGGCTGACAGAAAGGCGGATTTTCTCATCGATATCATCGGCCCCTGGTATGCCGGCTTCTACGCAACATGGCTCGAATACGCGCAGCGAGAATCCGACCGCGTATGCGTGCTGTCATATTCCGATTTTTTGAAGGAACCGGCGGCTTCATTGGAAAAACTCCTGCGCCATGCCGGCGTTCCGCGCCCGCCGGCTGTCTGCCAGGCGGCCATCGATGCCGTTTGGGCCGAACGAAACGATCACCGCTTCAACGAAGGCAGGGAAGGCAGAGGCCAGGAGTTCTTCGCCATTCGCCACATGGAGCGGATCGGAAAAATGCTTTCCTATTATCCCAGCACCTGGGCCATGCGCGCCGATTTGATGGGTCTTTAGTAGCCACCGTCAACTGCCGGGTTCCCACCAGTGTAAACTTTTCGCAAGAATCCCTTGACGCCGGAAATGTGCGGCGTTGAAATCCCCTAGTGTTTCCTTTCGGGAGAGGATCATGCAGGATTATGACATCCATCTCTTCAATGAAACCGGCAAGCTATCCCTCAGCATGAGGGGCAATTACGCCAGCGATTTCGCCGCCATTCGCGCCGCCGAGTATCTCTGCAAGGAACATGAAAAAGTCGAGGTGTGGAGCGGCGAGGGCTGTATTTTCGCTTCCGCGCCACGCGGTGATTCCGGCAGCCATCTGACGGCGGCTTAGCAGCGGGAAGAGCCAGTTCAGGGAATGCGCGGATCTTCGCCTGCCCCCTGCGCATCGTTAGATGCGCGGATCTTCGCCTGAATGCGCGCGACGGATCGCGTCTCGCAAACCCGGCGCCAGCTTGCCCGAATCCAGAACGACTTTCTCGGAATCCACTTCCTTCACGGCGGCGAGCGGTACCTCGAAATCCCCCGCATTTTCGACATAGATCACGATGCCATGCCCCAGCACCCGGCGCACCGCGCCAAAGGAATGGCCACCGTCATGGATGAAGACGTCGAAGCCTTCCCGGATTTTTTCGGCCATGATGTTCTCCTTCAATAGTAACGCGGGATCGGTCCCATCTGCGGCGTGACGTCATCGCCCAGATCGAACAGCAGCTCGTCAACATAGCACCAGCCCCAGCCTTCGGGGGGATCATACCCCTCGATGATGGGATGCCTGCTGCGGTGAAAATGCCTGGTGGCATGCTTGTTCTTGGACTGGTCGCAGCAGCCGACATGGCCGCAAGCGCGGCAGAGGCGCAGGTGAAACCAGGTATCGCCCTGTTTCAGGCACTCCTCGCAGCCCAGTGCGCTGGGGGTGACTTTGCGGATGGTGCCGAGATGGGTGCAGGTGCCAGCCATGGTCACTCGGCTGCCTTTGCCAATTCGCGCTGTTTGGCAAGGAAGGCGTGAATGGCCGAAACCACCGTGGCGCCCTCGCCGACCGAAGAGGCGACCCGCTTGATCGAGCCGCAGCGCACATCCCCCACGGCGAAAACGCCATCCCGGCTGGTGCCCAATGTGTGGCCGCCATTCTGGCCGGTGATGACAAAGCCCTTTTCATCCAGTTGGACGCCGGAACCATCCAGCCAGTCGGTGTTAGGGTCGGCGCCGATAAAAGAAAACAGATGCGCGATGGAGTAGTCCCGTTCCGTGCCGCTGTCGCGATTTTTCCAGCGCACCTTTTCCAGAAACCCATTGGCGCCGTCCAGCCCGCAGATTTCGGTCCGCAACAGAACCTCCACATTGGCAAGCCCGCGGATGCGCTCGACCAGATATTGCGACATGGTGTCTTCCAGACGCCTGCCGCGTACCACCATCCAGACTTTTTTTGCTCCCCCCGCCAGGAACACCACCGCCTGCCCCGCTGAATTGCCCGCCCCGACCAGCGCCACTTCCTGCCCGGCGCAAAGCCGCGTCTCGATAGGCGAGGCCCAGTAATGCACGCTGGTGCCTTCAAAATCCGCCAGATTGTCCGCCGGCAGGCGGCGGTAGCGCGCCCCGCTGGCCAGCACCACGCTCTTTGCCCGCAGTTTTTCGCCATTGCGCAGGGCAAGGCAGAAACGCGCCTCGCCCGGCAGGTCGGGGCCAAGATCGATGGCTTCCTCCGGAATCGCGATCTCGGCGCCGAACTTTTGCGCCTGGTTGTAGGCTCGCGCCATCAGGGCAATGCCGGAAATGCCGGTGGGAAAGCCCAGGTAATTCTCGATGCGCGAGGAAGCCCCCGCCTGGCCGCCAAAACTGCGGCAGTCCAGCACCAGGGTCGAAAGCCCTTCCGAGGCGGCATAGACGGCGGCGGCCAGGCCCGACGGCCCCGCGCCCACGATCACCGTGTCAAAAACGCGGTCCGGGTCAATGGATTTGAGCATGCCGATGCAGCGCGCCAGCTCCGCTTCCGCCGGGTTCCGCAGCAATTGCCCGCCGGGGCACAGCACGATGGGAAGCTCACCCTCGGCGATCTTGAATCGCTCGCGCAAAGTGTGGGCGCAGGAATCGGTATTGGAATCCAGGCTCTTGTGGGGTTGGCCATTGCGGGTGAGAAAATTCTCCAGCCGCAGCATGTCGCTGCTGCCTATGGGCCCGATCAGGATGGGACCGCTCTCGCCCGACTGCAAAAGGCCGACCCGGCGCAAGATCAGGGCCCGCATCAGCCGCTCGCCCAATTCGGCCTCCTGCACCAGCACGTCTCGCAAGGCGCGCGGCGGAAGCACGATGCTTTCCACATCGCCGACGGCCGTGGCATCCACCAGCGCCGGCCGGTCCGACAATTGCGCCAGCTCGCCCAGGAATTGACCCGGGCCGTGCTCGACAATCGGCGCGCCCGAGCTGAAGGCACCGCCTTGATAAACGGCAACCTTTCCCGACAAGACCAGCACCAGCCCCGGGGAAATTTCGCCTGCCTTGACGATGCTGTTGCCGGCGGCCCAGGCCCGTGGTTCGCCAAAGCGTTTCAGGCGCGCAATGTCCCGCGCGTCCAGGACAGGAAACATCTGTTCGCGGCGGGCTTCGATGATCGGTGTTTCGGCCAAGCTTGTCTCTTTGAAAGGGTCGCCTATCCAACAGGAAAAATTGCCAGGGGGAAATGGCGAAGGGCAAATTCGCCCCATTTCCCACGCCGAGTTCCTCTTCGGCGGCTAACCACCCGCTTTGCTTGAGCTTTTCCGCATGCCCAAAAAGTTGCCACCGGAACCTGTTTCGCGCGTTTTCGCTAGGCAATTCGAGCCCCAGGACCATTCATGCATATCGATATTGTGACGCTTCAGCCTTTGGCGGCGCTTCTGTTCGGGATCCTGATCCTGATCCTGCCCCGCCTGCTCAATTACCTGATCGCGATCTACCTGATCCTGATCGGTCTGACCGGGCTTTTCCCGCATCTTTTCAACACGCCGATTTCCACATGAAGGAGCGATTCCATGTCCGTCCCCCACCCGACCCCGCCGCCGAAAGTCGTCCATGCCAGCGGCCAGGAAGTGCCCGAGCATCTTTCCACCACCCGGCCTGGCGCCACCCGGGAGGAAAGAATCGACCAGCAGATGGAAGATTCCTTCCCCGCCAGCGATCCGCCGTCTTATTCCGGCGGCAATCACATTGTTGGCGCTCCGGTGGCGCGTGAAAGCGATGCGCCCAGCGGCGAAGCGCCGGAAGTGAAGGAAGCGGAAAAGAAAGTGCATGACGGCGGCGCAAAGAAGCCGGGTACCTACTAGCTCTTGATCGCGTCCAGCACACCCGATTCCGTCAAGATCTGCGGCAGGATCACCGGTTTGTCGGCGCCGGGGGCGTAGTAGAGATAGAGCGGCACGCCTGAGCGGCCATTGGCGTCCAAAAGCCGGGTGATCGCTTCATTGCGGTTGGTCCAGTCTGCCACCAGATAGGTGACCTGTTTCTGCTTGAAGGCATCCTTCACCGTGGGCCGCGACAGCACCGCCTGTTCATTGACAAGACAGGTAATGCACCAGGCGGCGGTGGCATCCAGGAACACCGGTTTGCCGGACGCGCGCAGCGACGCGAGCTTCGCCTCCGTGAATTTTTCACTGCTGATCGACGCCGTGACGGCGGGCGCGCTCATGCCGGACAGGGTGGAAAGACCGTACGCCATCGCAATCAGGATCAGCGCTGCCGCCGCCGCCCCGATGCCGCGGCCCCGCGCCGACATCTCGCGCGTCACGCCCCATAGCCAGACAGCCAGCGCCAGCGCCACGAAGGACGCCAGCAGCACGGCCACGCCATTGGCGCCGGCTTCCTGCGCCAGCACCCAGGCCAGCCATGCCGCCGCGCCATACATGGGAAAGGCGAGAAACTGTTTCAGCCGCAGCATCCAGGGGCCGGGCCGGGGCAGGAACGACAGGGCGCTGGGCCACAGGCCCAAAATCATGAAGGGCAGCGCAAAACCCACGCCCAGCGACAGGAAAATCAACAGCGCCGAGACCACACTCTGGGTCAGGGCGAAGCCCAGCGCCGCCGCCATGAAGGGCGCGGTGCAGGGCGCCGCCACGGCCACCGCCAATACGCCGGTGAAGAAAGGTCCCACCCAACCACTGCGCGATGTCAGCCCCTCGCCCGCCGTGATGGTGCCGAACTCGAATAGGCCGGAAAGATTAAGGCCCACCGCGAAAATCAGCAGGGCGAAGCCCGCCACCGCCACCGGATTCTGCAGCTGGAAGCCCCAGCCCACCGCCTGGCCGCCCTGGCGAAGCGCCACGATCACAAGACCAAAGACCAGGAAGCTGGCGATCGCACCGGTCGCATAGGAGAAGCCTTCCTGCGCCGCCGCGTTTTTGTCTTTTCCGGCATGGCCCGCCAGCGCCAGCGCCTTCATCGCCAGGATCGGCAGCACGCAGGGCATGGCGTTAAGGATCAATCCGCCCAGGAAGGCAAAGGCAATAGCCAACAACAGCGAGATGTCAGTGCTGGCGGCGGGCGCGCCACCCGAGAAATTCACCGCCGGTACCGGCCCCGGCGGCGCGTCCACGCTCAGCGCCTGCACCGATCCGTCTGAGGATTTCATTACCAGCACGCCTTGCAACATGCCGCCTATGTCCTGGGCCTTGTCGGGCGTCAGGCGCAGCACCAGCCCGCCCTCGGCAAAGCCCATCTGTTGCGGCGCCGGGCCCTTGATCAAGCCGGACTTTAACGGAAAGAATGTCACCTCTGTGGGATGGGCCGCCGCCAGCGCGGGCGCGGCGGCATAAAGATCGAGCGACGAACCCAGCGCATAATTGATTTTCCAGGGCGAAGCCACCGGCAGGGCGGCACGCGCTTCGGCGAAATCCTTGGCAACGGCGGGATCGGCGGCGCCGTCGCCTATCTTGATCGGGAGCGTCAGGGCGTCGTCTTCCGGAATGCAGATCTGTTCGCAGACCAGAAAGTGCGCTGTCGCCTTTAACGGGAGCGTCTCGCCAATTTTGGCATCGGCCGGCACCGCGACACTGGTGAGCAGCCAGACCTTGCCCTCATAGCCGTAATCCATGAACGGCCCGACCGGCAGCCGCTTGGGCGTCGCCCATTGCAGCGCCCCTGCGCTCCAGCCGGCCGGCAGCGCCCATTCGATACTGGTGGCCTGGCCGACATCGCCGGGATTGACCCAATAGGTATGCCATTGGGGCCGGATCACCTGCTCCAGGGCGATGGTGATGGTGCTGCCCGGTTTGGCCGCGGCCTGTTCGGCGACCAGCCGCGCCTGCACCCGCGGAGAATGATCTTCCGCCTGCGCCAAGGCGGGGGCGCAGAAGGCCAGAACAAGCGCAACGGCGGCGAGAAAACGGGTCATGGCCGCCCTATACCATCCTTCCCCTTCCGCCGCTAATGTCCTGCACGGCAAAGGGGATTTCATGCGGGTGACCGGAGGAAAATTGGGGGGAAGGCGGCTTGTCGCGCCCGATGATGCCCGCGTGCGGCCTACTTCCGACCGCACCCGCCAGGCGATTTTCAACATCCTGGAGCATCGCGATTTCGGGATGGATTTTATCCTGGAAAATACCGCCGTGGCCGATCTTTTCGCCGGCACCGGGACGCTGGGGATCGAGTCGCTGTCGCGCGGGGCGCACTTCTGCCTCTTGGTAGACGACAATGCCGAAAGCCGCGCCCTGATCCGCGAGAATGTCGAGGCGCTGGGGCTGACCGGGGTGACAAAAATCTGGCGGCGCGATGCCACCGACCTTGGCCCACTCGGTGCGGGCGCGGGAGGGCCGTTCGGACTGGTTTTTCTCGATCCGCCTTATCGCAAGAATCTGATTCCGCCCGCGTTGAAAAGTCTGAAGGATGGCGGCTGGCTGGCGCCGAACGCGCTGCTGGTGGCGGAAGCCAGCAAAGGCGAAAACATCGAGACGGAGGGATTTACCGTTCTCGACACGCGCGGTTATGGCGAGACGAATGTCAGTTTTCTGACACCGGTTGTTGCAATTCAATAATGGTCACGTCACCAATGCAACATTGCGAAAAACCAAAAACAGCGGACCGCCGGCTCCAGGTGCGCGATAGACGCCCATGCCTGAGGTGATGCGCGCCGTGATTGCACTCAGCTCCCATCCCAAACTTTCGAGCGCTTCATCCTCAAGACAAGCCGTAGTGAGTTCAACAATGCCGTGCTCCTGACCAAAGCGCCTTGTTGCTTGGGCATTCGCGATGATCGTCTCCGGCAAAGAATCATTGGCCCATGCCCAAAGCCAACTCTTGTCTGTCGCAACGCTGCCGACGGCTTGTACCTCTGCGAATACACCGGGCTTGCCATCGCGCGAAAATACGAGGCACGCCCTATCGAGGTCGTAGTCCCAGCGCGGCCATGTTCCAATCTTGAACTCGGCTTCTAGCTTTTCGTTCTTTTCAAAAAGCGCATGAATTGCTTGATGCCTCCATTGAGCGTACCAGCCCGGCCCTTCCATCCGTGCCTCCGCTATCGCCGTCCGAACAACCGTTCGATATCGGCAAGTTTCAACTCCACATAGGTGGGGCGGCCATGGTTGCACTGGCCGGAATGGGGGGTGGCTTCCATTTCGCGCAGCAGCGCATTCATCTCCTCGGCATTGAGCCGCCGTCCCGCCCGCACGCTCATGTGACAGGCGAGCGTGCCCGCAACCTCTTCCAGCCGTTCCTTCAGCGACAGGGCATTGCCGCTTTCAGCGATCTCATCGGCCAGGTCGCGGACCAGGCCTTTCACATCCAGCTTGCCCAGCATCGCGGGGACTTCGCGCACCATCACCGCGTCCGGGCCGAAGCCTTCCACCACCAGGCCCAGCTCCGCAAGCTCGCCGGCCCGCGCCACAACCCGCGTCACTTCCGAAGGGTCCAGGTCCACCACTTCGGGAATCAGCAAAGGCTGCCTGGCGATGCCGCCATTGCTGAGTGCCTTTTTCATCCGCTCATAGACCAGCCGCTCATGCGCGGCATGCTGGTCCACGATCACAATGCCGTCCCGGGTCTGGGCGATCACATAGGTTTCATGCAACTGCGCCCGCGCCGTGCCAAGCGGCGTATCGGCAATGCTTTCCGGCGCCTCTTCCACCCGCGCCGACAGGATGGGCGCGCTTTCCGACGCGAACAGCGGCGCGCCCTCGCGAAATCCGCCATGACCGGCGGACGGTGGCGTGCCCCACTGATCGCGCACCGCAAAGTCCGGACTCTGGCGCTGGAAGGCCGACATTGCCAAGCCCGCCACGGTGGTGGAAGCCCGGTGACCCGCCTGGTTCAAGGCATGCTTGAGCGCCCCCACGATCAACCCGCGCACCAGCCCGGCATCGCGGAAACGCACTTCGGTCTTGGCGGGATGGACATTCACATCCACAAAAGCCGGATCGCAATCCACGAACAGCGCCAGCGCCGGATGGCGGTCGCGCGCCAGGAAATCGGCATAGGCGCCGCGCACCGCCCCGATCAACAGCTTGTCGCGCACCGGCCTTCCGTTCACGAACAGGAACTGCATGCTCGCATTGGCCCGGTTGTAGGTGGGAAGCCCGGCATAGCCGGTCAGCGACACGCCCTCGCGCACCGCCTCCACCTTCACCGCATTGTCGGAAAATTCCCGGCTCATGATTTTTGAAAGACGCGCCAGCCGGCCCTCGAACAGGTCTCCGTCGGCGGCCAGATCCAGCGCCCGCCGCCCATCCAGCGTCATGTGAAACGCCACATCCGGCCGCGCCATCGCCTGGCGCTTGACGATATCGCTGATCGCCAGGTCTTCGGAGCGCGGCGATTTGAGGAATTTCAGCCGCGCCGGCGTGGCATAGAACAATTCGCGCACTTCCACCCGCGTGCCATGCTGGCCCGCCGCGCGAAACGAAACCGGGCCCGGACCGCCGAGTTTGCCGCCATCCACCTTGATCTCATGCGCTTCGCCCGTCCCGGTGCGGCTCACGATGGCAAGCCGCGCTACCGCGCCGATGGAGGGCAATGCCTCGCCGCGAAACCCCAAAGTTTCGATATGGGAGAGATCGTCCTCGCCATTGCGCTCAGGCAGTTTTGAAGTGGCATGACGTTCAATGGCCAGGGACAGGTCGGTCCTGTCCATGCCGCTGCCGTCATCTTCCACCAGGATCAAGTCGGCGCCGCCATTCGATGCGGCAATTTCGATGCGGGTCGCGTCGGCATCCAGCGCATTCTCGACCAGTTCCTTCACGACCGCCGCCGGTCGCTCAACCACTTCGCCTGCTGCGATGCGGTTCACTGTTCCCTCGGAAAGTCGGCGGATCGCCATTACTATCCTTCACCCAAATACTGCCGCGCCAGAACCTTGCCTTCTTCCACGCCAGGCTGGTTAAATGGGTGAGCGGCGGTGCGCGTAGCGCATGAGCAGGTCCGGTGGACCTGCGAGAGCCGAGAACGCCCGGAGCGAAGCGAAGGGCCGGACCGGACCATCAGCCCTCACCCAAATATTGTCGTGCCAGAATTTTTCCTTCCTCGACTCCGGGTTGATCGAAAGGATCAACCCCCATCAACCGTCCCATCAAAATCGTCTCCAGCATGAAGTGCATCATCAGCGCCCCCATGCTGAAGGCGTTGACCTCTGGAACATGGATACCGCGCACCGGGCGGCCATTCTTGAACAGAGTCTGGGCGGTGGCGCGCGCTTCCGCGTCCACCAGGTCGCCCAGCCTTTTTCCCGCCAGGTAATCCAGCTTGAGCGATTTGGCGGCGGCGCGCGGCGCCACCGCGCCTTTGCCCTTGGTGTCCACCGTGACAATCGTGAACAACGCATTTCCCGGCCCGTCGCGGAACAATTGCAGCTGGCTGTGCTGGTCCACCGGCCCCAGCACCGACACGGGGGTCGATCCCTTGCCGTCCTTGCCCAGGCTTTCGGCCCAGAGCTGCCGCCACCAGCCGCCGAACACGGCAAGCGTGTCGGCATAGGGCCACAGGATCGTGGTCGCCAGCTTGTTCTCACCGGCCAAAGCGTGATGCAGCGCCGCCCCCTCCGCGGCAGGCGCATCATTGGCGCTTTTCGCCGCCAGGGTTTGCGCCAGCACGGCGCCGGCGCCCGCGCGCAACGCCTTGACGTCGATCCCCATCAAAATAGCGGGCAGCACGCCCACCATGGAGAGCACCGAATAGCGCCCGCCGATGCCGGTGGGATGGTCCAGGCGCTGCGCTCCGATGCCATCGGCGAAATCGCCCAGCACGCTTTTCTTGGGCTCGGTGATGACGGCGAAATGTTTTTTCAGGCTTTTGACGCCGGCTTTCTTCAAAGCTTCCGCCGCGGTCAGGACCTGCATCAGGGTTTCGGCGGTGCCGCCGGATTTGGAGATGGCGATGAAATGCGTTTTCTTGAGATCAAAGCGCTTCAAGGCGGCATCCCAGGAAAATGGATCGGGATTGTCATGAAATTCAATGCCGGGCTTCTTCTTCAATGCCGTCAGGGCCTGGCCGCCCAGGCTGGAGCCGCCTATGCCCAGCACCGCAATGGTCTTCATCCCTTTGATCGCGGCGGCGGCTTTCTGCGCCGCCCGCAGATCGTCGGTCCGCGCCGGCAGGCCCAGCAGCTCCAGCGATTTGCCCGCCGCCTGCTGGCGCAGCCAGACCAGCGCCCCATCGGCTTTTGCCAGCGATGCCGTCCAGGCATAGGGCAGCGGCGCGCCTTTGCCGGACAAGGCCAGATCAAGGGAAAAGCGAAGCGGGGAGGATTTTGAGTCGGACATGGAGACCATCCTAGCAGAGGGTTTTTGACGTTCGTTCCTGCCCGCCAAGCCATCAACAGGCGGCGTTTACGGCCCCGGCGTTGCCGGCTTGGCCGGCGGGACCGGCTGTTTCACCACCGGCTTGACCGCCGGCCTGACGCCGGGGGGCGGGACAGGCGCGGTTGTTCCACTGCCCGTGGCGGCTGAATTCGCGGATGTCCCCGATGATCCCGCAAGCGGCGGGGTCGGACGCACCGGCACCTTGGGCTGTTCGGGCGCGGAACGTCCTTCCGCCGGGGTTCCGGCCACCACCACGGTCAGGCGCGCGGGATCGTAAAGCTTCTTGGCCACCCGCTTGATGTCGTCCAGCGTCACCGCCTGAATCAGCCCATTGCGTCGCGCGACATAGCCGATATCCAGGCCCTGGCGCTGGAAGGTGTTGAGCTGGGACGCGATCCCGGCATTGGAGGCAAAGGCAAGGGGAAACGAACCAGTCAGGAACGTCTTGGCATCGTCCAGTTCCGCCTGGGTGGCGCCGCCGGCGGCGAACTTGGCCATGGTATCGCGCACCACCGCAATGGTCTGGCGCACCGCATCGGCGCGGGTGGCGACCGAACCCTGCATGATGCTGGCGCGGTTGAAAGCCGTCAGCGAGGTTTCGATGCCATAAGTCAGCCCGCGCTTGACCCGCACTTCATCGGTCAGGCGTGAGGAAAATCCGCCGCCGCCTACGATGTAATTGGCGACATAGCCGGCGATGAAATCGGGGTCCTGCCGCATGATGCCCGGCAGTCCGAAGATCACGGTGGGTTGCGGCACCGGCATGTCGCTGACATGTACGCCCGGCTGGCCCAGTTTGCCGATCGGGGGCAGCGGCGGCGGCGTTGTCTCCGGCACCGGCTTGAATGTGTCGGCGATCAGCTTGGTGGCGGCAGCGGCAGTGATGTCGCCCGCCACGGAAATCTCTATGCCGCCCCGTACCCAATGGCTTTTGGCGAACCCCTTCAGGTCTTCCAGAGTGATGGCCTGGATGGACGCGGCGTCGCCTTCGGAGGGATGACCGTAAGGATGGCCGTTGAAGAAGGTCCGGGCAAAAGCCCGCCGCGCCACATTCGGCGGCTGGCTCTCGGCCTGCGCCAGGGACTGGAGAATCTGGGTGCGCACCCGGCTCACCGCTTCGGGATCGAAGCGCGGACGGGTCAGCGCGGTCTGCAAGAGGCGCATCGCCTCGGGCAGATTCTCCGTCAGGGTGACCACCGAAACGACCAGATAGTCGCGCTCGACACCGGCGCGAAACTGGATGGCGCGGTCGGCCAGCGCCTCATGAAAGGCCTTGGAATCCATGCTGCCCGCGCCTTCGTCGATCAGCGAGGCCGCGAACGAGGCAAGACCGGGTTTGTCGCCGGGATCGTAGGCCGAGCCTGCGGGCATCGCCGCCGCCACCGCCACGATCGGCACGGTATGATCCTCGGCGAACCAGACTTCGGCATGCTTGCCCAGGTCGAGATTTTTGATGTCCGCGGCCAATGCGGGAACCGCGAAAAGAACAAGCGCGATGAAGGCAAGAAAGTGTCGCTTCATTTCGCGCCTCCCATGGGAAGCATATAGGCGGTGACCGCGTCGCGCCTGTTGAGGCTCTGCGCCGCGCGCCGGACGGCATTGCCGTCCACCGCGCGAATGCGCGACGGCCAGGCATTCACGTCATCCACCGTCAGCCCGATCATCAGGGCGGTGCCATAGGCTGTGGCCATGGCGTACTGGCTGTCGCGGCGATAGGTGACGGAAGCCACCAATTGGGTCTTGGCGCGGGTGAGATCGGCGGCGGCGGCTGGCGCGGCGGTAAAGCCCTGGATCACCTGGTCCACCGCCTTTTCAAGCGTCTCCAGCGACACGCCGGGACGCGGCACGGCATAGACGTTGAACTCCGCCGCATCGCGGGTGAAGCCGTCATAATTGCAGCCGGCATCGGAGGCGAGCTTCTTCTGCTCGACCAGGATGCGATAGAGCGCCGACGTCTGGTCGCCGCCCATGATCTGGGAGAGAAGCTCGAAACCCTCGGCCTGGCCCTGCGCCGCCTGGGCATAGGACGGCACGCGATAGATGCGGCTGAAGACCGGCACCCTGGCATCGGGACGCTGCACTGTCATCCGGGATTCGGCGATGCGTGGCGGCTCGGTATATTCCGCGCGAGGCTGAAGTTCCCGCGCCGGCACCTTGCCATACTCCGCCTGGGCCAGCGGCCTGATCTGGTCGGGGGTTACGTCGCCCGCCAGGATCAGGATGGCATTGTTGGGGGCATAATGATGATCGTAGAAATCCTGGGCCGAAACCCGGTCGAGGCGGCGCACTTCCTCCGACCAGCCGATCACCGGCCGGCCATAGGGATGCGACAGATGCAGCGCCGCTGCCATCTGCTCGCCCAAGAGGGCCTGGGGGTTGTTCTCAATGCGCATGCGGCGCTCTTCCAGCACCACATCGCGCTCGGTCGCCACGCTGTTGTCGCTCAGATCCAAATTCGCCATCCGATCAGCTTCCAGATCCATCGCCAGCTTGAGCCGGTCGGCGGCAATCTGCTCATAGAAGGCGGTATAGTCGTGGGTGGTGAAGGCGTTTTCCTCGCCGCCATTGCGCCCGATGGTCTGGGCAAAGGAGTCGCCCGGCACCTCCTTGGTGCCGCGGAACATCATATGCTCGAAAAAATGGGCCATGCCCGATACGCCGGGCGGATCGTCGACCGCGCCCACCTTGAACCACAGCATCTGGGTCACCACCGGCGCGCGGTGATCGGGGATCACCAGCACCTGCATGCCGTTCTGCAATGCGAACTGAAACACTTGCGGGGATTGCCCGCCTGCATGTTCTGGCGGCGCGGCATTGGTCGCGGCCGACGCGCTGAAGCACAGAGCGGTCAGCGCGGCCAAACCGCAGGCGGCGATCCTAGAGCCAGTCAAACCAGCCGCCCGATGCTTTCTTTGGCTCCGGCTTTTTGGGCGCGGTGCTGGGGGCCAGCGTACCGCTCAGCACGCGGTCGGTGAAACTCTGGTCGGCGGCGGCGGCGGCGGCGCGCGAATCCGCTTCAAGTTCGGCGCGAATTGCCGGATCGGTGTTCTGCGCCCCAGCCGTGGCCAGCAGCATACGCTCGCCCAAGCTGAGATTGGGACTCATGCCGGCCGCCACGGTGGCGGGATCGGAGCCGTTGAACAGAGCCGCCTGGGCTGAATCCGTCGGACCTTCCTGGTTCAGCGGCGGCGCGCCCGGCGCCGGCGGGCGCAAATTAAAATTGGGCGGAATGATCAGGGGCGCCTTGGTCACCACCGCGAATTCGTCGGGCGCCTGCTTGGTCAGGCCGGCTTCGCGCCGGATGCTGTCGCAAGCGGACAGCGACAGCGCCATGACGCCCAGCACAGCCAGCCGAAAATATATCTGAGTACGCATTGTGCCTCTAGGTCGCGTGCGGGTGCTCGGGCTTGAGCACCTCATAAATGATCGCGACGGCGCCCAGGGTAATGGCGATGTCGGCGATATTGAACACATACCAGTCATAACCGAAGGCGTAAAAGTGGAAAAAATCGGCCACCCGGCCATAAACCACCCGGTCGATCATATTGTTGCCGATGGCCCCGCCGATCACCAGCCCCAGCCCCAACGCCAGCGAGCGGCTGGTGGTCTGCCAAAGCCACCAGCCCAGGCCCAACACAGCCAGAAAAGACAGGCCCACCAGGGCAAAAGTTCCCACTTTGCTGGAGGCCGGAAACAGCCCGTAGGAAATGCCGGGGTTCCACACCATCACTAGGTTAAAAAACGGCAAGACAGGTACAGTGCCCCCCGGCGCCATATGGACAAAGTCCGCGCCGTACAAAAGAAAAAGCTTGGAGCCCTGATCGGCGATCAGCGCCACCGCCGCCGCGAGTCCGCCCAGCTCCCGCGGCCTCATGTGGGCACGCTTGGGGCAACCGCGGCGTCACAGCGGTTGCACAGATGGCTGTGGCGGGCCATCACTTCCGGGAGCACGCGCCAGCAACGCTCGCACTTGCCGCCCCGCGCCGACTCAAACCGCACCTTGACGCCCGGAACATCGGGCAAGGCGAAATCGCTGTCCGTGCCCGCCGCCACCGCCTCGATCTCCACGCCCGAGGTGATGACGATTTCCTCGAACGGGATGCTGGCCAGGATCTCCGCGTCGGATTCATTTTCCAGGATGATGAAGGGAACCGCTTCCAGGCTGGAACCGATTTTCTTTTCCGCCCGGGCAATTTCCAGGGCGCCCGTGACCACCCGGCGCAGGTCGCGGATGCGTTTCCACTTCTCGATCAGAAGCGGATCAGCCCATTGCTTCGGTGTGGCAAGAAAATCCTGCAGATGCACGCTTTGCCCTTCGCCGGGAAAGCGCGAGACCCAGGCCTCTTCCATGGTGAAACACAGGATCGGCGCGAACCAGGTGACGATGCGGCGGAAGATTTCGTCCATCACGCTGCGCGCGGCCCGGCGGCGCGGCGCCGCAGCGGCATCGCAATAGAGCGCATCCTTGCGAATGTCGAAATAGAAGGCCGACAATTCGTTGGTGCAGAAGGAAAACAGCGTCGCCGCAACGCGGTTGAAGTCGAAACCGGCATAACCGGTGCGGACATTTTCATCCAGCTCCGCCAGCCTCGCCAGCATCATGCGCTCCAGCTCCGGCATATTGTCATGGGCAATGCGTTCCTTCTCGTCGAATCCGGCCAGGTTGGCGAGCATGAAGCGGATGGTGTTGCGCAACCGGCGATAGGACTCGACATTGGACTTGATGATGTCCTGCCCGATGCGCAAATCCTCGGTGAAATCCGACGAGGCCGCCCACAGCCTGAGGATATCGGCGCCCTGCCTTTCCGCGATCACCTGCGGCGCCAGGGTGTTGCCCAGGGACTTGGACATTTTGCGTCCCTCTTCGTCCAGCACGAAGCCGTGGGTCAGCACACCTTTATAGGGCGCGCGCCCCCGTGTGCCGACGGATTCCAGCAGCGAGGACTGGAACCAGCCGCGATGCTGGTCCGAACCTTCCAGATAGAGATCAGCCTGGTCGGCCTTGGGCCAATGCGGGTCAATCGGATTTTCAAATGTGAAGACATGGGTCGAGCCGGAATCAAACCAGACATCCAATATATCGGTGATCTGTTCGTAATCCGCCGCCTTGCGCCCCTCGCCCAGGAAGCGTTCCGGCTTTGAGGTGAACCAGGCATCCGCGCCTTCGGCCTCGAACGCCGCCTCGATGCGCCCAAAGACCGCCGGATCGTTCAGCACCAGGCCGGATTTCTTCTCGACAAAGATCGCCAGCGGCACGCCCCAGGCGCGCTGGCGCGACAGCACCCAGTCGGGACGGGTTTCCACCATGGCGCCGATGCGGTTGGCGCCGCGCGGCGGATACCATTTTGTTTCACCGATCGCAGCCAGCGCCAACTGGCGCAACGTCTTGAAGCCATGATTTTTCATCGGCATGTCGATGGCGACAAACCATTGCGGCGTGGCGCGGAAAATCACCGGCGCCTTGGAGCGCCAGCTATGAGGATAGGAATGGCGCAGGGTGCCCTTGGCCAGCAGCTTGCCGCGGGCGATCAATTCCTTGATCACCGCACCATTGGCGTCGCCGTCCTTGCCTTCCGGCGTCAGGATGCGCTTGCCCGCGAAGATCGGCACGTTTGGCGCAAAGCTGCCGTCCGGCAGCACCACATTGAAAGCGTCGGGATTGTTGCGGGGATAATCGCGGTCTGCGCCCACCAGCAATTCAAAATCATCCTCGCCGTGACCGGGCGCATTGTGGACAAAGCCGGTGCCGGTATCAGCCGTGACAAAAGCGGCGGGCAGCACCGGCACATCGAAGGTGTAACCCTGGCTGCGGAAGGGATGCGCCGCCACAAGCGATTTCAATTCCGCCGTGTCCACCGTCCGCACCCGGCTCAGCATCATCTTGGCGTGCTTGGCGACCTGCTCCGCCAGCGTGTCGGCCAAAAGCAGCTGCTCGCCCGCCCGCGCCAGCGACTCTCCGGCGGCGTCGGCGATCTGGTAGAGCCCGTAGGAAATATCCGGCGAAAATGCGATGGCGCGGTTGCCGGGAATGGTCCAGGGCGTCGTGGTCCAGATCACGATGAAGGTATGCGCCAGTTCTTTCGGCGCTTTCACCAGCGGAAACTTCACATAGATGGTGGGTGAGGTTTTCTCGTGATACTCGACCTCGGCATCAGCCAGGGCGGTCTTCTCGACAGGCGACCACATCACCGGGCGAAAGCCGCGATAGAGCAGCCCGTTCTCCACGAACTTCATGGCTTCGCGCGCGATCACCGCCTCGGCCTTGTAGTTCATGGTGGTATAGGGATGCTCGAAATCCCCGATCTGCCCCAGCCGCTTGATCTGTTCGCGCTGCACATTCAACCAGTGGCCGGCAAAGGCGCGGCACTCACGGCGCAGCACGTCTCTGGGAATCTCGTCCTTCGCCCGGCCCTCGGCGCGAAATTTCTCTTCCACCTTCCATTCGATGGGAAGGCCGTGGCAATCCCAGCCCGGCACATACGGCGCGTCCTTGCCCAGCATGCCCTGGGAGCGCACCACAAAGTCCTTCAGGATGTGATTGAGGCCGGTGCCGGAATGGATATCGCCATTGGCATAGATCGGGCCGTCGTGAAGAATAAAAAGTTCCCGCCCCCGCGCGTGGCTGCGGATTTTTCCGTAAAGGTCCATCTCAGCCCAGCGCGCCAGCCATTTGGGCTCGGCCTCCGGCAGCCCTGCTTTCATGGGAAAATCGGTGGCCGGCAGGAACATGGTCGCCCGGTAATCGGGAGATTCGGCGGGTTTTTCGGGCTTTTCGGGCTTTTCGGACATAGTGAACCTGGAGGGCCGACGCTTCTAACAGGGGGTGTCGCACCCGTCCAGCTAAGCCGTTTTTTTGAGGATTTCCCGCGCCTTGAGCGC
>DATMNL010000066.1:0-29337 GCA_035568995.1 Rhizomicrobium sp. | reverse complement strand
TCGATCAGACCCAGGGCATTGGCCAGCTTGAACGCCGCCGCTTTGCCTCCTTCCACTTCAAAGGCCACCACGCCGCCGCCGCCTTCCATCTGGGCGCGGGCAAGATTGTGCTGCGGATGATCCGGCCGGAAGGGATAGAGCACGCGCGTGACCTTGCGCTGGCCGCCCAGGAAATCGGCCAGGCGCGCCGCGTTCTCGCAATGCGCCTTCATGCGGATGTCCAGTGTCTCCAGGCTCTTCAGATGCAGCCAGGCATTGAAAGGGCTGATCGAGGGGCCGGTATTGCGCAGGAAGACCTGCAAATGGTCGTCGAGGAATTTCTGACCGCACAGGATCATGCCGCCCAAAGCGCGGCCCTGGCCGTCGATATACTTGGTCGAGGAGTGCACCACGATATGGGCGCCAAATTCCATCGGCCGCTGCAGCGCCGGGGTGGCGAAGGCATTATCCACCACCAGAAGCGCGCCGTGACTGTCGGCGATTTTCGCCACAGCCTTCATATCCACGATGGACAGAGTGGGGTTGGAAGGGGTTTCCAGGAACAGCATGCGGGTCTCAGGCCGCATCGCTTTTTCCCAGGCACCCGCATCCTCGCCGTCCACCAGCGTGGTCTTTATGCCGAAGCGTGGCAGGATCTGCTCCACCACATGCAGGCAGGAGCCGAACATCGCCCGCGCCGCCACCACATGATCGCCGGTTTTCAGCGCGGCCAGGAAAACGGCGGTCACCGCCGCCATGCCGGTTGCGGTGGCCCGCCCCACCGGCGCGCCCTCCAGCGCCGCCATGCGTTCCTCGAACACCGAAACCGTGGGATTGCCGAAACGGCTGTACTGGAAGCCGCCAATCTCGCCTTTGAAACGGGCCTCGGCTTCCTCGGCCGCCTCATAGGCATAGCCAGAGGTCAGAAATAGCGCCTCCGATGTCTCCTGGAAGGGCGTCCGCGACTGGCCGGCCCGCACACCCAAGGTGCGTTTTCTCCAGTTTCCGGGCTTTTTGTTGGTCGCCATGGATTTTCCTTGAAGGCCCACGGTTTTCGCGTGCTTGCGGGGTTTGGGTCAAGTTCCTTAGACTCCGCCCAAATCCGTGCGGCTATGCGGTTTATGGGGGGCCTGGGAGCTGGGCCTCCAGAAAACATGGGATGAAGCGCCTTTACCTTCTGCGCCATGCCAAGGCGGTGCCTTCCGAGCCCGGGCTGGACGACCATGCCCGCGCCCTGACGGTCCGCGGCATGCATGATGCTGGCGCCATGGCCCGCTACCTGCGCAAGAACGGCTTTGCTCCCGAGCTGATGCTGATCTCGACCTCTGCCCGCACCCATCAAACCGCTGACCTGGTGCTGCGGGAAGTTCATGCCAAAGCCGACTATCGTGAGGCGCTCTATCTGGCAGAAGCCGGAAAAATCCTCGGCATGGTGCAGGCGACGCCGTCCGGTGTTTCGGGTGTGATGGTGGTGGGCCATAATCCGGGCCTGGAGGATCTGGCTGTGCTGCTGGCGCGCGACAAGGTGGCGCGCAAGGAACGCGCCCGCCGCGATGTGCTGGAAGAAAAATTTCCCACCGCCGCCCTGGCGGTGCTGGATTTCGATGTCGACAAATGGCGCGAGCTAAGACCGGGAGAAGGCGCGCTGGCGGATTTCGTCAGGCCGAGGGATCTGTAAGTAGAAAATCAAATCGCCAGCCGCCGCGGACTGGTCGCCAGCCGCTTCCAGCCGAAGCAGATTTCCGGTGTCGGCTCGCCGCCCAGCCTTGTCATCCGCTCCGCCACGCGCTGGCCGCCCATCGCTTCATAGAAATAACAGGCATTGTTGCGGGCGTGACTCCAGATCAGGCAGGAATGGAGTTTGCGTTCCTTCAGCGCCGCGAAGGCACCATGCAGCAGCTTGCGACCCGCGCCGCGGCCGAAAAACCCGGGGTCAACATACAGCGTATAGACCTCGCCCTCGAAACCCAACCCGCGGTCGCGTGCGCCGCCCAGGCTGGCCAGGCCGATCAGCCCATGGGTGCGGTCCTCGGCAACGATCACCGAGCCGGGGGTGCGCAACTGATTCTGCCAGCGGATGGTGTGGTTTTTGACCGACATGGCGGAGAGCAGGTTGTTCGGCAGGATGCCGGCATAGGTGTCCTGCCAGGATTCGACATAGATGCGCGCCAGGTCTGCGGCATCAGAAAGCCGCGCCTGTCTGAGACTCAGCGCGAGGTCGTTCATCCCCTCAAAGTGCCGCAACCCCGAACGCTCGGCAAGTCCGAATTTATTATTTCAGATTGTTAGCGTGCAGATTTGAGCGCGTTGGTGGCGGGATGCTCGACATAATTCGCCAGCAGGGCGCCCCAAGCAATGCAGACCAGCACCAGAAGGGCAGGCTCCAGCCACCAATTCAGGCTGGAAAAGCGCATGCCCAGCACAATGCTGTTGGCAGCCGGGTAAAGCCGCTGCTCAAAAACGCGGATCGCCTGCAGCCAGAAGGTCTGGCCCATATAGACGGCATAGGACCAGACGCCCATCATCTGGGGAATGCGGCTTTTCAGCGCCTCCGCCGGAAGGCCGCGGTCGAAGGACAGCGCCAGCACCAGCGCCAGCATCGGCAGGACACACCAGATGTCGTTGAAATTGTGCGACCAGCCACTGTTGTAAAAAGCGTAGAACAGCGCGACCAGCAGCCCGGCCTGGATCAGGGAATGCGCCAGGGCCGGCAGCGTGTCGCGCGGTTTCAGCTCCCGGTAGAGAACCGCCATGCCGACGCCAGCGGAAAAATCCGACAAGCCGCGCAGCACGCCGTTGTGATAGGTGATGTCCAACCCGTGCAATGAGGTCCAATCGAGCAGGACCAGGCCCGCGACTCCGGCGGCGATCAGGACCAACCCGCGCCAGACTTTTCCGTGTCCCAGCCATGCGAAAATGGGAAACAGCAGGCAGAGCGCGAACTCGACGCTGACGAACCAGGATGCCCCGTTCCAGGTCAGGGTGTTCATGGTGTTCCAGGCATGGACCAGAAAGAGGCTGAGAACAAAACCCTTCAGATGCATGTCCGCGTGATACGGCGAGTCATAATAGGAAACGTAACCGCCATAATGGGCGAAGGCGCGCGCGGTGGTCATCAGCGCCAGCAAGGCCAACAGCATGAAGAGATGCAGCGGATAGAGGCGCGTCAGCCGCGCCTTCATGAAGGCGGCAAAGCCCGGGCAGCTGAACAGCTGGGCAACCCGCGCGCCATAGACATGGGTGAGAATGAAACCGGACAGGGCAAAGAAGAACTCGACCCACAGATAGCCGCGCGCCGCCAGCAGGTCGAGCCAGGGATTGCCGCTGTAGTGATGGCCCTCGCTGAAATGAAACAGCACGATCAGGAGAGGCGGGAAGGCCCGCGCCCCGGCCAGGGCGCGAATTTCAACCGGCTTTTGTGTTTTTGCCGCCACGCGTCCCCCTTCTGCGCGCCGCCCGCCGCGCCGCGCGCGAATCGGATAGAGTCTGGCATAGCGGGGATTAATGTCCGATTCCGTTCTCAGCCGTCTGCAGCCGGTTCTCGGCATTGCGGTGATCCTGTTCATCGCCTGGGCCTTGTCGGAAAATCGCCGCGCTTTTCGTCTGCGCCTGGTGGCCAGCGCTCTGGCGCTGCAGGCGGCCATCGCCCTGCTGCTGCTCAAGCTGCCGGTCGCGCGCCAGGCGCTGCTGCGCCTGAACAGCGTGGTAACGGCATTGGCGGACGCCACAAGGGCGGGAACGAGCTTTGTCTTCGGCTATGTCGGTGGCGGGCCCGCGCCTTTTGCCGTCAGCAATCCTGCCGCCCTGACCAGCTTCGCGTTCGACGTGCTGCCGCTGGTGATCGTGATCTCGGCCTTGTCGGCGCTGCTGTGGTATTGGCGGATCCTGCCCCTGGTGGTGGGCGGGCTGGCTTTCATCCTGCGCAGGACATTGGGCCTGGGCGGCGCCACCGCGCTGGGCGCCGGCACCACCGTGTTCCTGGGCATGATCGAAGCGCCGCTCCTGATCCGCCCCTGCCTGCCGCGCATGACCCGCACCGAATTGTTCATTCTGTTCACCGTCGGGCTGGCGTCGGTCGCGGGCACCATGTTTGTGCTTTATGCCACCGTGCTTGCGAATGTAATTCCGGCGGCGCTGGGCCATGTCCTGGTCGCCTCCATGATGGCGCTGCCCGCCGCGGTGCTGATCGCGCGGCTGATGGTGCCGGGCGATGCGGCCACCGAGACTATTCCCGGCGATCTGGGCTTTCGCTCCAGCATGGATGCGGTGGCGCGCGGCACTGAGGATGGGCTCAAAATTTATCTGCAGATCATGGCGCTCTTGATCGTGATGCTGGCGCTGGTTTCCCTGGCCGACCAGATATTGGCGCTGATCCCGCACGCGGGCGGCGCTCCCGTTACCCTGGAGCGGATATTGGGCTGGCTGTTTTCGCCCCTGGTCTGGCTTTATGGCGTGCCCTGGCAGGAGGCCGGGGTGGCAGGCGGGTTGATGGGCACCAAGCTGGTGCTCAATGAATTGGTCGCCTATCTCAATTTCGCCGCTCTGCCCAAAGGCGCACTGGACGCGCGTTCCGGCCTGATCATGGTCTATGCGCTGTGCGGCTTCGCCAATCTGGGCAGTGTCGGCATCCTGATCGCCGGCATGAGTACCCTGATGCCGGAACGGCGCGCCGAGATCGTGCCGCTCTGCTTCAAGGCGCTGATCTCCGGTACCTTGGCGAGCGGGCTTTCCGCCTGCATGATCGGCTTGCTGACCTGAAACCGGGAACTCATTGATATTGGCTTTCCGCAACATCCGGCGCGTCACTGTGCTTATCATCGGTCTGGCGCTGTCTGCCTGTGCCGTCACGAAGGCACCGATGGGCGATCAATCCATGACGCCACGGCTGGAGGGCGATATTTTCCGCACGCGTGACGGATTGCAATTGCCGCTGCGCCGCTGGGATGCAGAAGGTTCGCCGCGCGCCATCATCGTGGCACTTCACGGCATGAGCGATTATTCCAATTCCTTCGATGGTCCGGCAATGCAATGGGCCGCATCCGGCATCACCACCCTTGCCTTCGACCAGCGTGGTTTTGGCTCTGCCCCCAATCCCGGCCTGTGGGCGGGCGGCGACGCCATGCGGGCCGATCTTTTCGATTTCGTGGCGGCGGCAAGGGCGCGGTATCCCGGCATTCCCGTCTTTGCGCTGGGCGAGAGCATGGGCGGGGCGGTGCTGCTGTCGGCATTGGCGACGCCGGAGGTTCCCCACCTGGCCGGCGCCATCCTGGTTGCTCCCGCCGTCTGGGCGCGGCGCGACATGCCGCTGAGCTACCGCGTGGCGCTGTTCCTGACGGCGCATCTGGTGCCGGGCCTGATCCTGTCGAACAACACCGCCGGCCGTGTGGTGACCATCGTGCCGTCGGACAATACCGCCATGCTGCGTGCCCTGGGCCGCGATCCCCTGTTCCAGAAGGAAACCCGCGTTGACGCGCTTTACGGCCTGGTCAACCTGATGGACGAGGCCAGGGCCGCGCCGCAAAAAATAACCGACGCCCCGCCGATCCTGCTGTTGAGCGGGATCAAAGACCAGATCATTCCCCAGGATGCCACCCAAGCGGTGATTGCCGACCTAGGCGGGCGCGCCACTGTGCGTCGCTATGAACAGGGCTATCACATGCTGCTGCGCGACCTGGAAGGGCCAACGGTGAACAAGGACGTGGCGGACTGGGTGCTGGACAAGGTTCGTGCGGCGGCGCCCCAATAGCCTTGGCTGTTTGCGCTTTTGCGCCGGTGGGCGGGCAATGCCATAGTCGCCCCGCCGCCGCCAACCCGCAGTTCGATGACGCCCCCATCCTTGAGCGAACAGGCCGTTGCGCTTCATCAGGCGGGAAAGGCCGGCGAGGCCGAGCGGCTGTGCCTGCAGGCTCTGGACACCTCGCCGGATGATTTTGACGCCTGCCAGCTGCTGGGGGTGATTTATTTCCAGCAGGGCAGTCCTGCCAAGGCGCTGGAATTTTTCGACCGCGCCGCCGCCCTGAAGCCGGGCTTTGCTATTCTCAGCAACCGCGGCGCGGCCTTGCAGATGCTGAACCGGATTGAAGAGGCGCTGGCGAGTTATGACCAGGCCCTGGCGATCCAGCCGGACAGCGCGGTGCTGCTGTATAATCGCGGCCGCGCCCTGCAGGATATGAGCCGGTTTGAGGAGGCGCTGGACAGCTATGACAAGGCCCTTCGCCTCGATCCCAATTTCTCCGGCGCGCTCAACAATCGTGCCAATGCCCTGCGCAGCCTCAATCGCCATGCTGAGGCGCTGGCGAGCTATGACCGCGCGCTTGCAATCAAGCCGGATTATGCCGAAGCGCTTTACAATCGCGGCAATATGCAATGGTCGGTGAACGGCAATTACGGCGTGGCGGTCCGCGACCTGGAAAAAGCGGTGGCGCTGAATCCCGCTTACGATTATGCGCTGGGCGAACTCCTGTATCTTCGGATGCATGGCGGCGACTGGCGCGACTTCGAGACCTTGCGTTCGCGGGTCATAGCGGGCGTGCGGGCGGGACGGCGCGTGGCGCAGCCATTTCACTACCAGGCGGTTTCGGATTCGCCGGCCGATCTTCAGGCCTGTTCCGTCATTTTTACCAACCATCATTTTCCGCCCGCCCCGCCGCTGGCGAATGCCGGGCGGCGCGCCGCGGAAAAGATCAGGCTGGGCTATGTGGCGGGGGAATTTCGCGAACATGCCACCGCCTGGTTGATGACGGGCCTGTTCGAGAGCCATAACCGCGAGAAATTCGAGCTTTTCGCCTTCGACAATGGCTGGGACGATGGCAGTGCGATGCGGGCGCGCCTGACCGCCGCCTTCGGCAACATGATTGACATTTCGCGGCTCTCCAACCGGGCGGCGGCGGAAAAAATCGCCGCCATGGAAATAGACATTCTCGTCAACCTGAACGGCTATGTGGGACTGCACCGCATGGGCGTGTTCGCGCACCGGCCGGCGCCCATCCAGGCGAGTTACCTGGGCTCACCGGCCACTATGGGCGCGCCTTATATCGATTATTTTCTGGCCGACCGGATTTTGATTCCGCAAGCCGAAGAGAAATTCTACAGCGAGAAAGTCGTCATCCTGCCGGACAGCTATCAGGTAAACGATTCCAAGCGCGCTTTGCCGGGCAAGCCGCCCGGCCGTGCCGCATTGAGACTGCCGGAAAAGAATTTCGTGTTTTGCAGTTTCAACAGCAGCTACAAGCTGACGCCGGAAATTTTCTCCATCTGGATGAATATTCTCAGAGCCGCGCCGCAGAGCGTGTTGTGGCTGCTGGAGAATAATCCGGAATTCGCCGGGCATCTGCGGCGCGCGGCGATAGCGGCCGGCGTGGTGGCGGAACGGCTGATTTTCGCGCCGATGGTCCCATTGGAGCAGCATCTGGCGCGGATGCAGGAAGCCGATCTGTTTCTCGACCTTCTGCCCTGTGGCGGCCATACCACCGCCAGCGATGCGCTATGGGCGGGGGTGCCGCTGCTCACCTGCCGGGGCGGCGCGTTGCCGGGCCGGGTGGCGGCGAGCCTGCTGCACGCCGTGGGACTGCCGGAGCTGGTCACGGAAAGTCTGGCCGATTATCAGGCCCTGGCACTGCGCCTGGCGGGTGATCCAGCGCTGCTGGCGGGGCTGAGGCAGAAGCTGGCGCAAAACCGGCTCACCATGCCGTTGTTTGATACCGAGCGATCCCGGCGGCATATCGAAGCGGCCTACACCAGCATGTGGGAGATGTTTCAGCGCGGGGATGCGCCGCGCGGCTTTGCTGTCAACCCCTGATCGCCTTGACCAGATCGGCGACATGTTCCGGCGGCGTCGGTTGCATCACACCATGGCCGAGATTGAAGATGAAGGGCCGGCCCGCCATCGCCGCCACCAGTTTTTTTGCTTCGTCCCGCATCGCGTTGCCGCCTTGCAGCAACAACACGGGATCGAGATTGCCCTGGAGGGAAAGCCTTGCCGGCAATGACAGGGCTGCCATGTCGGTCATCTGGTCCACACCGATGCCGTCCACGCCGGTGGCTTCAGCATAGCGCGTGATCCAGGCGCCCGCGCCCCGGGGAAAGCCGATGATGGGAATATCGGGATGCTGCGCCTTCACCGCCTTGACGATGCGGGCGGTCGGCTCCAGCACAGCGCGCTCAAACAGGTTTGCGGGCACCGTGCCGGCCCAGCTTTCGAACAGTTGCAGGACTTCCGCGCCGGCATGACCTTGCGCAATCAGATAGAAGCTGGTGGCTTCCACCAGAAGGTCCATCAGCCGCGAGAAGAATGGCCCATCGGTCCAGGCCAGCCGGCGAATGTTTTCATGATCGGTTCCGCCCGCGCCTTCGATCATGTAGGTGGCGACTGTCCAGGGCGCACCGGCAAATCCGATCAGCGCGGCAGTGGAATCCTTGAGCGCCGCTTGCACGCCTTTGACGGTCTGCATCACCGGCGCCAGGATTTTGGGATCATAAGCAAGTTTTGCGAGAGCGGCCTGGTCCCGCACCGGCTCCAGGCGCGGGCCTTCGCCCTCCACAAACCAGACCTTCTGGCCCAGCGCATGCGGCACCAGAAGAATGTCTGCGAACAGGATGGCGGCGTCGAGCTCGAAGCGCCGCACCGGTTGCAATGTCACTTCCACCGCCAGCTCCGGCGAAAGACAGAATTGGATGAAGTCCTTGGCGTTGGCGCGTAGGGCGCGATATTCGGGCAGATAGCGTCCGGCCTGGCGCATCAGCCAGATGGGCGGGATCGGTGCCGGCTCGCCTTTCAACACCGAGAGAAGTTTTTTCACCATCCGCGTTTTTCCAGGCTTTGAATGAAGGCTTCGCCCGCTTCGGCACGAATGGCGGCGCCTAGCGTACGCCCCAGGGCGGCGGCGCCGGCCTGGTTGCCCAGCGCCATCGATTCTTCGCGCCGCCAGCGACGAGCGCCGTCGGGCGATAATATTTCGCCCAGGAACGCGAGCCTGCCGCCGGTGATGGTCGCCAGCGCGCCGATGGGAGTGCGGCAGGAACCGTCCAGCGCTTCCAGAAAGCCGCGTTCCGCCGCGACCGCGATTTCGCTCATGGGACTGGAAATTTTCGCCAGCAACGCGCGCGTCTTCGTGTCATCGGCGCGGCAGGTGATGGCCAGCGCGCCTTGTCCCGGCGCGGGCGGCATATCGCGATCATCAATCATGGATGTGACATGGGCGGTGAGGGAAAGGCGTTTCAAGCCCGCCAGCGCCAGGAAAGTGGCGTCGATCACGCCTTCCTCGAGTTTCTTGAGCCGCGTCTGGACACTGCCGCGCAAGGTGATGACTTTCAGATCGGGCCTCAGATGCAGCGCCTGGGCCTGGCGGCGCAAGCTGGCCGTGCCCACCACCGCGCCCTGCGGCAAAGCCCCCAGACTTTTCGCCTTGTGGGATATAAAGGCATCGCGCGGATCCTCGCGTTCCGGCACGGCGGCCAGCATGATGCCGTCCGGCAGACGGGTGGGCAGGTCCTTCATCGAATGCACACCCGCGTCGATCCGCCGATCGAGCAGCGCTTCATCCAGTTCCTTGGTGAAGAGTCCCTTGCCGCCGGCATCCTGCAGTTTCTGGTCCTTGAGCCGGTCGCCGCTAGTGATGAAACTTTCCAGCGGGAAATCCTCCACGTTTTGGCCGGAAGCGCGCGCCAGCAGATCCGCCACCAAGCGGCACTGGGTGAGGGCCAGCGGCGAGCCGCGTGTGCCCAGCTTCATCACAGCCACTCCGCAATCGGCGGCATGGAAGAGAGGATGCTTTCCACGTTGCCGCCGGTCTTGAGTCCGAAAGTGGTGCCGCGGTCATAAAGGAGATTGAACTCCACATAACGGCCGCGCCATTTCGCCTGTTCGTGGCGTTCGGCTTGCGTCCAGCTTTCATTCCAGCGCCGTTTCACGATCCTGGGATAAATGTCCAGAAAGGCTTCGCCCACCGCTTCGGTGAAGGAAAAATCCTTGTCCCAGTCACCGCTGTCATGGTGATCGTAGAAAATGCCGCCGACACCGCGATGTTCGCCCCGGTGCGGCAGCCAGAAATAGTCGTCGGCCCATTTCTTGTATTTGCCGTACCAGCCGGAATCGAATGCGTCGCAGGCCGTTTTCAGCCGGGCGTGGAAATCCATCGCGTCGGGATGGTCCGCCAGCCTTGCCGCGCCCAGCATGGGATTGAGGTCGGCGCCGCCGCCGAACCAGCTTTGTGTGGTCACGATCATGCGGGTGTTCATATGCACGGCGGGGACATGCGGATTTTTCATATGGGCGATCAGGCTGATGCCGCTGGCCCAGAAGCGCGGATCCTCGGCCGCCCCTTTCACCTGCCTGGCGAAGTCGGGCGAGAATTCACCCTCTACCGTGGAGACATGCACGCCGACTTTCTCGAACAGGCGCCCGCGCATCATGCCCATCACACCGCCGCCTTCGTCCTTGCTTTGTGTGCCGCCTCCGGCACCGCGCGACCAGGGGGTGCGGATGAAATGCCCAGACGCGCCCGGGTAGAGCGATGCGGGCGCTTCACGCTCGAGCAATTCAAATGCGGCGATGATGCGGCCCGCCAGGTCTTCAAACCAGTTCCGGGCTGCCTGTTTGCGGGTTTCGACGGCGTTCATGCGGTGCAGCAATTTCTGGTTTGGCGGAGGTCAGCAAACTGCGCCGGCGCTTTGGCTAGATGCTTGATTTAGCCCATGAATGAACTAGCATGCGCGCAAAGAAAAGCAACCGGCGGGCAGGGCGGCGCAGGGTTCTGGCTGACTTCGCGTCACTGGGGAAACATCAACAAAATCATCGAGTTGTGGAGTGAATGCCCACGAAGGAGAGCTTCTCTTCGCGTGGTCTCATGGGAAACGTCAACAGATCAAGCGAGAGGGTCACGACAATGAAATACAAGGCAATGTTATTGGGAGGGATCGCCGCCGCGTCGGTCCTTTCCGCATGCGTCTGGGCGCAAGGCATGAAGGGACCGGCGCCCGCTGCTCCTGCGCCGCGCGCCTTCGCGCAATGGGACAAGGTGGTGATGAGCGTGGAGCAAAAAATCGGCTCCAATCTCGCCATCATCCATGGCAATCCCGGCGTCGATACCAGCCATCCGGATGCGTCGGGCGGCCGCGTCGCGGTGCTTTATGGCCCGGACGGCGTCCTGATGGTGGATGCCAACAACGAAGAAGTGCATGAGAAGCTGCTCAAGACTGTCCGCACGCTTTCGAACGGACCGATCAAGCTCTTGATCAACAGCCACGCCCATCCCGACCATACCGGCGGCAACGCCTATTTCGCCAAGCAAGGCGCGGTGATCATGGCGCAGGAAAATCTGCGCGATGAATTGCTGCCGAATCCGAATGCGGGGCCGCGCCCGGCCGGCGCGCCCGCGCTGCAGCCGGTGGATCCTGCCAGCCTGCCGGTGGTGACCTACAATTATGATCCGGCGACCAGGGGCAAGCCCGCCGTCACCGTGCACATGAATGGCGAGACGGTGGATGTGATCGCGATGATGCCCTCGCATATGGGCGGCGACTCGATCATCAAGTTCGAGAAGGCCAATGTGATCTACATCGAGGATTTCTACCGCAACTTCGGCTACCCCTTTGCCGACCAGGGCAATGGCGGTTCGATCAACGGCATGCTGGACGCCATCGACCTGATGGGCAAGCTCTCCGACGACAACACTCTGCTGATCCCCGGTCATGGCACGCTGGTGCACAAGAAGGACCTGATTCCCTACCGCAACATGCTGGTGGATCTGATGGGCAAGACCAAGAAGCTGGTCGCTGCCGGCAAGACGCTGGACGATGTGCAGGCCGCCGACCTCCTCAAGCCCTATGCGGGCCAGAACCAGGGCGAGGACGAAGCCAGCACCAAGCGTTTCGTCGCCGAGCTGTATTACGAGGCCAAGGGCCTGCCGCCGGTCGTGAACGGCCGCAGAGCCATGCCGCGCCCGGCGCAGGCCGCTGCTCCGGCTCCAGCCATGAGCATGAAGAAGATGTAGGATCGCGCCGGAGCAGTTCTGCGCGAGCGAATGCCAACGGCTCGTCCCTCCAAGCCGAGGGGCGGGCCGTTTGTTTTGGCGCGTTCCGTCCTTCGTGCTAACTTCCAGCACTAATTTTCGCCCGGGAGGCATCATGTCTGCTTTGAAAAAAATTTCCTGCGCCGCTGCGATGCTGGCTCTGTGCGCCGCGCCGGCATCGGCGCGCAGCATTCTGTTCCTGGGCAGCAGCTTCACCTATGGCGCGCACACCGCCGTGCAGCATTACCGGCCGGAGACGGTGCATGATCTGAACGGGCCGGACGCGCGGGGCGATACCTATGGCGGCGTGCCGGCGATCTTCAAGCAATTCACCCTGGAAGCGGGCCTCACCGACTATGATGTGAGTTCGGAGCTGGTGGGCGGCAAGGGCCTGGAATACTGGTTCACCGTGCCCGAGACGCTGGCGAGGATTCAGAAGCCCTGGGACATTGTGGTGATGCATGGCTTCTCCACCCTGGATCAGGCGCATCCCAACGACCGGACGCTGCTGTTGTCATCGTCCAAGCGCATCGCGCAGATGTTTTTGAAAGAAAATCCGCAAAGCAAGCTCTGGCTGTTCGCCACCTGGAGCCGCGCCGACATGACCTATCCGGACGGTTCGCCCTGGCATGGCAAGCCGATCCAGCAGATGGGCAAGGATGTTGAGGCCGGTTACGAACAGGCAGTGAAAGAAGAGCCGCGCTTCGCGGGCATTGTGCCGGTGGGGCTGGCCTGGAACCGCGCCATAGATACCGGCATCGCGGACGACAACCCCTATGACGATGTTGGCGCCAGCAAGATGGATCTGTGGGCCTATGATCACTATCACGCCAGTGTATTCGGCTATTATCTCGAAGCCCTGATGGATTTCGGCCGGGTGACCGGGCTGGACCCCATGGTGCTGTCAGGCAAGGACAAGGTGGCGGAAGACATCGGCATCTCACCGGCCCAGTCCAAGGCGCTGATCCAGGTGGCGCACGACACGCTAGCGGCGGCGAAATAGGAATTGCATCATCGCGGTTGGCACAGGCAGCCTGTCCAACCGGCGTTCGACCGGACGCTACTCCGCTATGACGACGCCCTGCGCGGTGTCCGAATGAAATTCTCCCATGAACGGATAGCGCCCCGGTGCCAGCGGCCGCCACCGCATTTGTCCCGTCGAATGCCCGGCCACCACCTTTTCGACCTTGAGGGAGGTCGAGTCGAACTCTTCGGTCTGGTCGTCATTGTTGGTCAATATGACGGTCGTCGGTGAATTGGCCTTCACATGAATTTCGGCAGGCGTGAACTTGTGGTCCTTCAGCGAAAGCGAAACGATGGTATCGGCGCAATTTGCGCTCGTTGAAACGAGGGCGAACAGAATCGCGGGCAGCAGCGATTTCATGGCGTGGTGTCCTTGCCGGTACGCTCTAAAAGTCGGTGGCGACCCTCAATCGGACGCGAAAGCGTTCCGCACCGGACAGGTAACCGCTTTCCAGCGCACCAGGCGTTTTTGCCGGATTGCCCGCCCATGGCAGTTGCGTTTGCGCGCCCAGGACGACACGGAACGGGTGACCGACATATGAAATTGCCGGACCGCCGAAATATGCATCCTCGGCAAAGGCCGAAGAACCACCAAGAATCAGACCGTCGAAGCCGCGCTCATTGTCGAATTCCGCGCCGACGCTCCATTCCGGCGTGACGTTGTAGGAAAGGCCGCCGAAGAATTCCAGCGCGCTGCTTTGGTCAAACTGCCCGAAGCTGTTTTTCTCCCACCGATTCTCGGCATTGACGTTCAGGGCAAGGCGCAAATCGTCGTTCAGGAAATTCTTCTGAAAGAGTGCTTTTACTTCAAAGGAACGCGCACCATTGCCGATGGTTGGCTCGGCGTAGAGCGCAAAACCGATCGGATCGAAATACACGTTCATCAGGCGATAGATGAATTCTGCGGAGACGCCCGGCAGGCTCGAAGCCTCGACCGGTTCCAGGGGCGCGTGGAGGTGCGTCCGCGACCAATCATGGTTGAGATAGAAGGATCCCTGAAAATTATCCGTGAACCCATATTCGAACTCGCTGCGGGATTCGATTCCCTGAAACGCCTCATGGGCGTGGCCCGAGGTCCAGGTGATCTCCTGCTCGATTTCCTTTTCGCCCTGGGCTTCTATGTCGGTGGTATAGGCGAAGGCGAACGGCCGGTCATCCGCCGCAGCGCTGTCGGGCAGAAAGCCGGCCACCGCGAGCGCGGCCGAAATTATGCCCCATCTGGTTGATACCCGTGTGCCGGCCATGAAAGCCCTCTTTACAATTGATACTCATTCTCAAGTATTCAACCGTTAGAGGGTGTCGGTATATATGTCAATGAGACTTAGTTGCAACAATATTCCCGGGAAACACTGAAAAAAATTTACTCTAACGCCCCGTTTCAGGCCCCGGCTCAGACCTTGTCAGACGGCGGGCCTGGCGGAATGAGATGAGGTGATTTCTGGTCTCGTCCCATAACGTCAAACGGACATTGCCAAGGCTTTGCAGCAGCGTGACGCGGCCAACTTGCGCCAGGTCCGGACGGTCGCGCAGCACCTGGGGCAGGCGGTAATAAGGGATCCGGCTGCACAGATGATGGATATGATGCATGCCGATATTGGCCGTGAACCACCGCAAAATCGCGGGCAAATCATAATAGGAGCTTCCGTAAAGCGCCGCTTCCTGCAAGTTCCAGTTTTCGTTACGCGCCCACAAGGTTTGTTCAAACTGATGCTGGACGTAAAACAGCCAGACGCCGATTGAGGCGGCCATTATTATGATCGGCCCATGAATCAGCAGGAAATGCCACGGCCCGACAAGAAGCATCAATCCGGTCACGGCCAGGGCGATCGCGGCATTGGTGGCCAGCGAACTGAGCCAGGGCCGCCAGCCGGCGCGCATCATTCCAAGCGGCAAGCGGTGCTGTAGAATGAAAAGATAGGCCGGTCCGATGCCAAACATGACTCCGGGGTGGCGATACAACCGATAGGCGGCGCGGCCCAGCCATGAACGCGCCCGGTATTCACCCACGGTAAGAGTGTCGATATCGCCCATGCCGCGGCGATCCAGATTGCCTGTCGTGGCGTGATGCTGCGCATGGGCGGTCCGCCAAACGTCATAAGGCGTGAACGTCACAATTCCCAGGACACGCCCAACCCAGTCATTTGTCGCGCGCCGCCGGAAGAAGGCCCCATGGCCGCAATCGTGCTGTATCATGAACACGCGCACCAGGAATCCAGCGGCAGGCACCGCAAGCAGCAGTGTGAGCCAATAGCCGACGTAAAGGGATGCCCACATCGCTGTCCACAACAGGACAAGGGCGCCGAGGGTGATTGACAGTTCAAACAGGCTGCGCGCGCGGCTGGGTTCGCGATACCGGGCGACCAATTGCGCCAGATTTCTCGGGTCGATTGCGGATTGGGCGGGGAGGCTTTCCTCGAGGGTAGTCATACCTGTGCACGCATGGGGATCATGAGACCTGCAAAAGCTTTCGAAAGTGTCGCTCATCCCGCCCAAATGCAGGGTTCACTTCATGGGACTGGCGTTTGGCAACCCTTGGAACCCCGTGTGGATTCAACATGGGTCAGGCCTGTTTATAGGGGGACGTCCTGGGGGAGGCAAGCCCGCAGCAGGGGATACCCAATTAAACCAGCTGGGAATCGGGGCCGGCAAGACATACCGGCATATTTAATCCGCGGCGTTCGGGTCAGCGAAATTCCGGGCAGGCGAATGTCACAATTTGGAACTGGCATTCCGTTCGATTTCGTCCGCCGCCGCCGGCACTATAAATGCCTGGAGCTGAATTGGCCAACCAGGATTTCGAAAGCCTGGAATGCAAACTGCCCGCGCAAGGTGGGAGACGCCAGTGCGGAATCGTGAAAGACGTGTTCGCGAGGGCTCCATCGCAACTTTGAAAGGTCCTTGCCTCTTGACAGATTTACGAGCAGCACACCGTGCTCTATTGCCCACTTGAAAGTTTCGCACATGAGCGTCGTCATGACGCTGTGCTTCCCCCAGGCCGGATCAAAACCCGAATAATATAAATACATCTCGGAACCGAACACGAACGCCATACGAGATGCGACGACCCTGCCTCCGATCTCGAGCTCGAATATCACCAGCTGATTGCGCTTAGCCATTTGCACAGCGCAATCGGCAATGAAATCCCGACGCGAAGGTTCCGCGAAATAGTCGCGATGCTTGAACGCGTGTTTGAAACGGGCTCGTGCCGCGTGCAGCGCAAGGAAGCGATCAAGCGCGGCCGGTATTTCCGCAGACCGATCAACAGCACAAAAGACAAAAGTGTGTCCGTTCCTCGAAAGAAGCTTGTAACACTTGCGTATTTTTTCCCTCATGTTGCGCGACAGGCCGGCCCGAAAACTTGCCCAGCTTGTTGGCAGCGAAACCACATATTCGGGAATTTTCCTGTATACTTTGGAGGTGTTGCGGGGCTGACCGTTGATACGCATGCCCGTCCACAAGAACAGGTCCCAATTCGCTTTTAGGTCATGCAGATAGCGAATGAATGTCTGGATAATTTCCGCTTCGTCTTCCGGTCTGCAGATCACGCGACGGTGCTCTGTAATACTGCCATCGGAAGCGCCGAAAAATTGCAATGTGCGCAGGCGCAGCGGACCGAAGGCCGGTTGATGAGTGATGACCAAGGGGATAATCGCCACCAGCCTGCCGGTGGAATCGCGCACGATATGGACGAAAAATTCGTGGCGGCGCGAGGCGCGCGTTTGCCGCAAATGTTTCCACCAGAGCTTTGCCCATATAGGGGACGTGAAAGGCGTGCGCGGAATCAGCTGTTGGTTCAACTTCTCCCATTCCGCAGTCAGCGCGTCGAGCGCGCTGGGGTCGGACAATCTCTCAATGTGCAATGTCATCGGGATGGGCGACCATGTTGGGCATATCGTGACTGCAGGTCGCACCGAACCGCCTCATGCAACTTTGTGTGTTGCCTATTACAACTTGGTAAGCTGAGTAGCCAATGTAAAATGAGGCGACTGGTCGCATAGGCAGCTGTTTTTTCATGAGAAGGCACTGATTCATAAGGAAGAATTTCATTATGGCGGGTTATTCCTTGGGAAAGCTGTATTTGTTTGGCTCTGACAACATTGCACGATGGTTAACTCTCTGCGCAATTCAGATATTCCGCGGCCGGCGCACGGTCATAGCCATCTGAAATCGGGTGCGAATTTCCACTGGAGGTTCTGTGGCGGTTGTTGGTGCCGCCGCGCACGGCCCCACAAGGTTCTGAGTTGGCGCCTTGCATCGCTCAAGTCCCCTGTCGGGGCGCGATGCTCGGCACCATTTTAAGGGCCGCAACGCGGCGCTTAAAATGGTGGGCGCGACAGGGCCCCGCGACGCGAATGCGCCGCAACAAAATAAAATCAATCCCTGACGCGCGATCGCATTCTCGAAATGGGCCTCGCGATGCTCAAGTCGCTGGCGCGCGCACCGCTCGGCACCATTACAAACCTGCCGGAGGCAGGTTTGTAATGGTGGGCGCGACAGGGATTGAACCTGTGACCCCTCCCGTGTGAAGGGAGTGCTCTCCCGCTGAGCTACGCGCCCGCCTGAGTTTCGGGTCATAAAACCTTGCGGCGGACGAGGGCTATAAGGTGGCTGGCTGGGGTGCGTCAAGCTACCAGCGGAAGATCGATCCAGAAGCGGGTCTGGCGGCCTGGAATGCTTTCAAAATCAATGCGGCCACCCTGTTTTTCCACCAGCAGCTTGGCGATGGAAAGGCCAAGCCCAGCGCCCGGTACATTGCGGCCCGTATCCAATCGCGCAAAGGGACGAAAAAGGGTGGCGCGCTCGTGACTGAGAATGCCGGGGCCGGAATTGGCGATCTCAATGCGGCCATAGCCGCCCTCCAGGCGCCGGGCCCGCACATGGATGGGCGAGAAATTGTCGCCATATTTGTAGGCGTTGGCGATCAGATTGTTGATGATCTGGGCCAGGCGCATCGGATCGGCGCTGACCGCCAGATTTTCGTCCATCTCCTCCAGCACCACCGGCTTGCCGCCCAGCGCGCTTTCCAGGTGAATGCCGCTGATGCAGGTCTTGAGCGTGGCCTCAACCGGCACGCGTTCGGAAATGATCGACAGCGCGCCCGCCTCGGCCCGCGCCAGATCCAGAAGATCGTCATGCAGGCGCTGCAGCAATTCGCCATTGTGGCCGATGACATGGGCGAATTCATGGGCACGGTCGAGCGGTAGAGTGCCGGATTCCAGCATGCCGGAAAAACCGATAATGGCCGAAAGCGGCCCCCGCACTTCATGGTTGACGTGCGACAGAAGCTGGCTCTTGAAGCGTGAGGCGCGCACCGCCTGCCGCCGCCGCCGTTCAACCAGCGCCATATGCATGTCGCGCTCGTTCAATACCACTGCCGCGCGCACGCACAACAGGCTGGTTACCGCCAGGAACAGTTGCAGAATCTCCACCCGCGGCACCATGTTTACGATCTGAAAAGGCTCGGGCGAGGCCAACGCGATGACAGTGATCACCATCATCGCCATGCCCGCGCCCATCAGGCGGAAACGCGCGGTCGATAGAAGCGCCGCCGCCAGGATCAGAAACTGCAGCGGATAAGATGACAGGCGAAAGCCCAGTATTGTCACCGCCCCAAGCAGCAAAAACACCGCCATCGCTTCCAGAAACCGCCGCTCGAGATGGAGCTTGGCGAATTGGTGCAGCGACACCGTCATGCCGAAGGGGAACAGGATGCAGACACCCAGCACATTGGCGAAAAACCAGTGCAGGCCGGTCGCCGGCGCATTGCCTCCGGTGGCCCATGTCAGGAGATAGGCGAGGAAGGCGCCGAACAGGGACGGACTGATCGCGGCGGCAACAGCAAAGCGCAAAGCGGATTTGATGGTGTTGAAACGCGGTTGGGCGAAATTGCGCATGGCCACAAGGCCGGCCAGGACATCCAAGACATTGATGAAGCTGAAGCCTATGACCAGCGGCGCCGTCGCGTGGCCGAGCCCGTTGGCAAGCAACCCGGCCGCCAGGATCGCCGCAAACATCGCGATATCGTCTTTCCGCGAACGGGAAAGCCTGAGCAGCAGGCAAAGGCCGAAGGCCGTGGCGGGCCAGACCGGCGAGGCCTGATTGCTGTTGCCGCCGGCGATCAGAATGCCGCCATATCCCAGGAGGAAAAATCCGGCAAAGGTGACGGCGGTCAAAGCTGCCAGCCTGGCCGCGCCTTTCCATGCCGCAAGAGTTATCATGCCAGCGGTGCCCCACCCCGAATCGTCAACATTTTACGCAGTAATCAACCCTGGCGTGCAAGGGGTTTAGCCCCCGATTCTGACAATTTGTCTTGGTTACTGTGTGCAAATTGTTAAGCCGTCCCGAACCATTCTAGTACCGGCTTCTGCCGGGGACCTTATGAAGCGTCGTATTGTCATTGCCGACGATGATCCCATGATCATCAGTCTCGTCTGCCTGCGCCTGGAGATGGGAGGCTATGAAGTGCTTGGCGCCGGGAATGGCGAGGAAGCCTTGGCGCTGATCCGAAAAAGCGAGCCTTTGGCCGCCATCCTGGACATTGAGATGCCGCGCATATCCGGCATCGATGTGCTGGACGCGATCAAATCCGATCCCTTCACCGACAGGCTACCGGTGATGATGCTGACCGGTGAACGCGACAACGACACCGTGATGCGGGCGATGGGTTCAGGCGCGGGCGACTACATGGTCAAGCCGTTTCAGCCTGATCGCCTGCTGGAACGGGTAAACCGCCTGGTGCATGCCAGCACCATGGTGTGGTCCAGATCCGCGCCGGTTTGGGAGCTTTAAAGCGCCAGGCTTTTCAGGGCTTCCGGTAGTTGGACAAACGCGTCCAGCACCATGTCGCTGCCCAGCTCCGACGCCGGCACCGGGGTATAGCCGTAAGACATCAATATGCAGGGCGCGCCGGCAGCCCGTGCCGTGGCAAGATCGGTGATGGAATCCCCGATCATCACCGCCGGGCCGGCGCCGCCCTCTCCAGCAAACAGGTCCAGCACCACATCATGGAAGATGCGCGGATCGGGCTTGGTGTAGGTTTTCCGCCCGGCGCCGTAAATCGCGACGAAGTATTCGGAAAGCTCCAGCCTTTCCAGCAGAAGTCCAGTCAGCTCTGCAGGCTTGTTGGTAAGGACGCCCAGTCTTGCCCCATCGGCCCTGAGACTTTTCAATGTCTCCGCCACACCAGGGAAGGGGCGGCTGAAATCGGCGATATGGGCGCGATAGTGCGCGATAAAGATTTCAACCAGGCGGTCCATCTGGTGGTCTTCGACGGGCGCACCCGTGGACGCCATGGCCTGGGAAATCAGCGATCTGGCGCCGAACCCCACCATGTGGCGCAACGAGGCCGTATCCATGTCGGGGCGACCGGCTGTCTCCAGCACGGCATTGGTGGCGCCCAAAAGGTCGGGGGCGGTGTCCACCAGGGTGCCGTCCAGGTCGAAAACCAGAGCCAAGGAGCGGACAGATGCCATGATTTAAGGTTTCCGGCTTAGAATCGCGGCAATATACAGTTGCAATTCGTTATTTCATCTTTTTCCCGGCGAGGCTTACCGAGAACCCATGTCCAAGGCTGGTATCATACTCGCCGCAGGTGCCGGGACTCGCATGAAGTCCCAGCTGCCCAAGGTGTTGCACAAGATCGCGGGCCTCCCCCTGCTTGGTCATGTCGTGGCGGCGCTGCGCGGGGCAGGCGTGGAGCGCATCGTGGTGGTGACCTCGCTGTCGGGCGAGGCGGTGCGCGCCTATGCCGCCAGCCTTGGCTGCGAAATCGCAATCCAGGAGCAGCAGGAGGGCACCGGCCACGCCGCCAAGGCGGCGCAAGGCGTGCTGTTCGATTTTGACGGCACTCTGTTGATCGTCAATGGCGACACGCCGCTGGCGACGCCGGAAGTCTTCCTGGAGTGCCTGAAAGCGCAGGCGCGAACCGGCCTGGCCATGCTGGCCTTCCAGGCAATCAATCCCGCTCAGTATGGCCGGGTGTTGTTGACGCCGGACGGGTTCTTGAACCGCATTGTCGAATACAAGGATGCCAGCGAACCGGAGCGCGCCGTCACCTTGTGCAATGGCGGCTGCTATGCCGCCGACGCGAAAAAGTTTTTCAAATGGGCCGCGGCGCTGAAGAATGAAAATGCGCAAAAGGAATATTATCTGACCGATGTGCCCGGCATCGCCCGGAATGAAGGTGTCAAATGCGCCGTTGCGCTGGCGGACGAAACTTCGCTGCTTGGCGTCAATAGCCGCGCCGAACTTGCGGTGGCGGAAGCGAAATTCCAGGCCCGCATGCGCGCCCGGCTGCTGGCCGAGGGCGTCGGCATGACCGCGCCGGAAACGGTGTTCTTTGCCCATGACACGCAGGCGGAAGCCGATGTCGAGATCGATCCCTATGTGGTGTTCGGCCCTGGCGTTATTCTGCATTCTGGCGCGTGGATACGGAGTTATTCCCATCTGGAAGGCGCCCCAAATCTGCCGGTCGAAGTTTCCTCCGGCGCGATCATCGGACCTTTTGCGCGGCTCCGGCCCGGCGCCAAAATCGGTGAAGGCGCCCATATCGGAAATTTCGTGGAAGTGAAAAATACCGCCTTCGGAGCTGGCGCCAAGGCCAACCATCTTTCCTATCTGGGCGACGCGCGCATCGGCGCGGGCGCCAATATCGGCGCGGGCACCATCACCTGCAACTATGACGGCTATACCAAGGCGTTCACTGAGATCGGCGCCGGCGCCTTCATCGGCTCGGACACCGCCCTGGTGGCGCCGGTGAAGGTGGGCGCGGGCGCCATCACCGCGGCAGGTTCGGTGATCACCAAGGACGTGGCCCCTGACGCGCTGGCCATCGCCCGTGGCGTGCTGACGGAAAAACCCGGCTGGGCCAAAGCCTTTCGAGAGAGCAAAGAGAAGAAATAATGTGCGGCATTGTCGGCATCGCAGGAAAGAAGGATGTGGCCCCGATTATCCTGGAGGCGCTGAAGCGCCTGGAATATCGCGGCTATGATTCGGCGGGAATCGCCACCCTGGTGAATGGCAGGATCGAGCGCCGCCGCTCGCCGGGAAAATTGTCGAAGCTGGACGCGGTGCTGCAGAAGGAGCCGCTACCCGGTCATACCGGGATCGGCCATACGCGCTGGGCAACCCATGGCGCGCCAACAGAAATCAATGCGCATCCCCATGCCACGGCGCGGGTCGCTATCGTCCATAACGGCATCATCGAGAATTTCCGCGAACTGCGCGAGGAGCTGATGGCGCGGGGACACAAATTCGAATCCCAGACCGACAGTGAAGTGGCCGCCCATCTCATCACCGACAATCTGGACCGGGGCATGACGCCTGCGGCCGCCGCCAAGGCGGCGGTCCGGCGGCTGACCGGGGCCTATTCCATCGCCATGATCTTCAAGGACCATGAAGGTCTTCTGATCGGGGCGCGCAAGGGTGCGCCGCTGGCGGTGGGTTATGCCGAGAAGGAAGCCTATCTCGGCTCCGACGCCTTCGCGCTGGCGCCTTTCACCAATCGCGTCGCCTACCTGGAAGAAGGCGACGTCGCGGTGATTGACGGGGCCGAGGTTTCGATTTTCGATTCCGAGGACCGCCCCGCCAATCGCGAAATCAGGCTCACCGCAGCCAGCGCCGCGCTGGTGGACAAGGCCGGCCATAGTCATTTCATGGCCAAGGAAATTCATGAGCAGCCGGAAGTGGTGGGCCATACCCTGGCGCATTATCTCGACCCGGCGGGGCCGGTGGTGCGCCGTCAGGGTGTTGGCCTGCGCGAGGCGCTGAAGAAGGCGTCGCGCCTCACCATCTCGGCCTGCGGCACGGCCTATTATGCTGGCATGGTAGGGAAATACTGGTTTGAGAAGCTGGCACGCATGCCGGTTGAGACAGACGTGGCTTCGGAACTGCGGTATCGCAATCCGGTCTATCCCAAGGGCGGCGTGGCGCTGTTCGTCTCTCAATCGGGCGAGACCGCCGACACATTGGCCGCTTTGCGGCACGCCAAGGCGCAAGGCCAGATCACCATCGCCATCGTCAATGTGGCGGAAAGCTCAATCGCGCGGGAAGCCGATATCGTGCTGCCGACATATGCGGGACCCGAGATCGGCGTTGCTTCGACCAAGGCATTTACCTGCCAGTTGGCGGCGCTGGCGGCTTTCGCCATCGCGGCCGGCGAGGCGCGCGGCGTCTTAAACGGAGCGGACGAGATGCGGCTCTGCACCGCCCTTCTGGAAACACCACGCCACATCGCCGAATTCCTGAAACAGGAAGTCAAGCTCAAGGCCCTGGGCGAGGAAATCGCCAAGGCCCAGGACGTTCTTTATATGGGCCGGGGCCCCAGCTTCCCGCTGGCCCTGGAGGGGGCGCTGAAGCTGAAGGAAATTTCCTACATTCATGCCGAAGGCTATGCCGCCGGCGAGATGAAGCACGGTCCCATCGCGCTTATTGATGAAGCGGTTCCGATCATTGTGATCGCGCCGCACGACGAACTCTACGAAAAGACCATTTCCAACATGCAGGAAGTGATGGCGCGGGGCGGCAAGGTCCTGCTCATTTCCGACGCGCGGGGCGTGGCCGAGGCCGGGGCGGTATGGGCTTCCATCACGGTGCCGGACACCGATTCCTTCATCACCCCTCTGGTTTACGCATTGCCGGTGCAAATGCTGGCGTATCACGCGGCCCTGGCCAAGGGAACCGACGTGGATCAGCCCCGAAATCTCGCCAAGAGTGTGACGGTGGAATGACTATCTCCGGGGCGCGCCCTCCACCACGGCGCCGCCGAGTTTCCATAGTCCGACGAGCACCAGGGCGAGGCCGAAGAAAAATGCCGGAATATAGGCTGTCGCGAACCATTCTGTTTCCCCAGGTTGAATCTCGACAACAAGGCGAGGACGCAGTGCCGCCAGTGTCCGAAAGTCGCTGCGGATGGATATTTCCAGGGCATAGGCGCCGGGATTGACGTGAAGTAACCCGATCCCGGCGGACAGATTGTTCTCGTCCGACTTGCTGTATTGCCAGTGGTCCGCCTGGCCTTGCGCAACCACATTTTCGTCCGTGCGCAGTTTCCAGGATATCGTGACTTGCGGTTGCCCGTCAGGGCACCGGTCGGGATGTTGATCTTCCAATCCCAAAAGGCATTGGAGGTTTTGAGCAGGAAGTGTTCGCGGGACCCGGTAGTCGATGGAATAGGTTCCGGAATAATTGATGAGGAAGGTGTCTGTGTGAAATGCCGCCGGCTGCGGCGGCATCGGCACATCCACGGGCACGAAATTGCGCGAGGATTCATACCACGCCAATGTCGCGATAGGCGCCAGGCCGACCGCGACGAGCACCGCTCCTTGAATAGCCTTTTTCTTCCAGGCTCCCCGTTTGCCTTTCGTTCGGGTCGAAAACTCGCTATCCATAGTGCGCCTCCAGCTCTCGTGAGTTATAGCACCCCATGACCGCTCAGACCGCTCTTAAACGCGCCGCCGCCGCCAAGGCCATGAATTATATTCAGGACGGCATGAAGCTGGGTCTGGGCTCAGGCTCGACCGCCGAGATTTTCGTCGAATCGCTGGCGACACGCGTGCGGGCCGGGCAGAAATTGTTATGTGTGCCAACATCCGAGCGCACTGCCGCGCTGGCGCGCAAGCTGGGCATTACTCTTTCCAGCCTGGACGACCTGGCGCCCCTGGACATCACGATTGACGGCACCGATGAGGCCGACCGCAATCTCGACCTTATCAAGGGCGGCGGCGGCATGCTTCTGCGCGAAAAGATCGTCGCGGCCGCGTCCCGGAAAATGATTGTGATCGCGGACGAATCCAAGCTGGTGCCGCGCCTGGGCAAGTTTCCACTGCCGGTGGAGGTGATCGAGTTCGGCCACAAATCGACCGCCGCGCGCCTGGCCGAGGCCCTGGCCGCATTGGGTTATGCGAACGCGCCGGTGCGGCTGCGCGAAAAGGACGGGGACCCTCTCAAGACCGATAGCGGCAACCTGATTTATGATTGTTCGCTGGAGGCCATCCAGAATGCGCCCAAACTGGCGGCGGCGATAGCGGTGGTGCCGGGAGTGGTCGAGCATGGCCTTTTCATCGGCATCGCCACCACGCTTCTGATCGCCGGACCCGGTGAAGTCGAAGTGATAGAAAAGGCCGGATGACCCAATACGACTACGACCTGTTCGTCATCGGCGGCGGTTCCGGCGGCGTGCGCGCCAGCCGCATGGCGGCAATGACCGGCGCGCGCGTGGCGCTGGCCGAGGAATACCGCATGGGCGGCACCTGCGTCATTCGCGGCTGCATCCCCAAGAAGCTGCTGGTTTATGCCAGCCAGTTTTCGGAAAACGTCAAGGATGCCGCCGGCTATGGCTGGGATTTCGGCGATGCGCGCTTCGACTGGCCGACCCTGATCGCCAACAAGGACAGGGAAATCGCCCGCCTGGAGGGACTTTACACCAAGAATGTGCTGGCGGTGGGGGCCACCATCATCCAGGACCGCGCCGTGTTCGAGGATCCTCACACGCTCAGGCTGCTGAATTCGGGCAAGGCGGTCACCGCGGACAAGATCCTGATCGCCACCGGCAACCGGCCGACCCGCGAAATGGGCACCTCCCGTGTCATTCCCGGCGGCGAGCTTTGCATCACCTCGGACGAAGCCTTTCATCTGAAGGAGCTGCCCAAACGCATCCTTGTCGCGGGCGGCGGCTATATCGCCCTGGAATTCGCCCATATCTTTCATGGCCTGGGTTCTCATGTCTCAATGGTCTATCGCGGCGAAAAACCCTTGCGCGGTTTCGACAATGACCTGCGCGATGGGATATGCGAGTCGATGCGAACGCGCGGTCTGGATGTGCTGCTGGGCTGCGAATTCACCAAGGTGGAGAAACGGGGCGCCGGTCTCCACGCCGAAACCAATCAGGGCGCTGTCATTGAATGCGACCAGATCCTGCTGGCCATCGGCCGCATGCCCAACACCGTGGCGCTGCATGTCGAAAAGGCCGGTGTGGAACTCGGCATGCGCGGCGAGGTGAAAGTAGACGATTATTCCCGCACCAGCGCCGAAAATATCTATGCGGTGGGCGATGTCACCGATCGGGTGCAATTGACGCCGGTGGCGATTCACGAAGCGATGTGCTTCGTCGAGACCGTGTTCAAGAATAATCCCACCAGGCCCGATCACATCCATGTGCCGAGCGCGGTGTTCACCACGCCCGAGATCGGCACCGTCGGCCTGTCGGAGGAAAAAGCCCTGCTCAAGGGTCACAGCATCGATGTTTACAAATCCAGCTTCCGGCCGCTGCTGCATACCCTGGGCGGGCGCGACGTGCGCACGATGATGAAGCTGGTGGTCGACGCCGGCAGCCAGAAGGTGCTGGGCTGTCACATCTTTGGCGATCATGGCGCCGAAATCATCCAGGCCGTGGCGATTGCAGTGCGCATGGGCGCGACCAAGCCGGATTTCGACAGCACCATGGCGCTGCATCCCACCGCCGCAGAAGAGCTTGTGACGATGCGAACGAAAAGCTATTCGCGCATTCCGTAAAGCAATGGCGGCGGTCTGCCCGGCCACTCGCTAGGGCTCGTGGCGTTCGCCGCTCGAAATGGTCGTCGCGCTACGCTGCCGCTAGCGACGCCATTTCGTTCGCGCTTCGCGCTACCGCTTCTCACCCCACTGCCGCCGAGGAATTGGTGACCATGCGCAACAAAAGTTATTCAAAAACGCCCTGATCCTTACCGCGAAGTAATCTAGGAACCTTCTTGGAACCCATTGTCTGGCCGGTTAGCCTTTCCCTCAACAAGACGCGGCGCGGGGAAGAATATGGCCAAAGCGTTTCTTGCGGTTTGTTGGGCGTTTGCGTGCCTGGGCGCTTCGGCTGCCAAGGCCGATACGGCTGTGGCGGCGGGTACCGAATGTCAGGTATCCAAGCCTGACGATGTCGCGGCGCCTATTACCCCTTCCGTCGCCGCAGGCAACAACGCCGCTAACAACAAGAATTGGGCGCTGGCAGAAGCGAATTTCCGCCCTCTGGCGGAAAAAGGCGATCCGCAGGCGGAACGCAATCTTGGCCGGTTGCTGATGACCAATTGCACGGGCCTCAAGGACACGAATGAAGGCGTCACCTGGCTCGGCAAGGCCGTGGACGCCAACGACATTCCGGCCACGGCTCAGCTCGGCATTATTTATATGAATGGCAATGGCGTGGCCCAGGACGACAACAAGGCGTTCTCCCTTTTGTCGAAGGCTGCGGCAGCAGGCAATTCAAGCGCCGAACGGGCGCTGGGCTATCTTTATCTCAGCGGCCGTGGCGTGGCGCAGGACAAATATGAGGGTTTGCTTTGGTCCATCCAGGCCGCCCGGCAGGCGGACGCCACCGCCCTCTCCAATATTGCCTGGCACTATTTCCAGGGCGATGCGCTGCCGCAGAGCAATGAGAAGGCCGCTTTTTACATTGCTTTGGCCGTGCAGCATGCCTCGCCCGCCGACAAGCCGCTGCTGCTCCAGGTCCAGAACGAGATTGCGCAAAAGGTAAGCCAGGAGGACATGCAGGACGGCGCCAGGCATGCACGGGACTGGTCGCCGGGCGAATATCGCCTTTCCGAAGTCATCAAGGACGCAGCAAGGCGGCGCGGGCAAAACAGTTGAAAGGAAGAACAATGAGCGCAAAGTACGGGACTCGGTATCCGCTCGCCTTGGCGGCGGCGTTTCTGTCTTTATCCGCTCTGGCTGCACCGGCCCAGGCCGATGATTGCGGTCCGTTGAAAAAGCTTCTCTCCCTGGATCTCACATCGGCTCCCAGCGGCGTTTCCAGCATACCGGTCACCATCAACGGCTCGCCGCGCAGGCTGGAATTCGACACCGCCGGCGGCCGGTCGGTGCTTTCGGAAGGCGCGTTGGATTCGCTTGGCCTGCATGCGGTGAGCGGCAACGTCAAGCTGCTGGACCGCTCGGGCAATGCCTCCCAGCGTTCCGTGACAATCGATTCCCTCGTCATTGGCGGCATGGAAGCCAAGAATGTGGTTTTTCAGGTGTCCCCCAACCCGAATTTCGGCGGCAATCCGCAACTGCCGGTCGATGGCGGCCTGGCCAATGACATCATGGAGAATTACGACCTCGATCTGGATTACGCGGGCGGAAAAGTGAGTTATTTCTCTCCCGATCATTGCGACGGCCATGTGGTCTATTGGACCACCTCGCCGCCGTCGGTCATCCCTTTCCGTCATACCGCGCCCGGATCGTTCAACAATGCCGACACCCATATCCGCTTTCATGTGAATTTGGACGGCAAGGACCTCCAGGCGGTGCTGAACACCGCCGCGGCGCGAAGCCAGATGAGCGCGCGTACCGCCGGCACCTATGACGTCAACGAGGACACCAAAGGCACTGTGCCGCTGGGCACCACGGCAGGGCGCAAGGTGTTCGGCTATACATTCAAGACCATCGCTTTTGGCGACGTCACCGTCACCAATCCGCATATCGTCGTCCTGCCGGATGTGGTCGGCCGCAACGATCCCAACAACGCCGTCCGTGCCGATAGCCGGATCAGGAAGGTGGATGATGATGTGGGCGTGCCGGACATCACCATCGGCATGGATGTGATCCGCCAGTTGCACGTTTATGTCGCGGCCAAGGAAGGAAAGCTCTATATCACTGCGGCGGCGGACCAACCGGCAAAGGCCCCCTAGCCGGCTTTCTGGCGTGAAGCCGGTCTGCCATCACCTTGATTCTCCAATCTTTCAGCCACTTCTGGTAATGGAAGGCGGCTTCCCCTATATCCGGGCTCTTATCCCTATGGAGTGACCGGTGGCCCAGAGCTGGACCCCGCAAAGTTGGCAGGAAAAGCCCATCCGCCAGGTGCCGGAATATCCGGACAAGGCGGCGCTGGAGGCCGTGCTGGCGCGCCTGAAGACTCATCCGCCGCTGGTGTTCGCGGGCGAAGCGCGCAACCTGATGGCCGCGCTGGGCCAGGTGGCCAAGGGCAAGGCGTTCCTGCTCCAGGGCGGAGACTGCGCCGAGAGCTTCGCCGAATTCCATCCCGACAATATCCGCGACATGTTCCGGGTGATGCTGCAGATGGCGGTGGTGCTGACTTTCGCCGCGGGCGTGCCGGTGGTGAAGGTGGGCCGCATCGCCGGCCAGTTCGCCAAGCCCCGCTCCGACGATTTCGAAACCCAGAACGGTGTGACGCTGCCGTCGTATCGCGGCGACAACATCAATGGCGGTGAATTCACCCCCGAGGCACGCACCCCCGATCCCCAGCGCCTGATGCAGGCCACCGCCCAGTCGGCGGCGACCCTCAATTTGCTGCGCGCCTTCGCGCAAGGCGGATATGCCGACCTGCACAATGTGCATCGCTGGATGC
>DATMNL010000065.1:0-4583 GCA_035568995.1 Rhizomicrobium sp. | reverse complement strand
GAAAAACAGGCTTGCCCGAAGCTGGCAGCCTGCTGGTCGCCCGCCACCCCCAATATGGGAATGGCGGCGCCCAACAGCATGGGATCGCTGATACCAAAATCGCCGCGGCTTTCGCGCACGTCAGGCAGGATGGCGCGCGGCACCCCGAACAGTTTCAACAGCCCCTCGTCCCAGTCGCGGGTCTTCAGATTCCACAGCAGGGTGCGCGAGGCATTGGTGACATCGGTGGCATGCACGGCGCCCTTGGTGAGATTCCAGATCAGCCAGCTGTCGATGGTGCCGAACAGGATTTCGCCGCGCGCCGCACGTTCTTTTATGGTCGCACGGCCCGGGCGCGGACGCGCCCCTTTATTTAAGGCGCCTCCGGCGCCGCTCGGAAAACCGCTTCTCACTTTTCCTGGCCGATGCTCCCCTGCCCCCTTCACATTGTTCAGCAACCATTCCAGCTTGGTGGCCGAGAAATAAGGATCCAGCAGCAGTCCGGTCTTGCGCGCGATCTTGCGGTCCCAGCCTTCGGCGGCAAGCGCGGCGCAGCGCGCGGCGGTGCGCCGGTCCTGCCAGACAATGGCAGGGTGGAGCGGCCTGCCCGTCCGCCTGTCCCAGATCAGGCTGGTCTCGCGCTGATTGGTTATGCCGATGGCGGCGACAGACCTGCCCCCGATGACTTTGCGGCAGGCCGCCAGCACCGCCCGCCAGATTTCCTGCCCGTCATGCTCAACCCAGCCATTGCCGGGATAGAATTGCCTGAGCCCGATCGCGTGGCTGGCAACCGGCCGTCCATCGGCCCCGAATAGCATGGCGCGGGTTGAGGTTGTGCCCTGGTCTATCGCCAGCAGAAAATCGCGTTTCATGCCGTAAATCTGGGCATTTAGCCGCGTCCGCGCAAGACACTTAATGCGCTATTAACTTCCGGCTGTTAAAAAATTCGTGAACTATCGGGGGCCGCATCACATCGGCCGATGCAGAGGGCGTTGAGGGTCGAGTGGGGTTGACTGCGCACGACATGAGCGACATGGGCCGCCTGGCCCAGCTCGCGATGAATCCGCAAAACGGCGCCAGCCGCGAGGAGATCTACCTCGCCGTCGCCTCGCTCTATCGCATCCAGGGCGCCGGCCTCAACGGTCATGAACGCGACCTGATGCGGGAAATTCTTCGCCGCCTGACCCGTGATGTCGAGATGGCGATCCGCATCGCGCTGGCCCAGCGCCTGGCCGATGACGCCAGCGTCCCGCATGACCTTATTCTTCTTCTGGTGGACGATTCCATCGAGGTTGCCCGGCCGCTGATCCTGCATTCGCCGCTTCTGACCGAGGCGGATGCGCTGCGCCTGATCGCCGCGGCCAGTATCGCGCATCAGGAAGCCGTTGCCGGGCGCCCCGGCATAACCATTCCCGTCACTGACGCACTGACCGGCAGCGACCATGAATCCGTGCTCCTGGCGCTGGTGCGCAACGCCACCGCCAAAATCTCCGAAAAGGGCTACCAGAAGCTGGTCGAGAAATCGCGCGTCGTTCAGGGCCTGCAGGAACCCCTGATCCGTCGCCCCGATATGCCGATCGACCTTGCCAACAATATGTGCAACTGGGTTTCGGACGCGCTGAAGGTTTACATCCAGAACAATTATCACATGGCGTCCAAGCGCGTGGATGTGGCGCTGAGCGAAGTCACCACCGCGCTCAGGAGCGAACCGGCCGGCCCCAAAGACCCGCCCGCCGACAGCGCCCAGAAGCTGATTGAAAAGCTGGCTGCCTCCGGCCAGCTCAAGGCGGGCTTTCTGATGCGGGTGCTGAGCCAGGGCCAGATAGACCTGTTCGATCTCGCCTTCGCGCGCCTTTTGAATGTGGAGCTGCCCAGCTTCCGCAAATTCTTCTATGAGGAAGGGGTGCGGCTGGTGGCCCTGGCCTGCCGCGCCGCCGGTATCGACAAATCGGTGTTTGCCACGGTTTTCAACCTGTCGCGCCAGGCCCGCAACAAGGCTCCCGCACTGGGCCGCCCCGAAATGGCCGAAGTGGATTCCATTTTCGCCGGTTTCACCAAGCCCGCCGCACTCGAAGCCCTGAAAGCCGCCATTACCGCCTGATCCCAGACCTGCTAATCTCACAGGCCACGCTTCAGGTCCCCTTTGATGCCATCCCTCCATTTCACTGCCGCTTCCGACGCCGCCGAGGCGCTGGCCGAAATGCGCGCCCGTCACGACGATGTCGGCCCCGACAAGTGCGACATCGTTGTGGCCCTGGGCGGCGACGGTTTCATGCTGCAGACGCTGCACGCCTTCCTCGACAAGGACAAACCGATCTATGGCATGAATCTGGGATCGGTCGGTTTCCTGATGAACGAATACCGCCTGGACGACCTTCAGGGCCGCCTTGCCGCGGCGGAACGCGCCCTGGTGCATCCTCTGCGCATGCGGGCGCAAAGCGCCAAGGGCGTCACCGAGGCCCTCGCCTTCAACGAAGTCTCCCTGCTGCGCGAAACCCGCCAGGCCGCCAAGATTCGCGTCTGGGTGGACGGCCGCCCGCGCATTGCCGAACTGATCTGCGACGGCGTCCTGGTATCAACGCCGGCCGGCTCGACCGCCTATAATCTTTCAGCGCATGGACCGATCCTGCCGATTGACGCGGACCTTTTGGCGTTGACGCCGATCAGCGCGTTCCGTCCGCGGCGCTGGCGCGGCGCCATCCTGTCCCACCGGGCGAAAGTGCGCTTCGACATATTGGAGAACAAAAAGCGCCCGGTCAGCGCCGTGGCCGACGATTTCGAGGTGCGCGATGTTTCCAGCGTCGAAGTCGCCGAGGACCGCAGCATCACCATGACCATGCTCTACGACCAGGGGCACAATCTGGACGAGCGCATCCTGGCGGAACAATTCAGCGACTAGTTGCTGTCGGCTTTCCGATCTGTGCTCCCCGCTTCGCGGGCGTTCGGCCGGCGAAAGGTCCGCAGGACCTTTCGCGCACCGGCCTCACGGCTTCACCACGCATTAACGCCCATTAAGCTAAGTTTGCCCCTAAACCCCCAAAGGGGGAAATGGGGCATGAGCTACCAGTTCGACAGGCTGAAAATTCTGGTCGTGGACGACAATGCGCATATGCGCAAGCTCGTCTGCACGATCCTGCAGGCGTTTGGCGTTTCGCAGATCTTTGAAGCCGACAGCGGCGAACGCGCCTGGGTAGTGCTCAAGGAGGTCAACCCCGACATCTGCGTGGTCGACTGGGTGATGGAAGGCATGTCGGGGCCTGATCTTGTCCGCATGATCCGCACCGATCCGCTCAGTCCCAATCCCTTTGTGCCGGTGCTGATGCTGACCGGCTACACCCATATCGACCAGGTCCGCCAGGCGCGCGATTCCGGCATCAACGAATTCATCGCCAAGCCGGTTTCGGTCAAGACCATGATGCAGCGCCTGACCGCGGTGATCGAACATCCGCGACCCTTTGTCCGCACCAAATCCTATTTCGGACCCTGCCGCCGCCGCCGGGGCGGGGACGAATATCAAGGTCCCGAACGCCGTGAAAAGAAGGAGGCGGCCGCCGAAGCCGCCGCATAGGAGACAGCATGGCCCGCGAACAACCCCTCGAACTGTTCATGCCGCCCAATATGCTGAAGGCCAAGGTGGGCCATGGCGGCATTTCCGGCCTTGACGCGGCGGCCATTCAGCGGGCCGAAGCCGCGATGGAAGAGATCAAGGGGGAATTCGCCGCCTGGGCCGCCGCCGACGTCGAAAAGCTGGTGGCGGCGCGCGCCCACTTCGCCAGGTCGCCGGATGCGGCATCGCGGGCGGCGCTGCTGCGCGCGGCCCATGACATGAAGGGCCAGGCCGCGACTTTCAACTATCCGCTGATCGCGCGGGTGTCCGGCTCGCTGTCCAAGCTGGTCGGCGAGCTGGACGGGGATTTGCCGCTCGGCCTGATCGACGCGCATGTCAGTGCCGTGCATGTGATCTACCGCGACAAGGTGATGGACGAATCCAACAGGCTGGCGCTTGCCCTGGCCATCGAACTGGAAGCCCAGGTCGCCGCGATCCTGAAACGCTAGAAATCTAGCTTTCCGACAATATGTCGAGCAGGCCCGGCGTCAGCTTGAGCGGCGAAGCGCCGTTCAGCATGCCGGCTTTGTTGGGCGCGAAAAAATCGCCCGAAGGCTGCCAGTTCATCACACTGGCGAGCAGGCTTTCGATATTCGCCGAAGACGCATTCGCGGCCCGGTACACCGAGGTCTGGACCTCCGCCGCGTCCGGCGCCAAAACCTGCGCCGCGTCCGCCCGCACCGGCGCCGCGGCCCCAGGCTGCTGCATCGCCCAGTCATAGACCTCGCGCACGCTCTTGGCCGAACCGTCGGCATGGAAGAACACGCTTTTGTTGGCGCCTGCGGCATTGGGCAGCATCGCCGCCGCGCTGGCGTCCGGCGTGGCCTCTTTGGCGCGGATCAGCTTGCAGGCCGCGTCGGGGCCCAGAAAATGCGCCGCATAGAGTTCGCCGCCCCAGACCGGGCGGCCCAGCGTGGCCTGCATCGTCGCGGCGGATGCCTTGGTGTATTCGCCCGCCATCAGCGCGGAGACTTGCGGATTCTTGCGCAGCTCCAGG
>DATMNL010000064.1:0-74847 GCA_035568995.1 Rhizomicrobium sp. | reverse complement strand
GATCACCGGTCCGATCATCATGCGGATCAGGGCGATGAAGGCGTCGCCCAAGGGCTTCATTGCCGCGCCCGCGGTAGGCCAGATCGCGCCGAAGGCGATACCCAGCACGATCGCGATCAGCACTTGCCAGTAGATTTTACGCAAGAACGACATTTTTCGGGGGCCCGGACAGCGTGTCATACACGCGCGGTTGATAATTTTCGAAGGTTGACGCAATCAGTCTGTTATGTCCAGACGCGGCCGAGACACCGCGGCTTCAATGCGACCCATTCGCTTGCTCTAGCGCCGCAAACAGAAGCGCGTGCAGCTGCGTGGCGGACTTGATGTTGTCCTTGTGCCGCGCGAAAGATTGCACAAGGTCCCCGAAAACGCCCACATATTGATTGGTGAGCCGCGACCGCCCGTTTTGCAGCGAAACGGCCTTGGGCCGCCCCTTTCCGCCGCGCACAATCACTTTCTGGCCGGAGTGATCCAGAATGACGGTCGCGCGCGCATAACCCAGCACCGTGATCTTGCGGTTGAGACCCAGCGTCCAGTTGGTGTCGATTTCCCCGGCACAGGAACTGCCGTCAACGCGGCACTCCAGCTGTGCCGATCCCTTGATCTGTTTACAGGCAATGCGTGGTGAAGAAAACATGTGCGCGCGCCGGACCTGCATTGATCCGGGATCGGCAATCCGCTCCAGCACGCTGAGCGCGTTGATCCCGCTGTCGTACCATGATCCGCCAAGGCCCTCCGCCCCTGCCTTGATCGAGCCGTCTCTCTCGATATAGGGGTCGTAAAATCCCATATGGAAGCGTTCGACAGGACCAAAACGGTGCGCCAGCTGTTTGCGGTTTTCGAGCCACCACAGCAGATCCCGGGCAAAAGCGGCGTGAAGCGCGGTATGGAAGAATATGCCCCCCGTCCTGGCGCGCCTCGCCAGCTTGTGCAGCTCGTCCAAGTTCTCGCACACAGGCTTCTCCACCATCACGGCGCGGCCCGCGGCCAGCAGCCTTGATGTCGTGGCGTAGTGATCACTGTTGGGGGTGGCGACAACAAACACGTCCGCGTCCGATTTCTCGATCAGATCGTTAAGCGTTTTGTGGAAGCGACACGGCGCGCGCTTTTGGGACGCCCGGACGTCCTTGTCATACGCGCCCACAAGCTCCACAACTCCGGCCATCTGGCGAATGGCGCTGATCTGGTGTCGGGCAACATGCCCGATGCCGACAATGGCGACCTTCATGCGGGACGCTTCCGGCATACGGTCATCGAACCCCTGTCCCTTGGCACGTAATCCCGCGCCTGTTGCACTATCAGACCGCTATCACATTCTGTCCGTGGACGACGACATTTTCCAAAATCAGGGCGGGCGCGTTTTCGACAATACTGCGCTTCGCCACATTTGCGAATTTGGAATCCTTCAGAACAATGGCCGCGACCACCGCATTGTCGAAACTGTGTATTTCCGCGATCCGCGGACATTGCTCGCATGTCAGCTGCTCCAAGCGCACATTGCGGACACTGGGCATATGGACGCCGTCGGGGCCCTCCTCATACTGGAAATCGATCCGCAGGACCGACAGATACACATGGCTGATGTCGATGCGGCGGCAGTAAACATGCTCAATCTCGCCGCCGCGCCGGGCGTTGTTCTTGATGCGCAGGGCGTAACGCAGATTGGGACCTTCCATGAAGCAGTCTTCGACGAAAACATTGCACACACCGCCGGCAATCTCGCTCCCCAGAGTGATGCCGCCATGGCCGCCCCTGACATGGCATCTGCGAACAATCAGGTTTTTTGACGGAATCATGAGTTTGCGGCCGTCATTATTGCGGCCCGATTTGATGGCAATACAGTCATTGCCGGTGTTGAAGCTGCAATCCTCGATCAACACATGGCTGCAGGATTCGGGGTCGCAGCCATCCGTGTTGGGGCCGCTTGCCTCCATGGTGACACGGCGGATTGTGATGTTGTCGCACTCCAGCGGATGAATTTGCCACATTGGCGAACGCCGCAGCGTGACGTCTGCGATCAGGATATTTTTGCAGCGAAACAGCGTGATGAAGTTTGGCCGCAAAAGCGCGCCATCGCCGAACACCCGTTTGGCAAGAGGCACACTCTGATCGTTCATGTGGTGCAATCTGCGGCGGGCGTTGTCCTTGCCGCCTGCCCTGAGCAGTCTGTCCCAGTTCCACCAATGGTCATCGTCCGCCTGGCCGTCCAGGGTCCCATCGCCGGTGATCGCGATATTCTCCTGTTCGAACGCGTAGATGAAAGCGGAATAGTTGAGCAGCTCGGTGCCTTCCCAGCGCGTCCGCACCAAGGGCAGATAGGCGTTGGGATCCCGGCTGAATTTGATGGTCGCACCTTGCGCCAGGTGCAGATCGACATTGCTCTTGAGATGAATCGCGCCGGTCAGCCATTGGCCCGCTGGAACCAGCACGCGTCCGCCGCCGCCCGCATGGCAGGCGGTGATGGCATCGCGGAACGCCTGGGTGCAGTCTGCGACGCCATCGCCCACCGCGCCATGGGCGGTTATGTCGAAAATGCGGGGTGCAAAAACCGGTTCGACAATGACCTTCAGGATCTCCGCCACGCGGTCCCACGGATCATTCACAGCGTTACCGGCTTGCAGCGGCGCAAGCGGTTTCAGAACGGCGCGTTTGTCACCCATAGAACCTCGCGGCTGGCATGATTGCCGGGGCATCGATGCAACCATTCACGTATAGCGAAAAACAGGCCCGACGCCGCGGCAAAATCAGCGATCCAGATTTCTTCACTTGGCTTGAAGCAAAAGCACGCGGCAAGGCACACGCCAGCCTTTATGCTAGAGAATCGGGAGCGGCCACACAAGTGAGGCTGGCCATGCCACCGCTACTCCGCAGGCATGCGGCTTGTTTGGGCGCCCACATTGCGGTGACGCAAGCCGGCAATACGCCCTTCCAGCCGGTCCATATAAATATAGATCACCGGCGTGATGTAGAGCGTCAGCACTTGCGAAAACAAAAGACCGCCCGCCACGCAAAGGCCCAGCGGCCGGCGGGATTCGGCGCCCGCGCCCATGCCCAGAGCGATGGGCAACGTACCCATCATCGCCGCCATGGTGGTCATCATGATGGGACGGAAACGCACCATCGCCGCTTCATGGATGGCCTGCAACGCCGGGATATTGTCGCCACGACGGCGCTGCAATGCGAAGTCAATCATCATGATGGCGTTCTTCTTGACGATGCCGATCAGCATCATCATGCCGACAAAGGCGTAAAGCGTCAGCGGCAATCTCACCAGGAACAGGATCAGCAGCGCACCCATCGCCGCCGAAGGCAGGCCGGAGAGAATGGTGAAGGGATGGATCAGGCTCTCATACAGGATACCCAGGATGATATAGACCACGATCATGGCGACGATAAGCAACATACCCATATTCTGGGTGGATTGCTGGAAAGCGGCGGCGGTGCCCTGGAAGCTGCCGCTGATGGTGTTGGGCACGCCGATGTCCTGGGTCGCCCGGCCCATCGCCGTGACGGCGTCGCTGAGGGTATAGCCCTTGGTCAGGTCGAAGGAGATGGTAACGGACGGCAACTCCCCCGAATGGTTGATGCTGAGCGGCTGGGTGCCGGGTGTGATCGTGGTCACTGCAGACAGCGGCACCAGCGTGCCCGTGCTGGATGTCACATAAAGCCGGTCCAGGTAGGTGGCTTTCTCCTGAAAGGAAGGAAGAAGTTCCATGATGACGGCATATTGGTTGGCCGGCCGGTTGATCTGGCTGATCTGCTGGCCGCCAAAGGCATCGCCCAGCGCGGTTTCGATGCTCTGGGACGACACGCCCAGCGCCGCAGCGCGGTCGCGGTCGATCGCCACATGCACTGAGGGCATCGCCGCGTCCAGATCGCTGGTGACGCCGACAAAGGCCGGCAAGTCCTTCAGATAGGCGACCATGCGGTCGGAGACATCCTTGAGCTGGTCTAGATCGGCGCCCTGCATGGTGTATTGATAGGTGGAGCGGCCGCCGCGCCCGCCGATGCTGATCGAGGGCGGATTGGTGATGAAGACGTTGATGCCCGGGAAGCGCGACAATTTTGCCCGCAACTCTTGGGCCACATCATTGGCGGACAAATGGCACAAGAAAATATGAAAGCCGGGGCAGCTTTGACGTTCGCTCAGCGGTTTCAAGGGAATTATTCTGAGCAGACCCTGGTTGCTGCCGGCGGAGCCATTTGCGCTGGGCATCATCACGGGCGAATTGGTGACGTTGGGGTCGGCGTCCAGCACTTTGCCCACCTCATCCAGATAGGTGTACATCTGGGTGAAAGACGTGCCGTTGGCGGCCTGAATCTGGCCGGTGAGGCGGCCCTGGTCGTCGGTGGGGAGAAAATCCTCCTGCATGGTCATGAACAGGCCCGCGCTGGCAAGGATGCTGACGAAGAACAAGCCCAGAATGACGGGGCGATGCGCCAAGCTCCAGGTCAGGGAGCGGTTGTAGCCATCATGGAGTTTGTTGAAGGTGTTTTCGCTCCAGCGATAAAAGGCATTATGGACCTGGCCGTGCTCATCCTTGAGGATATAGGCGCATAGCATGGGCGTCAGCGTCACCGAGATGATGCCGGAGAACATGATGGCGATGATGATAGTGACCGCAAATTCATGCAGTAGGCGTCCGACTATGCCGCCCATGAAGACAACCGGGATGAACACCGCCGCTAGCGACACAGTCATGGACAGGATGGTGAATCCGATCTCACCGGAGCCCTTCATCGCCGCTTCATAGGGCTTTTGGCCATGTTCGATATGGCGGACGATATTTTCGAGCATGACGATGGCGTCATCGACCACGAAACCCACCGACAGGGTGAGCGCCATCAGCGACAGATTGTCGAGATTGTAACCCATTGCCGCCATGCCGGCGAAGGTGCCAATCACTGCGATGGGCAGCGCAAGCGAGGGAATCAGCGTTGCCGAGACGCGGCGCAGAAAAACAAAGATCACCGCCACCACCATCAAGCCGGCGATCAAAAGCGTGATCTGCACATCGTTGACCGAGGCACGTATCTGGTCGCTCTGATCGTAGAGGATGATCAATTGCACGGATTTGGGCAAACCCGCCTCGAAGCGGGGCAGGATCGCCTTGATCTTGTTGATCACATCAACCGTGTTGGAGCCAGGCTGCCGATTGACTTGCAGCATTGCGACTTTCTTCTGGTGGAACCAGGTGCCGCCCAGCGCGGTCTCCTGGCCGTCAAGCACCGTGGCGACTTCGCCCAGGCGCACGGGGCTGCCGTTGCGATAGGCAATCACCTGATTGCGGAAATCCGCGGCGTTGTTCAACTGGCCGGTGGCGAGAATGGATGCCGCCTGGCGGACGCCATTGATGGCGCCGGTGGGCTGATTGACATTGGCGGTGGCGATGGCGGTCGAGAGCTGGTCAATGCCGATCTGGCGCGCCGCCAGGGCGTCGGGATCGGCCTGAATGCGCACGCCATATTTGCCCTGGCCAAACACCTGAATCTGCGCCACCCCCTCGATGGTGGAGATTTGGCGCGCCAGCAGGGTCTCGGCATATTCGTCCAGGTCGTTCAGTGCCATCGTGTCGGACCGCATCACGATGTACATGATCGGCTGGTCGTTCGGATTGACCTTGCGGAAGCTGGGCGGGCGCGGCAACGCCTTGGGCAACTGGCCCAGCGCGGCGCTGATCGCCGCCTGCACGTCCTGGGCGGCGAGATCGATGTTGCGGTCGAGGGCAAACTGCATGGTGATATTGGTCTGACCGATGCTGCTCGACGATGTCATCTGGTCGATGCCGGGGATGGTGGAGAACTGGTTCTCCAGGGGACCGGCGACGCCCGACGCCATGGTGACGGGATCGGCGCCCGGCAATTGGGCGCTGACGCTGATGGTGGGGAAATCCACGTTCGGCAGGTCCGAAACCGGCAGGGTGAAATAACCGAACAGGCCGAATATGACCAAGGCCGCCATGACCAAGGTGGTCATGATAGGCCGCTCGACGAAGATGCGGGAAATATTCATAGCGCTTTGCCGCCGCTGCGCGCGCCACGCGCGCCACGCGCCGGGCGTGCGCCCTTGGCCGGCGCGGCAGCCAGCTTGCGGAAGCTGACTTTGCTGCCGGGCACCACGCGCAGGCCGCCATCGGTGATCACTTGTTCGCCGCCCTTGAGATCGCCGTTGACCGCCATGTTGGTGCCGTCGTCGAACTGGACGGTGACGGGGACCATCTCCACGCTGGCTTTATCGTTCACACGATAGACATAATTGCCATCAGGACCGTTGATAACGGCGATGCGCGGCACCACGATGGCGCCGGGAATATCGTCCAGCGCGGCCGTGACATCCACCAACTGGCCCGGCACCAGGGCGTTATCGAGATTGGGGAAGGTGGCGCGCAATTCTATGGTGCCGGCGGTGTTGACGGCGTTGCTGACAAAATTCACCGAAGCATTGATGGTCTTTCCGCCCTGGTTGTGCAGATTGACCTGGGCGGTGAGCGTGCCCTTGGCGAAACGCGATTGGATGCGCGGCAGGTCGGACTGGGGCAAATTGAAGGATATCTTGACCGGTTGAATCTGGCTGATGGTGACCAAGGGCTGGGTGAGGCCATTGACCGAAACCAGGTTGCCCGGCTGCAGCAGGATCGGTCCGGTCTTGCCGTCCACCGGCGCGCGGATCTGGGTGAATTCCAGATTGAGGCGGGCTGCTTCCACCATGCCCCTGTCCCCCGTCACCAGCGCCGCATCCGACTTGGCGGTAGCTTCGGAATTGTCGCGCTGCTGTGTGGAGATGGCGTTCTGGCCATAAAGCGCGCCATAGCGTTTGGCATCGGCTTCCGCATTGGCGAGCGCTGCTTCATCCTTCTGCAACTGGCCGGTGGCCTGGGTGAGCGCGGCCTGATAGGGGCGTGGATCGATCTGGAAAATAAGGTCGCCGGTCTTTACCATCTGGCCTTCCTTGAAAAAGGCTTGGGTGAGCTGGCCCTGCACCCGCGCGGTGACCGAGACGGTGGTATTGGCCACCACGGTGCCTAGCGCATCCTTGACCACAGGCATGTCCATCTGCCGGACCGCCGCGACCGTCACCGGCACCGTCGCGGCGCGGCGCACGCCGACATCATTGCCACTATGGCTCCAGTAGTAAAAGCCGCCCAGAACCAGAAGCAGCGCGACACCGCCGAATATGAATTTTCTGGAAGACGCGGGCCTATCGCTGGTGCGCGCGGCGCTGCCCTCACTGGTGCGCTGCGTGGTATGGAGCGTCATGGTTTCCCCTGGGGTCGGGCCGTCCGGCCCTTATATTATGTGTTTCCTATCCGGCGGCCCTTCCCGCAGCAGGAGACCGCAAACCATAGCATAAACCGGGCATTTTGTACGACGTAATGTTACCAGTGCTGACTGCTGGGCATTGCCATTAACTGTTTGAAATGTATGCGGACTGGAACTATCCAGTAGCGCGCGGGCGCGGCTGCGAAGAAAAAGAACTTGATGAAAGGAGAGATTTCTCGAATCGTCGCGTTGGCGGCAGCGGCTGGAGCCGTGCTTGCGGGCACCGCCTCTGCCCAGACCGCCCGTACCGACGCGACCGAAAAGGTGGTGGTCTATGGCACCTTGTCCGCCACCGACATCGGCATGGACCCGGCAAAGGTGGCCGGCTCGTTGCAAAGTTTGAGCGCCGATGCCATCGCCGCCGGCCACGGCGCCACCATTCTCGATTCACTTGGCAGCCAGGCAGCGGGCGTGTCGCTGAGCGACTCGCAGGGCAACGGCATGTTCGAGGATGTTCGCATCCACGGCTTTGAAGCTTCGCCGCTGCAGGGCACGGCCGAGGGCGTCGCAGTTTACCAGAACGGCGTGCGCCTCAACGAAGCGTTCGGCGACACGGTGAACTGGGACGCGGTGCCTGAAGCCGCGATCGCCCGTATGGATGTCTGGAGCAACAATCCGGTGTTCGGCCTCAACGCATTGGGCGGGGCGATCAATCTGGTGATGAAGAACGGTTTTGGCTGGCAGGGTATCGAAGCGCAAGCGCAGGGCGGTTCCTACGGCCACGGCATGGCGAGTTTGCAATATGGCATGCAAGATGGCGACTTTGCATTCTACACCGCCGCGGAAGGCGTGACGGATAGTGGCTGGCGGTTTCAATCGGATTCCAATCTGATACGGCTTTACGCCGATGCCGGCTGGCGCTTCGGCGCCAGCGAAATTCATCTGGTGGCCAGCGGCGCCCAATCGGCCTTGGGTGTGGTAGGTCCCACCCCCATCGAACTGGCGGCGCGGGATTCGGCCGCGGTTTATACCTTTCCCCAGACCACCCAGAACCGCATCGGCAGCCTGGCCCTGAACGGCAAAAGCAAACTCGGCGACAATTGGGAAATCCAGGCCAACGTCTATCTGCGCGCCCTGCGCCAGCGGCATGTGGACGGCAATGACGCCAATTTCGAAAGCTGTGCCAGGCAGTCTTCTTTTGGTGGCGATCTTTGCCTGCAGGACGATGCCTTCGGCACGCCGCCTGGCGGCAAGACCACCGCCTACCGCAACCAATTTGTGCTGGCGGGACCGGCCGGACAGGTTTTTCCCTTCGACGCCGCCATCGTCTATGGCACGGTGGATCACGGCTTCACCGACAGCACCACCAATGGCGTCACGCTGCAATTGACGGGCAACGCGCCACTGCTGGGATTGGGCAATTCGCTGACCCTTGGCGGCAGCCTGGATCACAGCGCCATCGCCTTCCGCTCAGGCTCGGCGCTGGGGCGCGTTTTCGCCGATCTTGACGTGGCACCCGATCCCAGCGCGCCCGGCGCCGGCACCATCATTCATACCATGGGCAATCTGGGTTATGCCCCTGTCAACCTGGCCGCCACCACGGACTATTATGGACTCTATGCCGTTGATGCGCTGGACATCAGCGATGCGCTGACCGTCACCGGCGGGTTTCGCCTCAATAGTGCCGCGATCAGCGCCCGAGACCGCAGCGGCGTGGCGGCGGAATTGACTGGGGCCCATGGCTACAGCCATCTCAATCCGCTGGCCGGCGTGACATACAAGGTGAGCGATATGGTCTCGCTGTTCGGCGGCTACTCCGAAGCCAATCGCGCGCCGACGCCGCTGGAGCTGGACTGCGCCAGCGCCACCCAACCCTGTCTTCTGGAAGGTTCCCTGGTGGCCGACCCGCCGCTCAAGCAGGTGGTGGCGCACAGCGCGGAAGCGGGCCTGCGCGGCCAGGTGGCTGGGCTTGCCTGGAGCGCCAGCCTGTTTCGCACCGACAGCGACAATGACATCCTGGCCCTGGCCAGCGTGATCCAGGGGCGCGGCTATTTCACCAATGTGCCGCTGACACGGCGGCAGGGCGTGGACCTTGACGCCCATTACGACGCCGGCGACTGGTCCAGCTATGTGAGCTATTCCTTTCTGGACGCCACCTATCAATTCAGCGGAGCGCTGGCCTCGCCCAACAATCCCAGCGCCGATGCCGATGGCAATGTCGCGGTAACGCCGGGGCGGCATATCCCGATCAATCCCGCCCATAATTTCCGCGCCGGTGGCGAAATGAAACTGACGCCGGAAGTCACACTGGGAGGAGAATTTGTCTTCACCGGCAGCGAATATTTCGACGGCGATCAGGCCAACCAGAATTCCAAATTGCCGTCGCGCTGGGTGGCGAATGTGCGAGGATCGTGGCGCTTCGTGCCCGGCTGGGAATTGTTCGCTGTGGTGAACAATCTGTTTGATCGTCATGACGCGGGTTATGGCACCTATTTCCAGCCCGACGATACCGCGCCGCTGTTTGCCACGCCGCTCAGCGATCCGCGCTCCGTGACCCTGACCCAGCCGATTTCTTTTCGACTGGGATTCACACTCGCGCTCTAGGGCTGTTTGCCGGCCACCGAGAATGCCAGCAGCGGATTGCTGGCCCCGGCGCTGCCTGGTTAGCCGGAATAGACGAACGAGGGCTGTACTTGGCGCGGAACCGGAACAGATCGCCCCCGTTTGACACCGCCCGTTTCACGCACGACCTTGAAACCGCCTATACCGGAATGTGGGAAAACCGGCGCGGATCCGTGTCGTCTTAAAAAAAGTGAGGCGAAAGCGGCCCTTCTCCTTCGGTTTTAACCACCGTCGCGGTGCAAAGGCCCCTTACCCCGGTTTGCCAAGCTGGTATAATCCAGGCGTCTTCGGGGCCATAAACGGGAGACTTTCATGCAACATGAATCTCATATTTCCGAAGCCAGTTCCGGCGCGATGCCCAAGATCATCGCCATTGTGGCGATGCTGGTGGTTCTTTGCGCCGCCGGCGCTTATGTCGTGTATGGATCAGGAATGTGGAATCCGCCTCCGGCGCATTCCGACTACTGAGACAGGCCGCCCCCCGGCGGCGCATTCAAGCGGCATGATGTTGCCCGCTTAAACTCAGCGGGCGACGGTGTTGGTTGTGTGCCCAATGCGGCCCTTCAGGCCGCGACGCGAGATTCTTGCGCGAGCGGCAAGCTCACCGTCACTGTGGTTCCGACATTCTCGTGGCTCTGGATTTCCAGGGTGCCGCCATGTTGCGCGACAATGGCCCGCACCAGGGACAGTCCCAATCCCGTACCTTCTCTTGCGAGGGACGGATCGTTGGACGCCTGCTCGAAGGGTTGGCCGACCCGGGAGAGAAGACTCTCAGACATGCCGATACCGGAATCGCTCACCACGATCCGGAGCCGGTCGCCCACGACGCTGGCTGCAATCCCGACGCGGCCGCCCTTGCGGGTGAACTTGATCGCATTGGACAGAAGGTTGATCAGAATTTGGCGGAAACCGCGCGGGTCGGCGGAAAATGTCAGCGGCGCCGAGGGTGCATCGACTGACAGCACGATGCCTTTCTCTTGCGCCCGGCGGCGCACCAGGCGGGTGCAATATTCCACCGCCTCCTGCAGTTCGACGGGCTGGGAGGAAACGATGAATTTACCGGCCTCTATCTTGGCGATATCCAAAAGGTCGGAGACGAGATTGAGCAGGTGATCGCCCGATTCGTGAATCAATCCCGCATATTCGCGGTAGTGCGCGGAAAGCGGCCCGAATATCTCGCCCTTCATCATGTCGGAGAAACCAAGGATAGCGTTCAGGGGTGTGCGCAACTCATGGCTCATATTGGCGAGGAACTCGGATTTGATCCGGTTCGACGCTTCCGCTGTTTCCTTGGCCACATGAACGTGGCGCAGTTCTGCCTCGAGATATTGTTTTTCCAGCATGCTGTCGCGGAACAGGCAGAGGGCGCGGGCGAAGTCGCCAACTTCATCCCGGCGATCCGTAAAGGGGATGGTGTGCTTCAAGTCCCCGCCGCCCACCTCCGACATTGTCCTGACAATGGACCTGAGCGGCACGATCACCCGGAAATTCACGAAGATTGCGGTCAGCGAGGCCAGGCTGATGGAGACGAACATCAGCAACAGCGCCACCGAAAATTGCCGGTCGGCAATTTCGAGTTCGCCGGCGACATGATCCTGGGTCAGTGTCAGGGCCGCCACGGAAACTCCCGCCAGGGCATTGATTCCGGAGTCGGAAATCTGCATCCAGCGTTCGCCGGACATCGGGCGCTCGCCCCGGGCCAGCTCGGACAGTATCTGGTCGCGCTGCTGGCGCGTATTTTCAAGATAGGCCGTTTCAGCAGATTTCAGGGCATCGCGCAATTTCTGGGGAAGAATGGATGTGGGAAGGGATGCTTTGTCCTCCTCCAAAACCGCCCAAGGTGCGTTGAACCGGCCGTCCTGCTCCGCAAGGTCGTGGAGCATGGCCGTGGACGGGCGCTCGCCGCTAGCGATGGCCTGGCCGACGATGCGCCTGCCGGTGCCGGCAACGCCCCGCAAGGACTGCATGATCCGGAGCACCTTCATCATTTCATTGCTCAAGGGATCGGCGGCGGAGATATTCACCACCCGTATATCGGCCTGCTTCTGCTCAGGGCTGACCAGGGCGCTGACGGCCACGACCCAGTCCTGACTCAGAGATTGCGGACGCATGTCCCGAGGCTGACCCAGGGTGCTCAACACCTGGCTGAACAGCCGTTCATAAGATGCGCGCCCACTATGCCATTTTGCGATCTCTGCCGGCACGGCCTTTTCCGAGATCAGGTCGTTCAGGACACGATCAAGGGCTTTGCCGTCCTGAATATGCCGCCGAAGCAGTCTGTCGTGTAAGGCCTGGCTCGCCGGACTGGGCGTGGAAAGCGCGGTGCGCACCCTGCCGTCCTCCATGCGAAGGGCTTCGATCATCGCGTTGATGTCGCGAACGATCTGAACGGAGGACAGCATTTGGGTGGCGGACTGGCGCTGCACATACGCCTGGCGCGCGGAATTGGCGAACACGGACACCAGGAGCAGGACCAGCAACCCGGTGATGATGGAAAGCAGCACCTCGATCGACTGAAACCGTTTCATGCCGGCAAACCCCAGAACCCGGTGTGGTGAATAGAGTCAGTTTATGATCCAAGGGGATAAGATAGATTTAAGTGAATCAGACCTCGCCCGGGGCGGGACTGTGCCGTTTTGGCGCGCCAACCGGCCCTCCCAAGGTTGAACCCGGGCGATCGCCGCAAGTACAGCGCTTGTCAGATCGGCGGTCCTGGCAGTTCCCCCGCCAGGAGCTTGCTGCTGCGGCTGGCCCAAGGCGGGCGGCGTCCATTTTGGTATGGGCCGAATCACCGTCTAACATGATCCTTCGGGGGAGCCTTCCATGAACGTCGCGCCGAAAAGTGGCCTGCCCTATTTTGGCTGGCTTGTGCTGGCCGGGGGCGCCTTGTCGGAATTGCTGGCGCAGGGCGCGACAAGTTACGCAGCGGGTCTTTTCGTGCTTCCGCTCCAGGCGGAGTTCGGTTTGTCCCGCGCCAATGCCAGCAGTCCCGTGCTGATCTTTTTCCTGGGCGCGGTTTTCGTGGCGCCCTTGGCGGGACGCATTCTGGATCGTTATCCCATCCGGCTGGCAATGTGCGCCGGCATATTGAGTTTTTCTGGCGCGCTCGCACTCATCGCACTGTCGCCCTCGCTCTGGATCATGGTTCTGGCGCTTCTGATTCCGGCCGCGATGGGTTTCATGATGATCGGGCCGCTAACCACGTCAACCCTGGCATCGCGCTGGTTCTATCGGCGGCGCGGCCTGGCGCTGGGCATTGCGGCCATCGCGACTTCCGGCGGCGGTTTTGTCGTCGTACCGCTGCTCAGCGCCGCCATCGGGAATTATGGCTGGCGTCATGCGCTTCTGGGTGAAGCCGCGATCCTGTTGGTGATCGTGACGGTGGTGGCGCTCATTGTCGTGAAAGACGATCCCTTTCGGGCAGGTCTCGCCGAACACCCGGAAAATAAGGGCCGGAACGACGGTGCGCTACTGCTCGATGCGCAGGGACGAAACAAAGAAAATGGCAGCCGCCTGCCCTGGCCCGCCATTCTGGGCAACCGCGGCTTTTGGGCGCCCAGCCTGTTGATAGCCACCATCTCGGGAATATCGCAGGCGATCGTTGTTTCCGTGCCGGCTTATGGCCATCAACTGGGCTTTTCCGCGGTAGCCGCGGCCTTCATGATTTCCGCATTTTCCATCGCCGCAGCTTTGACGAAAATTCTCGCTGGGGTTATGGCGGATTTTTGGGACAGTCGCTTTCTGCTATTTGTTTCCGCGTTGGCCATGCCGCTGTCTCTGGCAATTTTGTATGGCTTCTCAACCTATCCGGCCCTGATCGTGGCGTGTTGCCTCGCTGGCATCGCGCTTGGTGGGGTGCTGCCCACCTCAGCCTCGCTGATTGCTGCTCGATTCGGCGCGGGCCAATTCGGTTCTGTCATGGGATGGAGCTATGCCTTGCTGGGCGCAGCAATTATCGCGGCCGTGCGCTTTACGGGATCGATGTTCGATAACACGGGCAGCTATCGTCCGGCCTTCGCCGGCCTTCTGACCGTCTCGCTTGCACTATTGATTCTCGCTTTGGTGATTGATTCGCGTGTCCCCGGCCGCGGCGTGGCGCGGCATTGATCGGCGCGGCGTTGCGTTCTTTTTATGGAACACCCCGTTCCTGTTCTTGTGACATCTCCTGCAAAAATGTGCTATGCTATTGAACTGGCGGCATTTTCCAATCATGATTCTCAAATGAGTCAACCGGACCAAATCGTGGCAGTTGCCTGGATCGGGCGACATCGAAGGGTTCTGTTGATTGCCGGACCGGCCCTGGCGGCGGTCATTTTCCTCATTTTTTATCTGACGGGCGGCCGTTACGTCTCTACCGACGACGCCTATATCCAGAGCGCCCGGGTCGACATCAGCGCCAACATCTCGGCGCGACTGGATGCGATTTACGTCCACGACAACCAGGCCGTCGCAAAAGGCGCGATCCTTTTCAAGCTCGATCCGCGGCGTTTCGAAGTGGCGGTGCGTGAAGCTGAGGCGCAACTGGCGACGGCGCGGCTGCGCATTCAATCCTTGCAGGCCACTTATCGCGAACGCTTGGCCGACCAGACCGCTGCCCAGGACACGCTGGCTTTCCAGCAAGGCGAATACGACCGTCAGGTCAAACTCGCTCAGGCCGGCATATCCTCGGGCGCCCAGCTTCAGCAGAGCGCGCACGATCTCGCCTCGACGCGGCAAAGACTCGCAGCCGCCCGCGAGCAGTCTGCCAGCGCCTTTGCCGAACTGAATGGCGATCCGAATGCGTCGCCCGAGAGCCAGCCGCTGGTGAAACAGGCTTTGGCAACCCTGGAACGCGCCAACCTCGAGCTTTCCGATACCATCATCCGTGCCCCCGTCGACGGCGTCGTCACCAAGGTTGAACAGGTTCAGGCCGGCGATTATGTCCAGGCTGCGGCACCGCTCTTCGCCCTGGTATCGACAAAAAACGTCTGGCTGGAAGCCAATTTCAAGGAAACCGACCTGACCCATATCAGGCCGGGGCAAACGGCGACTTTCTCGCTGGACACCTATCCCGATGAAAAATTCACCGCCGAGGTGGAAAGCGTCAGCCCCGGCACCGGATCCAGCTTTTCGCTGCTGCCGCCGGAAAACTCGTCCGGCAACTGGGTCAAGGTGGTCCAGCGCCTGCCGGTACGCCTTTCCATCATCAGCCGGCCGGAAAACCTGCCCCTGAACGCGGGCATGAGCGCGGTGGTCTCGGTGGACACTGGACGGCAGCGCTCGCTCCTTGCCGGACTCGATTAATGACGGACGCCGCGCATACGGACTACACGGCGATTCCCAACCGGGCCCTGATAACCGTCTCCGTAATGCTGGCCACCTTCATGCAGGCGCTGGATTCCACCATCGCCAATGTGGCCCTGCCCCATATCCAGAGCTCGCTGGCGGCGACACAGGATGAGGGAGCCTGGGTACTGACATCCTATATTGTGGCGGCGGCGGTGATGTTTCCCCTGACCGGCTGGCTGGCCAACGCCTATGGCCGCCGCGAAGTCTTTCTTGTTTCCATCACCATTTTCGTCGTTGCCTCCGCTCTTTGCGGCGCCGCTTCGTCGCTGCCGCAGCTGGTCCTGTTTCGGGTGATGCAGGGGCTTGGCGGTGCGGCTTTGGTGCCGCTGTCGCAGGCTATCCTGTTCGAAATCAACGCGCCCAAGGACTATGGACGGGCGATGTCCATCTGGGGCGTGGGGGCGACATTGGCGCCCATTCTGGGGCCGGCGTTGGGCGGATGGCTGACCGACAATTACAGCTGGCGCTGGGTTTTCTACATCAATCTGCCGATCGGCATGCTGACATTCGCCGGCCTTTTTCTCAGCCTGCCGCGCAGCCGCAAGGCGAGGCCGGGGCGCTTTGATTTTTTTGGGTTCGCAACGCTGAGCCTGGCCGTCGCGTCGCTGCAGCTGATGCTGGACCGGGGACAATTGCTGGACTGGTTTTCCTCCCGCGAAATTCTGATCGAAAGCGTCATCGCTGCGCTGGGATTCTATATATTTTTCATTCACATGCTTTCCAGCGAAAAACCGTTCGTTACGCCGGCGCTTTTCCGGGACCGCAATTTTGTCGCCGCCAATATTTTCCTGTTTCTGATCGGAATCGTGCTGTTCGCGACCCTGGCCCTGTTGCCGCCGCTGCTGCAGTCCAAAATGAATTACCCCGTGGTGCTGGCAGGACTGGTGATCGCCCCCCGCGGCTTCGGCACAATTGCTGGGATGTTCCTAGTGGGACGATTGGTGCCGCGCTTTGATGCCCGCATCATCATGGCGGCAGGGCTTTGCCTGACCGCTTTTTCGCTGTGGCAGATGACGCATTATTCGCTTTTGATGGATACCTGGCCGGTGATCGTAGCGGGCGTATTTCAGGGTGCCGGCATCGGCGCGATCAATGTCTGCCTTTCCGCCGTGGCTTTCATTACCCTGCCGGCGAAATTGCGCAATGAAGGAACGGCGATCTCGAACCTGATACGCAGCATCGGAGCAGCGATAGGCATTTCGGTGATGGTATTCCTGCTCACCCAGAATATTCAGCGTGTGCACGCCTCTCTGGCCGAACATGTCACGGCCTACAACATGAGCGGGAACGCGGCGGCGGCCAGCGCCCATATGGACATTGGCACCGCCAAGGGGCTGATAATGCTCAACCAGCTTATCACCGACCAGGGCACGATGATTGCCTATATCGACGATTTCCGGCTGATGATGATTCTCACCCTGCTGACAATTCCCTTTCTTCTTCTCTTCAGACGGGCCAAACCCTGAATCGAATGAAAAAACTGGCGGCCCTTTGCGCGACCTTCCTGCTCGGCGGCTGCACGCTGGGTCCCGACTTTGTGCCGCCGCAAGCCGATACTGCGCCCGGCTATACCGGTCCCGGCGATTCCGCCCTGACGGGGGAACAAAATTTGGCGCTGGGCAAACAAGCCGACAGCGAATGGTGGAAACAGTTTCAGTCGGAGGCCCTGAACGATCTGATCGCAAAAGCTGGGTTTGGCAATCGCGATATCGCCGCCGCCAGGGCGCGCCTGAGGCAATCTCAGGAATATGTCAGAGCCGCCGAAGGCGCGCTGTTGCCGCAAGTCTCTCTCGGGGCTGCGATCGGCGAGCAGAATTACAGCGTCGGCTTGCGCACGCCGCTAAGCGTCACTCTTCCGAACTTCACCTATTATGCCGTTGCTCCAACTGTGTCCTATCCCCTCGATCTGTTCGGCGGCGCCAAACGCAGCGTGGAACGCGATGCCGCCTTCGCCGAATACCAGAAATATGAACTGGAGGCGGTCACTCTGTCGCTGTTCGCCAATATCGCTTCCCAGGCGCTTCAGAATGCCGGCGCGCGTGCCCAGATCGCGAATCTGGAGGATATCGTCAAGGGGGACGAACGAAACGTTGCGCTGGTTCAAAGTGCGATGGATTCGGGGTCCGCCACGCGCACCCAATTGCTGAGCGTGCAGAGTCAGCTTTCGTCAGATCGCACCTTGCTGCCCGACTTTCGCCAGCAGGAAGCGGTGTCCCGCCACGCCCTGGCGGTGCTGGCCGGACAGGCGCCCGGCAGCTGGACCATGCCCGAACTGGCGTTGGAGGGTTTTTCCCTGCCAAAGGAAATTCCCGCTGCGTTTCCTTCGGACCTGATCCACCAGCGGCCGGACATACTGGCCGCGGAAGCCGAGCTGCATATGGCCAGTGCCGCCATCGGCATTGCCACGGCCAACCTCTATCCGCAGATTACGCTGAGCGCCACGCTGACGCGGCAGGCCCTGAGTCCGGACTCGCTGTTTTCGAGTTCGCCGAACATCTGGAATATCGCGGCAGGCCTGACCCAACCTCTCTTCAATGGTGGCGCGCTCAGCGCGCAACGCCGCGCGGCCATCGCCGCTTATCAGGCTGCGTTGGCGGATTACGAGAAAGTGGTGCTGGCTTCATTCGGCCAGGTCGCGGACAATCTTCAGGCGCTGGCCAATGACGCGGAGAAAGTCGCCGCTGAAAAAGATGCTGAAGAGACCTCTGCAGCCGCGCTCGATCTTGCCCGCCGTTCCTATGCGGTCGGAAATTCCGGCATTCTGGATGTCATTGACGCGGAGCGGCGCTATGCGGAGGCCAAGCTTGGATCTTCCCGCGCCGCCGAACAGCGCCTGCTGCACACGGTACAGTTGTATGTTTCCCTGGGCGGCGCGAAAGTTCCGGCCAGCGGCGGCGACGCGGAGCCGGAGTCTGCTTCGGCCAAGCCTTGTTGCACATATTGAAAGGACAGCTATGAACACCCGATCCGCGGAGCAGCGTATTTTTTCGCTGGCCAAGAAGATTCTTCCAGGGGCGGCGAATCGGACCATGACCAAGGACCTCGACCTGGTGATGGATTTGAACGCGGACTCTCTGTCTCTGGTATCCCTGATCTTCGCGATCGAGGAGGAATTTGGTGTCGGAACGTCGGAACTGGGATCGCTGGTGACGGAAAGCCGGACGGTGGGTGACCTGATTGCCGCCGTCGAGCGCTTGAAAAAAAACTGATCAAGTCAGGTTGTATTTTGCCGCGATGCGGCGCCTGTCGAGCTTCAAGTTCGGCCGCAGCATGCCGTTTTCGACTGAAAACGGCGCGTCGGCAAAGACGATTTCCCCGATCTGGGAGGCTTTTGTGGTTTTCATGTTCCGGACAAAATCACGGGTGCGCGCGCGGGCCTCTTCGCTGTGGGGCCGGTTGAGCGCCACAACACTCACCAGTGTTGCCGCGCCCTGCTTCAGAAAAACCGCCGCCTGGGCGATTTCCGCGCACCCCGACAATTCGCCTTCCACAATCTCCGGATGGATCTTGTACCCACCGGCCGTGACGATCAGTTCTTTTTTCCTTCCCGACAGATAGAGATAGCCGTCCTTGTCCAGCGTTCCGATATCGCCGGTGGCGATGCGGCCCTTGCCCAAGAATGTGCGCTCGTTTTCGCCTTCCGCGCTCTGGAAATAATGCTCCGTGAGGGATTTTTCGCGGCTAACTATTATCTCGCCTTCACCGGTGAATTCGAATTTGACGCCGCGAACGGGTTTTCCGACGGAGCCGTATTTCCTGGAATGCGCCGGGCGGTAGGTGAGAGATCCCGTTTCCACCAGGCCGTAGGATTCGCAAAGCGGCAGCTGCATCCGGGCGAAAAACTCGGCCACGTCGCGCTTGATCGGCGCCATGCCGGTGATCAGAAGGCGCATCTTGCCGCCGAATTGCTGATAGAATTCGCTGAACAGGGTGGCCGCCGCTGCGCGGCGCCGCGGCGCCCCGGGAATCAGGGAAATCAGTCTTGCCAGAACCGACCAAAGCCCCTTCTTCGCATCGGAGAAATTGATGAACCGCGTGTAGATCATCTGGAAATACATCGGCGGCGCAATCAGGATGGTGGGCTGCAGCAGCTTGAGGCCGGCGAGCAGCTGAACATAATCGGTAATGATGATGTCGGAATCGTACCAGAGCGCCGAATAGCACATCCCGCGCTGCTGGAAATTCGACATGGGCAGAAACAGAAGGAGCCTGTCGTTTCCTTTCAGCCCGATGGCTTCACAAATGGGGGGAAGTGTCGCTTCCACGCCTTGGCGGCTGACGACGAGCCCTTTGAGGCCGCCCGCCGAACCGGAAGAAAATGCCAGGCTGAGCACACCGGCATCCTCCGGGGATGGCTGACGCTCGATCGCGCTGACATATTCATTGTCCGCATCCATATAGGCGACATAGGGCTGCTTTTCCGCAATAGCCTGCGCGCCATTTTTGGCGACAAGCAGAAGCGCAACCTGATACCTGTCCAGCAAATCACGGTCGATCTTGCCGGCAAAGTCGTCGGTAAAAGGAACAGAAACGGCGCCCAATTCAATGATGGCAAGATCATAAACCAGCCAGCGATAGGAATTTGGCGCGAAAATGCCGATCCGGGTACCGGACCGAATTCCCCATTGGCGCAAATTCTCGACGGCAACGGCGACGTCATTCCCCAGCGACGAATAGGGATACCGGACGGGTTTGCCCCGTTCCAATGTGTAAACCGCAGCGTTCTTTGCCGGCAGGTTGGCAACCAGCGTGCCAAGATTCATTCCCATTCCCTCTTGGCAATTCTTCTTATGGAGATGTTTTCAGTACCACCGGTTTCATCGTGCGGAGACTACAACCATGCTTTCATGCCACAAGCCGGGCATTCCGGAAAGCGGTCTCAACCGGAAAATCCTCAACTGCCTCCAGAGAATCGTTCTTTTTTGCCCTGATGGAATTTGGCAGATGATTCGTGGCAATCCGAACGGGTCTTACCCAACCGCACCGATTTTCCGGGACATCCTGTCAATCCAGGCTTCCGTGGACGTTATTTCGCAATAGAAGGAAGCAATTTCAACCACCCCGCGATGCATTTCGTCCGCCTCGATATTGGCCCGCCCACGGCTGATCGAAGCGTCGGCCAGATAGGTAAAATGATGGCTGCGGCCATAGCCTTCCACCAGGGTGGAGAGGCATGACGTTTCGCCATAAAGACCAGCCAGGACCAGCTCCCTGCTGCGCCTGGCCATTTGAGCGAATTCCGTGCTGGCAAAACAGGACGGCATGGCACGCTCGAAGATCATGTCGGAGCGCTGGGGCCTGATGTCGCGAATCCAGCTGGGACAGGCATGGTTTGCCATGAAAGACGGCGGCGGCAAGGTATATCGTACAAAGGCGACCGGAAGACCGTTGCGCCTGGCGTAGCTAAGCGCGGTGCGGCATTTTTCCAGCGCTTCCGCAAAATCCTTCCGCTCCGGATTGGGCTTGGCGCCGGGCAGCCTGTCATCATGAAGGTCCACCAACACCAAGGTTGGCGCTTCATTGCGCTCGTCAAAATCCAGAAGTTTCGGTACCGCGCCCATTGTTGCTACCGGTTAACAGACGGCTGTGTCGCGGGACGCAAAGCGGAATTTTCCAGAACGCCCGGTATATCCCAGCGGCCCTCCGGCCGGATGATCACATAAGGACCAATACCCAAGGTCACGCAATCGGGATCACGCTCCACATCCGCGACGATTTCCACATAATCGAAATCGGAAAAGACAAAATCCTCGCCGCCTTCCATCACGCGAAAGCCAAAGCGACTCCAGAAATTGACCAGCCGCTTCTGTGAATGCCCGTATATCCTTGTATAGCCTTTTTTCTGGCACAGCTTGAATGCAGCGCGCACCAGCTGAAACGCCGTGCGTGTCTTGCGGAATTTTGCACGAATGGCGAGCCGCTCAATCTTCGCAAAATCGGCGAAATAACGGATGCGAAGACATCCGGCCGGCTCATTGCCGACATAGCCCAGCAAGTGGGTGGCTGCGAGATCGTTGCCGTCAAATTCCTCGTCATAGGGGCATTCCTGCTCACCGACATAAACCGCGCCTCTGATCGCGACCACGCGGGCCAGATCCTCGAAGGTTCTGGCCACGGTGACGCCGATCTCATTGGCCGCGGCATGGGGCGTGTAACTGTCATAAAGGGGCCTTTGCGGGGCACGGGGGAATACCCACAAATGCGGCGCCTCAACCGCGCCGATTTTTGCTCCTTGGGTAAGCCCCAGAACCTCATTAAAGCGCCGGCCGATTTCGGTGTTGGGACGAGAATAAAGATTAATGCCCGCATAGAGCGGCGAGGCGATCTCTTCCATAAAGAGCGCCATCGCGGCAGCCAGCGGCCCGGGGGCAAAAACGCACCACATGTAGATCCCGGCGGGACGCTCGCCCGGCTTGGCGAGGAACCGCGTATCGGGATTGCCTGTAATCAGGGCATCTAGAGCCAAAAGCTGAAGCCCCAGGGCGTTCAGGGGCAATATCGCAATGAATCCTTCCCCGGCGGGTGCGTTGGGATTAAACTTTGACTTGCGTGCGACCGCAAACATACAGTCTGGGTTGTAACGAAGAACGCGCTGAACGTCGGCGGTCGTTGCCAGGCCGGGAACGGCAAGACGGGCCCTTGCCATCAAATGTTCGACAACCTGCTCCCCTGGACGGAACAGAACCAAGTGTTTGGCAACCCGGCCGGCGTCCAATTCGTCAAGTTTGTGTTTACCGCGCCGCCCGGCGGTAACTGTTTCTTCACTAAAAACAGCTCTCATTGCTGTTTCTGTCATGGAACCCACCGGATTTTTTTTAACTTATGAAAAACCATACGAGCTCCCAAAGCCAAGATGTGCATTTTTCGGATGAAAGGGGTGTTCTTTATGGGGAACAGGCCCTGCAATCTGCCCGAAAGGGTCCGCCGGACTGGGAATCCATCCACATATCCCTGGAGGTGATTCGCAAGGGCAGCTTCAGGGCAGCTGCGGAACATCTGGGAACTTCCATTAACGTTTTGCGCCGGCGGGTTGACGAGCTGGAACGCAGCCTGGGCGTGAAATTGTTAACGCGCCACGTCGATGGCGTGCGCGTGACATCTGAGGGCGAAAAGATCTTCGAGGCGGCCAAAAAAATGGAAACCGCCTCCTACGAACTGATCAAGGCGGGCGAACAAACCAACATTCATTTGTCGGGCGAAGTTCGGCTGGCGGTAACCGAAGGGTTGGGAACATTCTGGATCGCGCCCTCACTGGTCGAATTCCAGCGCGCCAATCCCAGTCTCCTGGTGGACCTTCATTGCGCCATGAAGTCAGCGGATGTGCTCAGGCTGGAAGCGGATGTCGCGATTCAGATTACCCGGCCCACCGTGCCGGACTTGCGCATGATCAAGCTGGGACGGTTGCATTTCATGTTCTTCGCGTCGCCGAATTACATTGAAACCTTCGGCCATCCGAAAAATGCGGCCGATCTGGTAAACCATCGCATCCTGGTTCAATCGGACGACAATGTGCAGTGGCGCGCCCTTTATGACCGGCTTTTTCCAGGCGTCCCCGCCAGCAGTCTGGTAGCCCTGCGAACAAACGTCAGCAGCGCCCATTACTGGTCGATTGCCAAGGGCGGCGGCATCGGCGTGTTGCCGACCTATGCGCGTTGGATTGGCGCGCCGCTGGTCCCTCTGGACCTTGACATCCACGAGTACACGGACATCTGGCTCACCTATCATCCCGACGCCAGGAATATCCCCCGCGTTGCGCGGCTGATCGAATGGGTCATTCAATCTTTCTCACCCGAGAAATTTCCATGGTTCCGGGACGAATTCATCCATCCGCTCAAGCTGGCGGAGCATTATCCGTCCGATATGCTGGCGAGCTTGCGGTCCGCATTCCCTAACAACCGCTCCTGAGCTCCGCTCCGCCGAAGTTAACAGCCGCTTCCGGCCGTTAAGAATATTTTTACCGAACCAATCCTATATGCATTTACCAGACGTTGACCCGTAATGGTCAATGATAAGGCGTGAATGTTATCTCTGCCGCAAAAGATTTCAACCAGCGAGCACTCCGCCATCGGTGGCATATGGCGTGCGACCCGACGCTCGCCTTCGCCGAGCCCTGTTACATTCAGTTTCTCGATATCTGGCGGGCCAAAGCCGGCGATCGCAAAATGCCTTCACGGTCCCAGATGACCGCACGCGATCTCAAGGATTATCTTCGCAACGTTATTCTGGTGCAGCGGGAAGTAGAAAATCCGGTCCACTACCGCTGGCGTCTTATCGGCACAAGCGTCACGGAAATCGTGGGCCATAATACCGGCAAGCTGTTCGACGATAGCGTTCCTGCCGAACATTTGTCGCGCTGGAACGAAGTCTGCGACATGATCCTGGAGAGCGAACAGCCTTGGCGCTTCCTGGGCCGCGTCCATATTCGCGGACGGGAATACCTGAAGGCCGAGCATCTCTACATGCCTCTGGCGGATGACAACGGCATCCCAAGCTATGTGATGGGTTTTTGCCGCTACCTCCCCCGGCATCAGGACAATGAGGCATTTTCCGAAGATGAAGCATTTTCGCTTCCCGGGGCGTTACGCTAGCCCTCAATTGTTCGGATAACGGTGCTGGCGCCGCTCGTCCTTCGCGAAATGGAACACTCGGACAAATAGCGTTCCAGCCGTGGAACACCCATTTCCGGCCCTGAGAACATACACTTTTGTCTAATTACCATACTCTCCCTGTACAAACTCGAAAGCACGCCGGTTTTGGCTGCGCTGATAGGGACGGGGCAATTTCATGCGGTACGACGAGCAAACGTCGCCGCCTTCTCACATGGGTGCAGGGCACTTGCCGCCCGCGCTCGGCGGCCTGAATGCTGCCCGCGTGACAGGCCACGTCAAATGGTTCGACAGCGCCAAAGGCTATGGCTTTGTGAAACCGCAGGACGGCGGAGCCGATATCCTGCTTCATCAAAGCTGTGTGCGCCAATCCGGATTTAAGGCGGTTCGGGAGGGTGCGACAGTGGTCTGCGAAGCCGTGCCGGGCCCGCGCGGGTTGCAGGCCGTCAGGATTATCGCCCTGGACAATTCCACTGCCCAGCCGGTGGCGGCATTTGGGGAACGGCCACAGCGCTGTGTCGCCGAACCCCGCGGGCCTGTTTTTGACGCTGTCGTCAAATGGTTCAATCGCGCCAAGGGCTATGGTTTTGTGTCGCGCGGCCCTGGCACGCCTGACATATTCGTGCATATGGAAACCCTGCGCCGCTGCAACATCGCGGAACTTCGTGAAGGCCAGATGGTGAAGGTGAGGCTCGGCGACGGCGGCAAGGGCGAGTTGGCGGCTTATATCGCACTGTTGGCGGACTAATTCACTTTTTCTCCGGCTTCCGGCTTCTTGCGGTTTAGCTCGGCAATGGCGTCCGCCACCCGGGTCCACTCTTCGGCACCATCCGGGAATCCATATTCCAGCAATTTCTCGGCGCGATGCCGCGCGCGCGTCTGCGCTTCAGCGCCATATTGCTGAATCATCTCTTTCGCCGTGCGCCAGATATCGGCCTCGTTCATCGGCAGGCGCGACGAAATAGAGTGCAAAGTAGGAAAACCGTTCGCGAACGAACGTCCATGGTACGCGCGCACTTCGCCACTTGCCTGCTCCAATAACGCAACCTCGAGCGGGCGGGATCATAGCAATATTGGCGTGTCTTCCTAATCCGGCGACGGCCAGGCCCCCCTAAATATTGTGTTTCCAAAATGACAGGCTACAAGCGGCAGTCAATATCCAGTTGAATTCCAAGTCTTTGAGACATTTGCCGATGGAACGGCCTGGCGCGCGGCAGGCGGCATCGGTTTTTCCAGCCATCGCTGGGCGTCATATTCTTGGCGCGCCTTGGCTGGCTCGAGCCAAATTGGGTCAGTTTGCGCGGTCCAATTCCCACCGCTTTGGCGCAATCCAACGCCAATTTTCAAAAATTTGGCTCGTAGTGATTCGTCATCAACAATCGCTTATGCAGCAGTTTGAGAGATTTCCCACTCTTTGCATGACTGCAAAAAGAGTAACCGTAGGAAGGCATTGTCCTTTTATTTTCTGCCGTTTAAGAAGATTAACAATATTTCACCTGCAGGCGGGAGTCGGAAGCCCACGCCTTTGGCATACTCGTCGCATCAACAATAGGGAGGCGTTTGTGGCTTACAAGAAAATTGAAGATGCGTTGAATGCCGTTGACAAGGATCGCCGTGGGTTTTTCAAGACCTTGGTGATCGGCTCGGCAGTCGCCGTCGCAGTTCCGATGATGACGTCCGCTGCTATGGCCCAGGACGCAGGCTCGGGCGACGATGGCAAGGGCAAGGGCAAGGGCAAGGGAAAAGGCAAGGGAAAAGGCAAAGGCAAGGGTGACGCCGCCGGCGGCGGCATGTGATCGCCCGGGAGCGTAAGGCTCCGGAACTTATTTCAATTGCCTGAACAGGCGGTCGCGCGGTCTACGCGCGGCCGCCTGTTTGCTAAGATTTTTCATGGCCAATCCCAGACTCAATCAAAACATCCTGCTATCGCCGGTTGAAAACGGTTACGTCGCATACGATACGGCCCAGGACCGGATCCATGAGCTCAATACGGTCGCGGCCCTGATCGCCGAACTATGTGACGGAACCCGCAGCATTGCTGCAGTGCGCGCATTGGCCGAACCATTCGTGCCGCAAGGCAAGCTCTCTGAAATCGACAGGTGGATCGAAGGCGCGGTAGAGGCCGGCCTTCTGGTGCAGAACGGCGATTTGCCTGGTCCCGGAAAGGTGATGGACGCGCAGGCCCTATCCGGCCTCTCCGCGCGCCTGCGGGAGAATGGAAAAACCCAGACCGCCTATCTGTGCGCCAAGCGCGTGGTCGAGCTTGCGCCCAATGACGGCGAGGCGTGGTGCGCCATGGCCGAGCTGGCGCATATAGTGGGCCAGCGGGATCAGGCCCGTATCGGATATGAAAAATACCTCCAATCTTTCCCCCATGATGCCGAAGTCCGCCATATCCTGACGGCACTGCGCGACGAAGCCCCGCCGGCGCGCGTTCCCGACGAATGCATCCAGCAGCTCTACAGGAAGTTTTCCGCCTTCTATGAAAGCAACATGGTGGACACGCTGGGATACCAAGGGCCTGAACGGCTTGGGGATCTGCTCCGGGCTGTGCTTGGCGAACGGGGCGGCCTTCGCGTGCTGGACCTGGGCTGCGGCACCGGTCTTTCCGGTCTCAGCCTGAAGCCTTGGGCGGCGCATCTGACGGGTGTGGACCTGTCGCCGGAAATGGTTGAGAAGGCCCGTGCCCGCGGCATTTATGACCGGCTGGAAGTGGCTGAAATCACCGATTGGCTCTCGCGAGGCCAGGAACAGTATGACCTGATCGTGGCCTGCGACACGCTGATCTATTTCGGCGATCTCGCGCCGGTGATGGGTGCGGTCCGCAACCGGCTGAAGGAAGGGGGCTTGCTGGCAGTATCGGTCGAGCGTGGCGAGCACGGCCCTTATCGCCTCACGGATTCAGGCCGCTACGCCCATCACAAGGACCATCTCGCCGAGGCGGCGGCTTGTATGGATTTTCGCCAGCTGCGCGTAGAAGAAGGCTTTCTGCGCACGGAATATGGCAAGGACGTCATCGGCCTGTTTGCGGTAATGCAGAAAAAGCCGGACCGGCGCCGGACGCAAGCCTGATGCGGTAGACCAGGACCAGGCTGTCCACATTGGCGCCGGAGGCATCGGCATAGGGCTTTCCCGCCATCATGCCGTGCTGGGTGATGAAGTCGTTGTCGCTGCCGACGAACAGGAAATAATCGCCCGGGCCGCCCGCAGGGGCCAATGCCATGCTTTCCCATTTCTCGTAAAGATCGCTGGCGTCGTTGGGCGCCCCATTATGCAGGCCGAAACGGGCGAGTTCGGCATTGTCATTCATATCCAGCAGCGGCGTCATGCGGACAGGGCGGATATCGACGCGCAGAGTGCCGCCAGGCGCGATGGCCTGGCCGGCGGCATCAAACTTGCCCGCAATGTCGCTGGCGCCGCCGGTATCCAGCAGACTGATGACACGATAGACCGAGGCGTCGCGCTTGGCGGTGAAGCCCGCGCCGCTGTCGCGGCAGAGCAGCAGCATCTGATGATCGTTCAACGCCAGCATTTCGCTTTGCGCCGCCACATTGCGTTTCTGGCCATCGGCATAAAGCGGCAGTTGCACGGCATATTCATGGACCAGGCGGGGAATGCGGGAAATGTCATACTCCAGCAGCCGAACATTGCGCCTTGTCGCTTTTGCATTGGCCGGGTCCAGGTCCTGCACCAGCGCGCTCTGACTGATGACGAAAAGCGTTTTGCCGCCCGGCGCCACGCTCATGCCTTCAAAGCCCTGATTGTTCTGGCGCCCGGAATCCGGCTCACCTTTTGCGGTTTCGCCGGCGGAAAAATTTTCCTTGCCGGCGCGATGCGGAATGACAGCGTCCGGTGGACGGATCGCGGCAATCAACTTACCGGCGGCGTCGAAATGATAAACATAAGGGCCATATTCATCGCCGATCCAGATTGTGCCGTCGGCGGGCAACGCCAGCGCTTCATCGTCCAGGCTGACATGGCCATTGGCGGCCAGGGGCAGGTCCGGCAGGCCGGCAGCGGCGGGCCGGACGCCCGAGGGATCGAGACCCGTGGTCACCGTTCCCGCTGCGTCGCGCAGCAACAGCGACCTTGTATAGGCAAGTCTGAGGCCCGTCTGGGTCCCTGGCGCGCCAGCCTCCGGGGCCAGGGAAAGAGTGAAATATTGCAGCCGCGCCCGGTAATCACTGGTGCCTTGCGTGTTCCAGCCCCGATCCGGCAGCATCGCCAGGTTGCCTTCGAAATGCCCTCCCGCGGCATGCCAGCTTCCCGGCACCAGCGCCATGCCGGAGCCAAAACCGCCCAGCGTTTCATTCAGGGAGTCGCGCGCATCGGATGGCACGCGCGCCACGCCGACCAGCTGCGTCTGCGCAAAGGCCGGGGCAGCGGCGAAAATGGTCAGAGCCAGAAGAGTGGCGCGCCTTGCGTTCACAGATGCGCGGCGCTGAGTTCGGTCCTGGCAGCTTTCATATCGGCCTCGAATTTCGGCGTCTGCATCAGCCTGATCGCCATGATGGTGCCGAATTGCTGGCCCGCGACGATATCGCTGCGAAAATGAAAGCCGCAAACCAGCCGGTTTTCCGCGAAGAGCGCCGAGCGCGCCATAATCGCCTGGGCATGACCCGGCATCAGGTTCGACAGCACAATCCCCATCGCATAGCCCAGGGTCGCATGCCCGCTCGGATAGGAGGCATGGTCCTGGGAAGGCTTGTGCGGGGCGCAGGTCTGGATGGAGGCATCCACTATCCAGGGCCGGTTGCGATGAAATTCATTTTTGGCGACATCGGAAAATGGCCCTTCGCTAGCCACGATCTCGTTTATCACTTTTGCGGTCGCGGGCAGCTTGCTGAGATCCCAGGCCGGTCCCAGTACGCCGCCAAAGATTGTGCCGTTTTCATTGTCATTGTCGGAAGCGGCGGCGGCGCGCTGTGCCGGCGTGGCTTCCGACTGGAAACGCTTCAACTCGGCCAATTCGGCCAGGGCGCGGGGCGAGCCGTCTGCCGGTGGCGGCGGCAGATAGCGTTCCGGGTCGTAAAGCGCGGTGGGCTTGAGGAAGCCGGGATCGGCGTCCTTGGCGAACGCCGCGACGCCCAGCAGCGCCGCTATCGCCGCGAAAACGAACAGTCTCATATCTGCATTCCTCTAGAAAGTGGCTCGCAGGGTGATCTGGTAGTTACGGGATGGCTGGAAAGCATAGGTATCCTGGCTGCCGCCCCGCGCCGTGATATCATACACATTAGCGCCGCCGATCGGAGTCTTGTCGACAATGCCCGCCGCCAGAAGATATTGCGAGTTCAGGAGATTGTAGATTCCCGCGCTCACTTCCAGATTGTCGGTCAGGGTGACGCTGCCCTTGAAATCCATATTGTGATAGGCGCCCAACTTATAGAACCTGGTATCGGCATTGTCGGAATATTGTTGTCCCACCACCTTGTCGATCAGTGACAGTTTATAGTCTCCGGATTTGTAGGTCAGGCCGCCGGCCGCTGTCCACATCGGCACCTGCTTCAGCCAGAGCCCACCGCTCTTTCCGGAAATCAGGGAACCGTTCAGGAACATCGCCAACCCGTCCAGCGCGCCGTCGAAGGCATAGGTGCCCTCGCCTTCGACACCCTTATAGGTCGCAGTGCCGGTGTTGATCGCGCAAGTAAAGCCGGGTGGGCCGAAGATCGGCGACAAGTTACAGAGCTGGAAGCTGATATTGTTGTTCACCCCGATATAATAAAGATCGCCGTCAAAAGTGAAATTGTCAGCGTAATAGACCGTGCCGACCTGGTAGTTGGTGGAGGTCTGCGCCTTGGGGAAAGTCAAAGACGGCACCTTCTGCTCAAACGAACTGATATCGGGCACATAAATGCCCTGGGCGTACTGGGCGTAGACGCTCCAGCTCGGCTGGATTTTGTAGTTCGCCGTCAGGAAGGGCAGGTCTCGCGTGGTGGTGAAGGACGCGAACACCGGAACCACCGGAGAGGTTTTCTGTTCCAGCGGCGCCGCCACGCTGTGGGTCCAGCTGACATATTTGAAGCCGGGCGTGATCGTCAGGCCCTCCAGCGGACGCAGTTCCAGTTCGACATAGGGCTGATACTGATCCCAGCTGGAATGTTCCTCATATTCAAAAAAGCCGCCATTAAACGGCGCCGAGGTTTTTCCGGCCAGCAGCCTTGAGTCGGCGAAGCTCTGGTCATGCCAGGGATTGCAGTCGGCGGAGGCAAAGCATTTGGTTGCGTCGTAGTCGGACCGCGCACGCTGCGAGGCGGAATCTTCCCACCACACGCCGCCGCGCAACTGGCCGGTCAGCCAACCGAAATCGAAATCCTGGGCGGCGCGGAAAATATCGCCCCACATGCGATAGGCGTTCTGCTTGGTATAGCCCGGGACATCGGTTTTGAAGGGGGCGCCGCCCACGATGGTGCCGTTGCCCTCGGTGATGCCGGCAAGGACGTCGGCGGCGGTTTGCGCCACGGAGGTGGTACTGAGGGTCTTGTTGACATAGGCATAGGTATAGGCGGTGTTGTCGATGGACAGCCCACCGCCCAAATCGCCTTGCAGGCGCATATAGTCGGTGTCGGTTTTCTTGTGGACATGGTTGTAGGGCGCATAGGTGCCCGCATTGGGGTTGGTCGCCTGCAGCGCGAAACGCTTGCCATAGGCATTGATCTGGGCCGCCGTCTCGCCGGCATTGTCTTCCAGATTCTGGAACAATCCGTTGTAGTTGGCGAAGAGGGTCAGGTTCCAGTCGGGCGCAATCTGGCTGGAAAACTTCACCAGCAAATTCTGGTGCGCGGTAGATTGCAATGTGAGATAGCCGTTTGAATTGGTGTCCTGGAAATTGATCAGGGCGCGGCTGTTTCTGCCGCCGAGATCCATGTCGCCGGTCTGGTAGTTGGCGTTAAAATCGCTGGTCCCCCAGCTGCCCGCGGTGGCGGTAGCCCTGGCGCGGCTGTCCGAAAGAAGCGCTTCGGAAAACATGTTGATGGAGCCGCCATAGGTCGAGGGGCCCATATTTCCCGCATTACCCGGGCCGCGGTCCACGTCGATGCTGCCGATGGTGGAACTGGGAAAATAGGATTCAGAATGGTGGGTGGGGCCATTGCTGTCGCCAAAGGGAATGCCGTCGTAATTGATGCCGAAATTGCCGTCTGGAATGCCGCGCAGCGTGTTCTTGACGCCGCCATCCGAGAGCCCCGGGCCGTTGGTGTCTATGCCGGTCATGCTGGGGGCGATTGCCAGTATGGTGGTGTAGTCGGCGGTGCTGGCGATCGAATCCTGGACATAGGACTGGTTGATGATGGTCTGGGGCTCGGTGGTTTCCAGCCTGGCCTTGGCGGGCGCTACCTCGGCATTGAACTGGGTTCCGGTTACAACCACGGTCTCCAGGTCGGCCCCGAAGCTGTCATTGGCGGCAACCTGCTGGGCGGCCGCAGGGACCGACAGCACGCCCGAAAACAACAGAGTAAGAACGGCGGATGTGCCCAGAAGACGATGGCGAGCGGCAAAAAACATGAAAAAATCCTCCAAACAATGACGTGCCAAAGGGGCAAACACCCGCACCCGCGGAACCGCGTTTTTGCGCTCCCGCGTTTTTCGGAATGGCTGGATTGGCCCCGTTTTCGCCAATCGTGATGGCATGGCTGTTTGACGGTCCGGTGACACCGATTTGACGGTCCGATGACACCCCTATACCAAAAATCAATCTTGGCGCGGGTTTTCTACTCGCATTGCAAAGCTCCACGCTGGGAGAGAAAATCCCGCCAAGGGCCCGGGGGTGTTTTGAAGACATGAAAATCCTGCTTGTTGAAGACGATAAGGAAATCGCCGGGCATGTCAGTCATGCCTTGACGAGTGCTGGTCATGATGTTGACAGCGCTGATGACGGGTTCGAGGGCTTGTCGCGGGCATCGTCCGGCGATTATGCCGCACTGATCCTGGACCGCATGCTTCCCCGCTTGGACGGCCTCAGCCTGATGAAACAGCTCAGGGCCGATGGGGTAAAGACGCCGATCCTCCTCCTCACCACCATGGCGGGCATTGACGACCGGGTGGAAGGCCTGGAGGCGGGCGCGGATGACTATCTTGTCAAGCCGTTCGCTTTTGCCGAGCTTCTGGCGCGGGTCAATGCCTTGGGGCGGCGCTCCGAGATCAACGGGCGCGCGGCCGCCACAAAGCTCATCGCCGCGGATCTGGAGATGGACCTGATCGCGCGCACGGTGCACCGCGCCGGCCACGCCGTCGAGCTGCAGGCACAGGAATTCCGTCTGCTGGAATATCTGATGCGCAATGCCGGACGCGCCGTCACCCGCGCCATGCTGCTGGAGCATGTCTGGAATTTGCATTTCGACCCCCGCACCAACATCGTCGAAACGCATATGAGCCGGTTGCGCACCAAGCTCGATCGCAACGGCGCCAAGGACCTGATCCATACCATCCGGGGCACGGGTTATATTTTCCGTGCGGATTAGGTTCATTCATACCGAAGGCTTTCGCATAGCGGCGATCTTCGTCGCCATTTTTGCGCTTGCCGCCGCGGCCCTGGCCGCCAGCGTCCTGGTGATCGTGCAGCGGGAATTCCGGGACCAGATCGTCCAATTCGCCAACGCCGACATTGCCGCCGTCAAAAACGGCTACCGCACCGAAGGAGAGGCGGAAGCCCGCGAAGTCATAGAACAGCGCATGACCGCGGAGGGCGCCTCGGATTTTATTCTGCTCCAGCGGGATGGCAAACGCCTGGCGGGCAATTTGAAGGCGATGCCGCCGCGCACCGGCATCTTCACCGTGCCGGGCATTCGCCGGCGGCATCGGATTCTGGGGGTGGCGACCTATATTGCTCCAGGGCTTTACATATTCTCCGGCAGCGATCTGTATCCCGCCCGGCTGGCGCGTGAACACATCGTACAATTCCTCATCTGGATATTCGCCGGCGCCGTCCTGCTTGCGGTATTGGGGGGCGTTTTTGTCAGCCGCAACCTGCTGAGACGAACCGACGCGATCGCCAGGGCCTGCCGCGCCATCATGAATGGCAATATGAAAACCAGGGTTCCCGTGCGCGGCACCGAGGACGAACTGGATCGGCTTGCCCAGACCATCAACGCCATGCTGGACCGCATTGCCGCCCTGATGGAGAATGTGCGGCAGGTCACCAACGATATCGCGCACGACCTGCGAACACCCGTCTCGCATTTGCGGCACCGGCTGGAGCATGCGCGCCTGCAATTGTCCGCGCCGGCGGATTACGACAAGGCACTGGAGTCCGCCATTGCCACGTCCGATGAAATCCTGGCACTTTTCGCGGCCCTGCTTCGCATAGCGCAGATCGAAGGGGGGGCCCGCCGCGCCGGCTTTGCCTTGGTCGAACTGACGGATTTGCTGCACCAGTTGCGCGACATGTTCGGGCCGGTGGCGGACGACTCTGGCCATGTGCTGACGCTCACTCTTGCCCAGCCCGCGGCAATTCGCGGCGACCGCGAATTGCTCGTTCAGCTTTTTTCCAATCTGATTGAAAACGCCATCGTTCACACCCCGGCGGGCACCCGCATCGAAATCGGCCTGCGGGTTGATAAAGACTTCGCTATCGTCAGTGTCAGCGACGATGGTCCCGGCGTGCCGGAAGAAGAGCATGAAAAGCTATTCCAGCCTTTGTATCGCCGCGAGGCCAGCCGCTCGCAGCCTGGCCATGGCCTGGGCCTTGCTCTGGTAAACGCGATCACCGATCTTCATTCCGGACGCATTGTGCTGCGCAAAACGGTTCAGCCAGGCCTTTGTGTGGAAGTCGCTTTCCCCCTTGGTGGCGATGTGCAGGCGCCCCAGGCCATAGAGGTTGGCAATTTGTAAACTTCGGCGTTTTGCCCGCGTGATATCTTCAAAACCTGCAAAACAATAATCGCTGGGAGATCATAATGCTTGCATCACGCCTTCTGCTGGCTGCTGCTTTTTGCGGCATCGCCGCGGCACCTGGCCTGGCCGCGACATCCGGCTATCACATCCTGAAGACCGTGACGTTGGGCGGCGATGGCGGCTTTGACTATCTCAATATGGATCCTTCCACCGGCCATCTGTTCATCACGCGCGGCGACCATGTCATGGTGGTGGACGTGGATGCAGGCAAGGTGCTGACGGACATCACGGGCCTTTCGGGCGTGCACGGCACCGTGTTCGTGGACGGCAAGGCCTATATCAGCGAGGGCGGCTCCAACAAAGTCGCGGTGGTGGACGGCAAAAGCCTCCAGAAACTGTCCGAGATCGCGGTCGGCACCAGGCCCGATGGCATTCTTGACGATCCCTTCTCCAAGCGCATCTTCACCTTCAACGGCACCAGCAATGATTCCACCGTGATTGACGCCGCCACGGGCAGCGTGGCCGGCACGGTGGCGCTGGGCGGCAAGCCGGAAGCGGCGTCTTCCGATGGCGCCGGGACCATCTTCGTCAATATTGAGAACAAGAATGAAGTGGTCTCCTTCGACGCCAAGACCTTGATGGTGAAAGGCCATTATCCGCTGAAGCCTTGCGAAGGGCCGTCCGGCCAGGCCGCCGATGCGGCGCATGGCCGGATCTTTTCGGGCTGCGATGGCATGATCGCCGTTACCGACATGAAGACCGGCAAGCTCGTCACCACCTTCCCCATCGGCGATGGAGTGGACGCTGATCGCTTCGATCCCGCCTCCGGTTACATTTTCGCGTCCAACGGCGAAAGCGGCACCCTGACGGTCGCGCATGAGGACACGCCGGACAAATATACCGTGCTGGACAATGTGCCGACCGCCAAGGGCGCCCGCACCATGGAACTGGACCCCAAAACCCACCGTGTCTTCGTGGTCACGCAGGACACCAAGCCCGGGACCCCCACCGCCGCCCAGCCCCGTCCGCGCGCCGTGCCGGTGCCTGGCACCTTTCGCTTGATTGTGCTTGGCCGTTAGTATCGGGCGGGTTTGACGGGGAGATATGGAATGTGGCGCGGATTGACAGCCGCCGCCCTGGCGGCGCCCCTGGCGCTGGGGGTGTGCAGCAAGGGCGCAACCGAGGCGGACAAGAAAGAAGATAAGGGCTCCGGGCCTGGCATCGCTCTCAGCGCGAACGAAAGCAAAAGCCTGGGCACTGCGCGCGCCCCGGCCGTCAGCCATCGCGCCCGGGTCTTAGGCTTTGGCGTGGCGCAATTGTTGGAATCCGAGGCTTGAACAAAAGTTCCGTCATTCTTGTGTGCGTGATGCTGGCGGGCTGCCAAGCCTACCACTCCGAGCCGCTGCCCGATGCGCCCGACTTTGGCGCCACCGGGAAAATGGCTGTGCCCGCCGTTCCACTCAGCTTGACGGCTGTCGCAGGCCTGGCGGTGAGCAACAATCCCGATCTCGTCGCCTCGCGCGCTAAAGCGGAAGTCGCGAGCGCGCAAGCATTTGCGGCCGGGCTGCTGCCCGATCCGCAATTTGCCGCCAGCGCCGATTATCCTTCGGACCCGGCATTCGTGACCGGGTATGCCTTGGGGCTGTCGGAAGACTTGCAGCAGCTGCTAACCTACCCGTCGCGCCGAACCGCGGCGAAGGCCGCCATCGATCAGGCCCGGCTCTCTCTTCTTTGGGACGAATGGCAGACCATCGAAATGGCAGGCACGCTGGGGGTGCAGAAATTCTATGGCGACGCCAAGGCGCGGCAGCTTGGCCAGTCGGCCGCGCTGCTCCAGGATCAAGCCGCGCACTCAGATCGGGCGCTGGCCACGGGTAATGCCACCATTGACGCAGCGGGCGGCGACCTCGCCGTGGCGCTGGATGCGGCCAGCCAGAGCAATCAGGCCGAGCGTGCGGCGCTGACGGCGGACATTGGACTCAAAAAACTTTTGAATGTCGCGCCGGGCGACACCCTGCTGCTTTCCGATCCCGGCGATCCCGGCAATTTCTCCAAGCAGGATGTCAGCACCGCGCTCGCCAATATCGCCAAGACACGTCCCGATCTGCTGGCCCTTCAAGCCGGCTACAAGGCGCAGGAGGAAGCGGTGCGCCAGTCAATCCTGGAACAGTTTCCCTCCATCACCTTTGGCTACAATCGGGCCGCCGACACGAGCAATGTCCACACGACGGGGCTTTCGGTCGCTGTCAATCTACCGCTGTTCAACGGCGCGCGCGGCGAAATCCGGATACAGCATGCGACCCGCGACCAGTTGCACGCAGAATACCAGGCGCGGCTCGACCAGACCAACGGCGATGCCTGGCGGCTGTGGCAAGAGATCCAGTTGTTGCGGGACGAACTCAGCAAACTGGAGGAAAAGCTTCCCGAATTTCGGCATATGGCCGAAGTCGGGCTGGAAGCGCATGCCAACGGCGACTTGCCGCCAGCGACTTTTGTCGTGATTGAGACATCTCTCCAGGCCCGCGAAAGCGAGTTTTACGATGTGGAAACCGCGCTCTGGTCCGATATTTTGGCGCTGCACACGCTTTTGGGCATGCCATTCTCGCCGCCACCCACCGAACCGCCATCGGACAAACCATGAAACCAAAAAATACTCTTCTGGCTGTCGTCACAACTTTCCTGTTCGCAAGTGCCGCGCAGGCCGATCCAAGCGCGTTGGTACGGCTGGCCCCCGCGCGGGTGGCGCAGCTCGCACCCCAGATCAGTGCCTATGGCACGGTGAGCGCTGATGCCAACTTTGTCACCACCGTCTTTATGCCGCGGGAAGGCGTGGTGGCGGCGATCCTGGCGCGGCCCGGGCAGACGGTAAGGGCGGGCGATCCGCTGGTGACCATCCGCACCGCGCCAGCCGCGGCGGCAACCTATGAACAGGCCGTGTCGACCGCCGACTTCGCTGCCAAGGATTACGACCATACCAAGCAACTGTTCGCCGAACAGCTTGCCACCCGCAGCCAGCTTGCCGCCGCAGCCAAGGCCGATGCGGATGCGCGGGCGCAATTGTCGGCGCAGCAGAAGATCGGAGCCAATCATGCGGAGGAGACGCTGACAGCGCCTGTCGCCGGGATCGTTGCGACCATGGTGCCGGCGCGCGGGGACCCGGTGCAGCCGGGAGCCGACGTCGCCAGCATCGCGACCAGTGGACAGGTGGTGCTCAATCTTGGTGTCGAGCCGCGCGACGCCATTGCGCTTCGTCCCGGCAACAGTGTCCTGCTGCCAGCACAGCAGGGTCTGCCGCAGATGCGGGCGCGCGTCGGTTCGGTCGGCGCGATGGTCGATCCAGCGAGCCATCTGGTAAATGTGCTGGTGCCGTTGCCCGCCGATGCGCGAATCTTTATCGGCACGGCATTGCAAGCGAAAGTCGATCTGGCGCCCGTATCCGGAGTCGTGGTTGCCAGCAGCGCGCTCATGACAGATGGCGATGCGAGCTATCTCTTTGTCGCCCAGGGCGGAAAGGCAAAGCGGCGCACGGTAAAAGTCGCATTTGAAACCGACACCGCCGCGCTGATCGCGTCCGGCCTGAAGGCGAACGAGAATGTCGTGGTGCAAGGGGTGGTCGGGCTGGCCGATGGTTCCGCGATCAGGACGAGCGAATGAACGCGCTGCTGCTATGGGCGGCGTACCATCGCCGCTCGATCCTGTTCCTGCTGGCGCTCGGCGTGCTGGGCGGCGCCATATCGGCTTTCTATTTGCCGGTGGCGCTGTTTCCCGACGTCAGCTTTCCGCGGGTTTCGATCAATTTCGATTCCGGTGCCCAACCCGCCGAGACGATGGTCGCACAAGTCACGCGCTCGGTTGAGCAGGCGGTGCGTTTGGTGCCCGCGGTGCGCGATGTGCGCTCGACCACCAGCCGCGGCAGCGCGGATGTCTCGGTCAATTTCGACTGGGGCCGGGACATGGATCTGGCGACCCTGCAGGTTGAATCCGCGATTTCGCGGATTCTGCCCACATTGCCGGCGGGCACGGTCTACAAGGTGCGCCGGATGAATCCGACCGTCTTCCCGATCGCCGCCTATAGCCTGACATCCGGCACCCTGGACCAAAAGCAACTGCGCAACATTGCGCAATATCAGCTCACGCCGCTTCTGCTGGGCGTGACGGGCGTCGCCTCCGTGGACGTTCTGGGCGGCGATGTCAGCGAATATCGTGTCGAGGTCATGCCCGCGCTGCTCGCAGCGCATGGGATTACGCTGGACGATGTGACCAAGGCGGTGACCGCGGGTAACGTGCTGCACGTCGCGGGGTATTTGGACGATCGGCACAAGCTGTTGCTTGCCACTTCCGATACGCGCCTGCTTACCGTCGCGGATATTCAACACATCGTCGTCCAGGCCAGCAAGAACGGGCCGGTGACCTTGAATGAGGTCGCCACGGTCTATCTGGCGGCCGAGCCCAATTACACGGCGGTGACGGCCGATGGGCAACGCGCGGTGCTGTTCCAGGTGTATCAGCAGCCCAGCGGCAATACGGTTCAGATCGTCGATGCCGTACAGAGTACGCTCAAGGATTTCGAGACGCGGCTGCCGCCCGGCGTGACCGTGCACAATTGGTACGACCAGAGCCAGCTGATCGTTTCATCGGCCGCCAGCGTCGCCGAGGCAATAGTCATCGGCATTTTCCTGGCCGGTATCGTGCTCTATGTCTTCCTGCGCAACCGCAAGATCACCCTGGTGGTGCTGATCGTGGTGCCCACGGTACTTGGCATTACGGTCCTGATCCTGTCCCTGCTGGGAATGAGCTTCAACATCATGACGTTGGGGGGCATGGCGGCGGCCATTGGACTCGTCATCGACGATGCAATCGTGATGATCGAGCATATCGTGCGACGGCTGAAAGGCACTACTGATACCCATCTGCGCATACGTTTCGCGGCAGTGGAGTTTCTCTCGCCGCTGGCGGGCTCCTCCCTCGCCACCATCGTCATCTTTGTGCCGCTTGCCTTTCTGGGCGGCGTGACGGGCGCCTTTTTCCGCGCGCTGTCGGTCACCATGGCGTCGGCATTGATCGTCTCCTTTGCGATTGCCTGGTTCATCGTGCCACTGCTGGCGGATTCATTTATCTCGGCCAGCGATGCCGACAATGAAGCCGGCGAGAAATTGGTCGGACGGATGGTTTCGGTCTATCGCGCGGCGGAAACCAGGATACGGCGCCGGCCCTGGCTTGCCGGCATCGCCTGCGCGGTGCTGCTGGCGGCGGGCGGCGTTGCCTATACCCAAGTCGGCTCCGGCTTCATGCCGGCGATGGACGAAGGCGGGTTCGTTCTCGACTATATCGCCCCGCCCGGCACATCGCTTGAGGACACCAACGCGCTATTGCGCCAGGTCGAAACCATCCTGCAAAAAACGCCGGAGGTCGATACCTATTCCCGCCGCACCGGGCTGCAGCTTGGCGGCGGGGTGACGGAAGCCAATACCGGCGACTTTTTCGTGCGGTTGAAGCCCCAACCGCGCCGCGATATCGACGACGTGACCGCGGACGTGCACCAACAGATCAGCGACAAGGTGCCGGGCTTGCAGATTGAGATCGCCCAGTTGATGGAAGATCTGATCGGCGATCTCACCGCCGTGCCTCAACCCATCGAGATCAAGATGTTCAGCGACGATGCGGCCGGGCTGCGCACCGATGCCCCGAAAGTGGCCGAATTGATCTCGCATGTCGACGGGGTTACCGAGATCAACAACGGCGTTATTCCAGCCGGCGACGGGCTGGATGTGAAGATCGACCGCAGCCGTGCCGCGCTGGAAGGAGTCGATCCAAGCGCAATCGCCGATCAGATGGAAACCATTGTCGCCGGCACGGTGGCGACCAACATACAGAACGGCGATCAGACCATTGGGGTGCGGGTCTGGATACCGGCCGAAGAACGGACAAACATCGCCGATCTGAAAGGCATCCAGATTGTCGCGCCGGATGGGCATAAATTCGCTCTGGGCCGGGTGGCGGATTTTCAGATGCAGACGGGTCAGCCCGAGATCACCCGCGACAATATCAAGAATATGGTCGCGGTGACGGCGCGCATCGAGGGACGCGATTTGGGGTCCACCGTGGCCGAGGTGAAAAAGACGCTCGATGCCAGCGGTCTGTTCACCGGCAGCACGTATTACGAGCTGGGCGGGCTTTATGCCGAGCAGCAGGCGGCCTTCAAAGGACTGGCGGTGGTGATCGTGGCCGCCTTCATGCTGGTCTTCGTGCTGCTGATGTTCCTGTATGAACGGTTTGCCATCGCGCTCGCCATCGTGGCGATGCCGATGCTCGCCATGCCCGCGGTGTTCGTCGCATTATGGCTCACCGGCATCGAACTCAACATTTCCGCCATGATGGGCATGACGATGGTGGTGGGTATCGTCACGGAAGTCGCCATCTTCTTTTTCTCCGAGTATGAATATCTGGTAAACACCGGCGTCGCTCAGGCCGAGGCGCTTCTGGAAGCGGGCGCTAACCGTTTCCGTCCGATCGCGATGACGACACTGGCCGCCATTCTGACACTGCTGCCTCTGGCCTTTGCGCTCGGGCAGGGCGCCGCCATGCAGCAACCGCTGGCGGTCGCCATCATCGGTGGCCTGTTGGTGCAGATGCCGCTGGTGCTGCTGGTGATGCCGATGTTGTTCAGCCTGCTGGACCGGACATTCTCCCGCCATACGGCACGTCCGGGAGGACGTCAGGACGAAACGCCGGCGACCAGCGTTTAGTCCTGCCGTGGCGGGCCGCTCCATGCACCATCACCAAAACCATCGCTCGTCGAGTCCAGGGCTTTGGGTGGCGGCTGGACCGCACCAGGCGGTAAAGTAAGCGCTGCGTTCAGCAAAGAAAAAGCCCAGCGAGGGAAACTCCGCCGGGCTCAGTTGGCGCGGTGCTCTGAAGGGAGCGCGCCGCACGGGCAAACTTAGACCCTCCCGGCCCGGCAGGGGTACCAGCCTTTCTATACAAATTGCCAACAGCGCCGCAAAAATCCCGGCGCGCCCCGCCTCAGGCGATGGTTGATTTATAAAGCGAAAGCAGATTGCCCCAGGCACGTTCGGCGTCAGGCGGATTGTAGATCGGTTTGCCGTCCTGCTTGGGCATGTCGCGCACGGTCCAGCCATGGATGGTGCCATCATAGACCGTGACCTCGGCGGGCACGTTGGCGGCCGCGAACGCCGCCTTCAACTTGTCCTTGGCATCGGGCTGTTTGGAATCATCGCTGGCGGCGATGGCGATATACATGCGCGATTTCATTTTCGGCGCCAGCAGATGCGGGCTGTCCGGCTTGTCGGTCACCAACCCTCCGCCGTGAAAGGTCGCACCCGCGCCAATGCGCGCGGGCACCGTCGCCGCGGTCTTGAATACCAGCGGGCCGCCCATGCAATAGCCCTGGGTGCCGATTTTCTTGGCGGTGTTGACTTCCTTTTGCGCATCCAGGAACGCGACAAAGGCCGCCGCGTCCCGTTCGATCGCGCCGGGCTGATTGATCGGGCCGGTCCAGGCGCCGGTTTTTGCCCGGTTTGCCGGATCGTTGAAATCAAACGTACTGGCGTCCTCGACTACCGGCGACTTGGCGGTGCGGTAGAAGGGATTGGGCACCAATACGGAATAGCCTTCACCCGCCAGCCGCTTGCCGAGATCGCGAAAGCTTGGACGCAGGCCGAAAATATCGGTCCAGACGATGACCCCGGGATGCGTGCCCGTGGTGGGGCGAATAAAGGCGGCATCGCAAACGCCATCCGGCGTTTTGATCATCACATCGCTTTCGGTGACCGCCAGCGCGGCGCCGGCAGGCATGGTGCCGGCTGTGACCGCCAATCCCGCCGCCACCGACAGGGCGGTGAAATCGCGCCGTGAGACATTGCCGTCCGCATTCGTCTTGTCGTCGTCCTTTTCCATATTTTCCTCCACTGGCTGGAATTTTTTTGAACGCTGGCCGCCAGGTTAGCGCATCGCCGCAGCCCATTCCAGATTGTAAGAGGATCCCTGTTTTCTGAAATATCCAGGGATTCAAAAGCACCCCCCAAGGCGGGCGATGTCTAGAAATAGCGATAGCGCCGAAAAAATGCCCCGACGCCGAAGGAACCGCCCGCGTCATCCATCAGGCGCCAGATGGTCACGTCCTGGATGAGGAACCGCCGGCCCGTCCGGCTGATCCGGGCACCCGAGTAACCGGACACGAAATTGTCAAGGGCGACTTTTTTCATCGCGGCATCGCGCGATTCCGATGCCTCTTCCGGCGCGGTTGCGGCGGATGGCGTGGAGACAAAACTGTTCCAGTCATATTCCCAAAGACGCAAGGCAAATGCGTTGCCGTAATTCAGCGTCGCCCCTGGGTCGCCGCGATGGGTGAGAAGCGCGAAATTTCCCAGCCAGGCGCTTCTGCCCGGCGCTTCGGGATCAATCCCGGACCGATGGATCAGGCTTTTGCCCGTGGCGCGAGCAAAAGAGTCGATAACCCGCCTGATAAAGGCGGCCTGATAGTTATTTTCGTGGACTGGGGCAGCAAGAAGAGGACCAAGCGTCATGTCCCGGTCGATACCATTGCCGCCAGGATGAAAAAAGCCGGAGGAAGAAAAACCCTCTTCCTCCGGCCCGTTTTTCAGTTCTTCGTCGGGGCGAAGACCAGACTGCCGCCGGTCACGCCTTTCTTCATCAGCGCGTTCAGGGACTGCAGGCCCTTGTAAACGAACCTCTGCACCCGCTGACCGCGATAGGTCTCGGTGGTGTAGATGTTGCCCTTGGAATCCGTGACAATGCTGTGCATCGCATAGAACAGCCCCGGCTGGCGTCCGCCGCCGCCGAAGGAATAAAGCTCCTTCATGCTGGCGCGGTCGAAGACATGGATTTTCTCGTTCGAACCGTCCGAGACATACATGAACTTCTGCGCCGCATCCCGGGAGAAAGCGATTTCCCAGGCCGAGCCGTCGCCCCTGGTGTTCACTTCCATCGGATATTGCTTCACGAAGGTGCCGTCGGTCTTGAACACCTGGATGCGGTCATTGGTGCGGTCGCAGACATAGATCATGCCGTCATTCGATGGCGACGCGCAGTGCACCGGATTGCCGAATTGCGGCGAGTCCGGATTATAATGGGGGATGATAAGATCGGTCGGCGGCTTGCCATAGGCGCCCCACATCCGTTTCAGCTTCATGGTCACCGGGTCCCAGACCGAGACGCGATGATTGCCGTAACCGTCCGCCGCCACCAGCTCATTGGTCCCCGGAATGAACTTGATCGTGGCCACGCCGCAGACATTGTTCTTGTCCAGGCTGCCGCGGCTGCCATTGGCGCTGCCGATCTCGCCCAGGAACTTCCCATCCGGGGTGAATTTCAGCATGAAGCTGTCGTGATATTTGCCTTCCACGCAGGGGCCACCGGGGCCGCCTTCGGCGCCGCTGGCCGCCCCACCGGTCGCGGCCGGGGCCGGCGCGCGCGCGCCACGCGGCGCCCGCGCGGCGTCGAACTGCGCCTGGCTTCCCGGTGCATAGGCGGCCGGCTGTCCGCCGCCATTGGCGCCCAGCCAGACATTGCCCTGATCGTCCACGGTGATGCCATGGTTGGAGCTGGGCCAGTCATGGCCGGCGACCTTGCCCCAATGATTTTTCAGATTGCCCGCCTGGTCGAATTCCAGAACATCAGGCGCCGCCGTGCAGCAATCGGCCTGCTTCCTGGTCGCATAGACCTCTTTCTCTTCCAAGGTGGCCGGACGATGAATGATCCAGATATTGTCCTGCTTGTCGGCGGCAAGCCCGATGGTCGAGCCGATGATCCAGCCGTTCGGCATCGGCTTCGGCCACAGCGGATCAACCTCAAACACCGGCACCATCACATCGCTGCCCTGGGCGTGCGCGCTGCTGATGAAGTCCTGGTTAAGCGTGGCCGGGCCGACACCCAGCACGGCAATAAGACCGGCCAGGCTGGCGCCCATCAAAAATTTCCGAGAACGGACAAAACTTCGCATGAAACCCTCCCCAAGATTATAAGGGCTTTTTTGAAAGCCCTCTCCTTCGTTACGCCAAAGCTTGCACGGGAATTTAGGTGGCGCAAGCACTCAAAAACGGGCGGCATTCCCCTTCGCACTTGCACACAGGATAGCGATGACCGCGACCGGCTTGGACATTGAAACCGCCCAAGAATGGGGCATCGCCGACGTCAGGCTATTACAGGCATTCACTGCCATATTCGTTGAAGGCCTCGATCGCCCCGTCGATTTGGCTGGCGGCCTTCTTTTTGTTTTCCTGGCTGGCGGTGACCCGGTGATTTTCGATCACGATCAACGTCATATCCACCGGCTTTTTGCTTTTGCCGGCCTGCCTTTGCCGGTCAGTGACGAAATCACTGATGCATTTCTGATAGACGTCCGCCGCGGCGATGTAGCTTTTCTCCGCCGTCATTCCGGCCACAATCTGCTGGCGCGTGGCCGAATAGCCGTCGATCCGGGCGGGCAGCCGGGGCGCCCAGCAATTGTCGTGCGCGAAGCTCTGACCGACCCATGCCGGATCAGGCCGCGCATCCACGACCTCGTTCGCTTTGCAGGTTGGAACAAAAGATTCACCGCCCGCAACCTGGGCAGGAGATGCATTGGCGACCGGCCGGCGCTCGGGCGCGGCGCTCAACGCATGCAGGGCTTCAGGGGCGGCGATCACCACAAGAAAGGCGGCGCCCAATCCGATATGCTTCCACTTGTTATTGCGGCTCACTGCGGTTTGCCCTCACTGCGGCATAACAGACCATAACGGACCGCCCCATGCCAAGCCCGGTTTTACTGGCAAGCCGGCAGAGGGCCAGCCTTATGGTGCAGCGCAAAATGGAGGCCTCCAGCCTCCGGTCTCAGCATAAAGCTGGGTCCTAGAGCCTAGTCAGCTCCGTCAGCTTCACATTCTTGAATGGCAGGGAACGAATGCGCTTGCCCGTCGCGTGGAAGATGGCGTTGGCGACCGCCGCGGCGATCGGCGCCACCGAACATTCGCCCACGCCGCCCCATTTGGGCTTGCCCCTGTCATCCGATCCACCGGTCAAGGCCAACGCCGCCTTGACGTCAGGGGCGTCGGCCAGCCGCACCATCCGGTAGCTGTCGAAATTGCTCTGTTGCGGAGCGCCGTTCTTGATATTGATTTCGCCATACAGCATGGCGGTCAATCCGAAGATGACCCCGCCCTCGATTTGCGCCTCGACAAGATTCGGATTGACGACATGGTAAGCATCGGTGGCGGCGAATACCCGCGTGACATGCACGGCGCCGCTTGCATCCACCGTCACTTCCGCGACATGGCCGCCTATCGCGCCATGATTGTCGGCCAGGGAAATGCCGCGGCCACTTCCCTTGGGCAGATCGCTGCCCCAATTGCTCATCTCAGCCAATTTGTTGAGCACCGAAAGGGAATCCGCCCGATCGGTCAGGCTGCGCCGGAATTCCAGGGGATCCTTGCCCGCCGCATGCGCCAACTCGTCGATAAAGCTTTCCATGTAAAAAGTGTTTTGCGAGCCGCCCACAGAGCGCCAATAGCTCACGGGGATATGGGTGTTTTTCAGAAGTGAGCCGGTGTACCAGTTGGTCACCTTGTTATAGGGGACCGACGGGCCAATCCCTTCAATCGAGGTGTTGTCGATTCCATTGCTGGCGGCCTTGGGATCGGCCGAGCGCTGAATGGAGCCGCAGGCGCTTACGATATACAGCGCCTCCAATTTGCCGTCGGCGGTCAGAGAACCCTTCATGCGAATGGCCGATTGGGGCCGGAAACGGTCGGCGCGCATGTCCTGTTCGCGGGACCACAGCAATTGCAGCGGCTTGTCGATCTTGCCCGCCTGGGCGACAAGAATGGCCTGACGCAATTCATCGCCATTCGAGCGCCGGCCAAAGCCGCCGCCAAGATAGGCCTGGTGGAAATAGACCTGCTCGGGCTTCAGGCCGGCCAGTTGCGCCGCCATCATGGCATTGGCCAGCGCCGACTGGGATCCCATCCAGATATCCAGGCGATCGGCCTTCAGATGCACGGTCGCGTTGCAGGGCTCCATAGTGGCATGGGCCAGCAGCGGCGTTTCATAGACCGCCTCTACGACATTCTTCGATGCGCCGATCACGGCCTTGGCGTCGCCGTCGTTGCGCACCGTGACCATGGGACCGTCCAGCGCATCGCGATAGGCTTGTGCAAATTGCTCACTATCTGTCGTGGCCGCCGCGCCGCCATCCCAGCTGATTTTGAGGGCCTTCAGGGCCTCATTGGCCCGCCAGTAATTGTCTGCCACCACAGCCACGGCATCGTCCAGTTTTACGACCTGCTTGATGCCGCGCCTGCCGGCGATGGCGCTGTCGTCAACCGACACCAATTTACCGCCCGGAACCGGGCAACTCATGATTGAGGCAAACAGCTGGCCCGCCTCGCGGGTGTCGATGCCATATTTGGCGGAGCCATTCGACTTGACGGCAGAATCCAGCCGCGGCTGGCGGGTGCCGACCAGCTTGAACTGGTCCGGAGACTTGATCTTGGGTTCGGCCGCCAGGGTGATCTTCGCCGCATCGGCGACCAGCTGGCCATAGCGCAGGCTGCGTCCGCTGGACGTATGCCGTACGACGCCCTTGGCGGCTTCGCATGTTTCGGCCGGGACATTCCACTTGGCCGCGGCCGCCGCGACCAGGCGGGCCCGCGCCGAAGCGCCGCCCTGCTGGACATATTCATAGGTACTGCGGATGCCGCGGCTGCCCACCGTCAGCATGTCGCGATAGACATTGCTCTCGCGGATATTGCGGTTGACCGAGGCGAATTCGACCTTGACGTTTTTCCAGTCGCATTCCAGCTCCTCAGCCAGCAGCATGGGCAGGCCGGATCCCGTGCCCTGTCCCATTTCCGCCATCGGGCAGCGCAGGATCACGCTGTCGTCGGGATTGATCACCACCCAGGCATTGACCTCGCCGGGAGCGGCCAGGTCATCGGCCCAGTAACGCGTGCCCATTTCCGGCGTGGCGGCCCTGGCCGCACCCGGCACCATCAGGCCCAGCGCCATGCCGCCCGCGAGCGTGGTTCCGGTTACCACGAACTGGCGGCGGGAAATCGTCTCGGCGTTTTTGGTCTGGGTCATGGCCATCACGCCTTGCTCGACGCGGCGATATGGATGGCGCGCCGGACACGCACATAAGTGCCGCAGCGGCAGATATTGGTGATGGTGTCGATATCGGCGTCGGTCGGCTTGGGCTTCTGCTTCAAAAGCGCCACCGCCGACATGATCTGGCCGGACTGGCAATAGCCGCATTGCGGCACGTCCTCGGCGATCCAGGCGGCCTGGACCGGATGCGGCTTGCCATGCTCGGCAAGCCCCTCGATGGTTGTGATCTGTTTTCCTTCGGCGCTCGATACCGGCGTGACACAGGACCGAACGGCCTTGCCGTCGATGATAACGGTGCAGGCGCCGCACTGGGCTATGCCGCAGCCATATTTTGTCCCGGTCAGCCCGATCTCGTTGCGCAGAGCCCAGAGCAGCGGCATCTCGGGTTCGACGTCGAGTTTGTGAACGGCGCCGTTGACTGTGAGCGTGGCCATGCTGCCTCCCGATTCAATTCGCTGCGCGGAGCGCCCTTGAATGTAGCACAGATGTCTTCCCCTTTCAGCGCCACCGGGTTGCCGCGGAAGCATAACAAAATCAGGACGTTGTCGGTTGTATAGCGCAGGTTACAACGTTTGAATTGCCACCCGGCGGACGACAGGCTCGCGATCCCTTCGCCGGGCCCGCGAAGACCCACCGCCCGACTGTTAAATTCCGCCGGGCGTGATTATAGAACGTGCGCGCGCGTCCCTTTCCTTGCGCATCGCCCGAACAAACCGACAGACAGGCTGATGGCTGACAATTTATTTGGACGCGTTGTTCAGGAGGTGAGCGACCGGGACAAAAATTTCATCATCAAGCCCGGGCAAAAACCCATTTCCTATGCCGAAGCTTTTTCGGTTGCAGCGCACTTTGCGCATGTTCTGGCCAATCATGGCGTGGTCGCGGGCGACCGCGTCGCGGTGCAGGTGGAAAAATGCCCCGAGGCGCTTTTTCTGTATCTGGCATGCCTGAGGATGGGTGCCATCTACCTGCCCCTCAACATCGACTATACGCCCAATGAAGTGGCCTATTTTGTCCAGGATGCGGAGCCGCGCGTCTTTGTCTGTTCGGATAAAAACCGCGAAAAGATAGAAGCCTTCTTTCCGGTGGGAAACATTCTCACTCTCGGCGATGACGGGACTTCCGGATCGCTGGTGGATGAAGCTAGGGCGGCACCCGTCGAATTTTCCGACGCTGCGCTGTCGATGGATGACCCGGCCGCCATTCTTTACACTTCCGGCACCACGGGGCGGTCGAAAGGCGCGATGCTGAGCCACGGCAATCTCTATTCCAATGCGCAAAGCCTGAAGGAAACCTGGCGCTATTGCGAAAAGGACATCCTGCTGCACGCCCTGCCGATTTTTCATACCCATGGGCTGTTCGTCGCCACCAACGTCACGCTTTTGTCGGCGGCCAGCATGATATTCCTGCCGAAGTTCAATCCGGACGCGATATTCCTGTACTTGCCGGAGGCCACGGTGATGATGGGCGTTCCCACTTTTTATACTCGGCTGCTGCAAGATTCGAGACTGAACCGGCACAGCGTTCGCACTATCAGGCTGTTCATTTCCGGGTCGGCGCCGCTCTTGAAGGACACACACCGCGCATGGCAAGAGCGCACGGGCCACGCCATCCTGGAGCGCTATGGCATGACCGAAACCAATATGAATACCTCCAATCCCTATGATGGCCTCAGGCTGCCGGGATCGGTCGGCCTGCCGTTGCCGGGGGTGGAGCTGCGCATCGCCGACAAGGACGGTAATCCCCTCGCCAAGGGCGAGATCGGCATGATCGAGGTGCGCGGCCCCAATGTCTTTACGGGTTATTGGCGGATGCCGGAAAAAACCGCCGCCGAATTTCGCCCCGACGGATTCTTCATCACCGGCGATCTGGGCACAATCGATGACGACGGCTATGTCCATATCGTTGGGCGCGACAAGGACCTCATCATCACTGGCGGCTTCAATGTTTATCCCAAGGAGATCGAAAGCCGGATAGACGCCTTGCCTGGCATCGAGGAATCCGCGGTGGTCGGCCTGCCGCATGGCGATTTCGGCGAAGGCGTTACGGCCTTTGTGGTGACCAAGAAAGGCGCAGCAGTGACGGAAAGCGCCGTGCTGGAAGCGCTGGCAGGCGATTTGGCCAAATTCAAGCTTCCCAAGCGCGTGGTTATTGTCGAGCAGCTTCCCCGCAATAGCATGGGAAAAGTACAGAAAAACCTGATGCGGGATACGTTCAGGGATCTCTACGGATCAGGGTAAGGCTTGCCCCCTGGTCTCCCGCGCAAAGGGAATGATGGCCATTGCGGCGACAAAGGGAATCGCGGTCAGCGCGATGACGTGACCCAGCGACCCCGTCTGGATCATGGCGGCGATGGCAAAATTCGCCCCCGCCCCAAGAAAGCGCCCGAACGAGGTGCAGAAAGCAAAGGCCGTGGCCCGCATTTGGGTGGTGTATTGCTCTGGCAGCCACAGGCTGAAGATCGCGAAATTGCCGCCGGAAAGACCGAGGAAAAACAGGATCGCGACAAATGGCACCAATCCGTTCGGAAGATAAAAGGCCCAGCCGAAGGCCAGAAAAATCGCTATCGCCATGCCGGCGAAATATCCCGCCAGGGTTTTCTTCCGGCCGAAGCGTTCCGCCAGGACAGGCGCCAGCAGGCAGCCCAGAATTGTTCCGATAGACAGTATGGCGGTGCCGGCGGAGACGATCTTTGTGCCGTCAGAGGCGGTATAGCCGGAATTTTTGGCCAATGTGAGAAGGGCGGTGGGTTCATAAACCGTTCCGGCCCACAGCCCGATAATGGCAATGGAAACCAGCAGCGTGTTCACCACTGTGCGCCGGATATATTCGGGGGAAAATATCATCCGAAGGGGGTGGCTTCCCGATGTGGCATGGGCACGCTGCCAGCGAACCGGTTCCCTGACCCGCATCAGGGTAAAGAGCGCAACCGCAACCGGTGCGGCGCCGCAAAGGAACATCGCCCGCCAGCCATATCGCGCGCCGACGGTGAAATTGAGCGCGGCGGCAAGAAAGAAGCCGGCGTAATAACCGGTTTGCAGATAACCCGCACCGGCCTTGCGGCGATCCTCCGGCCAGGCCTCGGCGACATAAGTACCGGCCATCGCCCATTCGCCGCCGATTCCGGTGCCGGCAAGAAATCGGAAAAGCCCCAGCTCCCAAACATTGTGGGAAAGCGCCGCCGCCCCTGTGAAAACGGAAAATATCAGGATGGATGCCGCCAGGCACTTGGTCCTGCCGAAGCGGTCGGCGATGGGCCCCCACAGGAAGGAAAAGCCCCAGCCCATCAGGAACAGCGCGAAAAGAATCGAACCGGCGAAGGCAATGTCCGCGGGGCCGTTCGCCATTCCCGATTGCGGCAGCAACTCCTTCAGCGCCGGGCTCAGGACCAGCGCGTAAATCACCGAATCCATGCCATCCAGCATCCAGCCGGACCAGGATGCCCAGAAGCCCAGAATTTGCTGGCGATTCAGCGGCGTCGGCACGGATATTTTCATCGGCCAGCCCCCCGGATACCGTGGCACAATCGCAATCCCTAAACTAGGATACCAGAAATAACGCCTTGCGAGGCGAGGTTCGGGGAAGGCACAGAATGAAAAAATCCACTCTATTTTCCGCACTCGGTTTTTGCGCCGCCGCGACGATGTCGGCTCACCCCGCCGATGCGCGGGTCACCAGAATCGTGATGGACGCGAAGCAATCGCCGGCCTTTAACGCCGCTTCTTTCGGGACCGCCGGTCCCTACGAGACCCTGACGGGGCGCGCCTTCGGCGAACTGGATCCCAAGGACCCCCACAACAGCGTCATTCAGGACATCGGGCTTGCGCCGCACAATGCGCGCGGCATGGTCGAATACACGGCCTCATTCCAGATCGTGAAGCCGGTCGACATGTCCAAGAGCAGCCACCTGATGTGGCATGACGTTCCCAATCGCGGCGGCCGCATCACCATTGTGCCGGATGAGCGGGCTACCGGTGACATCGGCCTCAGCAGCGGCTGGCAGGGCGAGAATTCCGGGTCTACTTCCCCAAACGCAAAGAATGAATATGTGATCGTGCCTGTGGCGCACAATCCCGATGGCTCGTCCATCACGGGTCCGGTATTGGCCCGGATATTCAATGCCAGCGGGCCGAACTCCCAGCCGCTGCTGGTTTACAGCAATCCGGTGCCTTACCGGCCGGCATCGCTGGATAGCAGCAAGGCAACTCTGACGACCCACGCATCGGAAGACATTGAGGGCAAGATCGGCAAACCCGCGACCATCGCGCCGTCGGACTGGGCATGGGCAAAATGCAGCGCCACAAACCCGTTTCCCGGCACGCCAGATCCGACGCAGATCTGCCTCAGGCGCGGCTTTGATCCTTCCCTGCTCTACCAGATCGTGTTCACCGCCAAGGATCCTTACGTCCTGGGAATCGGATTTGCGGCATTTCGCGACGTCGGCTCGTTCTTCCGCTTTGCCGCCAAGGACGATAACGGCACGCCCAACCCCCTCGCCGACGGCGTCAAATGGACGATCAGCCGGGGCGTTTCCCAGTCCGGCAACTTCCTGCGGCAATTCCTGCATCTGGGCTTCAACCAGGATGAAGGCAAGCGGCAGGTCTATGATGGCGCCTGGCCTATCATCGCCGGCCGGCGGATCAGCATGAATGTGCGCTTCGGGGAGCCGGACGGCGTGCTGATGCTCTATCAGTTGGGCAGCGAAGGCCCGCAATGGTGGACGCCCTGGCCCGATCCAGTTCGCGGGTTGCCGGCCCTGAGCATTCTGGATCGCTGCAACCAGACCCACACCTGCCCCAAGATCATCGAGCATTTTGGCGCGGCGGAAGTGTGGGGGCTGAAGCTGACGCCCGAATGGGTCGGCACGGCGGGCGACAAGGACATACCGCTTCCGGACAATGTGCGCCGCTATTATATCGGCAGCACCCAGCATGGCGGCGGGCGCGGCGGCTTCAGTACCACGCCTCTCGACGCGCCGGTTTGTCCTGCCACCGAATGGGGCAAGGCGGTATTCGCCGCCAACCCGATGCCGCAGGCCCAGACCGTCAATGCCATTCGCGCGCATTTCCGCGACTGGGTGATGAAGGATATCGCTCCGCCGCCCAGCCGCTATCCCAAGTTGGCGGACGGCACGCTGGTGGCTGCCACCAAAGAGGCCATGGGCTTTCCCACCATTCCGGGCGTGCCCTCTTCGGCGCCGACAGGATGGGTCAATCCGGTTCTGGATTATGACTTTGGGCCAGGGTTCAACCCGGTTGACGGATCGGGCGTCATGACCAAAGTGCCGCCAGTGATCAAGCATGTCATCAATATGAAGGTGCCAAAGGTGGACGCAGACGGCAACGAACTGGGCGGCGTCCCGGTCGTGCTGCGCGCCGCGCCGCTGGGTACCTATCTTGGCTGGAACGTCAGCGCGTCGGGGTTTTTCAAGGGGCGGCCCTGCAACTATGCCGGCGGCATGATTCCGTTCGCCAGGACAAAGGCGGAACGCCTTGCCAATGAGGATCCGCGCCTGTCACTGGAAGAGCGTTACGGTAGCCATGCGGGATATGTGGCGGCGGTCCAGGCCGCGGCAAACGACGCCATGGCACAGGGCTTTCTACTGGGCGACGACGCCAAGGCGCTGGTTGCCGCGGCGCAGGCCAGCAATGTCCTCAATTAGATAGTTCAGTTGTCAGCGAAATGATCTCATAATTCAGAAAGGCTTTGTCGTGTCCAATTTCTCCAAGATTCTTGTTGCCCAGGGCGGTGGCCCCACCGCCGTCATCAACCAGTCGCTGGTCGGCGTCGTGCTGGAAGCGCGCAAATTTCCCCAAATCGAAAAAGTCTATGGGGCCTTTCACGGCGTTCGCGGGATCGTCGATGAGGATTTTGTCGACCTGACCCAGGAGACCACGCACAATCTGGAGCAGGTGGCAGAGACGCCATCGTCAGCGCTGGGATCAACCCGCGACAAGCCGGATTTGGAATATTGCCGCAAGATGTTTCGCGCCATGCAGAAACACGGCATTGGCTGTTTCTTTTATATTGGCGGAAATGACAGCGCTGACACGGTGCGGATTGTCTCCGAAGAAGCGCGCGCCGCCAACTATCCGCTGCGCTCCATCCATATCCCCAAGACCATCGACAACGACCTGACGATCAACGACCATACGCCGGGATTTCCGTCGGCGGCGCGTTTCGTGGCCCAGGCTTTCATGGGCCTGAACCTCGACAATCTGGCTCTTCCCGGCGTTTATGTCGGCGTGGTGATGGGCCGGCATGCCGGATTCCTGACGGCGGCCGCTGCGCTTGCCCGGAAATATCCGGATGACGGCCCGCATCTGATCTATCTGCCGGAGCGGGCCTTTGTCTTCGACAGCTTCCTTGCCGATGTGAAAGCCAATATGGAGCGGCACGGCCGCTGCGTCATTGCGGTGTCCGAGGGCATCTCCGACAAGGATCACGTCCCCATCGCCACCACGCTTGCCAAGCATGTCGAGAAGGATGCCCATGGCAATGTGCAACTCGGCGGCGGCGCGCTGGCCGATCTTCTGACCGACCTGGTCAAGGAGAAGCTGGGCTTCAAACGCGTGCGCGGAGACACGTTTGGCTATGTCCAGCGCAGCTTCATGGGTTGCGTCTCCGATGTGGACCAGTATGAGGCGCGCGAAGCGGGCGAAAAGGCGGTGCAATATGCCATGTCGGGTGACCGTGACGGCACGGTCACCATCCATCGCATCGGCGACTATGCGGTGCGCTATCAGTTGTCGGCCCTTCAGGACGTGGCGGGCAAGACAAAGGTCATGCCGGATGAATTCATCACCGCCCCGGGCAATGACGTCACGGAGGCGTTCCGCAACTATCTGCGGCCGCTGCTGGGCAGCGAGATGCCGGAAGCCCACCGTTTGCGGCACAATCCCGTTCCTAGAATATGAATGATTATAGTGGGTTAGACCGACATTTGGGCAGTTTGGCAATTTCCTTATCTCGAGGTCTAATCGGGTGACAAGTCAGGGGAATTACATGAAAGCGCGCCGGATCTTGTTTGTGATTTTTGTGGCAGCCGCCGGGCCGCCGATATCGCCCGTCCAGGCGGACCCTCGCGATGATGTGCTATCTGGCGCGGCGCGCTGCAACGGCATCGCGGACGACCGCACATTCCTGGACTGTTACTATGGCGCGGCCCAGCCCCTGCGCGCCCAGCTGGGGCTGCCTCCCGCGCCCGGCTCGCAACAAATTCTTGTGCCGGCCGTCCGGCCGAGCGCGCCGACGGCTTCCGCCAGACCCTATGCACCTGCGCCGTCCGCCGGGCCGGTCAATGCGGCGCCTGCCTATGCCGCGCCTGCCGAGAGGCCGGGCTTCTGGTCGCGTCTTTTCACCCATACCGAGATGAAGGCCGAGCCGCCGACACGCATGACATCCTACAAATTCGAAGGCGGTGGTCTTTTCGTCGTTACCCTGGCCAATGGGGAAACGTGGAAACAGAGCCTCGGCGACACGGCCACGGCCAAGTGGCGTGGGCGGCCCGATAGCTATGCCGTGACCATCCTGCCAGGCACGAATTTCGGGACCAACAGAATGAAGGTCGGCACCAAAGAGATGTACGAAGTCGAGCGGGTGCAATGATTGTGACGATTGCTTCCCCCGGCGCAGTACTAAGGACCGGGAACGGATGACGTCGGCTTCTGGTGCCGTTCCGGCAGCGTGACGTCGCCAAAATAGGACCGTCCCACAGTCTCAGGCAGGAATTCGGGCTTCACCTTCAGCCAAAGCGAAATCCGCTCGGCGATTGCGAATATCCGTTGCGGATCAAGGATATCAAAAAGCGCATAGGCGATCACGCGGGTTTCCGACCTTCTCGAAAATGTCGCCTGGGCACCCAATTCCCTGAAAAGACCATTGAGCTTCTCGCTGAAACCCGGCTCGCCCACCACGGCATTTTCCGCCGCGGTCGGGATCGGAAGCTTCAATAGAAGGCGCATCCGAAAAACCTCTAATTGCCGGATCTGTCGAGAAAATCCCGGCAGAAATTTTCCAGTTCGCGCGGATCGGCGAGAATTTCACGCAGTTCGGTCATCAGGCCGGGAAGAATATTCTGTATCTGCGCGGCCGGAGGGCATTGGTTGCCCAGTCCCGTCACGGTACCGCGCCATTTCGCCGATCCCGCCAGCCGGCGCTTCAACCCATCCTCCAGGATATCCAGCCACATGGTCCGGTAGTAGGACAGGTTCACCGACCAGCTTTGCTCACCCGCCTCGGTGCGGTGCTGGGTGCCGCGCGGCACATAGAGCAGGCTTCCCGGACGCAGGTCCACGGTATTGGGGGTGTCTTCCTTTATCGTGCCCGCGCCCGCCATGGACAAGGGAAGCCGCTGTCCCAATATGTAACCTTCGGTCGGCGCGGCGACGCAAGGCGCGGCGCCGACATGCCAGCGCTTGGCGCCGGTCAGCTGGACCGTGAAGTTCTCATGCATGTCGAAATGAACAGAGGCACCGCCGGAGGCCGGGGTGAGAAAAATGCTGGCAATAATCCGCTGGCGCGGCGCGCCCAGAAATGCCGCGACGCCAGCCGTCAGACGCTCCAGCGGAACGTTGAGAAAGTAGAGCGTCGCACCCAGGGCAAAAAAGTCAGCCGCATTGGTGGCGTCCACCGGAATCATGCTGTGGGCCAGGTGTTCGTTCGCGATCCAGGCCTGGGTGCCGCCCTTTGCCAACCCGGCCAGGCGGGCGATATCAAGCGGCCCAATCTCATTTTTCACGCGGCTGAAACTGGCCTGGTCGATGTCAAGCGCCAGCATGCGCCTTTGCCAATGGTCGGCGAAGAACCGCTCGACGCCGATCGGCGCGAGCACATCACCCAGATCAAGCGGCGCGTGGAGCGTGTCAACTGTCATGGCGGCCGGCCCAAATCCTCAGCTACTGTCCCACAATGCCAATCCGTGACGCAACCCGGCAATGGACGCTGCCCCCTGGAGCATAATCGCGATTGGGCTAATCGTGATTATGCTCTAGGTTATTGAATTGTCGCGCGATCTCACGGAGTTGGCAGCGGCAGCGTGGCCAACCGGTACCCACTTTTCCGGATCGCGCTCATGCCGATATAGTCCGGCGGCGTATTCGGAGAAAATGCATGAGAATTCGCGTCTCCCGGCCTGTGGCGCTTTTGCTCCTGCTGGTTTTTCCGGCGCTGATTGTGCCCGCGCTGGCGGCACCGCGCGACGATGTAAAGTCCGGCTCGGCGCGCTGCGACGGCATTGCGGACGACCGGGCGTGGCTGGACTGTTACTACGGCGCGGCCCAGCCGATGCGCGCCAGACTGGGCCTGCCCCCTGCCCCCAATTCGCAACAGGCGCTGGTGCCGCCTCCTCAGCCTGGCTCGCAGGGCGCGCCGCCCTCGCAGGGGGCGCCGCCCCCGTTGGGCGCGCCGCGGCCCGCCGCCGCCTTCCAGCTGGGCAATACCGATCGGTCGGGACAGCCGGGTTTTTTTGGACGGTTGTTCACCCATACCAATGTGAAGGCCGAGCCGCCGGCCCGCATGGCATCTTACAGCTTCGACAAGGCGGGGTACTTCACCGTGACCCTGGCCAATGGCGAGGTGTGGAAACAAAACGCGCTGGACGCGGTTCGGGCCACATGGCGCAACCCACCCGGAAGCTATGTCGCGACCATCGAGCCGGGCTCGAAAATGGATGTCAACGGTCACGAGACCTATCAGGTGGAACGGATTCGCTGACGCGCCGGTGAGCGGGATCACGCCGGCGGCGCGGACGAAAAAAAGGCGATGCATGGGTTCCATGCATCGCCTTTTCGTATTGACGTTATGATGGTCTAGGGCAGGTTGATGCGGATACCGCCCTGGTAGAAACGGCCAATGCCGTCATAGATCAACAGGCTGCCGGTGGTGCCGCCCGTCGTGCTGGCAACATTCGGCGGCGGAGTGTTGGTGGTATTTTTGACCGTGCCGTAGAACTGGATCGCATCATTCCATTTATATGAGAGGCTCAAATCCAGATAGCCGACCCATGGAATACTGTTGTTGTCCACCGTGCTGCCAGGAATTCCCGCGGAGAATCCCTGCTGCCCCAGATTGACAAGTCTGGCCGAACTGAGGAAGCGCCCCTTCACGCTGCCTTCCCAAGGTCCCTCGGCATAGGTCGCCTGGAGGCTGCCCTTGAATTTCGGCGTGCCGGTGTAGAGCGCGTCGCCGCCCTCAATGCCGGCGCCATCGGCGGTGACGCCGAAGGCGGATTGGCCGAACTCGTCTTGATAGTTGCCCAGGAAGGACAGGCCCAGCGTTCCGGTAAACAGGGGAAACTGGTAGTTGGTCTGGAAGTCAAAGCCCGACGCCGTCTGTGAGCCCACATTCACCGGGTTGTTGATGATGATGTTGAGCGCGTTTGGGCCACCAGTAGGGTCGATGGCAAAATTCGGATTCGCGAACTGCAGATATTGGCACAGGGACGGAGTCGCCCCGGCGCCGAAGGCGGGTTGTCCCGCCGCCCCGTTGCCGCAGCCATTGAGCACCTGGCCGTTGCTGGGCGTGAAGATCGCCGACTTGATGAGGATCGAATAATAGTCGATCGAGGCGCTCAGCCCTTCGATCCAGTGCGGGGTCATGACCAGGCCGGCCGAGATGGTGTTGGCTTCCTCAGGCACCAGGGCGGAGTTGCCCTGGGCGGTGAAGAAGATGGCGACCGACTTCTGGGTCTTGGGGTCCACCGCGCTGCCGCGGTTGAACTGGGGCACCGCAAACAGTTCGGAGATGATGGGGGCGCGAATGTCCTCCGACCAGGTCGAACGGATCTTCCAGTCTTCGTTGATCTGGCTGGTGGCGCCGATTTTCCAGGTCTCGACCACGCCGCTGGTGGAGTAGCCGGTGATGCGCCCCGCCACGCTGACATCGACCGAGTCGACAAAGCCGTTCTTGATGATGGGCGCGTCGATTTCGACATTGCCTTCCTCGACTTCGTATTGGCCGGAGAAGGTGCTGAAGTTGCCGTTGCTCCACAGGGCCGGGCCGTCGATGGCCGGGAAGGCGGCCTGGTTGCGCTGCTGTTCGTGGCGGTATTCGGCGCCGAACTCGATAGCGACCTTGCCGGCCGGCAGTTCCCAGGGGAGCGTGCCCTGCACTGAACCGGCCACCACTTCCTGGTACATGGTGTAGAGGACGTCGTTCGCTATACCCGGATTGGTGCGGCCCGGATCAACATAGTTGAGCGCGGCCGTGGTGATGTTGCCGATGCCGAAAAGATCGACGGGCACGCAACCATTGGTCGGGGTGGTGAGGGTCGAGCGGCACTGGATGGAGCCGATCGGCAGGCCCGAGGTGCCTTGATTGGCGGTGCTGACAACAATCGCGTCAACCGCGTTGCCGAGGTTCGAGACCAGCGCGTCCTGGGGATCCTTCTGCACTTCGCGCACCTGGCTGTGCTGGATATAGGCGTTCCAGGACCAGTCCTCGCCGAGGGTGCCTTCCAGGGTGAAGACGCCGCGCAACAACTGGCGAGTGCTGTAGTTGATGCCCATGCCGATGGAGTTGGCCGCGAAATCCTGAATCGAGGGATTGAGGACGTTGGTATTGTTCAGCTTGTTGCTGGAGAAGGTGAAGCTGGGGATGCCAGCCGCCGTCATGCGGGCCTGGACGGTGGCGGGAATATAGGGATTGCCGCTCGAGATTGTAAAACTGTTGGTGTTGTCCGAATCGTCGTTCATTTCGTAATTGGTGCCGTAGTTCAACTGGACCGAGGCCTGGATGGTGTCGGTCAGCTTGTAACGGGCAAAGCCGAACAGCGTGGTGCTGTGATAGGGCGTGGCCGTGGTGCCGATCTGGGTGGTGTTGGTAAATTCATTCGCCGAACATTGAACGCAGTTTGAGCCGTTGATGATGCCGAAATTGAACGGCGCGGGCTGGGCATTCTGGCCGAGGAACTGAATGCCCCTCAGGGAGTTGGCGGCGATGGCGCCAGATCCGCTGGGATTGTTGGCGGCGGTGACCGCCGGGCTGGCGGTGATCAGGCCGCCGATGGTCTGCCCTGCATTGCCGGTGGTGAGGCCGTAGGTATGCACGAATGTCGGCAACCCAGCCACACCCGGAAACAGGGTGGCCGAGGGGAACAGGCTCTGGGCCCTGTACCAGTTGTTCTGGGTGGTCGTGATCATGTCCGGGCTCATCGTGTAGTCGCCGCTGATGATGACGTGCCCGCGGCCGCCGAAAATGTCGGTGCCGAAGCTGGCATCGGCCCGGTATTGCTGGTGGTCGTTGTTCCTGTTCTGGCCGACTTCGAAATTCGCCTTGAAGCCGTCGAAATTCTTGTTGAGAATCAGGTTGACGACGCCGCCGACCGCGTCGGAGCCCCAGGCCGCCGAGGCGCCGCCTGTCACAACGTCAATGCGCGAGATAAGGGCCGTGGGAATGGTGGAAAGATCGACGCCGCCGCCGAGCGGGTTGGAGGTGACGACGCGCTGGCTGTCAAACAGGACCAGGGTTCTGGTGGTGCCAAGGTTGCGCAGCGCGACGCTGTCGACGCCGGCATCGCCCTGGGCGGCGTCGCCGGCCTTGCTGCCATTGTCGAGGCCTTCGGAGGTGCCCAGCGAAGGTAGCTGGCGGATGGTGTCGCCGATATTGATGTTAGCTTCGCTTTCAAGCTGGGCCGCGCCAACCACGGTCACCGGGGTCGGCTGGGTATAGCCGGCAATGGTGATGCGCGAGGCGGAAACAACGACCTGTTCGATATCACCACCGCCATTACCCTGGGCCTTGGCGCCACTGAAGGAGGCAACGGCGACCAACGCGGCGGTCGAGCCGCCCAACATGAGCTTCTGCAGCAGACGATCCATGGAATTCCCCTCTGAAGTGACGCAATGCGAGTTGCGTCAATTTTGTATGATATGCGCTATGGCAGCTCCCGCCGTAGCACACCCAATTCTGTTTTGGGAAGTCGTGACGTCAATAGTCTCTGCTACCGTAGGACATTAGGGATTCGCAGCGGCTTAATGCCCTGAAATGTTGACGCGCCAACAGGCCGGATTTCCGGGGTTTTTTCCTGATATTGCGAATGGCTCTGAAGGCCGCCCCAGGCCGGGGGGACAATGGAGTGACAGCCAATTCCGCGACACGTGTGTGAAAATTGCCGCAGTCGCATTGTGCAATCGGGGAATGGAATCAGATCTTCGCGCCGGGCAAGACACCGTGCGGGCACAAAAAACCCGTCCCAGGAACGATGTTCCGGGGACGGGTTGATGTTACGTCAGCCTACTGAAAGTTGAAGCGGAGGCCGATACGCCACTGCCGGCCAATGCCATCGTAATAGATGGCGCTGGTTCCGGAACCGCCGCTCGACGAGGCGATATTGGGCGGCGGAGCGTTGGTGACATTGTCCAGGGCCCCGTAGAGCTGGATATTGTCGTTCCACTTGTAGGAGCCGCGCAGGTCAAGATAGCCGACCCAGGGGATCGAATTGTTGTCCACCTGAACGCCGGAGGTCCACAAATTGCTCAGCCGGGCCGAACTGATGAAGCGGCCCTGGATGGTGCCCTCCCAGGGACCCTCGGTATAGGTCGCGGAAACATTGGTGTGAAGCTTTGGTCCCGCCGTGATCGAGGGCTGGTCCGCGCCCAAGGCGCCGGCGCCATCATAGGTCAGGCCGACGGCGGTGCGGGTATCCTCGTCATAGTAGGTGCCGAGCAGGTGCCAGTCCAAATTGCCGGAGAACAGATCCATCCGGTAATCGCCCGCGAAGTCCACCCCGGACTCACGTTGCGTTGCGGCGTTCTGCGGGACGTTGAGGATGAAGTTGAGCGCCCCGTTGAAATCCGACGGGAGCAGGATGCCAACAGCACGCCCGGCAACGCCGTTGCCATCCGTTTCGACCGTCGAGACGCTGCCGCCGCTGCCGTTGCCATAGAAGATATCGGCGCAATAGAGCGGCACCCTCAGGGTGGGAGAACAGTTTTGCAGGACCTGCGTGTTGCTGGGGGTGAAGATCGCCCCTTTGATGTTGATGTTAAAATAGTCGACCGAGAAACTGAGATTGTCGATCCAGTGCGGCGTCATGACGATGCCGGCTGAAATCGTGTTGGCTTCTTCCGGCACCAGGTTGGGATTGCCCTGGGCGGTATAATAGTTGTTGTTCGTCTTGCCCGTATTGAGATCGGTGGCGGTGCCGCGGTTGAGCTGCGCGGGCGCGAACAGTTCCGAGATGATGGGAGCGCGAATGTCCTCGGACCAGACCGTACGCAGCTTCCAGTCTTCGTTGATCTGGCTGTTCAGGCCGATCTTCCAGGTCTCGACCATGCCGCTGGTCGAGTAGCTGGTGATGCGGCCAGCCAACTGGAAGTCCAGCGACTGGACGATATCATTTTTCAAGATCGGCCCGTCAACTTCGAGGAAGCCTTCCTGGACATTGTACTCACCGCCAAATGAGCTGTAGTTGCCCGAACCCCAGCCGCCTGTCGCGCCCAGACCCAGCGGATCGGCGATGTTCCTCTGCTGTTCCATGCGAAATTCCGCGCCGAAGGCAACCGCGACCTTGCCGGCCGGCAGCTCCCAGGGCAGCGTGCCCTGCATCGAAGCCGCGGCCACTTCCTGCTGCAGGTGATAGTGCGACTGGTCCGTCACCCCCAGATTGCCGGTGCGGCCGGGCGCGATGTAGTTAAGCGCCACATCCGAAAAATTGCCGTTGCCGAAAACATCCAGTGGCACGCAACCATTGGTCGGAGTGGTCAATGCGGAGCGGCATTGGATGCTGCCAATCGCCAGGCCCGAAGTGCCCACATTGGCCGAGGTTACGGTCACGGCATCCACCGCAAAGTTGTAGTTGGCAGTGACCGTGTTGTTGGGATTGTGCTGAGTCTCGCGAATCTGGCTGTGCTGGACATAGGCCGTCCAGGACCAGTCATTCCCGATCTCACCATCCAGGGTGAAAACACCGCGCAGGAGCTGACGGGTGTTCTGGTTGAACACGTAACCCACCGCATTCTCAAGGCTGTCCAACGACAGATCGCGCGGGTTGATATTGTTTTCGTTGTCGGTATCCAGAGTGATGGAGGAAATACCGCCGGCGACCATGCGGGCCTGGATCGAAGCCGGCAGAAAGGCATTGTCGGACTTGATCGTAAGGGCCGATTTGCGGTCCGCCGCGAGATTCTCTTCGAAGTTCTCGCCATAGTTGACCTGGATCGAGGCCAGGATCGTGTCGGTTACCTTGTAGCTGGCGTAGCCGAACATGGTGGTGTTGTGATAGGGCACGGCAACCAAGCCGAATTGCCCCGTGTCGGAGAAATTGTTGCCCGAACAGTTGAAACAGTTGCCGTTTGAAATCGGCAGGGTACCAAAATTGAACGGTACCGGCGCGGCATTGGGACCGGTGAACTGGATGCCCCGCAAGGCGTTGGCGGGCGCAAGCGCCGTGACGCCATTGACACCCACGGTGCCGGCGCCCGCGGTGCTGCTCACGATCAGACCCCCCGGGGTGTACTGGGCATTTCCGACACCACCCTGATGGATGTAAGTGGGCGTTGTTCCGTTCGGGTTAGGGATCAGGGTAATCGGATTCAAATATTGCTGGGCGCCGTTCATTATCGAATTCGGGCTCATGGTATAATTGCCGCTGAGGATGAAATGGCCGCGGCCACCAAAGATGTCCGTGCCGTAGGACGCATCCCCCTTGACGGCGCCATGACCGCCCCTGGTGGTATCGCTGTAATTGACGCTGCCCTTGAGGCCGGTGAAATTCTTGTTGAGAACCAGATTGACGACACCGGAAACAGCGTCGGAACCCCATGAGGCAGAGGCGCCGCCGGTCACCACGTCAATGCGCGAGACCAGGGTCGACGGGATGGTGCTGAGATCGACCCCGCCACCCAACGGGTTGGAGGCAACAATGCGTTGGCCATCGAACAGCACCAGGGTGCGCAGCACACCAAGGTTGCGCAGATTGATGTCGGAGATGGCCGCGTCACCCTGGCCGGCGTCGCCCGCATGCGAACCGTTGTCTGGCGCATCCGAGGCGCCGACCGAGGGAAGTTCGCGAATCGAATCGCCGATATCAATTTTGGAATCGCGCAGCAGCTGATCGGCGCTGACGACGGTGACGGGCGTGGGAGCGGTATAACCGGCAATGGTAATACGCGAGGCCGACACGACAACCTGTTCGATGTTCTGATCAGGTCCCTGCGCTTGCGCACCAGTGAGGGTCGCGGCGGCGAACAACGCGACGGTCGAGCCGCCAAGCATCAGTCTTTGCAGCAAAGCATTCATGATTTTTCCCTCGTTGTTATGCGTTCCCTCAGGCCGATTTTCGTGGCTTTGTTGCTTTTAACACCGGGTGGTAGCGCTGCCCATATCCAAATAATGCGCCATATTGAAATTTTATTTCAATACATTGCGCAGTACTGGGGCTTATCCAACGGCCGGCTGGAGGCCCCAAGTCCCCGGAAAGGCGGGAAAAATTCCCTATCGCAGACGGCTTTCCGATCGGATTACGGCCTGCCGTTTTCCCACGCAGGAGATCAAACTTGGCTGTTTGTAATTCCGGCTTGTTGTGAAAAGGACACAAAGCGGCAACCCCGCGGGAAGCCAACTCACTTGCCCCATAGTTGTATTGGTGATCGATTCTCAAAATTGGCAGTACGGAGCAAAATGAAAAAACAATCCCTGCGGTATTTCCTGGCCGGCGTCATGGCGCTGGGCTTGCCGCCCGCGAGTTTGGCGCAAAGCGGTTCGGCGCCCGCTGCGCGCGACTGGACGAGTTGGGGCTATGACCAAGAGCGAACCGGCTGGAACCGGGGCGAAGCGCAGCTTTCCAAAGACAATGTCTCGAAACTGCGCCTGCAATGGACGGCGCAGCTCAGCACCACGCCCAGCGATGTCGTGCTTTCGACACTGACCGCGCCGGTCATTGTCGAAGGCGTCAACACCGGGCAGGGTTCGAAGAATCTGGCGCTGGTGCTTGGCGCGGATGACACGCTGTTCGCGGTTGACGCCGATTCCGGCAAGCCGGTCTGGCAGAAAAGCTTCCCCAACAGCTTCACGGCGCAGCGCGCCGGTTCGTGGCTGTGCCCCAACACCGCGAACGACACGCCGGCGATCGACAAGCAAAGGGGGCTGGTGTTCTTCATCACCAGCGATGGCAGGCTGCGCGCGCTGGCCCTGGCGGATGGCGCCGAACGCATGGCGCCGGCGGATTTTGTCGCGCCTTTCGCGCGCGCCTGGAGCCTCAACCTGGTTGATGGAATCGTCTACACCACCTCCGGCCGCGGCTGCGGCGAAGTCCTTGACCCCAACTCCGCCCCTGCGGCAGCGACCACGACTCTGGCGGGCAGGCCTGGCGCGGGCGCGCCCGCAGGGGGGGCCGCGCCGCCCGCAGGGGCCGTGCCCCCCGATCCGGGGATGATTTCCGCGATGGATGTGCGCGATCTGGCCCATCCAGTGGCAACGCACTTCTTCACCAGCAATGGAAGGCCGAATGGCGCCTGGGGCCGCGGCGGCGTCGCGAAAACACCGGCCGGAATTATCACCCAGACTGCCGATGGCCCCTATGATCCGGCGGCGGGGCAGTTCGGCTCCAGCGTGCTGGAATTGTCGCCCCAGGTGGCGAGGCTGCTGGATTCCTTCACGCCCGCCAATTGGAAATATGTCAATGCCCAGGACTTGGATATGGGGTCGGGCAGCCTGCTGACCTTTGCGTTCCAGGGCCGCACCCTAGCCGCCTCCATCGGCAAGGAAGCCGTCCTCTACCTGCTCGATACCGCAGCTCTGGGCGGCGGCGCGCCCGATCATGCCACGCCCTACCTGAAATCGCCGCAGCTTGGCAACGATGCCGCCCTGGGCACCGAGCCCGGCCAGGGCATGTGGGGGGCGCTTGCCACGTATCAAAATCCCCAAGGCCGGCGCTTTCTCTACATGCCGATGTGGGGTCCGCCGTCAAAAAATGCGCCGGCGTTTCGAAATGCCAATGGCGCGATCCCCAATGGCAGCATCATGGCATTTGAACTGACCCTGGACGGCGGCAAGCCGTCGCTGGTCGCGCTATGGACCTCGCCCGACATGATCGTACCGGACGCGCCCACGGTGGCCAATGGCGTGGTGTTTGCGACCCAGACCGGAGAACAGACCCTTCAGGCCCAGAAGCTGCCCCCCGGCGCGCCGCGCCCCACGGCCGCGTCCGGCGCCGCTTTTCGCGCCACGCCCGTTAGCAATCTTATTCTCTATGCCTTCGACGCCGAGACGGGAAAGCAACTTTATTCGAGCAAGAATACCATCAAGGGGTGGACGCATTTCAGCACGCCGGTGGTGGCCTTGGGAAAAATCTATGTCGTGACGCATGACGCGAAGATCTATGCCTTCGGCGTGAGCCCATAGGGCCTGCCGGATCACAGGACACTGGCAGACTGACGTTTCCAGCCTATTTGCAGCTCGCGTTCCAATCCGGTCTTTCGCGCGACTTCGAGGAGCGGCGGGAAGTAGGAAGGATCGGCCCCGCCGATCATATGGATGTCCCCGGAGGCCAGCTTGCGGATGGCGTTGGCGTCGACATGCAAGGGCGAACGCCAGGTCACGGTCGCGGTCGCACCAAAATTTTCACTCAAGGGCACGATGCCATGCCACCATAGGGGTGGAATATACAGGCTGTCGCCCGGTTCCAGGGTCGCGGAAAACCAGGGCAGATCCGCGCCATCAAGCCCATCGAAGGCGGAGGGATCGTTGTAATAATCCTCTTTGAAGAAAATTCTGCTGACAGCCTTGTTGAAAGGGGTATTCGTGTTCAGAAGGCCGATCTTCTTGGTGCCGACGACCTGGCACATCAGGGTTTCGTCGAAGGGGTGATAGTGCCAGGTCGTCCCGGCATTGCGGTAAAAGAAATAGCGGGCGGGCGGATAGGTGAATGCCGGCTCGGCTCTGGAAAGAAAAGAGACGCGGCCCAGATCGGAAAGCAATTCGGAGGGCGCCGCGGTCACAACAATGGCGACTTTAGTTTCCCGGGCGTGAAGCCGGTCCATGGCTTCGGCGAAAGTCAGCGTTGCCCGTTCGCTTTCCATTTTTTTCGCCGAGATGTGAAATTCATAGGGATAATAATAGACGCTGTGATGACCGGACCGGCTTTTGAGATAGTCCCTGTCGGGCCATTTCCGGGTCGCGGGCCAATGCCGGACGGCGCCTCTTATGACGCAAGGCCGGCTGCCCGAAACATAGTCGCGCATGAAAACATCCTCGCGCAAATCCTCGACGCGAAGCACGGGGACCGGAGTTGCGGTCTTCATTCCAGGAACATTGTTCAAAGTCGTGCCAGGCATGAATTCTCCGAAGGCGCGTGCCGCCCATAAGCATCGAACCGATCCTGTTCGGTCGAACGCCGCAGAATAGCGCGGTGGAGCCGCTTCCGGCAAAAGGCCGGGGAGCGTTTCTTCCCTGTCCAGTTGATGCTATGATTTTCCTATCATCCTGATCTGCAAGCAGAAAGACCCGCCCTTGTTCCTGGAACAGCGTGATTTTCTCAATCCCGGAGAAGTAGCGCGCCTGATCGCCCTGTCCCGCGAAATCCACTTCATCGAGGGCCGCACCAGCAATCCTCAAAACACCTCCAAAGTGAACCTGCAGGCCGACCTGGCGGACAAGCAGAACACCGAGGCCGCCCGCATCGTTCTCGGCGCTTTTGCGCGCTCGCGCCCCTTCCGCGATTTCGCCATGCCGAAAAAAATCGCGCCGCCGCTTCTCAGCCGCTACGAACCCCGCATGAAATACGGACCGCATGCCGACACCCCTTTCATGGTGGTGCCGCATGAAGGCGGCGTGATGCAGTTGCGCTCCGACCTGTCCTGCACCATCTTCCTCAACGATCCCCGAAGCTATGAAGGCGGCGAACTGGTGCTGCATGCCGGCACAAGGCCGGTGGTGATCAAGGGCGTGCCCGGCGAGGCTTTTGTCTATCCCTCGACCTTTCTGCATGAAGTGCGGCCGGTGACGAAAGGCCAGCGCCTGGTCTCCATCACCTTTATAGAAAGCCTGGTGCCCGATGAGCGCTTGCGCAACACGCTGTTCGAGCTGAAGGATGTCATGTCGCTGGAAGCGCTGAAGATGGACAGGGTCAACTGGGTGCGGATGGACGTGGCACTCAGCAACCTGACAAGGCGCTGGTCACAGCCGTGATGGGCCCGGTGGGAAACGGCTATGGCGCGTGTTTCATGAGCGGCGCGCGCCAGCCGGCATCAGCGCCCGAAGCTTCATGGCCTCGGTGCATTCTTCCATGACCTTGAAGTAGCGCTGCACGCCATCGGCGCCGACATCGGAAGGATGGGGGTCGCCCGGCTGCCGCGTCGCCACCAGCCGCGCCTTGGTATAAGCGTTGTCATACTCGCTGTGATTGGACATCAGAACCGTGGCGCCGGCCTTTGCCGCGGCCTGGGCAAACTTCTTTTGCGAGGCGATGTATTCATCATATCTTGCCCCGTCGGCGCCGAAATTGCCCGTCAACGTACCGCCCGAATAGGCGACCACCATCGTCTTACCGTGATCCTTGACGGGGAACAGCAGCGAGAAGGTGCCGGTAGTATGGCCCGGGGTGAAGACCAGCGTGACCGTGGTGTCACCCAAAGTGATCTTCTCTCCGTCGGTGCCGACCATGTCGCGCTTGGGCTTGCCGCCGGGCATGTCCGGGCCGTTTTCCATCAGGTCCCAATCCTGGGCCGATACCACGACATGGGGATGATATCTGTCCTGCAGCAGCCGGACACCCTGGTCGTGATCGCCATGGCCGTGGGTCAGGATGACATATTTGATCGTCGCGGGATCGAGACCCAGCGTCTTGAGGCCGTCGATAATCTCCGGCTCCGCGGCATAGTTGAACAGCGTGTCGATGAGAATAATGCCGTCGCTGGTCTTGAGGGCCCAGGAAGAATGAATCTTGGTGCCGACAAAATAGAGATTGTCGAACACCTGGTAGGGGCGCGCGTACCAGGTCGCACGGGCGGGGGTCGCAGCCGGTCCGCGAGCGGCGGCCGCCGCGGCGCGCGGCGGGTTGGGAAGACACAGCGCCCCCAGCGTTCCCTTGAAGTCCACGCCCGCCGCCTGCTTGGCCGCCTCGAGATGCGCATCAATGCTGTCCGGCGCGGTCTGAGCCGTGGCTCCGACAGTGGCGAGCAATGCGGTGAAAGCAAAAGGGGCGCTGGAACGCAATGTCATGCTGGTTCTCCCGACGATTATTTTTCCACGCATATAAATGACGTGCGCGATGCTTTTCTAGCACAATCACCCTGGCTAGTCTTCGGTCCGGACCGCGTCGGTCGGCTTTGAACCATTCCAGGGAAAGCCATATTCCGGCAATTTTTCCGGCAGCTTGAACTTGGCGTATTCGACGCGGTTGTTCACCGTCACCAGTTGCAGAATTTCCTGCCCATCGCCCAGCGGGATCATGGTCTGGCTATAGCCGTCAATGTCGGGATTGTAATCGATTGGCGTCTCGATCAGGGTCCATAGCCCCTCGCCATTGTTGCGGTTGATCATCATGCCATTGCCGACCCTGCCCAGGTCGTAACGCACCACCGACCTGCCCGACGCGACAAGCGTGCCGTTGGGGCCGCCCCAGGGTGACCAGACAATATAAGGTGTGCCGTTGAGATATTGATGCCAGCGGTCCTGGATAAGGGTGCCGTAATCCCTGTAGTTGCCAAAATCGTCGCCGTCCGCCGAAGTGCGGAAATGGGCCAGGTTGTTGCGCGGCTCCAGGGCATGGCCCGGCAGGCCGACCATTTCATAGCTCATATAGAATTTGCCTTTGCCGTCCCGGGCGATGACGGTCATGCCGGGCCGGGTCAACCCGTCGGCGATGGCGACGTCATAGACCAAAGGGCCCCAGGTCCGGCCGCCGTCAGTCGAGACTTTGTGATCGAGCAACTGGCTATAGCCGTCCTTCTTGAAACGCTCGTCCGAGAAGAACGCCACCAGCCTGCCGGCGGCGTCGGCATAGAGATAAGGCTCGAAGATCGGATTCTGGTTCGGCGAAAGGCCGGCGCGGTCGGCGGGATCGTAGCGTCCCACACCACCCGTCTCGATGGTGCTGAGCGGATGCCAGGTCTTGCCGCCATCCAGGCTGTAGGAAACATCGAGTGTCCGCTTGGACGGATCAGGCCCGGGCGCGCCGTTGCCGGAAGCCATGATGGTGCCGGCGGGGAACTCCCCCATTTTCACCGGCAGTTCATATAGAGAGGGCTGGCCGCGCAAATTCGGCACTTCGGAAAAAACCTGCCAGGTCTCGCCATTGTCGGTGCTGCGGTAAATCGGCAGCGTGCCCCGGCGGGCAAAGGTGGCCAGCAACTGGCCCTTTCCCGCGCCGTAATATTTGAGCTGAATAACGCGCGGATAGCTGGCGCCGGGCACCGGATCGGCATCGAAGAAGCCGATCTTGGAGGTGAAGGTGGTGGAGACGGGAGAACCAGTTTGCTCGGGAGGTCCAGCGGGTGCCGCGGCGGGCGCCTGCGCCGAGCTTGCCAGCGGCGACAGTCCTGAAAGCAGGATGGCGGCAAAAAGAGCAGTGCGATACTTCGGCATGGCGGCCTCACTCGTGGGTGAATGCAAATCAGATGTGACCCAGATTCAACGATATTCCGGTCCCAGCGCCCAAACCACCAGGGACTTGCGCGCACCTGACGTTATTGGCGTGACGCGGTGCAGAACATAGGAGGGAAAGGCAATAACCGTTCCCCGCGTCTTGGGCGCGACATCGAGTTTGCTGCGGACGCGCGCCTGCAACTCGCCGCCTTCATAGTCGGATGGGTCGGAAAGCTGCAGGCTGAGCGACAATTTCCGGGGCTCATGCTGCTCATGGCCCCTCTCCCGGCCGTAATCCACATGCCAGTCGAAGTGACCCTGTTCCGAGGCGTGATAAATCGCGTACTGCATCGGCGCCAGTCCGCTCAGAACATATTGGAAGAACTGGCGGTTCAAACCCTGGACGATATTTTCCATGTGATTGTAAAATCCGTTGGTCAGAGTGTTGCGCTCGATCCAGGCGACTTTGGTGATCCGGATATTCTGATTGTAGCCGGCGCGCGTCCCGCTCAGTGCCGCGTCCTGGTGCGGCAGCCCGTCGGCATATTGCGTGATGGCGTCAATCTCCGCCGCGCCGAAGGCGCCCTCCCACGCGACAAAGGGGCCGAGAATGGACGGCGCGGAAACCGGGTTGCTGGCTAAACTCATGTCACCCTGGATGAACCATTTGGGGCGCCAAAATATAGAACAACCGAATGCGGCGCCACTCGATACGGCCCTTTGATTTGCCCTTGGGTTACAACTTCAATGGCGATACGGTCATGGCAAACACAGCTGGGAGGAAATCATGCCGGATAGCCTGACACGCCGCTTCTTTGTCGCGGGCGCGAGTGCGCTGGTGTCCGCCCCCGCCTGGGCGCAGGACACCAAGCCGGCCTTTGGCGCGCCAGCCACCGTCATCAGCAATCCGCCGCGGATCTGGGGCGAGGGTGCGCCGCCGAATATTTTTCCCGATCCCGACATGCTGGTGGTCGATCCCGCCTTCAACCGCCTGCGCATGAGCCAGGCGGTGATCAAGCGGCTGGCGACGGGATTTCAGTGGGCCGAGGGACCCGCCTGGTCGAATGAGGGCCAATATGTCCTGTTCAGCGACGTCAAGGGCGATGTGCAATATCGCTATATCTGGGAAAGCGGGCAGGTCACCCCGTTCCGCCGCCCTTCTTTCAACAGCAACGGCAATTGTTTCGATTTCCAGGGGCGGCAGGTTTCCTGCCAGCATTATCTGCGCCGCATCGTGCGCTGGGAGCATGACGGCACCTTGACCGTGATTGCAGACACGTATCAGGGCAAGGCGCTCAATTCGCCCGACGATGTCGCGGTTCACAAGGATGGCAGCATCTGGTTCACCGATCCGCGTTTCGGCGGCTCGCTCAGCGAAGGCCATGCCGACACGCCGGGGTCGGGGGCCAACGCGGACGGCCGCGACGATCCGGCGATCGGCGAAGGCGGCTTGGGGCTGAACAGCCGGGCCATTCGCATCGGCGACTTGAAACAGGAATTGCCGGCCAATACCTATCGCTGGGATCCCAGCGGCAGGCTCGATGTCGTTGTTGACGGCAGCGCGCCCGGCGGCGGACCGAACGGCATCGCTTTCTCGCCCGATTACAAGATCGTCTACACCATGAAGGGCGGAACGATCATCGCCTCCGACATCCAGGGAGCGAAGATCGCCAATTCGCGCCCCCTGACCGATTGCATGGTGGATGGAGTGGCGTGCCGTCCCGATGGGTTTCGGGTGGATCGCGGCGGCAATTTGTGGATCGGCTCGACCGCGCCGCTGGGTTATGCCGGCGTCACGGTATGGAGCGCGGCCGGCAAGCTCTTGGGCCGCATCCGGCTGCCCGAAACCTGCGCCAATATGTGCTTTGCCGGTCCCAAGCGCGACTATCTGTTCATGACCGCGGCGCAGTCCGTCTATATGGTGCGGGTCGGCATCCAGGGGGCGTCGCCGGGCTAGAGCCTGATTTTCCGGGCGGAATCAGTTCGGCAGCGCGTAAGCAATAAGTTGATCGCTCACCCGCGGCGCCACGATGCCGTTGCCGCCCGCGGCGAACACGACATACTGCTTGCCCTTGTAGGTATAGACGGCAGGGGTGGCGACGACGGGCGCCTCGACCAGGGATTTCCACAGCACCTCGCCGGTCTTTAAATCGAGCGCCCGCACGCGGCTGTCCATCGAGGCGCCGATGAAGATCAATCCTGTTTTCGTGATCACCGGGCCGCCGATGGTCACCGAGCCCCAGCTTTCGGGCATGTAGAAACCCCATTGCTGCACCTGGCCGAAGGGATGGCGCCAAAGCAGCTTGCCGGTTTTCAAATCGTAAGAAGACATGGTGCCGTAAGGCGGCTTCCAGCACGGCATGCCCCATTCGTTCAGGAAGGTGTAGATGTGCGCGGCGAAGGGCGATTCATATTCGGTCGAACCGGCGGCGCGGCCGATCTTGGCATAGAGGGCGTCGAATTCCTGGCGCGGGATCAGCTTATAGACCTGGATGACGTTCGAGCTGTTGACGACATAAGTCTGGCTGTTGGGGTCCACCGCGCCGCCGCCCCATTCCATGCCGCCGGTGGTGGGCGTCTCGGAAATCGTGCCTTTGAGCGAGGGCGGGGTGAATTTGCCCTCATCGCGATAGCCCGCGTAATCCTTGCTGCACTGGCCAAAGCTGGCGAGATCGGCGATCTCAGAGATGCCGGGGAAATTCCACGGCGTGGTCGGCTCCAGCCCCGTCGGCACCGGCTGGGTGAGCGAGGCCACTTCGCCCGGGGCATCGGATTTGGGCACCGACCGTTCTTCAATGGGATAGACCGGCTCGCCGGTCAGGCGGTTCAGCACAAAGAGAAAACCCTGCTTGGTGGTTTGCACCAGCGCCGGGATGGTCTGGCCGTCTTTGGGAATATCCACCAGGGTCGGCGCGGCGTTGGTGTCTATGTCCCAGATGTCATGATGGACGAGCTGGCGCACCCAGGCGACCTGCCCGGTATCGGCATGGAGCGCCGTCACCGAGGTGGCATAGGGCATGTCCTGCAGCCGATCGCCGCCCCAGTAATTGTTCTCCGGCGAACTGACCGGCAGATAGACCAGGCCGTTGGCGGCATCGACCGACATCGAAGCCCACACATTGGTGGTGCCGATCTTGCTGCGCATGTTTTCCGGCTCGGTCTGGAAATCCCATTTCTTCTCGCCAGTGCGGGCATCGACCCCGAACACCGAGCCGGGAGGGGAGTCCTGCCAGGACCAGTCCACCCCCGCCCAGCCGACGATCAGCATGTCTTTGTAGATGGACACCGACTGGTTCAGCTCGAAGGGAAATTTGTGATTGATGGTGTTCCACTGATCGACATTGAGAATGCCGTGATCGCCGAAACCCTGGCAGAGCTGGCCACTATCGGCGTCGATGGCGTGCAGCTGGCCTTCGACGGTGCCGAGATACAGCACCTTCTGGCAGGGCTGGCCGGCGACGGGACTGGCGGCGGCCCAATAGGCGATGCCGCGATTCTTGCCGTGAAACTGCGCTTTGGGATCGTTGGAAATGGTCTTGGCCGCGTAAATCCACTTGACCTTGCCGGTGTCGGGCTCGATCGCGAAGATGCGGTAAAACGGCGTGGAGACATACACCGTGTTGTTGACAAAGAGAGGCGTGGATTGCCATGCCGTTTTGGGCAGGTTGCCCGCGCCGCCCGGGGACACATCGCCGGTGTGAACGCTCCAGGCGATAGCGAGATTCTTCACATTGTCCGGCGTGATTTGTGTCGCCGTGGAATATTTCTGCGCCATGGCATTGCCGTTGAAGTCCGACCAGTCCTCGCCGACCGAACGGACCGGCCACAACAGCGCCACTGCGACAAACGCGCCTGGCAGGAACAGAAAAGCCCACTTTGTCATAGCGCCCGCCTGCCGTTTGTTGTTCTGAGCAGCCAGCCAATAGCCGCAAGCACCATGGCGCCCATGATCAGCCTGCTTTCCAGCATGTGAGCGGCGAAGCCAGTACCGAGAATGTCGAGAAAAACCAGGAAGGTGAAAATTCCCGCGATCAGGCCGGAATCCAGGACCAGCACCACCAGCCCGCCCGCAACCATCAACAGACTGGAGGCCAGCACCAGCAGGACGCCGCCGCTATGATCTATGCCGGTGGAGACCGTGCCGTAATCATAGGCCGCGGCCGCGGCACCGATCAGGCCGGCGAGAAGCACCAGCAGCCCGCCGCGCACGCGTTTGGATTGGGACATGGCGCCCTGCTCCCCAGATTTATTTTGCGAGCAAGCCTATCGGTTGCCCGCCTCAGAACAAAACCCCGGCTGCTCCGGCGCGCCTTGCAGGGGATTGGCGGATTGGTTAGCGATCCTGCCGCTAAGAAAGGCATGGCGATCACCCCGGAACTGTATATTTCCGTTATGTTTCAGCATGTTAATGAAATATAGCGGCATCCCGCGGGCGGCCGGGTGTGGGGGATTTCTGAGACATTTGCAGAAGATTTTTGCCACAAGGGAGGCTCGTTTGGGCGGCAAAACGGCGGTAAGGTCCCGTAAGGGTTGAGATTTCGGCGGAAGACTTTCCGTTCGGCGGCGGGTTTGCTGGCAGCGTCAATACCGGCATAGCTCAACTTGTGCCGGACGATAAAAAACAAAGCGTGCCCGGGGGAAACGGATTCGATGAACGCACAAATTCCGCTGGAGAAAACTGGCGAAACCTCGCGGCTGCGCAGCTATTTGATCGGCGGCGTCGCGCTTGTCCTGCTGCTGGGCGGCTTCTGGTATTTCAACCAGGATAGCGCGCCCAAGCGCGCGGCGCGCAGCACGCTGGTGCCGGTGCGGGTGGCCGTGGTGACGCGCCGCGACATGGCGGTGGTGGAACGCACGCTGGGCACTGTCGTGCCCTACACCACGGTGCAGGTGGCGGCGCGGGTCCAGGGCATGATCGAATCCACCGATTTCAAGGAAGGCCAACTGGTCAAGAAGGGCGATCTGCTTTTTGTGATCGATCCGCGCCCCTATCAGGCGGCGTATGACAATGCCGTGGCGACACTTGCCTCCGCCAAAGCCAAGGCTGATCGCTACCAGAAACTGTTGCAGCAGAGCGCGATCTCGCCCCAGGACGAGGACGATGCCCAGGCGGCCTATCTGGTGGCCAAGGCCAACGCGGAGTCGGCCCGGCTCAATCTGGAATTCACCAGCATCCGTTCGCCGGTGGACGGCAAGACCGGCCCCATCCTGGTGCAGGCCGGCAATATGGTGTCGGCCACCGCCATGACGCCGCTGGTCACCATTGACCAGATTCATCCGGTGAAGGTTTCCTTTGCCCTGCCCCAGACCGACCTGCCGCTGATCCAGGCGCGCCAGCAGAGCAAGGGACTGAGCGCCACGGTCGACCAGCAAGGTCCGCGCGGCAAGGAATTGGCGGCGCCGGTCGATTTCACCAGCAACGCCGTCAACAATGTCAGCGGCACGATCGAACTTCGGTCCACCTTCGACAATGGGGACGAAGCCCTGGTGCCTGGCCAGCTGGTCAATGTCACGGTCGAACTCGACAATATCCCGAACGCGCTGCTGGTGCCCCGCG
>DATMNL010000063.1:0-17560 GCA_035568995.1 Rhizomicrobium sp. | reverse complement strand
AAAGTTTCACGCCGGGGTTTGACGATATGATGACGATGCTGGTCCAGCCGCGGCACGTCAGGCTCTACTATGCCGGCACCGCAAAAAATTGGGAGATGGCCGCCGCCGAGAACAGAGACCTGCGCGCTTCCTTCGATCGCCTCGCTCAGGCGATCCCGAATTATCTGGGCAATGATGTCAACGCTTCCGTGGCAACCTTCATCAAACCGAAAATGGACGCCATGGACGCGGCGATCGCCGCCGCGGATGCGAAACAATTTTCCAGCGCCTATGAGGAGCTGACGACGGCGTGCAACGCCTGCCACACTTACATGGAACACCCGTTCCTGGTGATCAAGGTTCCGGACGCGGCGGCGGATGCGGCGCACCCCGACCAGGATTACAAGGAAGCTCCCTGATCAGGTTAAACTTCCAGCGGTCTGGCGCGTTAACTTCGGGCCGATGCGCCAATCCCGGATTTTCCTGCTCTTGTTGCTTGTCGGCCTGACCGGCTGCGCGACGCACAACCCGCAAAGCGCGCCGCCGGTTTTCCAACCGGTATTGCCGGCTCCGCCGCAGGAGGCGCCCCGGCCCTTCTTCTCGGAGGAGGGGCTGGCTTCCTGGTATGGCAGTGCCCACAAGGGCAAGACCACCGCTAACGGCGAGCATTTCGACCAGAGTACCCTTACCGGGGCGCATCGCAGCCTGCCTTTCAACACCATTATACGCGTCACCGATCTGAAATCCGGAAAGACAGTGAAGGTGCGGATCAACGATCGCGGCCCCTTCGTGAAGGGCCGCATCATCGATCTTTCCGCCGCGGCCGCCGCCACGCTAGGCTTGGCCAAGGACGGGATCGGCAGGGTGCGGGTCGACGCTTTCGCCGTGGACCAGACTCCAAACTAAGCCACCAGGGCCGATTGAAGCACCGCGCGGATTTGCGCCAAAAGCGGCTGCTCAATATTGCTCACAAAATTTGCACATTGGGCGGTTACAGGATTTGATCCGGCCGGGACAGCGGCAGGGACGGTGATTCCGCTCATCAGCTGGCCTGCTAAGGGTGTTGGCGACGCTGATGGATACCAAGCGAATCGTGCGGACGTGGTGCGCGGCGCTTGTTGCGCTGATTGCTGCGGTCTGGATCTGCATCCGATGGGTGGACTATCCCGTCGCGGCACGGTTCTTCCATCCCTCAAGCGAGGGCGGGATTATCGGCCTTATATTTGGCGGTCGCGTCCTTGTTGCCGAGGAACTTTCGCTCATCGGCATATTGGCGCTGGTGCGCCTGAAAACCGGCAGCCTTCCCGATGTGGCCAAGACACTCCTGATAGCCTGCAGCACGTCTGTCATGGCCTACACCCTCAATGATCTTGTTCTTAAATTTGCGTTTGGCCGCCAGGGACCGGAGGCGTTCTACCAATCTCCCCTGGCAGGTACCTTCCACTTCTTTCAGGGCATAGACGCAGCCAGTTTTCCTTCCGGTCATATGATGCTCGCGGCAGCTTTTCTGGGCGTTTTTTCCCGCGTCTATCCGCGCCTTCGCATGGCTTCCTTATCGTTGCTTGTTTTTGGAACGCTGGTGCTGGTGGTCGGCGATTGGCATTTTGTCAGTGATGTCCTGGCGGGAACGTTTCTGGGCTTCACGGCCGGTCTGATTGCCGGTGAGTTGTGGCTTCGGCACACCCAGTCCCGATCAACAGGCCAGAGATGATCGCATTCGCGTCCTGCGGCGCCACGCCGACGACCCGGATCGGATCGACGATGCTGGCCTGGATGACGGCTATGGCAGACCCACCGGCCTTATGGCTGCTGGCGCCTGAAAGCTGCATGATGCAACGCACCAAAAAGAGTGGCGGCTTGCCTTCCGATACAGCGGACCAAATTAATTCCCGGTCATCTCTGACGTTTGCCCGGCGCGGCGCGGATTTTGCGGATCTCGTCCGCCTCGCCGATTGGCGCTCCGGGAATTTTTAGGTATCAATATTCCCATGAGACCTGCCATGCGCCACGGCCTTATCGGTGCCCTCCTGCTTGTCGTCATCCTCGCGGTCGGCGGCTGGGGCGTGTCGTATTTGGGCCTCTACAATGTCGCGGCAGATGATCCGCACTGGCCCTTTGTCCGAAGCTTCCTGGGTTCGACGATGGATCGTTCCGTGGCGGCGCGCGACGGCGACATCGCCGTTCCCACGCTCAGCGATCCCAAGATGATTGCCGCCGGCGCCGCAGAATATGACAAGCTGTGCACCGCCTGCCATCTCGCGCCGGGCATGGAGGAGAATAAATTGCGTGCTGGCCTCTATCCCAAGCCGCCCAGCTTCGCGCGCCGCCGCCGGCCGGGAAATCCGAAGGAGCAATTCTGGATCGTCAAGCACGGCATCAAGATGACGGGTATGCCCGCCTGGGGAGTCAGTTATCCGGATTCCGATCTCTGGAACATTGTCGCATTCTTCCAGACCATGCCCAACATGAAGCCGGAGGCTTACAAGGCCCTGGTTCAGTCCGGGCAGCAATAAGCGACATCCATTTTCTGCTATTCATTACCAATGCACGCTCGCTCCGTCGCGCCTGTGCTCAGACCGAAGTCGCGAATGCGGCTTTGACGCGCGCCCAGCTAAGCGCAGCCGGGAACTAGGGGAAACAGGATGTCGCCGACAGCGGCACTGTCAATGTTCTCAGGCCAAAGTCGAAATTGAAATTGGCCGATCCGCTGACCGCGTGCCCGCAGGCTTGAGTCGAAGAGGTAAAGGTTGGGGCGATAATCGGCCCATAATATGCGGCCGTGGTATAGGTGATTGTCGCCGCACTGTTTGTGCAGACGGTCGTCTTCACCGATGCGCAGCGTGCTCCCTCCTCGACGGCATATTGCAGGCTTCCTGTCGAGAAGAGCAGCAGTCCGACATAGATGGTTCCCACCAGCAACAGCAGGAACACCGGGCCGACAAGGGCAAATTCCACGGCGGGACTGCCCCGCTCGTCTTCAAGCCAATCGAAGAGCGCCATGTGCTTCATGGCTAGTGCAATCGCGCCCACGAACTTGAAGTTATGGTGGCGGGAAGAAGCGCAGACGCGGATAATCCGGAAATGATCGGCGTGTAGGTGTAAGTGGTCTGTATATTGACAAATTCACCAGGCGTTATGCCGGCGTTGCCGGTAACAGAACAATTACTGGGAGGATTGGCATAGTCGCTGACATATTGCAGCGTTCCGCTTGAGTCGGGACAATAGTAGGCATCAAGCGGATATCCGGTCTGGAATGCCACAGAACTTCCCAGGGAGGTGGACTGTACCGCCGCCGTGGCGACGGTCGTCATGGCCGGGCATTTGGTGGCCGCGGGCAGGTGATTGAGGTCGCAGGCCGTCCAAACGGCTTGCGCCGCCATCTGTGTGGCGTTGTTGACCTGCAATTTGTCGAACATAAAGCTGGCGATGTCCGCGACATTCATCATGCCGATGGCCATGAACCCGACGATGAAGGCAAATTCGGTGGCCGCTGACCCGCGAATGTCTTTCCGCCATGCGCGGGAGTTCCGCCCGATCCTGTCTTTTGGCCAACCCCTGACCAGGTCACCAAACCCTACGCTGTCTGCTTGCTGTTCATGATTCAAAACACCAGTTGGCCGCGGCCCGGCACCTGGCCGGTCGGCATGTGGAGACCCGCCTGAGCGCATCCGCCATGCGCCAGGATGGAGCCGGTACCATTGATGGTGATGTCGCCAACCACCATCGCGAAGCATGAAGACCCGTTGCTGGACTTGTTGACGGCGCCGCTGAAGGTAACATTGGCCTTGGGCATATAGACAAGCCCGGTAAGATCCCAGGTCGGGCTGTTTCCGGCGGCCGACATATCCACGCCCGAAGTCAGGCTCGGGTCCTGATACATCACCACACCGGACCAGGGACCGGAGGTGGGGGCCTGCAGATCGAGAGTCCCGCCGCCGGTGGGGGCATGTGTATAGCTGCCGGAATTATCGCCCGAATAGACGACAGTCACGGACGATCCGCTCGCCGTCGAAATCGTGTAGCCCTGCGTATCGAGCTGTCCGTTCTCGATGACCAGCACCGCACCCGCGGGCGCGTTGATCGTGACATTGCCCGTGAGTTGCAGGTCACCGCAGATAATTACATTTCCCGACAGGGCCTGCGCCCCGGTCCACAGATTGCTTGGAGGCAAGGGCGTCCCGTGATGGCCGGGTTCCTGCGGGTAGCTGCCGGCGCACGGATTGGGGGGAATATTGCTGGCAAGTACGGCATAAGGATCCGGGACGATGGGGATATTTGATTCCTGGATCACGCCGCAACCGCTGTCGGTGATGTGGGCGTCGCCGTAATCGGCGCCCATGTCGTGGCCATGACAGGTGGCCGATGCGTTCGACATGGTGTTGCAGCCGGCAAAATTGGTATTGGGCACGCCATTGCCCAGGATGGCCGAGCCGATCGTATTGAGCGCCAGCATGCAATAACTGCGCGGCGTGGTGGCCTGGGTGGCCGTTGCCGCTGCGCGCAGGGTTTGCGCCGGCTGGCCGCTGACCGTCGTGTCGCCCCTGAATCCCACCACCGGCAAAAGATAAAGCTGCTGCTTGTAGGTGATGGACACGCTATAGCAATTGTTGCCGCCGGCAGGGCAGGGCGCGGCGTTGGTCGATGTGACGGTCGTGCCATTGACGCCGTCCTGGTATCCATATTGGCCCGCGACGCTGCTTGCGGCAGTGGTGTAGTTTGATGTCGCGTCGGTTGCCGCCGCAATCGCCGCGGCGTCGGACGCGTTCTGCATCCCGCGCTGATCGAGATACCAGTAGGCGGATTCCATTCCCATTCCCAGGCCGCCGATCAGAATCGGCAATGAAAGCCCAAACATCATGGCGACATTGGCGCGCCTGCTCGCCCTGAATTGCCTGAATTTCCTCAGGCAGGTCCGTCCGATTCCCTTGAAAAATCCGATGCGTAAAGTCATCGCCCAGAGCTCCAAATCAAAGGGCATTCTGGGCGTGGCGAATTAAGAAATACTTGGATGATTGCCTCAAAAATCATGCAATCAAGGCGGGTGCGCCACAGCTCGTTCCAGTTGAATGTGGACATGGCCGCAAAACAGCCATGGTTTTTTGGCCATCTGTGCCGCGGGAACCCAGCAACGGCGCCGCCGTTTCAGGGGAACATGAAACGCAATTCAGACGCAATTCATAAGGGAGATGGGATTATGAAAGCGATTGTCCCGTTAATTTTAACAGTTTCTTTGCTATCAGGTTGCGGAACCGCGGCCGGAGACCGCGGACTTTCCGGTGCCGGCGTCGGCGCGGGGATCGGAATTATTGGCGGCCCGCCCGGTATGGTGATTGGCGGCGCGGTGGGCGCCGCGGTCGGCATGCTGTCCAAACCGCAACAGATAAATCTCGGAAAACCGGCCTGGCGAAATTCCTAGCCGCAAGCTTGGTTCCATCGCGTGAAGTGGCTTGGCCTTTCAATGAGCCATTTCACGGTCGGCTTTAGCCGGCAGCACCGCCGGGCATCGCGGGTTCCCCGAGGCCGCCAAAATTGCGATGCGCCAAGCCTGGAACACCCTGTCCGAAATCGTCCAAGATTGATGCAATTTTTCGCGAATTCCATAACGCGAGCCAAAGCGGACTAGATCAAACTGTGTTCGAGAGTGTGCGGGCCGGCGCTCGCGCCGGAGAGCACGATGACACAAGGTGCGGCCAGCCCGCGCAAACTTTCCCAGCCGGCGCCGGAAGGCGCGGCAGAAATTTCTGCGATTGCCTCCCGCGAGACGGTGGTGGCCCGGGCCATTCCGCTCGATCTCATGCCGCTTATTTCTTCCTATCGGGCGCAGCGGGGGATCACGCTCAGGATCGAAGACCTGCCGCCGTTGGGCAGATTGTCCGCCGGTCAGGACAATGGCGACAACAGCTGGTCGCTGGCGCTTGATGAGCTGGAAGGACTTTCATACTTCCCGCCGGAGGGCTTTCACAAACAGCACACGCTCAAGCTCCGACTCATTGCCAAGACCAAAAGGGGAGCGTCCCCCGTCGCGCTGATCGATTTTCTCATCATGGGTGACGATGAGCGCGCCAACGCCCCGCCGTTCGAGGTCGCCGCCGGCAGGACGGAGCCGAACCCGCCAGCGGGCGGACTTCTGAAAAAAATTCTGTCGCTCAGGGCGGCGCTCGGCAGGCACGATGCCGCCATGCCGCTTGGCGTGGATCAGGAATCGGCGGAGACCAAAGACGCGCCTGACGGGCGGGAAGCCGAACGGCCCCAATTTGCGTCCATCACCGCGGGCCTTTTGATACGCAAGACCGAGGCGCAGACTTCGGCCGAACGGCCCCAATCCGCGTCTCTCACGGCGGACCTTCTGGCACGCAAGGGCGAGGCACAGCCCTGGAGCGGTTTGGGGACACAGGAGGCGGAGATTGCGGCCGCGAAGGTAGCAACCGCGCATGCAGCGGCCGTGAAGCTGAAAGCCGCCGAAGCGCAATGGCAGGATAAGTCGGCCAAGTCGGTGGCCGAGATCACGGCGCGGTGCCGGGCGGCGGAGGCGGCCCTGGCGTCGGCCCGCGCGGCGGCGGAGCATCGCAAGGCCGAAATTGCGGAGCTTCATGATCAGCTGGAACGCTTGCGGCGGCATCGGGAAATGGAAATTGCCGCCGCGAAGCTTGAAGCGGCCGAGACACTAAAGGCCGCCGAAGCGCAATGGCAGGATAACTCGGTCAGGTCGGTGGCGGAGCTCACGGCGCGGTGCCGGGTGGCGGAGGAAGCCCTGGCGTCGGCCCGCGCGGCGGAACGGTCTCATGCCGCGGCCGAACTTACGGACCTTCATGATCAGCTGGAACGCCTGCGGCGGCATCGGGAGGTGGAGATTGACGCCGCCAAGCTTGAAGCGGCCGAGACACTGAAAGCCGCTGAAGCGCAATGGCAGGAAAAGGCGGCGCGGTCGGTGGCCGAACTCACGGCGCGGTGCCGGGTAGCGGAGGAAGCCCTGGCGTCGGCGCGCACGGCGGCACAAGGGACCCGTCCCGAGGCCGAAGTGGCGGCGCTTCAGGATCAGCTGGAACGTCTGCGGCGGAATGGGGAGGCACAGATTGCCGCCGCGAAGCTTGAAGCGGCCGAAACACGGAAAGCCGCCGAAGCGCGATGGCAGGAAAAGGCGGCGCGGTCGCTGGCCGAACTCACGGCGCGGTGCCGGGTAGCGGAGGACGCCCTGGCGTCGGCGCGCACGGCGGCACAAGGGACCCGTCCCGAGGCCGAAGTGGCGGTACTTCAGGATCAGCTGGAACGTCTGCGGCGGAATGGGGAGGCACAGATTGCCGCCGCGAAGCTTGCAGCGGCCGAGACACTGAAAGCCGCCGAAGCGCAATGGCAGGATCAAGCGGCCCAGTCGGTGGCCGAGCTCACGGCGCGGTGCCGGGCGGCGGAGGAAGCCCTGGCGTCGGCCCGCGCGGCGGCGGGACCTCCGGAGGCCGAACTGGCGGCGCTTCAAGATCAGCTGCAGAGCCTGCGGCGGAATGGCGAGGCAGAAGTTGCCGCCGCGAAACTTGAAGCGGCCGAGACACTGAAAGCCGCCGAAGCGCAATGGCGGGATCAAGCGGCCCAGTCGGTGGCCGAGGTCACGGCGCGGTGCCGCGCGGCGGAGGAAGCCCTGGCGTCGGCCTATGCGGCGGACACGGGCAAAGGCGAAACCGACCACGCCTATGTCCGCCGCCTCAACCACGACATCAACTCCCTGCAGAGAAGCCTGGCCGAGCGGGAAGCCCACCTGGAACAGGCCCTGGCGCGGCTGGAAGAGTTGCGCCTGGCCCCGGCCGCACCAAGCCCGGTCAACACATGGAACCCGCTTTCCAACCGGGACGCGGAGGTTGAAGCGGAGGACGCACAGGATCCCAGCCATCTGTGGCGCGACGCCCTGATCGTATTCTTCGCGGTGATGGGCGCGGTGCTGTTCTGGCCCAGGGTTGAAGAGGCGCTGATGACCGCCGGGGTGCTCGATGTGCCGGCGCAGCCACGGGCTGTCATCGCGGCCCCGCCCGCACCGGCGCCCGCGCCGCTGCCGCCGCCGAAGCCGGACCATCCGGCAACCACCGTCACGCGTGGGGTGAATATGCGCGCCGCGCCCGCAACTGGCGCGGAGGTGCTCGCCAGCCTCAAGAGCGGCATGCCGGTCGTGGTCATCGGTCAGACCGGCAACTGGGATGAGGTGGAGATTTCCGGTGCGGGCGGAAAAACCCTGCAAGGCTGGGTGTATAAGTCCTATCTGGACACGAGCGGCACGGTTTCTCCGCACTAAACGAAACGGTCCGTCGCTTTCCGGTCGCGGAATTTCAGCCGTCCCAATTCCCTGGCGATCACATGCGGATTGGTTACAGGCGGCATCAGCAGATCCGGTTCGCGCAGCTGCGAGACCTGTCCGGCCATCACGATCGCGTTGCGGTCGGAGATTCCCGCCGCGTCCAGCACGCGAACGTCCGTCCACACATGCTTCATGCTGTTGGCGACGCGGCCGGCACTTTCATCGGAATCGTTTGCGACCAGAACATTCGCCAACATCACGCCGCCAGGCGCCAGGCGTTCGCGAACCAGGCCGAAAAACTGGGAGGATTGGAGGTGCGGCGGGATGTCGTCGCCGTGAAAGGCGTCCAGGACAATGCCGTCATAGGCGCCGGTCTCGCCGCGCAGGAACTGTTCACCTTCGGCGGCATGGCAGATGACGGAGTCCGGAAGGCCGAAATGCCGCCTGGCCACAACAAAGGATGCCGGGTTCACGTCCACGATTGCCGTCCGGCACCCCGCCCGGGCCAGCATGCTGCCCAAGGTGCAGCCGGCGCCCCCGATCATCAGGATGCTGCGCGCCCCTGCCTGGGTCAGAAGGCCGAAGAGCGCGTGGATATAATAGGCAAGGCTGGTGCCGCTTCTGTCCATCATGCCCTGCTGGCGGCCGCCCACTTTGTAGATCATCGTCCCGGTGGAGGGGTTCCTGGTGACGGCGATGGCGCCGAATTCGGTTTGGATTTCTTCGATCTGAATCATTGCGGACATTATTCAGCTTTACCGGTCCGTGAAAAGATTTTCCGAAGGGTTTCGAGCGGTGCGGTGTAGCGGCGTGAGCATGTCCAGTGGTCCGTAGCGCCGGCGCAGGGACGCGAAAGCGAGAAACACCCCGAGCCTGGACGGTGAGGAGCGACCGCGCAGCAGGCGAATTGGTTCGGTGAACCAATTCAAGTGACGAACGCCCTGAGCGCAAGCAAAGGGCCGAGGCGTCGGGTGTCAAGGCAAGCGATTTTCTTCTTGGTAGCGGAGCCTATCCCGCCACCCCGCCCGGCATCGCACTCGGGTTTGCCGCCCGTTGGTGATTGGTAGCGCCGCCACCCAGAGGGCGTTGTGCAGCGCAACGCGACCAGCTTGGCCGGGCTCACTATGCCGGCCGTAATTACCCGCCGTCCCCCCGAGACCGGCCGCTGCAAAAAACACCGCATTTGCCCCCCGAAAACACCCAATTTCCGCCACACTGTGTCTGCAGGCTGAAGGTGCCGCAGGGGCAACAAGAGGAAACATCGATGCACATTAGACCCGTCATTATCGCAGCCATAGCCGCCAGCGCCCTCAGTCTTGGCGGCTGCGCGACCAAAGACTTTGTAAATCAACAGGTGTCGGCTGAGGACGCCAAAGTGCAGGCCAACCAGGACAAGGCGCAGGCGGCCCTGGACCAACATCAAACCCATCTGAGCCAGCTCGACCAGACGACCAAGGACGCGCTGGACCGCGCCACGGCCGCCGGCAAGCTGGCGGAGGGCAAGTTTCTCTATTCCATGGTCTTGTCAGACGATTCGGTGAAATTTCCGGCGGACAGCGCCAAGCTCTCGCCGGAAGCCGACCAGCGTCTGACGGACTTCGCGGAGAAGCTGAAGAACGACAACCGCAACGTTTACCTGGAGATCCAGGGCCATACCGATGCGATTGGACCGGACACGGTCAACCAAAGGCTGGGCGAGGAGCGGGCCGAGGCTGTGCGCCTGTTCATGAACCAGCATGGTGTGCCCTTGAACCGCATGTCGACCATCTCCTACGGAAAAAAAGACCCGGTGGCCGACAACAAGAGCCGCACCGGCCGGGCGCAGAACCGCCGCGTCGTGTTGATCGTGATGTCCTAGAACAAGTTGGGGCCGGCCGCCCGGGCCGGCCCCTTTAGTCCGCCATCCGCCATCCCCGTTATCAGTCCACCGTCAGCGTTCCGACGGGCGTACTTCCAAAAGGTCCGACCAACGCCAGTCGCCCGAGCCGATGGCGAAGCGTGTGTTCCCGTCCGCCAATGATAAAAGCACCAACCCGTGCACCCGCTTGTTGCGGCAGGCTGCCGGTGCGAAGGCCACTTCCCACAGGACCGCTTCGCGCACGGCTGACAAGCCCTTGCCGTCCTGCCCGCCCGACCGCACCCAGTCTCCGTTCCACAGCATGACGGATTTGCCCAGGCGGTCGGCATTGCCCACCGCCGAGCGCACCAATGGGTCGCGCCGCAAGGCTTGCTGCACAATCCGCGCGATATCGCAGCTGCCACCGCCACCGCCACCACCTGCCCCCTCGGCGTCCGCGCTGGTGGCGCCTGCGAGTTCGGTTTCGCTCAAAACGTCCGCAAAAGTGTCGGTCAGGGGCTTGCTGTCTTCGGCGGGTGCCGGCGCGGGCGCGCTCCGGCGCCGCGCTGTCGCCCGAACGGGTTTTTGCGGGACTTCGGCCTTGACCGGCGCCGCGGCGGGCGGGCCGGGAGGCTTGTCGGGTGGCCCGGGCGGCTCAGGCTTGGGCTCGTCCACCAGGTTGACCAGTATGGGCGGGGTATCGGCATGCGGGGGCGGCCCGGCATAGGGCCAGAACAAAGCGGTGAATACCGTCAGGTGCGCGGCGATGCTGAACGCCCAGGCCATAACGCGGCCGCGCCGCCGGGCCGGCGCCCGTAACCCATCGTTACTGGCGGCGTCCGCGAAGGGCCTTTGACCTTCCTGGAGCGCATCCCCTTGGGGGCGCTCTTCCAGGGGCGGGCTGCCTCGTTCGCTCATGACCACTCCAGAAATCCGCCCCTGAGAGGAGCATGATCCCGCGGCAAGAACATGGCGAGACCCTCGCCAAGTTCCTGCGATAAGCTGGATTTTGGGAGCGAATCATTAACAAAAAGCTGCGCCGGGCTTGGGGTGAGGAGCGGCCCGCATGCCTCTGCCCGGCGTGATAATGTTCCACGCGATGTGCATGGAGGCTGGGAATGAAATTTGGCGCCAAGTGGGTCGTCACGGTTGTGATCGTCGGGATCGGCCTGGTGGCGACGCAGGGAGCCGCGGCACAGGACGCGGCGGCTGAGGGCCACAAGCCCATCATCATCACGCGCATCTACACGGGGACTGACGGCCTGTCCCATGCCGAAGATATCGATTTGAAGCTGGGGCCGCGCGGCGTTGCGGACATGCTGAATGCCACAGGCGCCGAGTTCAGCCGAAGGCCGCCGACACCCGGCGCCGATCCGCACAACATGGCCGCCACGCCGGCCAGCTCCAAGGAGTGGCACACCGGCCCCGCGCGGCAGTTCGTGATCACGCTCACCGGGAGTTCGGAAGTCGAGGTCTCCGGCGGCGTGCATGTGGCGGCCGGCCCCGGACACATCAACCTGATCGAAGACACCACCGGCAAGGGTCATATCACCCGGAACTTCGGACCCGAGGATCGCGTGGTGATCACGGTACCGCTGGCGGACGGCGTCAAGGTCGAAGGCACGGCAACACCGCGCGTGAAGTAGCGGCTATGCCCGCATTGGATGGAATGCAGACGTTGAACGTGGAATGAATATTCATGGACGGGTCGTCAAAGACCTCAGGGAGAAGACTTCAGCTGGCATGAACAGAATAGAAACCTCCGCTAAAGCAGTGCATAGAATGCCGACCGACTTTCGAAAAGCAATCGAGACAGACCCGATTGTGACGGAGGTGTGGGCGGACATCACGCCGCTGGCACGCAATGAATGGATCTGTTGGGTTACATCCGCCAAAAAGGATGAAACCAGACGCCGCCGCATTGCTGTTGGCCTTGATAAAATGCGTAAGGGCATGCGCCGCCCTTGCTGTTGGGAAGGTTGTTCCCATCGCTGAAAATGTGGTGACAGGTGCTTCTGTCACCGTTGATCCAGCCCCGCACCGATGATTTTCGCCAAGGAGGCGCCTCACCATGACCATCACCATTACCGCCTTTGAACACTCACCCGATGGCGGCAAGGGGCTGGCGCGTGATACGCGCGTTCGCTGGGCGCTGGAAGAAGGGGGCCAGCCCTATGAGGTTCGCCTTGTTTCGTTCCGGGCGATGAAGGAACCCGCGCATCTGGCGCTTCACCCTTTCGGCCAGATTCCGACCTATGAGGAAGAGGGTCTCGCCTTGTTCGAGACGGGGGCGATCGTGCTCCATATCGCCGAGCGCCATGCGGGCCTGCTGCCGGACGATGCCGATGCGCGGGCGCGCGCGATCACCTGGATGTTTGCCGCGCTGAGCACGGTGGAACCGCCGATTCTTGAACTCGCCACTGCCAGGCTGCTGGAGGGCGATAAGCCCTGGAGCAAGGAGCGCCTGCCTCTGGTCAAGGATCGTGTCCGCGACCGGTTGAAGCAACTTTCCGTTCGCCTGGGCGATGCCGACTGGCTCGATGGCGGGTTCAGCGCGGGCGACTTGATGATGGTGTCGGTGCTGCTCAGGTTGAAAGCGTCGGGCCTTCTGGACGAATATCCGAACCTGGCCGCCTATGTCGCCCGCGGCGAAACGCGGCCCGCGTACAAACGCGCTTTTGCCGCGCAGTTGGCGGTTAATGCCGTGAAGAGCGGTTCGCGAAGCGAATGAAATGGTCTCGCGCTACGCTGTCGCTGGCGAGGGACCAATTCGAGCGACGAACGATCCACAGGTCTTGAGCGATAGCGAAAGACGCATATGGACAGCTTGGGCGAGCGGCCGCCTCCCTCGCTTCGCTCGAAGAGGGGCAAGCTTTTCTAGGCTCATTTCATTCGCTAAGGAAAGCTAAGCCGGCGAATACTCAGACGGTGTACTTCTTTGCTTGTTCAGGCGCAGGCTGACCAGAACAGAATGCCGGATAATTTTACTCTGACCCCAATTATTTGGTGTCCCCGGAATTCCGCGGCTCTATTGAGAAGATGCGCTCAGGGGCGTTTCCTTTATGCTATCAAGTAATACGAGGATGCCTCCAACGCTGATTGCAATGTCGGCAACGTTGCAGACAAAAAGCGGAATAGTCCCCAGGTGAACAGAAAGGAAGTCGAATACGCCTCCGTGAAGGGCGCGGTCGGCGGTATTGTAAAGAGCGCCGCCGATAAGTATGCCCAGAGCGATACCGAGGAGTACGCGTGTAGCTCGATATGCCCAAACGCCTAGTGCTACGGTGAGAAGCGCAGTGCCGATAGTAAGGTATTTCTCCCCCAAATTGCTGTTTTGCGACAAGAGACCAAATGAAACACCGCGGTTCTGCACGAAACTGAAGTCGGCAAAACCCGGAATTATCCTCATCCCTTCGAGTGGTAACGAAAAATGGGAAATAACGGCCGTCACTACCAGGACTGTGATGAACGAAACAGAAGAAAAGACTAAAGCGAAATCAGATGCTTTCACGCTGGCTTCTCCTCAGACGCGCGTACCGATTCATTTTATCGGCATACAGGCGTCCAGTAAATGTCTGCTTGTGACGCTAAGCGGACATTAGGGATCGGTAGTCAGACGAGCCAGCGCCGGCGAAAACTCTGGCCATGATACTTTCTGAAATGCTGGCAGGAACGCCTGTCACAATGCTTCCCTGCGCATCAGCGTCCATTCCTATTGGAATTGAGCCACCGCGCGCTGAGGTCGCGCACGAGCGCGGCGGCCATCTGTTCAAAACCGTCACGCGGGTTGGCGGCACAATAGCTGTCCATCCATGTTGCCACTTCGCCGGCATCAACGTTTTCGGTGAGGTCGATCTGTCCGGCGTAATAGTCCCGGTCAGGCTCCCGGTCGTGCGCGGTGATATAGTCGAACACAAGAGACAATTGGGACGCCCTGATCGGAGAAGGCGCCTGGCCGGGTGGCGGTTTGGCGGCATTCCAGGTCTCGCAGGTCGTGGCACGGGGCGTGACGGGTTGGGCAATGTCCTGGGCGCGGACGGAAGCAGAAACCAAGAGCGCCATCAGCGCAAGCGCGAAACGGATTTTCATTAGCGTTCGCCCGCGAATTTTTGCACGGAAGTTGGGTGACAGGTGCTCCTGCCACCGTTTGTCTCTCGAATATCTTGATAGTTTATCGCGTTACGGGCACTCAGCAAAAAGTCCACCCCAACGCGACGCTCAGGTTAGAGTTGCCGCGATTTGACGAAGCTCAGCTGCCGTATGCAGGCCGGAAATCGGCGAGCCGGGGACGAGATACTTGGCTTTCGCCAGATCGCCGACGAGCACCGGTTCAAAGCCGATTTCCCGGGTCAACCGGCTTGCAAGATCGATCGCCTTCGGATCGTTGCCGGCGATGGGAACGCCAACCGGACCGCCCTGACCGGCGGGTCGGTTGGCGATCGCGGCCAGCGACGGGGTGTGGAGCGCGTTGAAGGCCCGCACAATGCGAGCCCCTTTCAGCACTTTGGCCGCAAAGAGGCCGACCCCGCCCGTGGCTGTGATTTGATTCATCAAATCCTGGCCGTCGCGCGCGGTCGGGTTGGACACATCGACGACAAGCGGCTTGGTGGCAAGGGCGGAGCCGAAATCCTGTCCAATCTGCGGAACCGCGCTGTAGGGCACGACCAGGAAAATGACGTCGCCGAACGCGACGGCTTCGGCCACCGTACCGGCCCGGGCGGTGGGGCCCGCCGCCGCGATCAAATCCTTGAGCTCTTCGGGATGCCGGGACGAGAACATCACCGGATGGCCCAGCTTGGCGAACAGCGTGCCGAGCGAGCCGCCCTCATGGCCAGAGCCGATGGTGGCAATCTTTATGGAGGAGAGTGACTGGCCAAAAGCGCCGGCAGGAATGGCGGCCGCGAGAACGAGCCCGCCCAGAACATCGATGAACGTCCGGCGGCTGGCGGGAAAAAGGGAAACATTTGTCATCGCTCACTCCCTGGCAGGGTCAAAGCAAAAGTGGCCCAAGTCTACTGCTTTTCGCCCTTGGCGGGAAAGTGGGTGAGGCGCGACCCGCGTAGCGGGTCAAATCGGTTCAGTGAACCGATTTGAGCGCCGAACGCCGCGAGCCAAAGCGAGCGGCCGGGCGAATACTCAGGCGGCGCACTTCTTCTTGGGCGAGGCACCGGAAAATTGCACTCTGACCCCAATTCTTCTGCCAAGAGGGGACTTCTCGCTACCATCCTCTTGTGCTACGCGTGCCTGCCTCTAATCAGCTGTCAACGCACTGCAGTGGACGCAGCCGGCGTGGTTTAGTGGAATGACAAGCCTTCCACCTTGCCATCCGGCGCCAGCGGAGAAATCCGCCATTCCGTCTGGCCATGTTCAAATTCGACCTCATACACATCATTGCCAGCAGGACCGACACTATTAAAGGTAATGGACTTTATCGCTCCTAGTCTGCCCATGATCTGTTCTAAATCTGGCAATTGCCGACGTGTTACGTTCGTTAAACCCTCCGACATCTCATCATAGTCTGGCTGCCCCTTTTCCAAGCCTTCAATCTGGCGGCGCAGGGCCGCTTCGGTCCCGGGGCTAGCCGTGGTACGAAATTTAAGCAATGCCGCTTCCACGAAAGGTGTCGGTTCGGTTTGTTGTGTTAGAGTCGCTTTCACGGCAGTAAGTACAGGATCGTTCCCTTTCTTCTTCAAAAGTTGGGTCACGGCATCGGACATCGCGGCCCGGAACGCCAGCTTTTCGTCAATGGGGTGGTCCGGTACGACGCCTACACCTTCCCAATTCGTTTTGGTCAAGGGATTTTCTGCGCGCCCCGTCGGCACGAATATACCGAAGCGTGGGCCCACGGGAAACATACCTCCAGGATTGGCACCACCACCCGTGGTCTCGCCATAGATGCTGATGCGCTTTTGAACCTGGAGATCGTAAATAAAAGCTTCGCCGCCCGAAAATGTTCGTTTGCTGGTCAGGATGTAGACTGGTTTGTTCATGTATGGCGTGGCGACCGGTTTGGTCCAGAATTCTGTGGTGGTGAACTCAGTCGTGGACTGTGTGCGGTTGACAATGCTGTTTAGCTGCACCGGCTTGGCTGGATCGAAGAAGAAGCTACCAAAATAGGAGTCAGATTCGGCGCTTCCGCCCCCATTGTCGCGCATGTCGATGATTAACGCATCGGTGTCGGCGAGATCGCGTAGCGCATCATTGGCGGCGGGATCAAATATAGAGGGTGTAGGAAAACCCATCAGTCGGATAAATCCGATATTGCCTTTCAGTCGATCAACCCGGGCAAAGCCACCATTGGTGGGCGGTGGCGCAGAGGGAGGGGTTTGTTGTCCGCCGGCAGGTGGCAGTCCGCCCATATAGGATACGCGCATATGTTTGTCGTGGGTGACAGATTGCAGATCGGCGGTCAGGCGTTGGGCGAATTCGTTTGGATCACCAATTGAGTCATAGTCACCTGCCGCCAAGGCGGCATCGACCTTGGCCTTGGCTTGACTGGCTCGGTCGGGGAAAACATAGCGGTTCGTTAGCACCGCACCGATCTTTGCGACCGTATCCAGCTTGGCGGCGTTATCGAATACAGGAGTCGGCGTTTGTGCGGTCGCCGTTGAAAGAACGGCGGCGAATGCCGCTACGATTAGGCTGGTGACTAATTTACGCATAACCTTCCTTGCAAAATAGCAAAGGCCACTTTCTGCGCCGGACACTTGGCGGGTCGGTGAAGGCAAAATTTACCTTAGCACAATGGGCACCGATTCGTCCTGCCCCGTCTGCGGACAAAGGCAACGTCCGCTTTGGGTCAGAAGCAGACCAACGCCAAACAAAAAGGCCCGGATCTCTCCGGGCCTTTTGCTTTTTTGATTGGCTGGATCCCCTTTCCTCGCACCGCTTCGCGATGCTCGCCGGGGATGACAGGCCGGGCGGTTAACGCCGCCCTTCCTGTCAAAAATCCATCCCGTCCATGCCGCCACCCATGCCGCCGCCGCCGCCGGGCATTCCGCCAGGCGGGCCCTTCTTCTCGGGCTTTTCGGCGATCATGGCTTCGGTGGTGATCATCAGCGCCGCCACGGAGGCCGCGTTCTGCAGCGCCACGCGGACCACCTTGGTCGGATCGACGATGCCGGCCACGATGAAGTCGACATACTTCTCGTTCTGGGCGTCGAAGCCGAAGGTGTTGGACTTCTGTTCCAGGAGCTTGCCGACCACGATTGAGGCTTCCGCGCCCGCGTTATGGGCGATGATGCGGATCGGGTACTGGATGGCGCGCCGCACGATGGCGATGCCCTGGGTCTGGTCCTCATTGTCGCCGGTCAATCCGGCCAGCATCTTGGAGGTATAGAGCAGGGCGACGCCGCCGCCCGGCACGATGCCTTCCTCGACCGCGGCCTTGGTGGCATTGAGCGCGTCGTCGACGCGGTCCTTGCGCTCCTTGACCTCGACTTCCGTGGCGCCGCCGACGCGGATCA
>DATMNL010000062.1:0-17639 GCA_035568995.1 Rhizomicrobium sp. | reverse complement strand
TAATTGGGCAGGAGCGCGGTGACAAAGTGTGTCGCGCCGGTCCCGAAACGTTCGATCATCGCCGCCAGCCGGGCCGCCCGCTCGCCGCGCGCCGAGGTGCCCTGCAATTTTCCGCTGGTGTGATCGAGGCTGATGTTTTTTGCCTTGCCGTCGGTCAGACCGGCATCCAGGAATCCCTTTTCATTGTCCGCCAGGCGGAAAGACAGGTTTGGAAAATACAACACCCCGCCCTTTTCCAGCGCGGCCTGCGCGCGCGCGCGCGTCTCTGTTTCAAACGGTCCGGACCAGGTGCTGATATCAAAGCTTTCCCGCATCAGGCGAAGCTTTCCGACATCGCGCCATAGACCAGGGTGCGAAGATCGCGGCGCAGGCGGATGCGTTCCGGCGAGGCCAATGCCTGGGTCATGAAGATCACCGCCAGGTCTTCCCTCGGATCGCAGAAGAAGTAGGTCGCCGCGGCGCCGCCCCAGGAATAGTCGCCCAGGGTGCCGGGCAAAGCGGCATTGGCAAGATTGACGGTGACAGCGACACCCAGTCCGAAGCCCACACCAGCATAACCGGTTTCGTTGAATGCCGCGGTGCTGGGCATCATTTGCGTCATTTCGCGGCCGCCGGGCAGGTGATTCATGGTCAGAAGGCTTACCGTCTTGGGACTCAATAATCGCGCTCCACCCAGCGCACCGCCCGAAAGCAGCATGCGGCAGAAGCGCAAATAATCCTGCGCCGTTCCGGCAAGGCCGCCGCCGCCGGATTCCAGCTTGGGCGGCGCGACATAGGTGGATTTCTGGCCGTCGTCATAAAGCAGCAGACGGCCGGCCTTGGCATAATAGCAACTGGCGAAACGATCCTGTTTTTCGGCAGGCACATGAAAATCGGTATCCCGCATGCCAAGCGGCAGAAGGATGCGGCGCCGCACGAAATCGGCGAAATTCTCGCCGGAAATATTTTCCACCAGATAGCCCAGGACATCCGTGGAAACAGAATAATTCCATGCCTCGCCGGGCGAGAATTCCAGCGGCAGCTTTTCCAGTTGTGCGATCATCGTTGGCAGGCCGCCTTCCGTATAGAACTCGCCCACGCCAAGCTTTGTGTAGGCGGCATCCAGATTGGTGCGATCCAGAAAGCCGTAGGTCAGCCCCGAAGTATGCCGCATCAAGTCCACCATTTTCATCGGCCGGGCGGCGGGTGCGCTGGCAAATCCGTTGGCAAGATCACCGCCGGAAAAAACGCGCAAATTCTCAAAGCCGGGAATAAAACGGTGGACGGGATCGTCCAGAGCGACCTTGCCTTCCTCCAGCAGCATCAGGAATGCCACGCTGGTGATCGGCTTGGTCATGGAATAAATGCGGAAAATACCGTCCTCGCGCATGGGCGTTTTTCGTTCCAGGTCGATCATTCCCGACATGCTGAGATGCGCCACGGCGCCTTTGCGCCAGATCAGGGTCAATGCACCGGGAAGGACCCCGCTATCGACATAACGGGTCCTGATAAGCTGGCCGATGCGCTCCAGGCGGTTCGGATCAAATCCGTGCGACATCATGAATTCCCAGGGGCAATTTTCCGAAGCAGCGGCGCCACGCTATACTGCTTTTTCGGGCTGACCAAGAAAGCTGTTCGCCGCCATGATCGTCTCGCACTTCAAAGGCCTGTTCGTCAGGCCCGGCCTGATCATTCCGCAAAGCGAATTGTCGGAACGGTTTGTCCACGCCTCCGGTCCCGGCGGCCAGAATGTCAACAAGGTGGCGAGCGCGGTTCAACTGAGTTTCGATGTGCTTCATTCGCCCAGCCTGACCGACTCTGTGCGGGTGGCACTGATGCGGCTGGCCGGCTCGCGCCTCAGCAAAGAGGGCGTGCTGGTGATTGCCGCGCGCCAGCACCGCGAACAGGAACGCAACCGCGCCGACGCCCGCAGCCGTCTGGCCGAATTGATCCTTCAGGCCGCGACGCCCCCCAAGCCTCGCCGCCCCACCAAGATCCCCAGGGCCAGCAAACGCCAGCGCCTGGACGCCAAGAAGCTGCGCGGCAGGCGCAAGCAGGATCGCTCCCGTCCTTCGCCGGACTAGCGGTGGCGATTAAAATTCAACGATTAAAAATAAGTCGCAAACGGGCGTATGATGCGGCCTGTCGGAGGATAGAGAATCATGCACTGGGGCTTTATTCAGAGCCGTTTCTGGCCACTTGCCATCGGCATGGCGCTGGCGGGCCTGGTGGCGCTGGTGTTCGGTCCGGCCGCCTTCGGCATTCTTCTGGCTCTCGGCATCGTGGCCGCGGTCCTGTCCGGCCTTCTTGCGCCGGAAACGCCGTCCGCTGCCGCTGCAGAAGCAATCCCTCCGGGAGCGGCCCTCTCGCCATTGGCCCGCGCGGTGATCGCGCAATTGCCCGCGCCGGTCATGCTGCTGGACGAAAGCGAGCGCGTTCTGCTGATCAATGATGCCATGCGCACCCTGGTGGGCGGCGAAGTCGAGAACAAGCATGTCAGCGCGGTACTGCGCAATCCGTCGGTGCTGGCCGCGATCGACCAGACCGCCCATGACGGCGAGCCCAGCACCGTCCAATTCACCCTGCCGGTGCCGATCGAACGGCATTTCCAGGCCTATGTCGCCCGCGTCAGCGCCACGCCGCCCACCATCGCGCTTCTGCTGCATGATCTCACCGCCATCCGGCGCAGCGAACGGATGCGTGCCGATTTTGTCGCCAATGCGAGCCATGAACTGCGCACCCCGCTGGCGGCGGTGTCGGGTTTCATCGATACCCTGCGCGGCCATGCCAAAGATGATGAAGAGGCGCGCGAGAAATTCCTGGGCATCATGGCGGTTGAAGCGGCGCGGATGCGCAGGCTGATCGATGATCTGCTTTCGCTCACCCGCATCGAGATGAATGAGCATGTTCCGCCCCAGACCCGCATCCAGCTTGAGAATGTGGTGCGGGAGGTGGCGGCGGCGCTGGCGCCGCTGGCCAGGGGCGACCATATCGCCATCGAAGTCTCGGGGCAGGCCGATTTGCCGCCGGTGGCCGGCGATCGCGATGAACTGATCCAGCTTTTCCAGAACCTGATCCACAATGCGATCAAATATGGCCGCGAGGATGGTCATATCTGGATCAGCTTCGGCCAGACAGGGGACGGCCAGGTCTTTGCCAGCGTGCGCGACGATGGCGAAGGTATCGCCCCCAGCGCCGTTCCGCGCCTGACCGAGCGTTTCTACCGGGTGGATGTGAAGCGTAGTCGGGAGAAAGGTGGCACCGGCCTGGGCCTTGCCATCGTCAAGCACATTGTCAGCCGCCACCAGGGACGGCTCCAGATCGAAAGCAGGCAGGGCGAAGGCTCCAGTTTCACGGTTCTGCTGCCACCCGCGCCCGCCGAAACCAGCCCTAAAGTCGAGTTAACGGGGGCTCCTTCTGCTGTTTCTCCTGCTGGTGTCACGGAAATGTTATAAAACTGTCGCATAGAATTGGCCGAAGGCTCCTATTCCCAGCTGGCGACAGAATTCCCGGGTTGATATGACAGATCACACCGTCAAATCTTTTACGGAGCAGCTAGAGGCGCTTTCCGCCCTGGTGGCGCAGATGGGTGGCCTGGCGGAAGCCCAGTTCGCCGCGGCCATCGAAGCGGTTGCCCGGCGCGACAGCCATATCGCGGAAACCGCGGTCGGCGGTGACGCCCGCATTGACGCGATGCAGCAGGAGATCGAAGACCGTGCCCTGAAGCTGCTGGCGCTGCGCCAGCCCATGGCGGTGGATTTGCGCGAGACCCTGGCGGCGATAAAGACCGCGGCCGAGCTGGAGCGCATTGGCGATCTCGCCAAGAATATAGCCAAGCGCGCCCTGGTGCTGAACCGCGAGCCGCCGATCCGCCTCACCCAGTCGCTGGCGCGCATGGGCCGCGCCGCCCTGACCCAGCTCAAACAGGTGCTGGACGCCTATTCCAGCCGCAATGCCGGGCTGGCGGAAACGGTGTGGAACCAGGACGGCGAAATCGACGAAATCTACAACAGCCTGTTTCGCGAACTTCTCACCTATATGATGGAAGACCCGCGCACCATCGGCCTCTGCACCCATCTTCTTTTCATCGCCAAGAATATCGAGCGCAGCGGCGACCATGCCACCAACATCGCCGAGGTGGTCTATCACATGGTGCGCGCCGGGCATCTCGCCAACAATCGGCCCAAGGCCGATACCACCAGTGAAACGGCGGTGCCGTTCGAGGCCCAGCACTGATGAGCAAACCAACCGTTCTTGTTGCCGAAGATGAAGGCGCCCTGATCACCCTGCTCCGCTACAATCTGGAGCGCGAAGGCTATCGCGTGCTGGAAGCGCAGGATGGGGAGGAGGCGCTTTTGATCGCCGCCGAAGAAAAGCCCGATCTGGTGCTGCTGGACTGGATGCTACCGCAGCTTTCCGGCATCGAGGTCTGCCGCAGGCTGCGCAGCCGCCAGGAAACCCGCAATGTGCCGATCATCATGCTGACGGCGCGGGGCGAGGAAGGCGACCGCATCCGTGGCCTGGATACCGGCGCCGACGATTACATGACCAAGCCTTTCGCCATGACCGAACTCCTGGCGCGGCTGCGCGCGGTGCTGCGCCGCATCCGTCCCAGCCTGGCAGAGGACGTGATCAGCGTGGGCGATATTGAAATGGATCGCGGCGCCCATCGGGTGCGCCGGGCAGGGGTGGAAGTCCATCTCGGCCCCACCGAATACAAGCTGCTCGATCACCTGATTCAGCATCCGGGCCGGGTTTTCTCCCGCGAGCAACTGCTCGACGCCGTGTGGGGCAGCGATGTCTATGTCGAGGCGCGTACCGTGGATGTGCATGTCGGCCGGTTGCGGAAAGCGCTCAACATCGAAGGCGTCAACGATCCGATCCGCACCGTTCGTTCGGCCGGCTATTCCCTGGACGAGAACGCTACCGTGAAAGTAGCGTCTTAAGCCGCTTGTCTTTTGAGCCCTGAGTGTGTCGTGCGTACTCACGTACGTCCGTACGCTCCGCGCGACGCTCCTGCTCAGGTCTCAAAATCCCTCGCGGCCCTTGACGTCAAAGCAAAGCTTTTATGGGTGCTGCCAGTTCCTCGGGCCTGGTCTGGGGGGCGTAACGCGCCACCGGCTCGCCGGCGCGGTCAATCAGGAATTTGGTGAAATTCCATTTGATGTTCTCGCTGCCCAGCAGGCCCGGCTTGGCGTCCTTGAGATATTTGTAAAGCGGATGAGCGCGCGGGCCGTTGACCTCGATCTTGGCGAACATCGGAAAGCTGACGCCGTAATTTTTCTCGCAGAATTGACCGATCTCGACTTCGCCGCCGGGCTCCTGGGCGCCGAACTGGTTGCAAGGAAAGCCCAGCACGGTGAGGCCGGCATGCTCCAATTCGCCGTAAAGCGCTTCCAGCCCGGCATATTGCGGGGTGAAGCCGCATTGGCTCGCAGTGTTGACGATCAGAAGGACACGGCCGCGATAGGCGGAGAGCGATTCTTCTGTGCCGTCGAGGCGAGTGGCGGAGTAGTCGTAGACGGACATGAAGGCCTCAGTTCGTTTCCGTCGCTCGCAATGGTCCACTGGACCATTGCGTTCGCCTGCGGCGAACCGCTCACCCGGCGCCTCGCCCAAGCTCGGCGCGTGACGCGCTCAAATCGGTCGTCGCACTACGCTGTCGCTAACGACGGACCGATTTGACCGGCGAAGCCGGTCGCACGTCACCCCGTCATTCTCCCCTTGTCCTTATCCCGGCGCTGCTGCTGCGGCTGATAGGCCTTGCGGGCATGCGCTTCGCAATAGGGCGACCCGGATTTGGGTGAGCGGCCGCAGAAGTGAAATTCCGAGGCGGCGGGATCGCCGATCGGCCAGCGGCACATGCGGTCGGAAATGGTAAGCACGGTGGCGAAATTGCCATCCTCCAGCTGCAGCGGGTCTTCTTCCACCACCGGGACGGCGGGAACATGCGACCGCATGGAAGGCGCCTTGGGCGACATGGAGACCCGTGGCCGTTCGGCCCGCGATGGGCTGGCCCGCCCGGCCAGGCCCAGCCTGTGCACTTTGCCGATCACCGCATTGCGCGTGACCCCGCCCAGGGCGCGGGCGATCTGGCTGGCCGAAAGGCCCTCGGTCCAAAGTGTCTTAAGCTGCTCAACCCGCTCGTCGGACCAGTTCATCTGGTTCATGGAAGGCTCCTTACCCCGCTAAGACCCATCTTTGGGCCACAAGATATCGTACGCCGACGAACAGAACTAACAAGCACTGGCGATGCCTCCCCAAGCCTTGTCCACAAGATGAGTCGGAACTGTGCTGTTGGCAAACCCAAGTCTAGGGGTGGGGTGGCCGGGATTTGGCGGGATGGGGCCGGAAGTCTAGCCTGTGCTCGTTCTAGGAGGACGGCCATGAGGTATTGGGCGCTGAGTGTTTTCATTGCCCTAATTGCCCATGAAGCCAGCGCAGCAGAATCGAAATATGCGATTCCGGCATGGCTCAATCAGGCAATTGCTGACCGGCGAGCGTCAAAAAGCCCAGACGTGATCGAGGAAGCAACCTACCAAGGTAAGAGAATGTTTGTTCTGCATCACGGTGTGCCTGACTCGGGCCATGAGCACATGCTTCTAAACGCTGATGGCAAAGAGATTTGTCAGTTCGGTGGTTTTGTGGGCCGCGTTACATCCGGTGCATGTGACATTGGGAAAATTATATATGTGCGAACCCTATATCCTTCAGGACCGAGTCGGTCGAAATAGCTCCTATGCCCGGCGACGGATTGGGTCTTTGTACATCAGGCGGCCGCCACCAATCAGGCCCAGCGCCTTAGCTGTACGCTCCGCATCCGTCACTTTTCGCTCATTCCAGCGATAGGAAAATTCAGAGCAATAGCGGTGCAGATGCTGCTTGCTGACGGAATGGAACGAGCCGGTAATGCCGCGCTTCAACAGGGCGAAATAGCTTTCCACCTCATTGGTCGAAACATCGCCGCGCACATATTCGAGCTTGGCATGGTTGACGGTTTCGTGGCCGCCATCGAACCATCTGCCGACCCCCTTGTAAGAGAGCAACTGATCGGTCTGGATCGCTGCGGACGGGGCAACATGGTCACGGATCGCGCCTTGCAGCGTCTTGGCCGTCACGTCCGCAATCGGCCATGTCTTTACGCGACCGCCGCGTTCCACCAGTGCAACAACCGCAACCTTATTCGGATGCCGATAGCCCTTGGAACGCTTTGGGCCTCTCTCTTTGCGCGCTTTTCCGCCCACGTAAGTTTCGTCCACCATCACGGTGCCTTCAAGCAAACCCTTCAATGGATTTTTGCTCATGGCATAGCGGATGCGGTGGCACAGGTGCCATGCGGAGCGATATGAGCCAAGGCCAAGCTGCCGCTGCAATTGCAGGGCCGAAACACCCTTCTTTGCGCTGCACAGTATGGAGAAAGCCATCAGCCAAGTGCGGACCGGCAAGTGTGAGCCTTCCATAACTGTGCCGACCGTCACGCTGAACTGCTGGGCGCAACCGTCACTGCATTTCCAAACGCCCGCGCGGTGTTTCTTGCCCTGCAATTTCGTGTGGCCATCAACCCGGCCACAGTGGGGGCAAACAACACCCTTGCTCCAAACGATGCGCTCCAGCGTTTCGCGGGCTTGTTCTTCGGTCAGTTTGGAAATTTCGCTAAGGTTCATATTGGTCGGCCTTGAATGTGTATGTAGTATGTAATACATTTCCGTTTGTTGTCAAGCGGAGTGCATACATGGATTTCAAAAAAGCGACCGATGAGCTACTTGCGGGAATCAGCCACGAAGAATTGTCAAAAGCGCTGGGAGTGTCGGTTCCATCGGTCCGGCAGGCCAGGCTCCCCGACTCTGCCAAGGCTCACAGAAGCCCTCCCGCAGGCTGGCAACCAGCGGTCTTACGTTTGGCGAAACAGAGGATCGGCCACTTCCAACGGCTTGTAGCGCGCCTAGAAAGGCCGTAGCAGCAAATTTTCGCGAGATATGCTCAAAATCGCAAAGATGATTTAACCAAGGGAAACAAAGGATTATCTTGACAAAAAGAGTACCCATGGCGAGACTCGAACTCGCACGGTTCCGGGTTAGGGAATACCAGGGGCGTCCAAGGCCCCCGCGTCTACCATTCCGCCACACGGGCACATAAGGGTCCCTCAGACTTCAGTTTGGTGCTGAAATCTGAGGGGGCAAGCGAGACGAAGGTGCGCACCGACGTCTCATTCATGGAACGCCGCCGAAAGGCGGCGTTCTCATTTCTAAGCTACTTGGCGATACGCCCCCTTTGCGTACCAGCGCATTTCATGCTGCTCGATGTCGCCCGCTATTTTCAGTTTGCGCAGCCATGTGCGGACGGTGTGCTTATTCACCTTGTCCATCACCATGAAGGCAATCTCATTACCCAGCTTGCCGGGATTATTGCCGATTGCTTGCGTGACAAGTTTCCTCGCATTGCCGGCGCGGGCTCCGCGCTTTTTGGAACGGGGCTTCCTGGCGGTGAGAGGTTTATTGCCAGCCTTGGCTTCAACCTCCGGCGCCTTTGCCAACCCGGCAGCGTCGGCCATCTTAGCGACCTGATCGGCCATCGCCGCGACCGCTTCGTTCCAGCCCCGCTTGTACGCTTGGCGTTCCAAATCGCTGACAATTTTTGCGAGTGTTTCGGGAGAGTGTTTCGTTTTCATGTTGCGACGCTGCCTGATCAAATCACCAATTGCAAGTGACGCGATTTATCCACATGATCGAATCACATAAATGTTCTATAAGTCCATGTAATTACACAATAAAAACGATATTGATTTGTTTCACGTGAAACACGTTTGTTATTGATTTGTTCTCGTTTCTTTCGTGGAGCGTGGACAATTCAGAGTCTAAACTGGCACTGTCGATTCGCAATTTCAGGATGCAAAGAGAAAATGGAGTCAAGGGAGCGAAAAAGGCAAAAACACCGCGTTCCAAATGCAGAGACGGCGAAAATAAGCCTGAATCCATTGGATTTTGAGACCGCTATCCGCGCCGCATTGGCGACCGGAAAAGCGCCGCCAGCATCAAAGGCAAAGCCACCGGACGCGGCAAAGCGCAAGCCCAAAAAGCGGGAGGCCAAGAAATGAGCCGTCCTATGGGCTGGTATGTTCGCGTCACCACCGGCGAAGCGGTGGACGGGGTTTACGACACGGTTCTGTATATTGCTGGTTTCCCGACCCCGGAGGAGGCGCTGGCCGCTGTGAAAACGGCACGGGGCAAGCCATGGGAGCCGTGCGAAGTTTTGGAAGGCGAAATCACCGCCAACCGTGGCCCTCAGCCAGAACCCGGAGAGGTCCGACTTCTTAAGGGCGCTATATAAGTAAAATCAATGGGTTGTATCAGGTTTGCCAAGTGCATAGTTCCGAGATGAGTCGGAAGTGTGCTGTTGGCAAACCCAAGTCTAGGGGTGGTTGTCCGCGATTTGCGCTACCCTCCGCCCCATGGACTGGGAATGGCTTCAAAAGAATGGGCGGCTGATCATGGCCGCTAAGTGGGTGATTCTTCCCTTTGTGGTTCTGGCTGCCGGAGGTGGGTGGTGGTTTGCTGATTACCATTACCGCGAGCGCATTGAGTGGTTGAATGATCAGCTTGAGCACAAAGAATTTCCCAAGGCTCCCGCGCCAGTAGTCAAGGAAGTGCCGATGCCTGATCCTGCCCAGGCCGCGAAAATTTCGGACCTTCAAGATCAACTTGACAAAGCCAATGTGGCTTTGAAAGCGCGCCGACCTCCTCCCAAGCCAGCCCCAAAAGCTGCGGAAACGTCGCCCTCAGAAAATTGCTTTAATGATTTGAGCGGCGCACAAGTTGGTGTGGCAAACATCGACCACAACGTCACTTTTGGTGGTCAGCAAGCCGCTGATTACTGCAATCGTGGCGGCTCAACCGGAACTCTGAATAGCAATAACAATTACCATTATCCCGCGCCAGTCGTCCCGCCGTCTAATAATGGGAAATAGTGTCAGGAGGCGCGACGGATTGGGTCTTTGTACATCAGCCGTTTGCCACCAATGAGCGTCAACGCCTTCGCCGTGCGTTCCGCATCCGTCACTTTCCGCTCGTTCCAGCGATAGGAAAATTCAGAGCAATACCGATGCAAATGTTGCTTGCTCACGCTGTGGAATGAGCCGGTAATTCCGCGCTTCAACAGTGCGAAATAGCTTTCCACTTCATTGGTCGAAACATCGCCGCGCACATATTCAAGCTTGGCATGGTTGACCGTTTCGTGGCCGCCAGCGAACCACTTACCGAAGTGGCCCAAGCAGAAATCCAAGAAGTAATTGTGCGTCATGCCAACTGGTCGCGGAGATGCGTCAACCACTTGTCACATTCGACGCATAGACGTGCCCCCCGCGCCCCAGTCCCCCTGTGGCGCGTGTTCCACCGAACTTGGCCCGGCCCAGCGCCGGGCCTTTTTCTTAGGCCCAATGAAACGGGACTATTCAAAAAAAAGTATTATAAATCAATAACTTATGTCAGGTTAGCCAAATGCTCAGTTCCGAGATGAGTCGATGCCGATTCGGAGGAAATGCAGGTCTGCCATAACTTGTTTTGACCCCCCGGAAGGCGGATAAGCTGCCCCCCGATAAAGGAATCGTCCCGTGTTTCCCGCCGTGCTTCCCACCTATAAACGGACGGATATCGCCTTCGTTCGCGGCGAGGGGTCCTGGCTGTTCGCCGAGGACGGCAAGCGCTATCTCGATTTCGGGGCGGGCATCGCCGTCAATGCCTTCGGTCACGCCAATCCCAAGCTGGTGGCGGCGCTGACCGAACAAGCCGGCAAGCTCTGGCATACGTCAAATCTCTACCGCGTGCCGGGGCAGGAGAGTTTGGCCAAAAAGCTGGTGGCGGCGAGCTTCGCCGACACCGTGTTCTTCACCAATTCGGGCGCCGAAGCCTGCGAGCTCGCCTTCAAGATGGCGCGGCGTTACCAGTATGTGAGCGGCCATCCCGAGCGGTTCCGGATCATCAGCTTCGAAGGCGCATTCCATGGCCGCACCCTGGCGGGCATCGCCGCAGGCGGAAACGAGAAATATCTCGAGGGTTTTGGCCCCAAGGTCGAGGGCTTCGACCAGGTGCCGCTTGGTGACATGGCCGCGCTTAACAAGATGGTCGGGCCGCAAACCGCCGCGCTGATCATCGAACCCTTGCAAGGCGAGGGCGGGGTCAGGCCCGTGGCGCCGGAATTTTTGCGCGGTTTGCGTAAACTCTGCGATGACAAGGGCTTGCTCCTTATTTTCGATGAAATCCAGACCGGGGTCGGCAGGACCGGCAAGCTGTTCGCCTATGAATGGCTCGAGATCACGCCCGACATCATGTGCGTGGCCAAGGCCATCGGGGGCGGCTTTCCGCTGGGTGCGCTGATGGCCACCGCCGAGGCCGCCAAGGGCATGACGGTAGGCACGCATGGCACCACCTATGGCGGCAATCCCCTGGCGATGGCGGTGGGCAATGCGGCGCTGGACATGGTTCTGGCGCCGGGCTTTCTCGCGCATGTCAACAAAGTGGGCAATTATCTGAACCAGCAACTGGGCGCGCTGGTGGCGGGCCATCCCGCGATCTTCGAAGGGGTGCGCGGCCAGGGCCTGATGCTGGGACTGACAATGAAAGTGCCGAATACCGATTTTATCACTGCGGCGCGGGAAGCCGGACTGATTGTGCTGCCGGCGGCCGAGAATGTGGTGCGCCTGCTGCCGCCGCTCACCATCAGCGAAGCGGAGGTGCGCCAGGGCGTGGAGCTGCTGAACCGCGCCGCCACATCGCTGGAAGCGCAAAAGGCCGCCGCCCAATGAATGCCCCTGTGTTAAATCCGCCCCGGCATTTTCTCGATATATCCGACCATGACAGCGCCACCTTGCGCGCCCTGATCGACGACGCCAAGAAACGCAAGACGGCGCGCCGGGGCCTGGCGCGCGGCGTGCCCGATGCCGACCGTCCCCTGGAAGGCAAGGTGCTGGCGATGATCTTCGACAAGCAATCCACCCGCACCCGCATTTCCTTCGACATGGCGGCGCGGCAGCTGGGTGGCGATACCCTGATGCTGACCGGCAACGAGATGCAGCTTGCCCGTGAGGAAACCATCGCCGACACGGCGCGGGTGCTGTCGCGGTATGTGGACGCGGTGATGATCCGCCTGCTCGATCACGAAATGGTGGAGGAGCTGGCGGCCAGCGCCGCCATTCCGGTGATCAATGGCCTGACCAAATGGTCCCATCCCTGCCAGGTGATGGCGGATGTAATGACCTATGAGGAGCATAAGGGTCCCATCGCCGGCGCCACGGTGGCCTGGAGCGGCGACAGTAACAATGTGCTGACCAGCTGGGCCCATGCGGCGGTGAAGTTCGGCTTCAAGCTCAAGGTCGCTTCGCCCAGGGAACTCAGCGCCGATCCGGAACTGCGCGACTGGCTGAAGCGCAGCAAGGCGGTGGAGATGGGCCATGATCCGCGGGCGGCGGCGGAAGGTGCCGATTGCGTGGTGTCGGATGCCTGGGTGTCGATGGGCGACGACAACGCCACCAAGCGGCACAATCTGCTTCGGCCCTATCAGGTCAATGCTGAGCTGATGGGCCTGGCCAAGCAGGACGCGATCTTCATGCATTGCCTGCCGGCGCATCGCGGCGAGGAAGTGACTGACGATGTGATTGACGGGCCGCAATCGGTGGTGTTCGACGAGGCCGAGAACCGCCTCCATGCCCAGAAGGCGATTCTGGCCTGGGTCTTGTCATAGCCCCGGCGCGTCGGGTGGCGTCCTAAGTTGAAGTTTCCGGTTTCACTGGCACTCCGCAGGCAACACACACAATTTCTTGACCTTCGCCACGGCCTGCCAACCGGAAACGGTCGCCAATTAAGTGAAATTCATCCTGTTCCTTTAGCTTGGCGACCATGCCCATTTCATTGCATTTGGGGCATTTAAAATGCCGCGATTCCATAAACGGTTCGACCATTCGGACCTCCAACTACTTAGAAGTTTGCTCCACCAATTCTTCCAGCGTCCAAATTCTATCAGAAACGCGCCGGTTCTTTGCGGTGCAGGATATACCGCCCACTACGTCGCTTATGGATGCCGTCAAAGCTGCTAAAGTGGCGGAAGCGAGGGCCCCAATGGTAAATCTTAAATCTTGTTTCGGAGGGCATCTGATGGGTAAGGCTGCAAAACTGGCGATGATATTGAACGTGGCCATATTAACTGGGTGTACCCCGGATCTAATCGCCGGAAATGAAACTGGCGGGATGGTTAGCCATGCCGATGGCTTCGTAAACCGCGATAAGGCATTCGCCGTCGCGGAAGCAAACTGCAAAAAATATGACAAGGTGGCAAGGATTAGTGGCCAAGACCCCTTTGCCAGCACCATGACATTCGACTGCGTGAAACCCTGATACGACTGGCCATCAAGTTAGGACAGTACCGCGCGTTGAAACCGGGGCGGCTAGCCGCCATATAGAGCCGATGTCTGAACTTCCCAGAGCGTTATCCGCTGTCCCGCCGGGCGATTTTGTGCTGCCGTTCGATATCGCCAAAGCGGGCGTGCGGGGACGGCTGGTGCGGCTTGATCTTGCCTCGGCACGGGCGCTTTCCAACCATGCCCTGCCGGAAGCGGCCGCCCGGGTGGCGGGCGAAAGCCTGGCGCTCAGCGTGCTGCTGGGAACCGCCTTGAAGCTGGACGGCCGGTTGACGGTGCAGACCAAATCCGATGGGCCGCTCGATCTGATCGCCGCGGACTATTACGGCAGCGAGGACGACAGGGATTGCGGGGTGCGCGGCTTCGCCCGGCTGGATGCGGCGCGGTTCGCGGATCTGAAAGACCTGAATTTCGCAGCGCTCACCGGCAAAGGTTCGCTGGCCATCACCATCGAGCCGAAGCGGGGCGGCAATTCCTATCAAGGCATCGTCGCCTTGTCGGAGGAGGGCCTCGCCGCCTCCGCCGAAACCTATTTCGCCCAATCCGAGCAGCTGCCCACCGTGCTGCGGCTGGCCGCGGCACCCCTGTTTGTGGCGGGGCAGAAGCAGCCCCATTGGCGCGCCGCCGGAATCATGCTGCAGATGACGCCGGACGCGGCCAAGGCGGGCGCGGCGCCAGAAGAAATGCAAACCAGCGACGATTGGCAACGCCTGTCGCTGATGCTGAAGACGGTGGAGGATTTGGAATTGCTGGACACCGAATTGGCGCCGGAAACGGTGCTGTGGCGCTTGTTCCACGAGGACGAAGTGCGGGTGCAGCCAGCGCTGCCGGTGGCCTTCCGTTGCGATTGCGCCCCGGACCGCATTGTCACGGTGTTGAAGTCTTACGCGCCGGAAGAGCGCGCCGGCCTGGCCGATCCGGATGGCATCATAAGGGCGCGCTGCGAGTTCTGCGGCACCACCCATGAGATCGCGCCGAATTCCTTGACCTGACAGTTTAGCTTGACGCCTTCGCGATCACCTTGCGCAGGAATTTCTCGCAAGCTTCCAATTCGCTGAGGGCGCAGAATTCGTCCGCCCGGTGCGCCTGGTCGATGGAACCGGGGCCGCAGATCACCGCTGGAATGCCATAATTCTGGAAATGGCCGGCTTCGGTGCCGTAAGACACGGCCTCGACCTGGTTGGCGCCGGTCAGTTCGCGCGCCAGGCGCACGGCGGGGGAGTCTTCGTCCATCTTGAGGCCGGGATATTGTGCGTGCAGTTCGGTCGCAAGCGTGGCTTCGCGGGCGCGGGCACGGTATTTGGGCAGGATTTCGGAGGTTGCGCGCGCCTGCACCGTTTCCAGGATTTTTTCCGGATCGCGGTCGGGCAGGCAGCGATATTCCCAGGTCACCTGAGCCTCACGCGCCAGGATGTTGACGGCGGTGCCGCCGGAAATCACCGTGGCCTGCACCGTGGAATGGGGAGGATCGAAGCGCGGATCGCCGTCGGCGCGCAGATTGTTCCAGACATCGTCCAAGAGAGCGACAAACTCGCCCGCCATCATCACGGCATTGGCGCCTTTCTCCGGGGCGCTGGAATGATGCTCGCGTCCGCAGCACCTTGTGACCAGCTTGGCGCCGCCCTTGTGGGCTCCCACGATCTTCATCAAGGTGGGCTCGCCCACCAGCGCCAGCGCGGGCTTGATGCCTTGGCGCTTGAGGTCATCCAGCAAGCCGGTGACGCCGACACAGCCGACTTCCTCGTCATAGGACAGGGCAAAATGCAGCGGCCGGGTGAGCCTTGCCTTTGCGATCTCCGGCGCCAGCGACAGCGCCACCCCGACAAAGCCCTTCATGTCGCAAGCGCCGCGGCCGTACAGCTTTCCGCCGCGCACTTCGGGTTTGAAGGGATCGCTCGACCATTCCTGGCCGTCCACCGGCACCACATCGGTATGGCCCGACAGCACAATGCCGCCATCGCCTTCGGGACCGAAGCTGGCGAAGAGATTGGCCTTGAGGCCGCTGGCATCCGCGGTGAGGCGGCAGCGCGCCCCGGACTTTTCCAGAAGGTCACGCGCGAACGCGATCAGGTCCAGGTTGGAGCCACGGCTGGTGGTGTCGAATCCGATAAGCGTCTTGACCAGATCGAGCGCGCTCATCGCAAAAGCCTAGCGGTCGTCGCGGCTGGCGGGATTGCCGATCACGGCAAGAAATTCGCGCCGGGTCACGTCATTGTCGCGGAAGGCGCCCAGCATGGTCGAGGTCACCATGGTGACGCCGGTCTTGTGCACGCCGCGGGTGGTCATGCATTGATGTACCGCCTCGATCACCACCGCTACGCCCTTGGGCCTCAGGACTTTCTGGATGGTGTTGGCGATCTGGGCATTCATCTTCTCCTGCACCTGCAACCGCCGGGCATAGGCTTCGACGACGCGCGCCAGCTTGGAGATGCCGACCACGCGCTTGGTGGGCAGATAGCCGACATGGACGCGGCCGATGATTGGCGCCAGATGATGTTCGCAATGGCTTTCGAAGCGGATATCCTTCAGGACCACCATATCGTCATAGCCTTCGATCTCCTCGAAAGTGCGCTTGAGATATTCTTCCGGATCCTGGCCATAACCGGAAAACCATTCCTCGAACGCCTTGGCGACACGCGCTGGCGTGTCGGCGAGGCCTTCGCGGGAGGGATCGTCGCCTGCCCAGCGCAGCAAGGTTTGGACGGCCTGTTCGGCTTCCTGGCGCGAAGGGCGCTTGGGCAGCTTCGCCTTGGGCATGACTATCTTGGGGCTCATGAAGATCCACTATAAGTCGGGCGCACGGCCGGACGGAGTTGTGAAGCGGCAACAATAGAATACCGCTTCACGTTCGACACGCTGACGCTATCGAACTCCTGGCCGATGCTCCAATGCAAACACCGGATTAAACGCGGCCTGGGCAGCGCGTTGCAACCATTTGCACAATGAGGACTTTATTCTGGTCGCTCTGGCCTAGGCGCGGATGCGCCCAATTGCTAGTTGGCGCGCGAAGCGCGCCGGGCCGACGCTCAGTGGATTTGCCGCCGCTCATAGGGGCTTTCCAGCAGGAAAGCCGGTATTTCGGCCTCAAAGGCCTCGCCCGAGGCGGCCTTCATCTGGTAGTGCCCCATCATCAGGCCCGAGGCGGTGGGCAACGGACAGCCGCTGGTGTACTGGAATTTCCCGCCCGGCGCGATCACCGGTTGGGCGCCGACCACACCCGGGCCGCGCAATTCCTGCACCCGGCCGGACCCGTCGGTGATGCTCCAGAAGCGCGACACAAGCTGCACCGATTCCTGGCCCCGGTTTTCGATGGTTACCGTATAGGACCAGACAAAGCGCTGGTCATCCGGGTCGGACTGGTCGTCCAGATAGGCCGGCATTACCGCGACATGGATGCTGCGGGTCTCGCGCTCATACCGGGCAATGTCCACCGGCTTGCCGGAACGGACGGGGGTGACGTCAGCGTCTTTCATTCGTCGATTATGGACTCTCCGTGCTGCAGTGCAAGCGGCCCAAGCGCGACGTTATATCTCCCCCTCTGGCCTTCGCTGGCTCGAGAGCCAGCTACGGCCACCTCCCCCCGCCAGCGCGCTGACGCGCGCACGGGGTGAGGCTGGCCTCGGATGCGTTAAGATAAACGGGGTTCCACGATTACGTCCGTCTTCACCGAATTGGCGATGAAGCAGGCCTGATGCGCCAAATGGTGAATTTCGGCCAGTATCGCGGCGTCCGCGCTGGATTTTATCAGAGGGCGCAGGATCACCCGCGTCATCCACCATTTGCCGCCTTCATTTTCCAGAAAGCCCACCGCATCATCTTCGTAAGAATCCATAATGACTTTCTTTTTTGCGGCGATGGCGAGAAAACTCAGCATGTGACAGGAGGAGAGCGCCGCAACCAGCATGTCTTCCGGGTCGCCCTTGCTGGCATCGCCCTTATAGGCCGGCGACGAGGAAAAAATCACCGGCGCGCTATTCTTGAAACTGATGCTGTGGTTGCGCGGATAGGCGTCATAGGTGAAGGGCGCGTCGCCCCGTGACCAACTGAGCATGACTTTGTGTTCTGCCATTACGCCACCTTCAGCGCTTGTTCCAGGTCTTCGCAAAGATCGTCCGCGTCTTCCAGGCCCACCGACAGGCGCAAGAGACCGGCGGTGACGCCCAGCGCGGCGCGGGCCTCGGGAGTCAATTTCTGGTGGGTGGTGGTGGCGGGATGGGTGATCAGGCTCTTGGTGTCGCCGAGATTGTTTGAGATG
>DATMNL010000061.1:0-7756 GCA_035568995.1 Rhizomicrobium sp. | reverse complement strand
GCCATTCCCAGCCACGAATTGGCAATTTCAAAGAGCGTTCGCTTGGCTGTCTGGTCCTTTGCCGTTTGGCTCAACTCCATCGCTTCCATTGCCCGCTGGCGATAAGTCTGAGCCTTCGACAATTCGTCTTCCGACATCCCCCGCCCCGGTACGCTATCGCACCAGAAACAGAAGAATTTACAAACAGTTTCATAAAGATTGATTACCAAACCGTATATGCCATCAGGTCATGGCGCGGCCTGTCTTGAGCTGACCGCAGCGCCGCTCAGCGGAATTCCCAAAAAACCATGGGTTGCGGACCAGTTCACATTTGCCGGCCCACGCAGCTACGCTGTGCGGGATTTGCTATCGCGTCCCCGGAGCTTCCCTTTCCCCTGGCATCACAACTCTTTTGAAACTGCGCCATCCGCCTGAATCTGCCGTTTCTGCCTTGCGATGGCATCCTTCCATGTCAGGGGAAAATCGCGCCCCAGTACTTTGAAATACACAAAGGTGGTTTTGCGGCGCAGGTCATGCTTATGCGCCTGGAGAGCACGTCCATGGGGATCTTCGTGAATAAAGCGCCGCAAGCTTTGGGCGTCCGTCCAGGCCGACAAATTGTGGAATTCGAGTCTTAAGAGATCCGCGCCCATCGACCAGCCGACAATGCCCGGCGCCGCATTTGCCTGCTTCATGACGGCAAAGGAACTGGCCAGAAATGCCGGCACGTGACGGAATGACTTCAAATAGAAGCGAGCTGTGAATGCCAAATATTCGCGTTGGGGATCAACGGATGTGCGCTGATTCCAAGGTTGCGGCGGCGGAAACATCCCAATTGCTCTCCTCGCATCAGGGCTTCTTGCACCTTGATTATCATGAGGTTATTGCATCGGCGATCCATGATCCAGGAAATCAATGTGCCTAAGGGTTACCAAGTTTACCCGGAGTAATCGGTATCACATACATATCGTTCGCGAAGACATTTGTGCCCTGAAAGCCATTCCCGAAAGAGAAACTAAACGCGCTATTGGGAACGCGCGTCCACAGCGTGGCTGACCAATAGAGATAAGGCTGGAAATTGGTGAACTTCGTGTAGGCAGCGCCATGTGTGATCTCGATGGTGCTGCCTTTCACGCCGCCCAATTCCTCGTAATACAAGTGTCCCATCTGGCTTGCCGTGCAGCCATAGCCAAACGCAGCGGTCTTCGGATTTTGACTGCAACCGTTGTCCGGCAACGTTGTTTCGGGCAAGCTCCATCGCGCACTGCCGAGATAGCGGGCGGCATTCATCGCGGCGATCCACCGCTGCGCGGCATCCCAGCTCATCGAGCCATCCCGATTGATGCCGCTGACGCCGAACGTCTGGGTCGCCGCCAGGTTGGCATTGGCGAGCCAGGTCAAGTTCAACATGCTGTCGTAAACCGTCTGGCCGTCCGCACCGGCAGCAAGTTCAGCTCTCGCTTCACCCAAGTGGCAAAGGCTGCCGCACAACAGTGCCATGCCAAACAAGTGTTTTCTGAGGGATTTCATGAATACGGTCACGTATGGATTCCAGCCCGAACGAACATAACAGATATTGAGTTCCGACCCCGGCGATTTGATTCAACGTCGCACGAGGTCGGGCGCGCAAGGCCGCCCTCTTGCGCCCTGCCGCATACGATTGCCTTGCACTTGCGGCATCGCAGGGCGACTAGGCCGGCACCGAATGTCCGCTTTGCGCCAATAGCGGCCATTCGAGAAATTGATTTTTTGCAGTGCGAAGGCCGCTGTCCTGGCCCGGCCATCGGCCAATAGTTTGGGGTCGGGCTGGGATTTCTTCCCGCCTTATGGGGGATTTTGCGCCCGAAAGTTCTCTTTGTTGCCCCTATCACCTGCCTGTGTCTCAATGCCGCAAAACAGAGGCCGAGGAGGCAGCATGGTGGACGAAGCCGATGGTCAGGACGCGGGCTCAGAGGCGTCTGGCGCTTGCGTTGACCCGGCTGCCGTGGCGTTGGCGTTGGGTGGGGCCAGTCGCACAGAAGCGGATGGGTTCCTAAAAAAGCAGGCCGCCTTGATCGACGATCAGCGCCATCACCTGCGCGAACAGTTTAAGCAGCTTCGCCTGAATATCTGGCAACAGCGCATGGGAGTGCTGCTGCGCGCGGCGACGGCGGTGGGACTGGGCATTTCAGGTGCGCTGGGTGTGATGGTGTGGGGCGCCGCGCACGCCCAGGGCCTTGTGATCGAGCGCCCTGTAATTGCCATTCTTCAGTTTAAGCCGGGGAATGCCAGATCAATCAGAAGGAATTCAGGGATGAAACTAAAATCTTGTTTTAAGGGCGGTGTTGCCGCCGCTTTCATTGTTTGCGGCGCTGCCGGCGCTGCGTTGGCGCAGGGGCCGATTCCGATAAACGATCCGCCGGCGCCCGCGTCGGTGCCGGGTCATCTGGCGAAGGCCGCGCAGATCGCTGGAAAAAATTCCTTCGCGTCGTTGCTGGCCTACGAGGGCTTGTGGTGCATGGGGCCCACCGAGAATCGGGAGGCTGTTTTTGCCTTGGCCGACGCAAATTATGCGATGCCGCCGGAAAAATGGTTCGATAATCTTTATTTCATCGGCAAGCCCTTTGTCGGCGCCTATATCCTGAAAACCAGCGCCGGTCTGGTGATGTGGGACACGCTGGACAATCCCAGGGAGGCCGAAACCATGCTGGTGCCCGGCATGAAGCAGCTTGGCCTCGATCCCAAGGACATCAAGCTCATCATCCTGACGCATGGCCATTTCGATCATTTCGGCGGCGCCAAATATATGCAGGACACCTATCACACGCCCGTCGCCGAAAGTCAGGTGGATTGGGACCTGATGGCCGCCTATAAGGCCGACGGCTCGGATGCGCATCCCTATCCGCCGACCAAGGATCGGGTCCTTGCCGATGGCGAAGACGTGAAAGTGGGCGACGCCACCATCCACATCGTGCTGACGCCGGGCCACTCGCCCGGAACGGTTTCTTCCATCGTGCCGGTGAAGGACAATGGCAAGACTATTATGATGGCGATGTGGGGCGGCACGGCCTATCCGGGCACCAAGGCGGCGCTCGACCAGATGGGCGACTCGATGGACAAGTTCAAAGCGGCCGTGGCGAAATATAACGCCGTTGGATTCCTCAACACCCACCCCAGGGCTTTTTATCTCCGGGAACGCCTTGCTGCTCATGATCCGAAGGCGCCCAATCCTTTGGTCATCGGCAACGCCGATATGCAGGCGAGCGTGGGCGTCATGCGCGAATGCCTGGACAACATGAAGGACTGGTACGGGGCGATGGGGAAAAACTAGCCGTTTGACAAAAAGGCCGGCGGGGCTTCATGGCCCTGTCGGCTTTGTCATTCCCTGTCCTTTCCGAAAACTTCAATCTTCTGAGGTTCTTGTGCGACTGCGAATGTCCGCTTTGGATCAAAAGCGGACATTAGGCCTGAACCGCAGGCTGCGTCTGCTTCTGATCGGCAAACGAACTGCTATCGGCTCGGTTCGCTGTGTTAACGCGCGTTGGCGGCGGCGGCGGCTGCATCCAGCTTCTGCTTGATCCGAGTCATGTCGGCATTGCCGTTTTCGACATAGGCCTGCATACAGGAATCGAACTCCTTCAGTGCGGTATTATACGCCGCGACCGCCTTGTTGTATTGTTCCACTCTCGTGTTGTCGGCCTCTCGCACGCGGGCATCGTTCTGCGAGGTCACGCTGACGGCTGCTGCGGGAGTATCTTGGTGCAGATTCTCCGCCGGTATGGGCTTAACTGGTGCCCGAGGCTTGGTACAGGACGGCCCCGGGTATTCCGACAGGGCGATGTTCGAGCTGACTGTTGCAGCGGTTTGGGCGATTGCGCCGCCTGCCAGCGCAAAACCGCATAGCGCTGAAATCAATGCGGCTTTCGGCATGATTTTGAATTCCTCTGCGTCAGCAGAGCGTTATTTTAGCAGGATCAGCGCCTTGCTAGAAGCCGGGCTAATGTCCGCTTTGCGCCAAAAGCGGTCATTCCAACGGTGCGATTCCAAATAACGGTGGCCGAAATCGCAGTTACAAGCCGCTGAAATCACATCGGTTTTCGGCGACCAATAATGCATTTTGTCAAAAATACACTGTTGGCGGTTCGTTTTTTTCGCCTTTCTGTGATGTTGAACTGGCGCGCAACGGTTATATTCGATGAACCACTGGAAACAGCAGCCACCGGGGCGGAAATCAATGCAGCGGTCGTTCGGGCTTCTTGCTAGTTTGATATTGCGAAGCTGCGGCGCGGCAGTGGTTTTCTTTGGCATGACCGCGCCGGCGTTTGCGCAAGAACATGAATACAGCTCCGACCAGATACAAGCTGGTTACCGGCTCTATGTAGGCCAATGCCAGCTTTGCCACGGTACGAACGGCGACACAATCGCCGGGATTAACCTCGCACGCCAGCAATTCAAGACCGTTCGATCCGACGACGATATTCGCCGTATGATCACCACCGGCAATCCGGCCGGCATGCCTCCTTTCATACTCAAGCCCGAGGAGCTGGACGATCTGGTGGCCTTTGTTCGTTCCGGGCTGGATCAGAGCGGCGTCACCTTCCGGCTGGGCGATGCCGGGCGCGGCAAGGCGGTCTATGAAAAGAGCGGCTGCGTCCAGTGTCACCGCATCGCCGGCGAGGGCGGGCGGACGGCGCCCGACTTAACCGATATCGGCTTCATCCGGCGGCCGGGCCAGATCATGGCGTCGCTGACCAATCCCAACAAGGCCACCCAGCCGATCAACCGGCCGGTCACCATCACCACCAGGGACGGCCTCACCATCAGGGGCCGCCGCTATGATGAGGATACGTTTTCAGTGCGCCTGATTGACAGCCGGGAACAGATGTTGTCGCTCCAGAAATCCGATATCGCCCGTTATGATGTCGGCACGACCTCGGACATGCCGTCCTATCAGGGCAAGCTTACCGAGGGTGAAATTTCCGATCTTCTGGCTTATCTGATTTCGTTGAAGGGATGACCATGCGCTGGAAACTTGCATTGCTCCTCTTGATTGGCGCACTGGCCCCGATGGCCGGCAATGCCCAGGTCACGTCCCAGCGCATCGAACAATCCGCCAGCGAGCCCCAAAATTGGCTTACCTTTAGCGGCACCTATTCCGGCCAGCGCTACAGCACGCTCACCCAAATCAACCAGGTGAATGTGAAAGACATGGAACAGAAATGGATTGTGCAGGACCAGGTACCCGGCGCCTGGGAATCCAATCCGCTGGTGGTCAACGGAATCATGTATCTCACCGAGCGGCCGAATGATGTGATGGCGGTGGATGCGAGGTCCGGCAAGCTTTATTGGCTTTACCGCTGGACGCCCGATCCCGGCTCGCGCGTCTGCTGCGGCTCCGAAAATCGTGGCGTGGCGATCCTGGGCGACACGTTATACGTGGGCACGCTGGACGCGCATCTGATCGCGCTGGACTCCAAGACCGGCAAGCCGGTCTGGAACACCACAGTGGCCGACTTTAAATCGGGCTATTCGGTGACCATGGCTCCTCTGATTGTACACGACAAAGTCATAGTCGGCGTCGGCGGCGGCGAGTTTGGTATTCGCGGTTTTGTAGCGGCTTTCGATCCCAAGACGGGGAAAGAGATCTGGCGGTTCTATACCATTCCCGGGCCAGGCGATCCTGGTTTCGAGAGCTGGAATGGCGATGACTGGAAGACCGGCGGCGCGCCCGTCTGGAATATGGGTTCTTTCGATCCCGCCTTGAACCTGGTCTATTTCGGCACCGGCAATCCGGGCCCGGACTGGAATCCCGCCCAGCGGCCCGGCGACAACCTCTATTCCGACAGCGTGCTGGCGCTGGATCCCGACACGGGAAAACTAAAATGGCATTTCCAGTTCACACCCAATGACGGCAATGACTATGATTCCACGCAAGTGCCGGTGCTGGCCGATATGGATTGGAACGGCAAGCCCGCGAAAGTGATGATGTGGGCCAACCGGAACGGGTTCTTCTATGTGCTGGACCGCGAAACGGGAAAATTCCTGCGCGGCGCGCCCTTCGTGAAGGTGAACTGGGCCAGCGGACTGGATGCCAATGGCCGCCCGATCCAAACCCCTCAGGGCCCCGGTCAGCCAACATATCCCGGCAACCAGGGCGGCACCAACTGGTACCCGCCGGCCTATTCTCCGCGCACGGGACTATTCTATTTCTCGGCGTGGGAGAATTACGGCAGCATTTATCGCCGTGAACAGGCGGACTACCAACCCGGCCGGAATTTCGCGGGCGGCGGCGCGGGCGCCATCCTGCCTGTGCCCGGTGCCGCGACCCTGGGCCAGGCCAGGCGGGGGCCAATAGATAACTGGACCAGCGAAATGGGCACCGGCGCGCTTGTGGCGATGGACCCCAAGACGGGAAAACGCGCCTGGAGCTTTCTCCAGTATGACGTGACCAACTCGGGAAATCTCGTCACGGCATCGGATATTCTCTTTGCGGGCGGCAACGAGGGTTATTTCTACGCCTTCGACGCAAAAACCGGCAAGTTGCTGTGGAAGAGCTATCTGGGCGGTCCTGTTCTCAACACCCCCATTACCTACCAGGTTGGCGGTAAGCAATACGTTTCCGTGATCGCGGGGAACGTTCTGGCGACGTTTGGGCTCAGAGATTGACTAAAGCGTGCATTTTTGAGGGGATGCAATGGTGCTGCAAAGTTGCGCGTGTTGCCCACGAAAAATAAAGCAAGACTCGCCGATTACCGGGTTGTGGCGCCGACTACAGTGCCTGCAACGTGCTTAAGTTCTACGATCATGAGGTCGGCGCTTTCACCGATGACGAACTCGACCGGCTGGAGCATTATTGCGACGGGCTGCCATTGGACAAAGGCTCGTTCATGCCGGGCGAAAGGATGAGGTGCAGAAGCAATTTGCGCTGGCCGCCGTGCCGGACCTTTCCAGTGACGGCAAAACCGAACTGGCAAGGCTGCCGCAGACCAAAATTTGAGATTTTGACGCAGCTGCGAATGCCCGCTTTGGGTCAAAAGCAGTCATTCAGCCAATGTCCGCTTTGCGCCAATAGCGGTCATTCGAGAAATTGATTTTTTGCAATGCGAAGGCCGCCGTTTTGGCCCCGCCAACAGTCAGTAGCTTGGGGTCGGGCTGGAATTTCTTCCCGCCCTATGGGGGATTTTGCGCTTGAAAGTTCTCTTTGTTGCCAGCCGGAACCGCCTATGCCTCAATGCCGCAAAGCAGCGCGCCGGGAAAGCATAGGCCAGGGTAGTTACGGCATACCCGCAAGGAAATCCATGATGAAACGTTTGATGGTTGCCGTCGCCGGGCTGTGCTGCGCTTCCGGCCTGCTACACGCCCAGGTGGATGATCCGGCGGCGAATTTTGGCATCGTTCCAACCCGTTCGGAGTGGAGCGGTGTGTATAGCGCGGCGCAAGCAGAGCGCGGAGAGCAAGCGTATTTGTATGATGAATGTGGCAGTTGCCATGATGAGGTTGGGGGCGCCTCCGGGGTTGCAGGGCTGGTGGGCACGAATTTCCTGGAGGATTGGGACGGGCATTCGGCCCTGGAGCTGGCAAGACACATACATTCCATGCCAATGGGCAATCCCGGCGATATCGGCATAGCGGAGGCAACCGACCTGATCGCCTTCATTCTGCGGGAAAATAACATTCCGGCAGGAAGCAGCGACCTGTCGGCAGACCGGCACGCGCTCGCAGGAATCCGTATGGATGCCCAAAATCCGGCCGCGAAATAGTTCTTGCTACAGGCAGATCATAGGGTACGCACAATCAT
>DATMNL010000060.1:0-198515 GCA_035568995.1 Rhizomicrobium sp. | reverse complement strand
GATGCCGACAAGATCGCGGCGCTTCCTGGCATTTCCGCCGTTTTCGCCGCCTCCAGCGACCTGGGCAATCACTCGGGCTACAAGGCGGGCGATCCGGACTATGAGCGCGAAATCAACATCGTCCATGACGCGGCGCTCAGGTCCCATAAATATCTCTGCGGTCCCTTCAACTGGCTGAACCGGCCCGACTTCAACTGTTTCCAGGGTCCCGGCGGCCACATCAATGCGCCTCAAGGCAGCGATCTCAATGCCATCTATGCCGATGCGGCCAAGAAGGCGCTCGGCCCGCTGTGGAACACTCAGGGCAAAGTCACGGAGGGTCCTTGGTCGGCCAACTATAAGCCGACCCCCAGCGGGCGTCCCGCGGCACCTGCCGGGGGCTGAAGGCCCAAAGTTGGACCTAAGCGGACATTGGCTGAATGACCGCTTTTGACCCAAAGCGGACATTCGTCAGCGCCTCTAGAACGGCTAGGGCATGTGGATTTCCATGGGCGGCTCCTCTTTCGCGGCGTCCGCTGGGGGCGCTGGAGTTTGAGGCGGGTCGGTATTTGAATCTGCTGGTAACGTGTGACGCGCGCATTACGATCTGAATGGATTGAGGCGCAAGAATGGCTTGCTCAGACTGAACGCCATGCGCTGAGGCCAATTGGGGCCAACGAATGTCCGCTTTGGGTCAAAAGCGGTCATTCCAGCCCATCACCACTGTCAAGTGTCGAAACCGAGGACGGCAGTCCACTGATGGGCTAAGCATCCGCTCTTTCATTCGTAAATTACCGGGGCGCCCCTCAAACGCCCGCAAAAATACCAGCAAATTCCGTCGCTGTGAACGAAGGCGAACACGTCCGGACGTCGCCGCACGGGATGTCGGCGGCTTCAAATAACCGCCGGGCTTTGATAAGCTGCGAATCGCTTTGAGTTGGCGCGGTGCCGCTGGCTGCAATCTACCCTGGTTTCCGATTTTACCGGAGACGGCCTTAGGAAGGTGCAGCCGATGTACTTGAAAAAGCCCCTAAACAGTCGCTCTAGTGAGTTTACCCAGCTTGGGCACAGTCCACCCGTCGGGCTGGGCGGCGACATTCAACCACTGCCCGGCGCCTTAGAGCCGCTTGCAGTATCACCTGCTCAGGCCGCGCGCCTTATGAGCGTCGGTCGCACATTTTTATACCAACAATTTGAAAATGGCTCGCTGCGGAGTGTGAAGGTCGGAGGCCGACGACTTGTCACGCTAGACGCAATTCGGGAATTTCTTGCAGCTCATGAGGTCGGACCGTGAGCCTGGAAAAAGCTACAATACGCCACCTGCTTATCATCAAAGAAGCAGCTGAAATTCTCCAAGTCTCCGTCAAGACCGTCCGCCGCCTGATTACGGCCGGCGACCTCCCGTTTGTGCGCATCGCAAAGAGCTGCATTCGCATCCACGCCAGCGATCTGGAGCGCTACATCACGGCGCGGCGCAGCCTATGACCATCGCTGTCCATGGAAGCCCTGTAAAATATGGACTTTCTTAATTGTCGGGAAAACGTACCACTCAGAATGTCCGTCGATATGATGTGTTAGTTTTCCCGAAACCGGGGGTCTGTCCAGGCCAGTCCTCCCGAGACCATTGCTGTCCAATAGGAGCTTTCCCGATGAACCAGCTCACCCCCGAATTCCTCGAAAAAAGCCGAACGATATTTAGAGACAACCTTGGCACGACGCTTCAGGATGTACGAGACAGGTCGGACATAACGCTGACCAGAACGGCACGTCGGGACGCCCTTTGCGCTTTGGATGCCATGCCGAAGCTGTTCGGGAGAGACCTGTCCGCCATTCAGGCCAGCTGGCCGAAACTCCGCAGCCTGTTCGCCAGCAAAAACGCCGCCCAGATAGGTATCTCCGAGAAACGGTATGCCAATATACGTTCGGAGGTTTTGAGGGCCGTTAGAGCCTATGGCGTACTCTCCATCGTCTTGACGAAGAGGCTGCAACTAAGCCCCTCCTGGACCAGGCTCCTAGCTCTGGTGGACGTCCCCGACTATTGCAGCGCCCTCAAACGGCTCGCCTGCTTCTGCACAGCGATGGGTACCGAGCCTAGTGATGCGAACCAAGCCACACTACTTGGCTTTTATGAGGCGCTCTGCGCGGAGGAAGTCGTCAAGGACCCCCGCGTCATACTCCACAACACGATATCCTACTGGAACATGCATCTCAGAAAGGTACCCGGCTGGCCCCCGCAAAGGATGGCGTCCCCCTTCCCTTCAACGCGGTTCATGCGGCCACTGGAAGGCTTCCCGGTCAGTTTTCAAGAGGATACGGCGAAATGGCAACAGCGCCTTCTCGCGACCGATATCCTGGATTTTGGTGGACCAACGAAAGCATTGCGACCAGTAACGATTGACCTCCAATCCAAGCTGCTTCGGCGGTTCGCGTCCGCCTTGGTCCAGAATTCAATACTCAGAATGGATCAGGTTCAGAGCCTTTCCGTCCTTGTGAAGTTCGACATTATGAAGGCCGGTCTAAAGATATTCATTGGCCGTGCCGGTGGAAAATCCACCGGCTACGTCAGGCAATATGCGGGGCTGCTCCTGTCGATTGCAAGACACTACTGCAAGCTTTCACCAGACGAAATAAAGTCTCTCTCAACGTTGGTGAAGCGGCTAGGTGCAAAACGATCAAAGGGCATGACAATCCGCAATCGCGAGCGACTGACCCAATTCGATGATCCGGCCAAAATTCGCGCACTGCTGACATTTCCGGAGGCCGAGAGAGCACGGGGTCTTAAGGTCTGCAATCCCTATCGGCAGGCAAAATATATTGAGAGAGCTCTGTCCAGCGCAATATTGCTCTATGCGAGCGTGAGGATGAAAAATCTCCATACTATTCGACTCGACCGTAACATCCGATGGAACGGAGACACTTGCATCCTCAGTTTTGACGAGACAGAAATGAAAAATAGCCGGCCGCTGGAGCTCGAGCTCCCAAAGGAAACGGGCCAGCTGTTGCGAGAGTATGAGACCCAATATCGACCTCGCCTTGCGGGCTCGCACGGTCCTTATCTGTTTCCAGGCCGCAACGGTGGACCGAGGCACCCTAGCGCTATGCGCAGTGAGTTCAAAAAAGCAGTGCGAAAGCACACGGGTATTCTCGTCAATCCGCACTTAATGCGCCATATCACAGCGAAACTTGCGATTGACCACGACCCTGCCCTACTTCCTGCGATTTCTCAGCGTCTCGGTCACGCGAGCAGGCAGACCGCCATGGATTATTATTTGAGCGATGACTCGCGCTCGTCTTCCAGGGTCCTCAACGGAATATTGAAATCCGCTGCGCTAAGCAACGCGCCAGACAAGCGATAGAAATGACAAACTCGTCCATCAAATTTGAAAATTGGCCGCAGCGCGATCGGTCAGCGTGGCAAGCCGCCATCGCAAACGGGGGGATTCTGGATGACCGGGGACCGGCTGCCCATTGGGCAGCTGCAACACGAGCTACAAATATACATCATTGTGGAAGGTTTCTGGCATTTCTGGATGAGCAGAAAAAACTGAATCCACATTTAAGTCTGGCGAGACAATGCACCCCAGATAACATCCAAGCTTATGTCAAAAAGCTGAACACAAACGTTGCCCCGATTACCGTAGCCTCAAGCTTAATCGGACTTTTCGTGACGGTGAAAGTCATGGCGCTGGACGAAGACTGGAAATGGCTTGCACACATTTGCAATGTTCTGAAGCGAAATGCAAAACCACAAAGAAACAAGAGATCGCGGATACTATCCTCTGTTAAGATATACAAGGCCGCGCTTGATGAACTGAGGCGCCTGTCAACTACTGATCTCAATACTCGGGATCAGAAAGTGGGTTTTCGCAATGCCCTGATGTTGGGCATGCTTACCGTAGCTCCCATTAGGCTGAAGAACTTTGCGGCTCTGCAGCCGGGTTTCACTTTGATCAAAAACGGGCGTACATGGTTAGTTACCGCTCACGAGTCCGCCGTCAAGAACGGAACCTCCATAACGCTGGAGTTGCCCGAAGATCTCGCGCTTTTTGTCGATATATATCTGGCCAGCGTCCGACCCCAACTCCTGGGCAAAAACATAAGCGAAGCGCTCTGGCTCAATTGGTACGGTAAAGAAATGACTGAGCACGCAATTTACCTTCGCTTTGTGAAATTCACACGAAGATTGCTCGGAAGATCAATCAATCCCCACCTCCTGCGCGACTGCGCTGCAACGACCCTGGCTATGGATTCCCCTAGCTCAGCGTTCGCCGCGAGAGGTCTATTGGGACACAAACGTTTTAGCACAACTGATAAGTATTACATTCACGCGCAGCAGCTGGAAGCGAGCCGCAGGGTAAATGAATTGCTCGCGGCTCTCATGGTGAATGGTAGAAAATAAGCTATATGCTAGTGCCCTAGTTATAGAGCGCGCATCCTCCAGGCGTGGCGCAGCGCCTTTTCTCCCAAAATCACCGCTGCCAATTGAGACTGCGCCAGTGTGCCCGCAACTCGGCGCTTCTCCTGGGACAAGGTAGGATCAGTTGAGCACCGTAGTAAAACAACAAGGCGCTCGCGGCTGTTCAATAGCTTCCTCTGCGCCCGTATTACACCAGATTTCCTGGAAGAGACCATTACTTTTCTGTCCAAGTTAACGCTAGGAACGATCGCGTTCGGTTGTGACCTTTCCAGACAATAGCATTGAGAGCGGATGGTTAGCGATTTCTCGCCAATCGTTTCCGGTCGTCTTGTGCCAAACGATCGCCGCCCCCGCGCCGATGCATACACCCCATACAAAATGACTACGCATAATTCGTTCAGGGCCGGCTATGCCATGCGGCCAGTGATCTGAAATCACCCACTGTAAGACGTCCCAGGCAATACCCAGCGGAATTGCGGCACATGCGAGCCCGACGGAGACCAGCGCCCCAACTATGGCGGTCCCGATGAAAAAGGTCACTGCGATGCGCCACAGTCCGAGCATTAGGTGTAAGCCATTTGCCGCGCATGTTGCTGAATTTGTCTCATGGGTGCCCGTGCCTCGCAATATTGGCTGTGCCGAACATAGGAGCGCCCAGAATCAGGCACCGCGTAATGTGTATTATAGTACGTCGTAATTAATTGCACATTCTGTCCGACTGGACGTCATGTCACAAGACGTGCGGCTGACAGTGGGACGGAATGTTAGGCGGCTACGACTGGCTGCCGGGCTGACTCAGGCCGAACTCTCGGAGCGCATGGGCGTAGACCGGGCCTACGTAAGCGGCTTGGAGTTGGGGCAGCGCAATCCAACTATTGTGACGTTATGGCATATCGCCCAAGCTCTCGAGATTCAGATTCGAGCATTTTTCGATGAAGATAAATCGCGTCGCTTGGCCCGGTAAAGGCCAAGTCCAGCGGCAGTTACCCAGCCTGCGGCTTTGCAATGCTGGTCACAGGCTCGAATCTGACTTTTTCGATTTGTCCTGAACAGGACTAGGCCCGCCTCGGAGGAGGGTGACAACAACCCCTGTATCCACAATCCGTATTCCACCAGCTCGCAGCATCGGTGTTCCACAAACGAACTCCTGCTCCTTTGCTGGTACCGGCGTAGGCCGCTTCGGACGAAACCAACTAAGTATGGAGTGCCACCTGTTCATCGGCATTCCCTTTTTATTTAGCGAAACGCGATTTCTCTATGCGTTAATTCTTGTTCGGGGGCGCTCGGATCTTAGTCGGTCCAGGTAATTTGCCCACCAGGCAACCATCTGAACTCGCTCATTCCAATGCTCGCCTCGAGCGTAAGCGCGCCGCACGCCATTTGCCTCCATGTGCGCAAGTTGGCGTTCGATGGCATCGGGATGCCATTTACCTGACTCATTGAGCAATGTTGAAGCTGTCGCCCTGAAACCGTGCGAAGTCATTTCGTCTTTGCTGTACCCCATCCGCCTTAGCGCGGCATTGAGGGTATTCTCCGAAATCGGCTCACGCACCGTTCTCACCGACGGCAATACAAGATTACCCTTCCCCGTGATGCGATAGAGACCTCTCAATACTGTCACCGCTTGGAGAGAAAGTGGTACTCGATGCTGTCGACGCATTTTGGTGTGTTCCGCCGGAATAAGCCATTCGGCGGCCTCAAGATCGAATTCCTTCCATTCTGCGAACCGCAATTCACCGGGCCGGGGGAAGAGGAGAGGCAGAAGTTGTAGGGCGGCTTTTGTAGTTGGTTGGCCGTCAAACCCATCGATAGCCCTCAGCAGTCCGCCCAGAGCCTGCGGCGAAGTGATTGCCGCTCTAGATTTGGTTACGGGTGCCGTCAACGCCCCCCGAAGAGCGTAAGTTGGGTCCTGGGTAGCCCGGCCGGTAGCAATAGCGTAACGAAACACACAACTGATCGTGCTGCGGAGACGCCTAGCCGTGTCCAACCGGCCCCTGCGTTCGACCTTTCGGAGCGTTTCCAGCACTTCCATGGGCAAGACTTCGCTTATGGGTCGAAGTCCGATGTCCGCGCGGACGAAATCGATCAGCCAACTGGCCTTCGTCACCGTGGCTTCGGCACGCCCCTCCCGCCCGTATTTGTCCAGGAATTCGTCAGCCACGATGTTGAACGTATTCGCAACTGCGACCGCCCGCGTGATTTTAGCCAACTTGGCCTGAACCGTCGGATCACGACCGCTGGCGAGGAGCTTCTTGGTCTCGGCCAAACGGTCCCGGGCCATTGCCAACGAAACCTCTGGGTACGTCCCCAGCGACAGGGTCTTTTGCTTGCCCAAATACCGGTAACTGACCCGCCACCACTTTCCGCCGGCCGGCATAACCAGCAAATGCATTCCACCGCCATCCGACAGCTTGTACGGTTTGTCAGCGGGCTTTGCGTTCCGAATGGCAGTGTCAGTCAATGCCATGTGTTGGTAACTCGATTTTGAAATTCGTCCAGTTACCAACAAATCTACCAACAAAATTGGCGGCTGCCCGGAACATCAAGCGAACACGCTTGAACGGTCCGAACATACATCGGATTGATTTGATTGAAAAATTTGAACTCGCCCGAACGCCTGCGAACAAAGGCGAACGGCGGTGTGGTGCCCAGGGACAGAATCGAACTGCCGACACGCGGATTTTCAGTCCGCTGCTCTACCGACTGAGCTACCTGGGCACAGGAAGGTCCGGCTTCTTAGATTACGCCTCCTGCCCTGTCCAGCCGGGGAATTATCATTCATCTTCCGGGTCTTGGGCGGGGCGTTGATCAGGGGTTTCAACCTCCGCAGCGCTGCCGGGAATGGCATAGCTGCCCTTCAGCCAGCGCCCCAGATCAAGATCGGCGCAGCGGCGCGAACAGAAAGGCGCGAACTTCGCCGCCGCCTGGGCCTTGAGGCAGATGGGACAGGCCGGACTTTTGCTATACGGCTCTGACATCGAATTCCTCCCGCGCGAAACTGCCCGGCTCGAACCGCACTCGCCCTGCCCCGCGCCGGGCCAGCTCCGGGCCGACTTCGTCCAGATGCGCGTTCAGCCAGGCCGCCACGTCCGGCGCGGCCTCGGCCAGGATCTCCCGCCCCGGCGCGGCGCGGGCTTCGCGCTCGACTCTGGCCAGCACCGTCAGCGCCACGCTTTCCGGGCTCTGGCTGCGTCCGGTGCCGGCGCAAGCCGGACACGGCACGCCGGTCAGATGGCCCAGGGGTTCGCGCAGCCGCTTGCGCGTGATCGCCACGATGCCGAAGGCGCTCATCGGCGAAATCTGCACGGGGGCGCGGTCGAAACCGAGGCTCTTTTCCAGCGCCAGCAAGATCTCGGTGACATGCAAAGGATCGCTGAGATGAATGAAATCCACCACGATCAGGCCGCCGATGCCGCGTAGGCGAATCTGGCGGCCGATCTCGCCCGCCGCTTCCAGGTTGACGGCATGGCTGGTCTCTTCCAGCCCGCTGCCGCCGGTAAAGCGGCCGGAATTGACGTCGATGGCGGTCAGCGCTTCGGTGGTCTCGATGGTAATCCAGGCGCCCGAAGACAGCGTTACCCTGGGCAGGGCCAGCCCCGCGATTTCATCCTCCAGCCCGTAGAGCGAAAAGACCGGCTCGGCCACCAGTTCGATCAGCGATTCCGCCCCAGGCATGGCGCGGCGGCAATAGGCGCGCGCCGCCTCGGCCGCCGAAGCATCGTCGATCACCACGCGGGACACCTCGCCCCGCACATGATCGCGCATGGTGCGCTCGATGGCGCCAAGGTCGTGATGCAGGGTGGCGGGCGGACGGGCCTGTTTGCGTTTTTCCTCGATGCCGCGCCAGCTGTCCTCAAGCGCCAGGGCGTCCTGCACCAACTCGTCCAGCGAAACGCCAAGCGCGGCGGTACGGAAGATGAATCCCGCGCCGGACACGCTGCGCTTCAGCAATTCTTCGCCCAGGGCGACCAGGGCGGCGCGCTGGTTTTCATCCTCGATGCGGCGGGAGAGCATCAAGCCCTTCTGGCCCGGCGTCATCACCAGCAAGCGCCCCGGCAGGGTGACGCCGGCCGACAGCCGCGCGCCTTTTTCTCCGATGGGATCTTTGATCACCTGCACCAGCACGGCATCGCCCTCGCGCACGCAGTCGCCAATTTGGGCGCCGATTTCAGCCTCTTCCTCTTTGGCCAGAGAACGCGCATCGCGCAAGGCCAGGAATCCCGCCCGCTCCATGCCGATATCGACGAAAGCGGCCTGCATCCCGGTCATCACCCGCTGCACCCGGCCCAGCATGATGTCGCCGATCAGGCTGGCGGCGCCGCGCGTGCGCCCGCCGATGGTGCGTTCAAAGGAAAGTTCTTCGAGCTTTCCGTCCGAGACCAGCCCGGCACGGATTTCCCCCGCCCCCGCATGAATGAGGACTTCGACCGCCATGCGATGTACTCAATATCTGTTCAGGAGGCTTATAGCACAAAACCGCTGCCGGTCAGCAGGCGCACGGTTTCGGCCAAGGGCAGGCCCACCACATTGGAATAGGAACCGGAAATCGCTTTCACGAAAGTTTCCGCCCGGCCCTGGATGGCATAGCCGCCGGCTTTTCCCAGGCCCTCGCGGCTTTCGACATAGGTTTCGATTTCGGTTCTGGAAAGGTGGAGGAAGGAAACCCGGGTCATGACAACACGGCTGCGCAATTTTCCGTCCGGTGAAACCAGCGCCACGGCGGTGATGACCTGGTGACGGCGGCCGGACAAAAGTTCAAGGCATTCACGGACTTGATCCGCATTTTCGGGCTTTGGCAGGATGCGGCGGCCGGCAGAAACAACTGTGTCGGCGGCTAAAACAAAATCCCGATGCAGATGGGCAACCGCGAGGGCTTTTTCGCAGGCGAGCCGCAAGGCATGGGCACGCGGCTGTTCGGCTTTGCCGACGCTTTCATCGATGGCGGCGGGAACGATCAGGGCGGGCACGATGCCGGCCTGGGCCAGGAGCGCTTTGCGGCGCGGGCTTTCGCTGGCGAGGATCAGCCTGGCGGTCACCTTAGCGGAACCGATACGTGATCCGCCCTTTGGTGAGGTCATAGGGGGTCATCTCGATCATGACCTTGTCGCCGGTCAAGACCCGGATGCGGTTCTTGCGCATCTTGCCGGCGGTGTGGGCGATGATCTCATGGCCATTCTGCAGGAGCACCCGGAAGGTGGCATTGGGCAGCAATTCGCTGACCGTTCCCTCAAATTCCAGCAATTCTTCCTTGGCCATCAATCCCCTTATGAATGTGCGATAGGCGCGGGTTCAATCGCACCGAAACTGGAGAAAATCAAGTCGAATCAAGCATTCTCGAACTGAAAACGGGCCTTGAGCTTCTGGAAAAGATCGTCGCGGACGGCGCGGTAGGCGGCAAGGCGTTGTTCCCGGCTGCCCTCGACCGAGGCCGCATCCAGGGTCGGCCAATATTCCACTTCGGTCCGGGCGGCGCGGGTCCATTCCAGGGCACGATGGTGGGCCTCGGGCGAGAGCGTCACCACCAGAGAGAAATGGCCGGGCTTAAGGCCGGTGAGCGGATGCGGGGTGTGGCCGGCAAGGTCCAGCCCGATCTCGGCCATCACCGCGACCATCAGGAAATCCGGCTCGCCGGTTTCAAGCCCGGAGGATTGCACATTGAGGTCGGGGCGCAGGTGACGCAGCAGCGCCGCCGCCATCGGCGAGCGCACCGCATTCATGGTGCAGACAAAGAGAACGGCATCGGGACCGGTGGCGCGCATTTAGCCCCTCATATGCATGACGCAGATAAGGGTGAAGAGGCGGCGGGCGGTGTCGAAATCCAGTTCGACCTTATCTTCCAGGCGCTTTTTCAGGAGCGTGCTGGCTTCGTCGTGCAGGGCGCGGCGGCCCATGTCGAGGGCCTCGATCTGGTGCGGCGGGGCGGTACGGATCGCCTTGTAATAGGTGTCGCAGACCAGGAAATAATCCTTGATCACTTTGGCGAGCGGGGTGAGGGAGAGCATGATTTTTCCATGCGGCACCCCGCCTTTCAGGGAAACGTCCAGCACCAGGCGGTTTTCGGTGACGCCCAGGATGATATAATAAGGCCCGCCCGGCGAATCCTTGAGCCGGAAGAAATTCTTTTCCAGGATGTCGACGATCGCCACTTCGCGCTCCTGCTCGATCGGGCGGGGGCGCGTCACCACGCTGTCCTCGTCAAAGGCGATAGCGGCGATGCGGAAATCGGCTTGTGGAGTTTTCATCTGCGGTTCGGCGGTCATTTGCGATTAAGGCGCGCGGAGATGGAATGGGCATGGGCCAGGAGGCCCTCGGCCTCGGCCAGGGTGACGGCATCGGGGCCGAGCGCGTTCATGGCGCGCTGGTCCAGCGACAACAGCGAAGTGCGCTTCATGAAATCCAGCACCGAGAGGCCGGAGGAAAAACGCGCCGAGCGCGAGGTCGGCAGGACATGGTTTGGCCCGGCAATGTAATCGCCCATCGCTTCGGGGGTATGCCGCCCTAAGAATATGGCGCCGGCATGGCGGACATGGCCCAGCAGCAGGCGGGGATTGGCGGTGGCGATCTCAAGATGTTCCGGCGCGAACCGGTCGGACAGCGCGGCCGCGTCGGCGAGTTTTTCCACCACGATGATGCCGCCATGATCCTTCCAGCTTTTCGAGGCGATGTCCCGGCGCGGCAGATGGACCAGGGCGCGCTCGGCGGCATCCTCCACCCGGTCGGCGAAGGAGGCGTCATCGGTGATCAATATGCTCTGCGAGGAGGCATCGTGCTCGGCCTGGCTCAAGAGATCGGCGGCGATCCATCCCGGATTGTTGTCGCCATCGGCGATCACCAGGATTTCCGACGGCCCGGCGATGGAATCGATGCCGACCTGGCCGAAGACTTCGCGTTTGGCCGCGGCGACCCAGGCGTTGCCGGGGCCGACGATCTTGTCCACCGGCGCAATCGCGTCGGTGCCATAGGCCAGGGCGGCGACCGCCTGGGCCCCGCCGACGCGGTAGATTTCAGTGATCCCGACACGCTGGGCCGCCGCCAGCACCAGGGGATTTATTTTTCCGTTCGAGGCCGGCGTCACCATCACGATGCGCCCCACGCCCGCGACCTTGGCGGGAATGGCGTTCATCAGCACCGAGGACGGATAGGCGGCGGTGCCGCCCGGGACATACAGGCCGACACTGTCGACCGGCGTCCAGCGCCAGCCCATCATGGCGCCGGTGTCGTCGCCGAACTCGGCGTCCTTGGGAAGCTGGCGGTGGTGATAGGCCTCGATCCGGCGGGCGGCGAGGCCGATGGCGTCTTCCTGCGCCCGGGTGATCTTGGAGGCGCCGGTCTCGATCTGGCCGGCCGTGAGCTTGAGGCTGTCGCGGGTGACATTGGCGCGGTCGAACTTGTTGGAGAGTTCGGCCAAAGCGTCGTCGCCGCGCGCCCGCACATCGGCGATGATGGCTTTGACCTCGCGCGCGACGTCTTGCTCGACGCTGGCCCGCGACATCAGCAGCGCCTGCAAGGCGGCGGCGAAATTCTTGTCCTTGGTATTGAGACGGCGGGCCATCAGCGATCACTATCATGCATGGGACGGCCGCGCGCCTCCCAGGGGCCGGTGAGATCGGAAAGCTCGGCGTCGATGCATTCGACGGTGAGGCGGAAGGCGCCGCCGCCCGCCAGCACCAGTTCGATGGTGCCGCCGGGATCGGCGCTTTCTTCGAGGCCCGAGGCGTCCCTGGGGTTGGGCGTGAACTTGATCGCCAGCAAGGAGACTACCGCATCGGGCGCACCACGCTTGATGTTCTGGGATTCCACGCGTCGCACGCCGTCAAAACGAAGCCCGGCGCGGACGCGCGAGCCTTTGCCGGCTTTGTTGTCTTCCCAGCGATAGCGGTTGAACAAGGCGGCGAAACGGCGCTGTCTGGGCAGCCAGGCAATATCTTTCAGCCGGGCGGTGGCGTCCTGCAGCCGGGCGGAAAGGATTTCCAGATCTTCGCTGTCTGCAGCGCCCAACTTCAATAGTGAACCGTTCATTCCCGCTCCCGCAAGATATCGGCGCCGACGGCGCTGAGTTTTTCCTCCAGCCGGTCGAAGCCGCGGTCGAGGTGATAGACGCGGGAGACGGTGGTTTCGCCTTCCGCCACCAGCCCGGCCAAAACAAGACTGACCGAGGCGCGCAGATCGGTGGCCATGACGGGGGCGCCCTTGAGTTTGGCCACGCCGCGCACGGTGGCGACATCGCCATGGACACGGATATCGGCGCCCAGCCGCCCCAGTTCGGGAACATGCATGAAGCGGTTTTCGAAAATGGTTTCGCGGATCACCGAGATGCCTTCGGCCACCGTCATCAGGGCCATGAACTGGGCCTGAAGGTCGGTGGGAAAGCCGGGGAACGGCGCGGTGGTGATATCGACCGAGGCGGGGACCGCGCCGTTGCGAAACAGGGCGATGCCGCGATTGGTATCGCGCGTTTCGGTGCCGGTCTGCTGCAAGAGGCCCAGCAGCACGGCGATGGTGTCGCGTTTGGCGCCGATAAGTTCGACCTCGCCGCCCGCGATAGCCAGCGCGATGGCATAGGTGCCCGCCTCGATCCGGTCATGCATGACTTTATATACGGCGCCGTGGAGGGCCAGGACGCCCTGGACGGTGAGGCGCGAGGTGCCGAGGCCGGTGATTTTCGCGCCCATGGCGATGAGGCAGAGGCAAAGGTCTTCGATTTCGGGTTCGCGGGCGGCATTGCCGATGACGGTGACGCCGCGCGCCAGGGTGGCGGCCATCAGCGCGGTTTCGGTGGCGCCGACGGAGACCTTGGGAAATTCGATGGCCGCGCCCTTGAGGCCATGCTGGGCGGTGGCGATGACATAACCATCATCGAGTTCGACCTTGGCGCCCAGCGCTTCCAATGCTTTCAGGTGCAGATCGACCGGGCGGGCGCCGATGGCGCAGCCGCCGGGCAGCGAGACCCTGGCTTCGCCGTGGCGCGCCAGTAGCGGCGCCAGCACCTGGAAGCTGGCGCGCATCTTGCGGACCATGTCGTAGGAGGCGAAAGAGGAGGCGATGGTTTGGGCGTGGAGGGTATAGGTGTCGCCCTCCCCCAACGATATGCCCTGGGTGTGATCGACGGAGACGCCGAAGCTTTTGAGCAGTTCGGCCATGGCGCGGACATCGGCCAGGCGCGGGACATTGGACAGGGTCAAGGGTTCAGCCGTCAGAAGCGAGGCCGCCATCAGTTTGAGGGCGGCATTCTTGGCGCCGCTGATCGGGATTTCGCCCGAAAGCCGCCTGCCGCCGCATATTCTTATCCGGTCCATGCCCCCTCATGGGGGAAGGCCGGGCGTGATGGCAAGAGGCTTTTGGGGCAGTTCAGCCGGGCTTTGGCCGGGGGACTGGCCTGACGGGGGGCGTGGCCGCTTTTTCCTTAAGGTTTTCAGGGGCGGCCTGATTGAGGACGGACCGGGCGGCTTTGCGCTTTTTGAGGTTGGCCCTAAGGGCAGCGGCCAGTTTTTCGGGCGGGCGTTTGGGCATGGGAATCGGGGGCGGCTCTGACCGTGGTTTTGGGGCGCGGGCGGCTTTCCTTCGCCTCGGGCTTAAGTTATAGCACCCGGCCTTTTTACGGGTTTGCCCGGCCAAAGGGTTGGGACGTAAGCTCCTGAAATACCACGATTGCCGCAGTAGCGTAGTGGTAGCGCAATCCCTTGGTAAGGGATAGGTCGTGAGTTCGATTCTCACCTGCGGCACCATTTCAATTGGCCCACCTCCGGCAGGCCAATTGAAATGACAAGGCGCGGTAGGCCGCGCTAGCGACAGCGTAGCGCGCGGCCGTTAAACCGCGCCGCGTCAGGCCAAGCGGCCTAGCGGCAGCGTAATTGTCGCGCCATCCGACCAACCCATTCGAAGATGCAAGTTTGGAAATGAATCCGAGCCAGCAGGGAATCAAATTTATCGGCTACTTAACCAGACGAGGCCGTCGCAAATCAGACGTCGGGCTAAGCTCTTTGGCCCAAGCTTCCAATGCCTCAATACATCCAAATGTATCCACTAATGGAGTCGTAACCATCGGGTTTAATCCCCACGGCAGGAGAACTCGGACGTCAGTACGATAGCCAACGCAGTGCTTACCTAATGCGTATGCGAAGCCGAGCTCAAATGCGGCTCCCTCGTCCACAGCGCGCCCATCGAGATTAATTACTACCGCATCGCAAGCCTTCAGCGCTGCCACATCCCGCTCAAAAACCGAACGATAGGCTTGCTCCTTGGAAAGTCCGCGTTGAATGAGATGCGGCACAAGCTCTCCGTCTCTTTGAGGCAAAAAAACATCGCACCACCTCTCAAGAGCACGACACAGTCGCTCATTTTCCATTTTCTCAGCCAACGAAAACAATGGACCAGCAAAATATATCAAACTGCGGCGCGACATTTATTTTCCTTTTTGAATTGCCCGTAAGCGTCCCGCAAAATCGAACGGCTGGTAATTCCCAAAATGAACAATGCGTGCAGCGGCCTTAACAGAAATTGCGATCGAACAGCAGTCGGTTTCAATCACACTTTTTATATCAATTGCCCTTTTATAGATCTCTGCAAGACGCTTACTTTGCCGCTCAAGATAACGCTCTGTCGATCCGTCAGCTACTTCCTCTGGCTTCGCCCTGCCGCTTCTCAAAAGCTGGCGCTCAACTAACACCTCAGTATCCGCTTGAACAACAATAACTTGACCAGGGCAGAGGTCACGCAGGCCACTTAGCTTAAGTCTTTCGAGTACTGCATCCGCGCGCTTTCTCGCGGTAACGCCCAACGTCTCATTTTTCCTCGCCGGAAAAGCAATGAAATCAAGGGGCGCCCTATCGACCGCTACAATACCGGTCTTGATGTCACGAATTTCTGAGTTTTTATTCCAAATAGCATCCTCCAGTTTCTCGTCAATTATCATTTCTTGTGATTTTTTTAATCCGAGTGAGGGCCGGTTCATAACAGTCGGCATAGCGCGGGGCCATTCCTCGACCGTGGCTAAATCACGAAGATGGCGCAATGTTGTACTCTTCCCTGCAGAGACAGCGCCAACAATGTAATAGACATACCGTGATACCATCGAGTGGTGGGCTAGAAGCCCCTCTAAATCACCTTCGCTCATCGAGATGATTTGAAGAATTTCTGCGATATCCAATGAATTCGCAAAGATAGTAACCAAATTGTACGTCTCGAAATTGGCTTCTCGTATCGCGTTGCGCTGATCTTCGCTCAAGCCAGATTCGCCATGCCGATTCCAGTGCACGTAGTAATTGACGTGGCCTGGGCGCTGGTTTGCATGCTGCCTCAGCGCATTTTTCAGCGTACCATCAGACAACGAATGGCCGATAATTAGACACGTTTTGTCCGCAAGATGCCGCAGAAGGAAATGTGATTCTTCGGTATTTGTATTTGCAAGGTGGTCCGCAAAACTTGCTTCCGTCAGTATGAGATTCTCACTTCCTTTTAGATCGCGACGCAATGGAATGAACCCATTGGGATGATAAATATTCACCATCCCCCGTCGAAGGAACGGTTCGGGCTTCCAGAATGAATGAAAACGACGATTAGTTGGGGCGGTAACAGACTTATCAAGATCAATTGCAACTTCGAGGGCATCATCAAAATTATGTGTTACAACCAACGCAGCGTCTTGAGCGAGTTTTCCCAGACGACTCAGGTAGGGATGTTGTTCGATTTTTATTTCGTAAGCACTCCGATTGAGTTTTCCGTTCTTGCCGCGAAAATTAGTATATAGGCATCCAGCAATAACGTCGCGCCAACCAGCCGTGATAGCGGCGTCAAGTTTTTCGCCGCTCTGCCAGCCAAGTTGGTCTGCCCTATTTTTCTTGTAGTGTTGAAATAACTGCTCGGCCCGATAGGACGCAGGAGCACCTCCGGAATTGTATTCCAGTTGTAACTCCAGTTGCTTTATAAGTTTTTCCCACTTGGGAATTTTCAAACTATCGCTAACACCCGATCCCAATATGAGACCTAGGCGCTGAGTCCGCCTCGCGTGATTAAGATGGCACAGTGCCTTCGCGTATCTCTCGGCTATTGGGGAGGACGCAGTAGTAGCCATGGTGCGCTACAACAGCGTCAGCTGCCGCGCATCATCCCGTGCGCGAGCTTGCCAATCGCGAGGAGCGAGTTGCTTCCTTGGAACTGGCTTGTTACCTGCAGTCACCGACACATAATACTCAAGTATTTCTAGATAACCGGGATCAACAGACTGCTGCACGTGATTGACGTTCCAAAGACCACTTTTTCTGATTTCCCGTTTGGCTGAGTTCAACCCCAGCCAGTCGCAGCTGGGTGGGTCAAGTGGCTTGCAGCCGTTCGAGAGCAGCGCGATTAGATTTTGCTCCAGATAAGAGCGGTCGTTGTTCTTGTCTGATACTCCAGGCACCGCAATTAGCAGGACATATAGGTCTGCTAAGTATTTGGATACGGCCTGTTCCAACTCACGTTCAGCCAGCAAACTATTCTTGTCGGCAGTAGGCAAACCCCAGGTCCCAATCGCAGGCGCCAATTTGGCATTTATCAAGCTGCGTCCCGTGTGCAGACGAAAAATAGAGCTTCGATGATTACCCTCACCTGAGGCAGTTCCAAAATGTGTTCTTATCCTATTGCGAAGCGATGCTTTAGATCCCGAAGCAACACCATGCGTACCAATCCTCACAATTCTAAGCTTATCAATGTCCTTCAGGCGTCGTTCTCGCTCGTCAAAAAAAAGATAGATGCCTGAATCTGGTATTCCGCTATCCATGACATCTTTCAAGCGCCGTAGGCCACTTCTTTTAATAAGGCGCCAAATCGCATTGTATGTAGATTCTAGCAAAGGTTGACTGTTGTTGGGATCCGTAATAGCGCCAAGCGCTTTCAGCTTTTTGCCGATCGGAAGAGAAAATTCTGGCTTGCGGTTGATCGGTATTCCAGCTTCACCAAGCAGATGGTCATATTCTTCACCACAGATCGAACTAATTTGGACATTGCGATCTTTAAAAAGACGAATGGCTTGATGAGATATCTGTTCGGCCAAAGACCTTCGCTTATGAAGCGAGAGTGTCGTCAGTTTACAATCGTAGGGAGCTAGAATTTCGCATGGTTCTACCAATCCATGCTTGGCCGAGAGAACCAGCCACGCATCATAGCTGGCCTGAGCGTATCTGCGGGACTTATAGAATAGTTCGGAAGAGTACAGATTCTCTGCGCGCATTGGAGCTGCGCGCTTGTGCGCCGTGCAACTAACGATGCATATCTTTTTTGGGACCATTGCGCAGCTTCCACAATCCGGGATTATTGCCGGGCAAAAAGCTTCTCACCATATATCGCGATTCTTGGTGTGCTGTTATCCACAGGGGTGTACTAATCGTGCAGAGGATGCAGAAACCACGGCAGGCCATTCATGCCGGAGCCTCACCCTTTGAAAAGCCCAGGTGAGGATGCGGCGGATCGTCATGCTTGCAGCGCTCCCCTCCCTCGCGTTTCGCGTTCGCCGGGATGACCGTTGAGTGACGCTCATGCGACGCGGGTGCCCCCTAGACTCGCCCCCTACTTTGTTCTCTATTCGTTCTCATCCTCAAGATGGGAACTGCTCATGCCCCTAAAACCCTCCGCTTTCCGCCAAAAACACTTCGATATAAGTACGCCGCCAGCGTATTTTTCTCTTGCGGATTATACGCCAGCGGCGTATAAATAAGCCCGTGGAAATCATCCACACGCGGCTGTTCGCAAAGTCGCTGAAAAAGCTGGGGGCCAGCAAAGCCGACTTAACGAAGCTGGAAGCGGAAATCGCGGCAAACCCGGAGGCGGGCGATGTGATCCCAGGCCTGAACGGCGTCCGCAAAATCCGCTTTGCGATGGGCGGCAAAGGCAAGCGTGGCGGCGGGCGCGCCATCTACCTGGCCGTGGTTTCGGCGGAGACGGCGTATCTGCTTCTGGCCTACGCGAAATCGCAAAAGGAAGACCTGACGGAAGACGACAAGAAAGTGTTGAGAGAGCTGGCAACGATTTTGAAGACCTAAGGAGAACCCCATGGCCAAGGAAAAAAGAAGCAAGCTCGGGCTCGCCCTGGAAGCTTCCCTGCGCGAAGCCGTCGCCCACAAGAGGGGCGAAATTGCCTTGCCCACACGCGTTATCGAAGAGATGCCCGCCGCGCGCGTGAAGGAAATTCGTAAGAAAGTCGCCAGCAGCCCAAAGGAATTCGAGCGCCGATTTGGCGTGCCGGCCCGCACCATCGAGGGATGGGAACAGAAAAAGAAGATGGGCGTGGCGGAGCGTATTCTGCTTCGCGTGATTGAACGCGAGCCGGAAGCCGTTGAGCGCGCGTTGGGCACGGGGTGACAGAAGGTTTCTCGCTCGCCATCCCGATGCGGGCGACCTGATCAAGGGTTCTGGCGGGTGCCGGAAGGTCAGGATTGCAGGGCGCGGTAAAGGCAAGAGCGGCGGCTATCGCCTTATCAGCTTTTACAGCGGCGTGAATATTCCGGTGTTTTTGCTGACGATCTACAGCAAAGACGCAATGGGCAATCTTTCGAACGCCCAGGTAAACACGCTGAAACTTCTAACCAAGGAATTGATCGATACGTACGACACCTAAAATGATAACCGGAGACGACAACAATGGCCACCACCAGGCGCAAGATGAGCAAGACCAGCAAGGCAAACAAGACAGACGAGATTTTTGGAGAGATTGTCAGCGGCCTTAGTGAGGCTATCGGCTATGCGAAAGGCTCTGCCAGCAAGAAGGCATTTCGGGTTCACATCCCGGAAAAGATCGATGTGCGCGCGATCCGGAAGAACCTGAAGATGAGCCAGGAGACCTTTGCGTTGCACTTCGGTTTCAGCGCCGCGCGCGTGAGAGATTGGGAGCAAGGACGATCATAGCCAGACACGGCCGTGCGCGCTTATTTGCGCGTGATCGAGAAAAAGCCGAAGGAAGTTGAAGGCGTTCTCGGTACCGCTTGAAAGGAACAACGGCTCACCGGCCGGCCTTGGGCGGATCGAATTTGCCGAGCACACAGATCTCGCCGGAGCACAACACGCGCAGGCTCTGTTCATTTTCGCATACGGTTTCGGGGCCGCGAATGGTCCAGGAAAATCCGTTGAATTTCAGGTCGGGGCAAGCCCCTTCCAGATGGTCTCCAGCTTCCGGCCCTGCAGGTAAGTCACCACTATGATGGCTCCAGACGTTTCCAGTTCCGCCTTCGCGTCACGGATGGCCGAATCGATAGCTGATTTTATCTTTTTGCGCGCCGACACTTCCGTAAGCTTGCCGTTGCGATGAACATCCCATCCCTGCTTCTCCTGGGCCCATAGCACGCGATATTCGACATCGGCGATTTTAAGGGAGCCGCGTCTTCGGCCTTTAGCAACGGGCGGGTTCGTAGTTCCGCTTATCGACACGCTGGTCCACCCTTCGCTCATCGCAGGTAACGCCCTTCTGCCTTCTTCCTCGAAAAATTTCATTGGACCGGAATTTGGAACTATTCTTCTATCGGTTACAGTCCATTAGCAGGCCATAAACGCACGGGCTATTTGGGCGTGGATTTTAACTGGGCCGCAGCCACAGGTTTGGCCTTAGAAACGTCGAAGCTGATCGCGCTCAACAAGTCCGTGCCTGGACCAAGTTCCTTCGACCCCATAGGAAAGTTATTTGCCTTCAAAATATAGGCCAGGATATCGGCCGCGGCCGCCGGGCTCAGCGTGCCGGGCGCGTTGAGCGGCATGGTGATCCGGATCTTGTCGGTGAGATCGGCCAGGGTCATGCCGGCCCAGTCGGGAATGAATTCTCCGGTCAATGGCGGCGCCTCGCCATTGCCCTCCAGCGCGGGGCCATGGCACATCGCGCAATGCGCGGCATATTGCGCCCGGCCGCGCTCGGCCTGGGCATCCGTGTAAACCCCGTCCCATACGGACTGCTTTGTTTGCGCCTGAACAGGGAACGGCGCAAAGACCGCGCAAGGACCGATGCTGAGCAGCGATACCAGTATCAGCTTCGCGTGCATATCATGTCTCCCTTGGGATGGCGGCCCATTCAGGCCTGCGCCGGAAAGCGGGAATAAAGCTGCTCGATGATGCGCACGCCCGATTCCGCTTCCTCCCGGCTCTCGACCTCGTTGGCGTCGCCAATGCCGACCATGTCGCCCTTGGCCGGCCCGGGCGGATTCATCACCATGATGCCGTCGCTTTTCGAAAGCATGCTGACGTTGTTATAGCTCAGGCCATAATTGACTTCCGGCTGCGGGATGAGCCAGGCGGTCTGGCCGCGCACCGGGATCATGTATTTGTCCTTCCACAGGTCGCGCGCGGCATAGCCCGGGCAGTTGATGACCACCTTCTCCTTCAGCCCGCCCAGCTCGGAGGGGTTGTGGAATTCCCGGATCACCACCTTGCCGCCCGCTTCGAAGAATTCACTGAGCAGAACATGGCCATAGGCACCGAAATTGAAAAACATGATCTCCGACCGCGCGACATATTTCACCGGGAAAGGCGTCGCGCCTGCCGGCAATAGCTGGGGCCGGGGCGTCAGGTCCGCGATGCGGTCGCTATAGATGCCGAATTCGCTTTCCTGCTGTGGCATGCCCGTGGTGGCATAGCTGCCCTTGATGGACGGATCGGGCGTGTCGACTCTGGGCGTGATCGGCGTGTCAGACAGCCGGTACTGGTCGGCGAAATCGATCGGCCGCCCGGGAAGTCCCATATAGAAGCGGAACATTTTGTAGGAATAGCGCGCCATCTGCTCCCACAGGGCGCCGAATTGCGGTCCCGCCGGCTCGGCCAGGCAGATGCGCGAATCCGGCGTCCAGCTGCCATTGGCGCGGACCGAACGGGTGCGGGGATACATCTCACGGGTATAAATCGTGACCTGCGCGCCCGCCCGCTGGGCCACAACAGCGGAGGTCAGCCCGACAATGCCGCAGCCGATGACGGCGATCTCCTTGGGGCTGACCGACATCGCCTTTTGCACCGCGACATTGGCGGAGCCCCAGGACAGCGACCAGCCGCTGCCGCCATGGCCGTAATTGTGCACCACCAGCGCATCGCCGATCTGCTCGGTGTCCAGGTTCGGACCTTTGACGCGGAACGGCCTTATGCAGCACCGAATGTCGAAGATGCGGTCGAGATGGGCGCGGATCGGCGCCAGTGCCGGCGGAATGTCTTCTATGTCGAGGCCCGTGATCTTCGCCGTGGGACCCTTGCCTGAGACCGCGCAACCGCCCAGCCCCAACATGCCGCCCATTGCCAGCGAATTCTGCAGCAGACGGCGGCGATTCAAAGACATGACATCCTCATTCCAGTGAAATCCGGCGATGGCGCGATAGTCTTTCGTGCCATCGCCCGCCCCCCGGCGCAAGCAGGACTTGCACCGTTACTTCTTGACCGCGATCATCTCGATCTCGACCAGCGCGCCCGGCGAGGCCAGCCCGGCCACCTTGATGGTCGAGCGCGACGGCTTGTTGGGTTGTTCCTTTGTGCCGAATTCCTTCGACCAGGCCTTGTTCATGCCGGCAAAATCCATCTCTCCGCCCTTGGCCGGATCGCCCGCCATGAAGACGGTCGCCTTCACGACATTGCCGAAGTTGAGGCCCAGTGCCGTCAAGGTCTTTTTCAGGTTGCCAAGAGACGATGCCGTCTGGGTCGGCGTGTCGCCCATGGCCTTTGCGCTGCCCTTGGGCGCCTTGGGATCCACTGGCGAGGCCGGCGCGCCGCTGAGGAAGTAGAAGGTATATCCCGCCGGCACAGTGACGGCCTCGACAATGGGCGAGGCGGGATTGGGGCCCGCCAGGCGCGCCACGCCATCCGCCGCGCTGGCTGCGCCACTCATCGCGCAAAACGCCAACGCGGCGACGGCCCCGTAAACTCCGTATTTCTTCGAACTTTTCATGCTGTCTTCCTCTCTGTTGTTGAACGATAGCCGCCGGGCGAACCTACCCGAATCCCGGCGGCCAGATTGATCCGCGAACGACACACCGGCTTTGCTGCATGCGCCGCCATTCTAGAAAGCCATCGTAATGCGGGCGTAGTAATAGCCACCATTTGCGGTCCAGGCTCCCGTGAAGGGTGTGTTGGCCACAGCGCCATTGCTGGCGGTCTCCGCCTGGCCGTTGGAGGGAATGTCGGGGCCCACCACGCATTTGCCGGCTCCGATCAGGAACACGCCGTTGCCGGGGCAGATCGCCGGCGCATAGGGAATCGTATCCGGATGCAGGTTGAAAACATTGTCGCCGCCGAATGAAAGCTGGAACATGTCGGTGACATTGTACCGGACTTCGATATCGGTGAGACCAACCCCCGCCTGGTTGAAGGGAATTTCCTCGCCGCCGGAATTCGGGCTGGTGTAGCTGTGCTGCGGCCCGTAATAGGTTTCCCGCAGCGTCGCGCCAAACTGGTCCAGCGACCAGTTCGCGGTGAGGCCTATTTTCTCCTGTGGCCCGGCATGCGCAAAATTGTACAAGGATTGGAAATTGAAGAAGGTCGCGCTGGGGTTGGACGCCAGGAGCGTGGCGGGAGCGGGATTCACTTTGGAGATCGCGGTGGAGTTGTAGTTTGCCGCCAGTGTCCAGTTTACCCCGCCATACTCGCCAAGATCGGTCGGATAGTTGACTGTGATGTCAACGCCCTGGGTCAGGGTGCTGATGCCGTTCAGGAAGGCCGTGACACCCTGCTGGGTCGCGGTCGGATCAAGCGAAACGCCGTCCGCCAGGATCGCTGTGGTGACCAGCGGGGTGTTGATGGTGCCGCCGGCGCTGTTGACCGTGCTGGAGGCCACGATGCGATTGCCCAGCGAGAGGCTGTAGCCATCCACCGTCACGGCGAGGCTCTCCAGCGGATGGGCGATGATGCCTGCGCTGAATTGGGTCGAAATTTCCGGCGCCAGGTTCGGCAGGCCCAGGATCTTGGCGGCGGCTGAGTTGGCCGGCAACTGTACCGTGGCCGAGGTGGGCGAGACGTTGACGGCGGTGTAATATTCCTCTTCCAGCGTGGGAGCGCGGAAACCGGTCGACATGGTGCCGCGGATCGCCCATTGCGGGTTGAAGTCGTAGCGCGCCGTGATCTTGCCGATCTGGGTGTCGCCGAAATCGCTGAAATGTTCGGCGCGGCCCGCGATGTCGAGTTGCAACTCCTCGATCGGCGCCAGCGCCAAGTCGACATAAAATGCATAATTCTTGCGGCTCTTGTCGGTGGCGCTGGCGGGGGCGAAGCCCGGGAAGGATTGCGGCCCTTCCTTGTAATAGGAACTCGGATCGCCGGGCGTGATCTTGTAGGTGTCTTCCCGCGCCTCCAGACCCACAGCGACGGACAGGGGTGAAGCCATGCCAACATTGAAATTGTGGCTGGCATCGAGCGTGGCGGTCAGCTCGCTGGCCTGAAACGCGCCGTCATAAAAATTGGTCGGGGTGGTATGGGTATCGATGAACAGCGAACGGTTGCCGGAATTCAAGGTCGAGACTTTGTCGATATCCTTGCCATAGCCGAGATTGGCGTCCATGTGCCAGCTGAGGAGATCGAATTTCAGACCGGCATTGTATTGGTAGTCCACCTCCCTCAATCCTTCGAGGGGCTCCATGTCCCTGGGATACACGACAAGCTCGCCCGGCGTGAACAGGGTGCCGGCCTGGCCCGAGGATATGACAACCCCGTTACTGTTCAGGCCCGGCGCGGCGGCGGTGGACCCGGTTAGCAGGACGACGCCGGCACCCGAAGCCGAGCCCGTGGTCGAAACCCCGACGGCGCAGGCCGGCGTGCCACCGGCGGTTTGCGCCGTGTTATAGCCTTGCAGATTGGATGCGCTGCAAGGCTGGCTGGAGCCGGGCGAGGCGATAACCTGGGTGGGCAGTCGGACATTCTGGTGAGACCGGGCGGTGCGGTAGGAAACCGTACCCATGCCGTAAAGCTCAATATCGTCCGTGAAATTGTACCCCCCATTCACCACGCCGGTGAGAAGCGTGTATTCGCCGTCACCGTTGATCAGGTTGGTGCGCGGATAATTGTAGTCGGTGGTTACCGCGTAGGGACCGGTGGTGGGAATACAATTGCCGCCGGAACAGGCGATGATCCCCGCGGCATTCGGCGTGGTCCCGACCGTGCCCACCGGCACGGGATTGCCTTCGGCATTGATATAGCGCGTGTCATTCCCGCCGGTATGGGTAAAGGCGTGCGTCTGCATGTTGCCGCTGAGCGATACGAAACCCTTCTCGCCGAACAGGGGAAGGCCGATGTTGGAGGAGAGGTCGAAGCTCGCGCCGTCGCGGGCATAATATTGACCGCCGGTGGTCGAGATCGTGCCGCCCTCGGACTTGTCCTTGAGGATGATGTTCACCACCCCCGCGATGGCGTCGGTGCCGTACTGGGCGGCGGCGCCATCGAGCAACACTTCGACATGGTCGATTGCTGCTTCGGGAATCAGCGAAATATCGGGCGAAGAACTGCCCGCGCCGAAGCCGGCATCGACATGAAGATTGCCGGTATAGTGGCGGCGCTTGCCGTTCACCAGGACCAGGGTATCGTTGGGCGAGACGCCACGCAGCGCCGCCGAGAGCGAGAACTCAGCGGTATCGTTGGCATATTGCTGGGCGGTGAAAGAGGGAACGGTTTCGCCCAGGGCCTGGCGAAGATCGGTTGAGCCGACGCCCTGGGACAGGGCATCGACGCCCAAAACCTGGATGGACGACATGCTGTCCTGGGCGGTCATGCCCTGGGTACGGGTGCCGGTCACGATAATCTGTTCCGGCGCACTGCCACTTTGCGCCTGTGCGGGCGCGGCACCCAAGGCAACGGCAGAGATCGATGCCCCCATCAGCAGGGAATATTTGAGATTTGCCGTGAAGTGCTTGCGACCTCTGAGCCTTGAAGACGATGCTGTCATTTGAATTCCCCTTATATGTTGCTAGGTGATGTGGCTTGCGATGACGGCCCGGCAGTCAAGGACTGTCCGGTTCGTTTGCCTGTCGCAGCTATCCTGCTGCTCTGCCCTCCGGTTGCTCCTTCGCGAACGAACCGGGCGCTCCTCTGCGCAAATACATTTCACACGCCAGGATGGATTCCGCTCCGCTCACCCATGTTGCAACGCAAACCGTGTGCCAATTCGGATCGAAGAATTTCGTCAGATCCGGAATCGGAAATCTGCTCGAAGGAGAAGCAGCGCGCGTCGGCATTGGCGCAAGACGGTCACGAAAATCCGCTCAGATTTTGTGCGTGCTGCCCCTAATGCGCCCTCACGACGATTTCGGACGCGCGAAGTTCCCGATAAATGATCCGAGGCCCGCACCTCTGTCACGCGTAGCGGCAGCAACGCATATTTTGTGGGCAGTCCGCGCGGAATTGCGCCCGCCACCGGACGCTTTCGTTACGGAATCAGTTATTCCGTGTGCAAATTCGGCGAATTTTTCATGAAACATTTTACCAGACTGCGCAAACGCTGCGCAGGACCGGCCTTCGGCAACTCCAATTTCTGATTCCTGCATCACATCTGTGCAGGTTGATCAATTTCGATACCGAAGGATCATGAAGCGACTTCTCCGCGGACTTTGGAAAAAGATTCTGCACTGCACAATGGGACCGCAAGCTGCCCACCCTTTTGGGCAAAATATATGCAAACGTCACGGAAGGACGGAATTGCAACCAGGCGGCGTGCGGACAGCGCCCATCAGGCGCAGGAAAGACAATAGAGGTGCTATTGCGAAACTGCGAAATTCGATTTCCATAGGGCGACGGCCCGAACACGAAAATCGCGTCATCGTCAAGGCGCTGGCTTGACGGGGCCGTCAAACCGCCTGCGCCTCCACGGCAAAGCCATAAGGCGCTTCGCCCGCGAGGGCGATCGCCTGCATTTTGACATAAGCGGCTTCGATGTTGCGCCGGAACCTGCCAGTATCGAAAAGGCTGAGCGCTGCGCGATCGCCCAGCCGCTCCCGGCAGGCGCGGAGCAACGCGGGTTCGCGCGCCAGTCGGAGCGCCAGCGTATGGTATTCTTCCAGGCCGCGCGTCACCAGCTCTCCCAGCCCCGCCGCCCGGAGCAGGCTGGCTGCGACCCGGCCCGCGAAAGCCTCGCCCATGCAGGTGATCAGCGGCAGACCCATCCATAACGCGTCGCTGGCGGTGGTGTGCGCATTGTAGGGTAGCGTGTCGAGGAACAAGTCGGCGTGCCGGTGGCGCGCCAGGTGATCGCCCGGTGCAACGCGTCCGGCAAAGACCAGTCGTTGCGGCGCGATCCCGCGGGCCTCGGCTTCGCGGCAAAGATTGGCGCGGGCTGCGTCATTGTCCGCCAACAACCACAGGCAACTGTCCGGCATCGCTTCCAGCAGCCGCATCCATACGTCGAACAGAGGCGGAGTGATCTTCCAATGGTTGTTGAAGCAGCAGAAGACAAAGCCCTTCGCCGGCAGCCCACAATCGGCGCGCGATGGCACGGCTCCGCCGCTGCAGCGGGAGGCATCGTTCACCTGATAACAGTCCGGCAGGTGCACAATCTTCTCGGCATAGAAAGGCTGGCGGTCCCTTGGCAGCACCACCGGGTCGGCGATGATATAGTCCATGAAGTCCGCGCCCATGGTTCCGGGATAGCCCAGATAATTCACTTGCACCGGCGCGGCATGAAAAGCCAGGATTTCGGGCCGGTAGCCAAAGGTATGGCCGTTCAGGTCCACCAATATATCCACCTCCAGCCGGTGCACCAGCTCCGCCACACCCCGGTCGCTCACAGACTGCAGGTCGTGGAATTGGTCGAATGACTGCTCCAGGCGGGAGCGCATTGGGCTCCCATCGTCTGGACCGATGGAGAGGCCATGCACCTCGAAACGCGACCGGTCATGGCACTTGAACAGCTCCACCGCCAGGAAGGCGGTCGCATGTTCCTTGAAATCCGTGGAAAGGTAAGCAAGACGAATCCGGTCATGGCGCCAAGCCGCCCCGCCCCGCGGCCTTTGCGGCGGCTTCCCGAGCCTGTCCCGCAGATAGCGCATGGCGCAGGCGTGATGGAGTCCCTCATCGTCGCTATAGCCCAGCATAGTGAGCGGCGGCACGATGGCCCTGCCTGATTGCAACCGCTCCCAAGCCTTAGCCATGCGCGTCCAGTCACAGGCCTGCAGCGCCGCCCCTGCCAAGCCGCCCGTGGCATGGGCATGGCCAGGATTCAGTGCGATAGCCCGTTCGAAGCTCGCCGCCGCCTCCGTCGGGCGATGGAGCAATTGCAGAGTATGACCGCGCTGATAAAAGGCCTCGGCATGATCGGGCTGGGCGGCGATCACGGCGTCCAGGCTCGCCAGGGACTCCTCCAGCCGCCGCATCTCCCGCAACACCACGCCGCGATGGAGAAGCACCTCCGCATGGTGCGGCTCCAACGCCAGAGCCTCATCGAAACTCGCCAACGCCTCGGCCAGGCGCTGCAAGTCCCTGAGGGCGGCGCCGCGATTGCTCAACGCCTCGGCATAGTGGGGATCAAGCTGGATCGCCCTTTCATAGCTGGCCAGCGCTTCCTCGCTGCGCTTCAGGTCGCGAAGGACATTGCCGCGGTTGTTGAGCGCCGGGGGAAAACCGGGTTTGACGGCAAGCGAAGCCGCGATGCTGGCCAGCGCCTCGGGTAGGCGTCCCATGTCGCGCAACACCACGCCGCGATTGTTGAGGGCGTCGGCATGATGGGGCATCAGCTTCAGCGCCGCGTTATAGCTGGCCAGGGCATCGGCGGCGCGCCCCAATTCCCGCAGCGCATTGCCGCGCTTGTTCAGTGTGTCGGCATTTTCCGGCACAAGTGCCAACGAGCGATCGAAGCTCGCCACCGCTTCATCGAAGCGGCGCAATGCCCCGAGCACAAGCCCGTAATTGGCAAGCGCCTGGGGCGAGCGCGGTTCCAGCTTCAGCGCACCGCCGATGAGTTCAAGCGCCTCGGCATGGCGGCCCTGCTGGTAGCGGGTCACGCCCAGCATATGACGCGTATTGAAATCCGCCGGAAGGACACGCAGGATATCGGCATAAAGCCGGCCGGCCTCGGCGAACCGTCCGGCGCGATGCAAACCCAGCGCACGCTCGAACAGTTGCGAAAGAACCGTTCCCTTCTGCAACGTCCGCAATTTAGCGTTGTGCTTTCACGTCCGCCGGCGTCACCTTATCCGTATAGTGATTGCCGAAATTGGTGCGGACGTAATTGACCACATTGGCGACCTGCTCGTCGCTGAAATAGTCGCTAAACCAGGGCATTGCCTTCTGGCCGTGCAGCACCACGCCGACGGGGTATCCCGCCACCTGCAGATGGGGGTTGCTGGCCAACGCGGGATAGGCGCCGGCACCCGTGGCGCCTTTGGCGTCAGGCATGTGGCAGCCCTGGCAAACGCCCTTGAAGATCTCTTCGCCGCTCTGTTGCGGGAAACTGCCGGCGCGAACTTCCTGAGCCGACGCGCCTGCCGTCAAAAGCAGCAGCGCGGCAAGGGATAGAAAAACTGTTTTCATCTTCATCCCCTTCAGGCCGTCATAACGCGTTTGTGCAGCCGGCCGATGGCGTCCAGCGCGCTGGTGACCGCCCCTTCCTGCCAGGCCGGAATGCGCGAGGCATGCTCGCCCGCCAGCACAATGCGCCCGTCCATGGCGCACAGATTGTTATAGTGTTTCGCGCGGCGCTCATCCGTCCATTGCCCGGCGCAACCCAGCGTCCAGGGAACCCGGTGCCAGGCCACGGCCGCGCCGCAATCATATTCCTTTTTGTATTGCGGATGGATTTTCTGGCCATAGTCCAGCGCGTCTTTGATGCGGTCCTCCGGCGGCTTGGCGGCGGCGATGAAAGCATTGGGGCCGAAGGTATAAGAAGCCAGGATCACGCCCGGTCCCTTGGTGAAATATTTGTAGTTGGGATAGCCCAGCATCGCATTGGGCTGATTGGTGAAGGTGATCCCGCCATAGATCTGCTCATCTTCTTCCCAGAAGCGGCGCTTGAACTGAAGCCCGATCTTCAGCGCCGCTTCATAGGGGAGCTGGTCGATCGCGTTCTTCATCGGCGCGCCCACATTCATGGGAATCTGGCTGAGAATGGAGGCCGGGATGGTGCAGACGCACCAGTCGCCGCTGGCCTTCTGCGGCGCGCCGCCGGTGCGGCTGTCGATATAGGTCGCGGTGACGCCCTTGGCGTCCTGGTGGATGTCGATCACTTTACAGTTGTATTTGATCAGGTTGCCCAGCTCTTTGCCGAACGCCTTACCGATCATCCCCATGCCGCCGACCGGCTGGAAGATCGAGCTTTGGAATTCATAGCCCTGGCCGGAGGAAATCGAGGCCCAGAGCCTTGATTTGAGCAGCTCCGACAGCGCCAGCGGTTGGGACGGTATCGGCACAGAATTGAGCCCGCCGCCCGGATCGGAATCAAAACCCCGGCGGTTGCTGCTGACCAGGCCCTTGGCATAATTGTAATTGGCGTCCAGCGCGCCCCAGTTGCGCAGCGCCGCCAGCAGGATCTCCTGATCTTCCTTGGTAACCGCCCCGTCCAGCGCCTTCTGCCTGGTGCTTTTCGCCAACAGTTCGGCGACATGGCCCTGGAAATCGGCCTGGATGGTGCGATAGCGCTGCGGCTTGCCGCCATAGCTTTCGGTCGAATGCAGATAGGCGTTGTAATTGACCTGGGTGAAAGGCTCCAACGCCACATTCAGGCGCTTGGCATAGCTGAGGATGCCGTAATGGTGATAGGGCAACCGCCAGGGGCCGGGGTTGAGATAATGGCCAGGCGCAAAGCCCACTTTCTGCGTGAATCCTCCCAGTTCGGTATAGGTATCACCGCCGTAGAGCGACCAGTTCCGCCCGCCGGCGCGCCCGTTATATTCCAGCACCTGAACTTTGTAGCCCGCGTCACGCAGTTCCATCGCCGCGACCATGCCGGCAATGCCCGCCCCCAGGATCAGGACCGAGGTGCCCGGCGGCGGCGGCGACAGCTTGATCGGTCCGGTGTAGCCGCTTTCGCCCGCATAACCCATCTCGGTCATCGCGTGATACATGACCGCGCTGCCCGCCACCGTGCCGATCATGTTGAGCAATGAGCGGCGACTCATGCTTTCGGAATTCTGCTCGCTCATATAATTCTCCCACACCCCCGCGCCGCGCGCGCGGATTATCATCCGCAATCCGTTCCTGATGTTTCCCTGGGTCCAGCCCGAAGGCGCCATGCAGCGCTCTTATGCGGATTAGTTTTACCCCCCCCGATTGCGCTGTCCAGATGCCGGAGACGCGAATTGACGTCGTGGAAAGAATTATTGCGGATCAACGTTGCGGAATCGCAGAACGCTTCCTGCTTTTGCCAAATTTTTTTGCAGGCTGGCCATTAATTGCGCATCGTCGGCAGTTCCACACCGGTATAGGAACGCGCCGTGATCGCGGCTAATCTATGCCCGATCAGGGAGGCGTCGCATGCGCAATCGCTCATTGCCGGCATATGTTTGTCTGTCGCTGCTGCTTGGGCTTCCGGCTGCGGCGGCGCCGCAAGCAGTTCTGTCTTCCGCAGCCACGCAATGGTGGGCCGATATCAGCGCCGTCGCCAGCGACGCCGATGAAGGGCGGATGACCGGCTCACCCGGTTACATGCGTGCCGCCGATTATGTGATTTCACGGCTAAAGGCGGAAGGCATCGCGCCGGCGGGCAGCCAGGGCTATCTCCAGCCGGTCGCGTTCGAGCAGCAGGTGGTGGACCAAGACGCCTCTTCCGCCACCCTGACGGATGCGGCGGGCGCCACGAGAAAGCTGAAGGTCGGCGATGCGCTTCTGATCGGCGCGGGCGGCGAGCCGCGCCCGGCCAAGGTGGACGCGCCGCTGGTATTCATCGGCTATGGCCTGCATCTGCCCGATCAGGGCTATGACGATTTCGCCGGCCTCGACCTCAAGGGCAAGATCGCCGTGGTGCTGAGCGGCGGCCCCGATAATATCTCCGCTCCGGTCAAATCCGACGCCCGGTCGAACCGCGCCAAGGAACTGAGCAAACTGGGGGTGCTGGGCGTGATCAGCCTCACTACCCCGCATCAGGTCGAGATCATCTGGACGCGGCAGAAACTCATCGCCCGCCAGCCCGGCATGTATCTGGCCGACGCCAAATTCCACGACACACAAGACGGCTTCTTCATCGCCACTGCCGACCCCGGCCAGTCGGAAACCTTCTTCAAGGACAGCGGCCACAGCTTCGCGGAATTGTGCGCCCTGGCGGATGCTTCCAAGCCGGTGCCGCGTTTCGACCTCAAGTTGCGCCTCCAGGCCAGCATCGCCGCCACAAGGCAGAAAGTCACCTCACCCAACCTGGTCGGCAGGCTGGAGGGCAGCGACGCCAAGCTCAAGTCGGAATATGTGGTGGTTTCGGCGCATCTGGACCATTTGGGCGTGGGCGAGCCCATCAATGGCGACCGCATCTATAATGGTGCCATGGACGACGCCTCGGGCGTCGCCGCAGTGCTGGACATCGCCCATCGCCTCAAGAGCGGTCCCCGGCCGCGCCGTTCCATCCTGTTCGCGATATTTACGGCGGAGGAAAAGGGCTTGCTCGGATCGCATTACTTCGCGGCCAATCCCACGGTGCCGAAAAGCGCCATTGTCGCCGATTTGAATTTCGACATGCCGCTGCCACTATGGCCGCTCAAGATGGTCTATCTGCCGGGCGAGACCGAAAGCACACTGGGCGCCGACGCCCGCACGGTGGGCGCGGCCCAAGGCATCGCGGTGGTGCCCGATCCGGTCCCCGACCGCAATGTCTTCATCCGCGCCGACCAGTACAGCTTTGTGCGCGAAGGCGTGCCCTCGCTGTTCATGAAATTCGGCTTCGTCAAGGACACGCCGCAATTTACGATCGAGCATGATTGGCGCGCCAACCGCTACCATTCGCCGTCCGACGATCTGGAACAGCCCGGCATCTTCAAGGAAGACGCGGTCAAGCTGGATGCCTATACCGCGGCCATCGCGCTTCGCGTCGCCAACGCCGATTCGCGCCCTGAATGGCTCTCCACCAGCATCTTCCGCCGCGCCGCCGAAGCCGGGAAACCCTGAATCCGCTTTTCGCCTGCCCTAATTCCGGTCACGCGCATTTTCTGCCCTTCTCTCGCCTGCCCTGAAACTGCGCAAAAGCCATGCATGCCCAAATGGTCGGCATGCGGATTAATTCGTACCGATCCGCGCGATCCGCGCTTCCGGCTTCCGCGCGACTGCACTAGATTCCCCTGCAACGGATCGCCGTTCAAGACGGTTCAACAGGGAGTGCGCCATGGAATTTCGTTTTGTTGCCGCGATCGCGGCCAGCCTGTTCTGCATTCCCGCAGCCAGCGCCGCATCCTCCTCCGCCATGCCGGGCAACGACACCACCGGCGGCAACATCAAGATGCTCTATCATGTCGATCCCGTCGCCCAATGTTCTCAGGCGGCGCGGGACGGCACCAATCTCCGCCCGGGCCTTGTTTATTGCAACGAAGCGCTCCGCGATCCGGCGATGATCCGGCGCGGTGCGCTGCTGCTCAATCGCGGCATCATAAAATTCGCGCTCAATGACACGCAAGGCGCGTTGGCCGATTTCAACGCCGGCCTCACCGAAAATCCGCAGCTGGGCGACGGCTATGTCAACCGCGCCGCCCTGCTGATCACGCTCAAGCGCTATGATGAGGCGCGGGCCGATATCGCGAAAGCGATGGAACTGGGCGCCAGCAATATGCCGGTGGCATATTACAATCGCGCGGTGATCGAGGATGAGACCGGCGATTACCTGGCGGCCTATCGCGACTATAGCCAAGCCCTGGCCCTGAATCCGGACTATGCAGCGGCGGCCCGCGAACTGGCCCGCTTCAAGCGCACCGCGCTCAACGCGCCAGCAATCCGCAACTGAACATCGCGAACAAGGCCAGGCCCGGCGCATTCGCGGGTCCCGCATCTTTCTCAAGACGCGGTCAACGCGAAGGATTTCCGAGCCCTGTATTTCCCAAGGAAAAAGGCCCAGACCATGGGTCTGGGCCTTTTTCCGCACTGGAGAAAGATGGAATGCGCCTCAGCTCATTGGCTTCTGGCGGACAATGCTGAATCGGGCCATTTCCCGTTTGGGCTGGTCCCATTGCGGGCTCAACTTTGCCGCCTGCGCAAAATCGGCATAGGCGCCATTGAGGTCACCCATGTCTTCGCGCGCTAGGGCACGGTTGAAATAGACCTTTTCCGGATGTGCCGGATTGAAGGCCAGTGCCCGGTCGAAATTCGCCGCGGCCGCCTCGGCACGATGTTGCACCAGGAAAATCGATCCCCGATTGACAATCGCTTCCGCCATACGGTCATCCAGCTTCAAGGCGGCCGTGTTGTCGGCGAGCGCGGCATCATATTCTCCGCGCGCGTAATGCAGGACACTGCGATTGTTGAGCGCCAGGGCCTGCGCCTTGCTGTAATAGGCAAGCCTGACGGCCAGACTGCAGTTCGCCAGGTCGGCATCGGAGACGCGGGCGGTTTCCTGGGCCGCAATGCTGGCGGATGCGCAGCTATCGGCTGTTGCGGACGCCAGCAGGTCTGCGCTCGGCCAGGATGTGGCCGCGGACGCCGGTATGGCGGCAAGCAGCATGATCGCGCCGGCCGAAATGGACAGGTATGACTTCAAGGACATTGGAACCTCCGGAAATTTTTTCTGTTCAGTGGCGTCACGCCTTAGCACGACAGCCACGCGATACAAGTTAATTGCTTGCATGCGCATCAGAGTGCCCAAAATCTCGCCATTTCGCGCATTGCATAAAAAGCGCAAAGGCTGATCGATTGCGCATCATCATGCTCAAAACATCGCCAATTCTCCGGTTGCACAAAAAACCGCATGCCATGCAAGTCATTGTACGCAAAAACATAATCTGGTTCGTCACATGGCGCGGGTCTTGCTAACTGCATTTCTGGAGTCTTTTTGCGGGGAATGCGGCGAATGAAACCAATTGCGATTTTGAGTCTCATGATCCTTGGGTCCGCCATCTATGCGGCGAACGCAGCCGAATTTCGCTATTCCGACTATTCCGATATCGATGTGGTCTCGGTCATGCCTAGAAGCCCGGATGTCAAACCCTTTGTGATGGCCACTTTGACCAAAGAACAGCGGGAGCGATTCGCGGTTGCAGCCCTCAAAAAAAATGCGTCCAAAGAGGACCGAAACTCAGGACGATGATGGCTAGAGGCGCCGGGCATCATGCTTCTGTTGATGTGCCAGCCGCGGATCCACTGCGCTTGCTACCAATGTTCAATCGAGAATTTTCGAGTGCAGTGCGATGATAGTGTGGTAGCTTAGATAAGAAAAACACCCGCAACGAAATCCAAGTCCAGGAGCTGTTTCGGCCGCAGATTTCTATTTGTGGCCGATCGCTGCACATAGCCCCACATTTATACGCAAGAAAATTGTTGGACCTGTGTTGGTATGGAAAACTCATGGTCAAAATGCACAATTTAAGACAATATAATAGCCGTATTTTTTGATTCCAACTTGCGGCACATGTAGAAATAACGTAATAATATCAATATGTTACATGGCGTATAGGATTCCCAGTTTTGGAATCTCTCTCCCCGCGCACATCTCGCTTTTGCGCGCAAAGCCTGGATGCTCAACACCAGCTGAACACCTCAACGCGTCGAAATTGTTGGACCAAAGTTGGACCTAAGCAACACAGGTGCAACACAAAACGCAAATTCTGCAAGACTCCCTGCGGTTCCTAGATCTCAGACCTCGCTTTGCAACTCCCAAACCAACTCCGCGTTTTCGGCCGCGCTCAAAGCCAGCGTTCATAGCCTTCGCAGCGCGGCTATTGAATGGAAGCGCGTCTGCGGTCACCCCAATCAATCGGCCAGTATAAACACTCAGACAAAGAAGGCCTCGGCCATTGGCACGTCAGATAGATAGGTGTCCAACCTACAAACCCTCTCCCCACGGAATGAGAAGACCGCCGCAATGTGCTCGTCTAGAACATGGCCCTCTCGGTTGGCTGTATTATGCAAAATTATTGCGACACCGCCCAGACTATACAACGTCCGCACGACATCGATGTTGACCTTGAAGGAGGCAATGATTTTCGCACGCGCCATTACGCCGTCCACACCTCGGGCTTCACCCGAGATCCGGCCGGCGCCGGGAAAACTCCAAACTACGTCTTCGACAGCCACGCTCTTGACCACATCAGGGTCAGGGCTGGCCAGGACAGAAAGAAAACGGCGCGCCAAGGCTAACTTCTCTTGGTCTGTCAATCTGATGACTCCAGTTGGATTTACTCTACAGGCCAGCTGCCGCTTCTAAGGTTTGCTCCAATTCTAAATCCGTCGCGCGATGAGTCTACTACTTTCCGACGAGTGAAGTAACAAAGATCTCAGCGCAGCGATTACTGGCAGAGAGCGGCGGGGCGGACCTTTCCGCTTCTGACCCAAAGCGGTCATTCGCATCGGCAGCCGTTCGCCACTCGCGTTCCGCCGCCGGTTTGACCAATGGGGCAGGTCCGCAGCTCGTTCAGTCGCCTAGCCGCCAGGTTCGCGATCATGAACGCCCCGATACACTCAATAGGGCGCGAATTCCGACTCTGAGGCCAGGAACGCCATAGCCTGTCGGGTAAACGAGTCGTGGAACTGAAATAGCGAACCGTGCCCGGAATCCGGATATGCAAGAAGAACGGCATTTGGCAAGTGCGCGCTCAGCCAATACGAATTCTGCACAGGAATCATCTCGTCAAAGATCCCATTTACCACCAAGGTTGGATGCCGAATTTTCTTTAGGTCTGAGAAACGCTCGCCGGAGACCTGTTCCCATTCCCGGAATGCTGCCATTTGCGCCTGGGCCACTGCGGGCCCTGCGACGGGCTCACGGTCTTCCGAACGTTGCATAAGCCTTCTGATAAAGGCTGCCCCGGCAGCTTGACTTGAGTTCGTGGGCGCAAAGAATATTTTTTGCAGAACCGCGTATCCTTTAAGAGCTGGGTTTTGAATGTGCTCTGCAAGGCCGGGCTTTTCGAGATGCATAATGTCCTCACCGCCCCTTGGAGCCGTCCCTACAAGGATTATGCGACGGATAATGGAGGGACGCTTGAGCGCCATTTCCTGCGCAATCATACCGCCCAGCGAGTATCCAAGAACGTCGCAAGTCGTCAGTCCCAGCCCATCCATGAAGGCCAACGCATGCGTCGCCATTTCGGTGACCGTGTTTGGTACTATGCCGCCCGAACGACCGATTCCCGCGCTTTCAAACAAGACGACTTCTCTTTCGCTTGCCAATGGATCGGTCACGGCCGGATCCCAGTTATCGAGCGTGCCAGTGAAGTGCTGCAAACAGAGCAGCGGCGGCTTCGACCCCGAGCCAAAACGCCGGTGGGCGTACTGCTCGCCTTCTGATTGGACAAATTTGGTCGGTGCGCTGGTCGTGCTCGAAACTTGACTCGTTACCATGTGATTGCCCTGTATCGAGATTTTACAAATGGCTACTAGGCCTGGAGTGGCCCGGAACCCATTGGCCCTATTCCTTAATCTGCTGCAGGGGCGTCATCCAGTTTTCCACGTGATAGGCGGTCGCCAGCTTTCCGTTCTTTACGGTGAAAATATCGATAGCCATTGTGTTGAAGCTTTTGCCCGTCGGCTTGGCTCCCCAGAATTCCTCCTCTGGCGTTCCGGTGGCTTGGCCTCGCACCACGATTTGGTCACCGAGGACGTGGATATCCCGAATCTCCCAATGCAAATTCGGCACGGTCGATCCCATACCCTTGAAAACATCGGTTAGTTGATCGCGCGTCAGGAATTCATCGTTTGTATGATACGACCGGTAGTCCGGGTTTGCTGCCTTGGCCAGCAAGGCACCCACGTCCTTCTTCGCCGGTTGGTTGAGCGCATCATACAGAGGCGCCACGATTTTCCGCGCTTCTTCAACGGTCAGCGTAGACCCTATAGAGGCTGATTGGAGCTCTACCTTGGCAGCTAGGTTGCCAACCATTGGAAGACCGCTTTTTGATTCTTCGGCCGTTACTTCATCTGCCAGAACATCCCAGTGCTCCGCCAGGAGCCCATTTTCAATGCGGAGGACATCTGCTGCGGCCCAGGCTCGGGGGGATCCCCTCCCAGTAAACCGTCCGTGCAGCATCACGTAGTCGCCATCTGCGACAATGACTGAGTTCTCATAACGCAATGAAGCGGGTGCGGCGCGTACGAGATTAAAGAGGCCGTCTCGCCCTGGAGCAATATGAGCGCTATGCTGGATATAGTCCTTCGACCAGAACCCCGCGGCTTTTGCATAGTCACGTTTGTTAAAAAGCGCATCAAAAGCCTCAAGGACGAAGGCCTTATTTTCGGCAGGTGTTGTCATGTCAACCTCCTAAAGCATAGCGACGGGTATAGTTCTGAAGTTACGGCTTGGCGCTTCTGCTGAAGTCCGCGGTGCCCAACCTGGATTGATCCTGCTTGGATAAAGCTCCAGCATCTTGTCATAGAGTTCTTGAATGGTTTGCGTGTCGTCTCTTCACCAACGAAATAATACGACCGGTCATTTTGTAGTCAATAGGGCAACCAGCGGGGCCTGAGAATTTGGCGGGCGCACCACTTACGCAATTATGTCGTCATCCCTCCCCAAGCCGGCCGAATTTGAGCCCGATCCCTATTCCGACCGCGTAATCAAGGCCTTCGAAACGGTTGGCCCCGCTATCGCCCATATTGCTTTTTATGGCCGGAGTGGCCGTTCTTGGACGGTGTCCGGGGTGATATTGCGCCCGACGGATACGCCCTGACTACCAGCCACTCGCAGCGGGCGCCGGCCGGCTTATCCATATCTGCCGAAGTTCTTCGGGTCGTCTATCGAGGTGATTCCGATCATCCTGGCATTGGAAAGCTGAGCTTGCTATCTAATGCTTGCGCTTGACGCGCCTTGTTGCCGCTTTCCTCGTTGCGTCTTTGGCACTCCCAATGCCATGACCATCTGTCATTAGAGGCAGTGCTACAGAGAAAAAATCATCCAATGGCTGCCGGCTGTTCACAATTTTCATCCTGACGACGGCTCCCTCCCAGCTATTCACGAGAAATCGCGCCAGCTCTTCCGGATGCCGATCCGGCGAGATGCTTGCGTTGGCCTGCCCCTCACGAATAACGCCGGATACGGCCTCAGTCCAACTGGTTAAGACTTGCTTCAAAGCCTTTCGAACAAGAGGCATATTGTCGGAGCATTCCGCTGCAAGGTTGCCGACAAGACAGCCCTTGTCATAGCCAAACCCTTTGTACCGGCTAGCAAGGAACTCGAAATGTTGACGAAGCCGCTCGACCGGCGGTAGGCGACTGTCAGCGAGCATCTCTCTCTTCGATCCTTTGACCCAAATCTCAATTACCTCAAGAGCCAGGAGTTCTTTGGCTTTGAAATAGTTGTAGAATGAACCCTTGGGAACGCCGGCCTTGTCGACTATTTCTTGAACGCCGCAAGCGGAAAAGCCTAACGCATGAAAGCGGTCAATCGCTGCGCTTACGATTTTCTCGCGGACGCGCGATACCATTTCTAAACACCTCAAGGTTGCCTCGGCATTCTATCGATGACGAGGTTGAATGATCAAGCGAGCCTACCTCCTGAGGCCTGACTCAGCCGCCCAGCTACAGGCAAGCCGTGTGGAACGCCTTGCCGCCTCTGCTGGACGCCGCCGAATAGGCAAGCCTCCGCTTCCCACTCGCGGGTAGTATGCCTGATACATGATGCTTACGAATGTCCGCTATTGGCGCAAAGCGGACATTGGCGGACTGGCGAAAGCACACACCGTGCCCGGAGCCGGCTGACCTCGTGGCGGATAGAGGCAGCATCCCCGCTGTGACCGCTATGGTGCTCTGCAAGGAGTGTCAGCGCAAGCATGGACCAATAGTTGGAACTCACACCCATCAGCCCGGAAGAATGCAATCGGTTCACAATGCCGTAATCGCGCGTATCGACAAACTGCACCAACTTAGGGGTAATTCCATTGGTCGGAACCAGCGACAATTATGGATTACCAATGCAACGCGGCAAAAGGTTTGCCTCAGCTTCTAGTAACGTAAAGTGGACTTACTCGCGTTCTGGAACGGGGACATTAAAACCGTTGAGCGTCGTGGAAACAAGACTGTACAGACCAACCAGATAGATCAGTTCGTTGGTTCCATGCTGTCCGAAAGTATCGACGGCCAACCTATAGAGAGGCTCGGGCAACGTGCCACCCCGAACGAGCGCATGGGCAACGTCAAAAGCGATGCTCTCGTCCGGCGCCAGGTCTCTCGGCTTCAAATCGGCGACCAGTGTCGCTAGCCTCTCGCGTTTCATCCCTTCCCGCTCGGCAACCGCAATGTGGGCATATATTTCGTAGGCTGCATCGAATCGCGCACCGACGACGAGGATGACTATTTGCCGGACGTTGTCAGACAAAGTCGCGTTGGCGGTCATCGCAAGCGTCAAATTCCAGATCGCCTTACCGATTTCCGGTTCATGCAACCACGGATTCCATGGACCCATCAGTGCGCCGTCGTCTCGCACGGTCTTGAATGCATTGAAATTGCTGGCAATGCCCTTGCGCATATCATCATAGAGCAGCTTCTGCTCGGGCGATAATTCTGAGGGCGGAATGAGGGGCAGTCGCATAGGTAATCCTTTCAAGGAGCGTTGTAGCGCGAATTTATCATCTCGACGATGATTAGACGACGTGCTTATAACTGAAGATTATACCCATTCCACCCCCACCTCGCGCCTCATGTAATGCTCGCGTTCATGACCTTCTTTCAAAAATTTGAACCGATGGTCGCGACCTTCATTCGCGGCCGTCCCGCTCCAGGTCAAAGGTCGCGACGCCTTCGTCGTTTGTGGGCAGTCCAAAAATACGAAGATGACGCAGCGTACGGCGCGTGTCGTTGTAACCGGCGCGCCAATGCGCTTCCATGCTGGCCCGCGAGAATTCGTAGTCTTTCGCGTGCCCCTCGTAATTGCGCGCGTGATAAATCAAATGGATGATATTATAGACCTTACGATCGGCGACAGCGCGCAAGATGTTGGCTTCCTCGCAATCCTTGAGTTCATCTGGCAATTTTTCGAGAAGAGAGGCGACTGCGTTGCGCATGCGCTGTGCATATTTGAAGGAATCGGTGCCGGCTCGTGTTCGGCTCGAATACTGGATTTCCTTACGGCGAGTTTCGACCTGGGCCACATTGCCCGGCAGTTCGCCGCGCGCATTCCAGAGATCGACCTGGAACGCCAACGTGTTCTGACGCGGTATGCTGTCCAGGACCCATTGCAGGGGCGTATTCGATACCACGCCGCCATCCCAATAATGTTCGCCGTCGATCTCGACCGCTGGGAAGGCTGGCGGCAAGGCTCCGCTGGCCACGATGTGCTTTGGCCGGATCACATGATTTGAGCTGTCGAAATAGGCAAAGTTGCCGGAACGAACATTCACCGCCCCGATGCTGATACGCATCTCGTTCTTGGCGTTGATCCGGTCAAAATCGACCAGCCTCTCCAATGTTTCCTCCAGCCCTTTGGCGTCGTAGAAACTTGTCGCCGCAAGTGCACCGGTCTGATAAGCCCAAGGCGCCGGAAACCGAGGGCTGAAGAAGCCGGGAACACCTTGAAACATCGCCTGGCCGGCGCTGACCTGACTGAGGACACTGCGCGCCAGATCGCCTTCGATAGGTTTCAGAAATTCAAACGGCCGCAACAAATCGGTGGTGCTGGGCGCAAAGCAGAATCTGTCCGCCGTCACAAGTTCCCAAAACTGGCGTAGCCGTTCCACGCGTTTCTTCGGAGGATTGCCGGCAATGATCGCGCAGTTGATGGCGCCAATCGAAATACCGGCCAGCCAATTGGGATGAATGTCATCCTCGGCCAGCGCCTCATAGACGCCCGCCTGGTAAGCGCCGAGCGCGCCACCGCCTTGCAAGAGCAAGACCACACTTTCGAAATTTGCGGGACTGAATTTGGCGGGCTGGCTACGGTGAGTGGGAAGCGGCATGGCGGGTTAGCTCCGTAAACTGGAAGCGGAAAATCCAATTGAATTATGAATAGGGGGCGCTTGCCACACCGGCAGGCCGTGGATCCTGCGGGGCTGTTGGCCGGAATGATCCGGACGCAGGCTTGAAGTTGGATCTTGGTCCGGATGGCGAAGCATAAAACACGCGGCGGTCCCACCGGACCTTCCTGCTCATAAAAGACAAAGTGAAAAGAAGAAAGCTCACCAGGTCCCGCAACGGAAGCAGCCACGCGGGACCAGACCAGCACCCGAACGCGCGATCGACAACATGCTGCAACACAATTCTGGCCCCGACGGCGAAGGCAAGAATGGACAGAGCAAACGCCGTTGGGCCGGAAAGAACACCCAGGGTGGCGAAGCCTGTGTTATACGTGATCGCGCTCAACGCATAACCCATCGGGTTGATCATTCGAATCGTTCTTGCCCAGCGGAGTTCGTGCGCGAAGAAATCGGAAATTTGTTTTTCGCCGGCATTATGTCGGACGACCGACGTCGAAAGAGCGACAGAATACCCTTCTGCGCGAACCGCCCTCCCCAATTCGTAATCGTCGGCCAGAACCTCTGCGAACCGCTCGAAGCCTCCTACCTCTGTCAGTGTGTTTTGCCGGATTGCCATGGTCGCGCCCAGGCAAGGCATCTCAAGTCCAGCAGCGGCAGCAAGCACCACGTTTGGCAGAAAGGAGTATGACATCCCCATGGCGGACATGATCGGCCAAAACAATGGCCGCTCGGGAACGCCGTAATACAGACAACTCGCCAGTCCTATCCCGGGCGCGTCCAAGGTCCTGATCAGCGTCGAGAGCCAATTCGGCGGGACAGCAATATCGCCATCGCAGACCACCAATATGGGATTGCGCGCGAACGGATACATATTCAGGAGATTTGTGACCTTCGCATTCGCGCCATGCGTCTTCGAACTCACCACCACATTGATGTCGGCCGAAGGATGTTGTCCCCTGAGTTGATCAACGATCTCCTTGGCGGGATCGGATTCGCTGTGCAGGCCGAACACGATCTGTATGGGGCCGGTATAATCCTGCGCAAACAGCGTTTCGAGATCCGTACGCAACTCCGTCGCCACTTTGTGCAAGGGTTTCAGGATAGTTATGGCCGGGCTTTTGTAATTGGTGCTTGAACGCGCCGGCATCGTCAGGAGCTTGGTTCCGGATGCCGTGGCCACAAGGGCGGTCGTTCGGACACCTTTCAACCGCATCAGGCGATAAACCGTGAACGCTTCGGCCAGGCAATAGAAGCTGCCCAGCAATCCGATAAACGAGGCGAACTCTCCCATTTCCAGGATTACAGACATGGTTCAGGACCTAGGCGTGCGCCAGCGACGCGGGGACAAGGCTCACCAGCAGCAGCATGGCGGGCAGCGACCAGAGATATTGGCGGTGATGGAGAAGCATCACGATAGCGATAAAGACGATCATGCCGCTCGCGGCGATGCCCCAGACCCGCGTCTCGGGCACAATCAGGAAAAGCGCTGCCATCAGCTCGGCTATGCCGACAACACGATAGAAATGACGGGGATAACGCCAAAAGCGATAGACAGCCCGCACATGGGCACCGCCGCTGAAATTGATGAGGCCCGCCAAGCCGAATGTTGTGCTCACCAGATCCACCGCCAACCGCGCAATCATGGGAATCGTCATGGGAACCTCCATCAACGGGCGGAGATGCAGATGTCGCGAAGGACATTGGATTTCATCTCGAATTCTGCGAGGCGGTATTGAACAAAATCGCCAAGGCTGACGATGCCGCCGAGTTGGCGGTTTTTCATCACGGGCAGACGACGGATGCGACCGTCGGTCATCAGGCGCACAAGGCGATTGATCGCCTCGCCCGGGCGGCCGTTGCGATAATTTCTGACGTTCTGACGATCATGTTCATCGGTCATTTCTCTATTTGGCACTTGTTCTTCTCCCTGAAAAGTCGTTATATTCCGATCCTTTATATCGGTTTATCCGATAGAAAGGAGTTCAGATGCTGGAGAATGTTTGCCCTGACCAATTGCGGGCATGGACGCCTCCATCAACGGGCCGCGATGTAGATGTCGCGAAGAACATTCGCTTCAAGCTCCAGCTCTTCGAGACGGTACTTCACCACATCGCCCAGACTCACGATGCCCAACAGCTCATTGTCCTCGATCACCGGAAGATGACGGGTCCGCGTATGCGTCATTAGCGACATGGCGCGCTTGATCGGGTCCTCCGGCGAAACCGAGACCAACTGGCGATCGATCACCTGCCGGATGCGGATTTCCCCTGCGAATGTGCCCTGGTAGGCGAACATTTCCACGAAGTGACGCTCAGAGAGGAGCCCTACTGGCGCGCCATTCTCGGTCACCACCAAGGCCGCGATGCGATGGCGCGTCATCAGTTCGGCTGCCGCCTTCAAAGTGCTAAAGATGTCGATGGTGACGACCCCTGGCTTCTTATGATCCAAAATTGCACTGATATTCATGTGATCCTCCATCAGTCCGGCTCCGGGCGCCCTGCTGAACACAAACAGGAACCTCGACCGTTTACCGTTTCTGTCTTCCTTGTTTTCTCATGTCGTTTTCATTCCAATACCGTGGTGTGAGCCGGCGCCGATTTCGTTCCTGCGAACAAGAAGACAAGCGGGGCGACCGCCAGGGTCGAAATTAGCAGCAGCTTGTAATCGTCGATGTAGGAGATGATCACAGCCTGCTGGGTCACCATTTGGTCGAGCGCGGCCCGGCCCGCCGCCGTCACGGGACTCAGGAATTGGGTGATGGTCTGGCCCTCGAAGGCGCGGTTCACCGCCGTTACTTGCGAGGCGATGCCGGCGTGGTTGACTTGGGTGTTGCTGGTCAGAAGCGAATTGACAACGGAAATTCCCACGCTTGAGCCGATATTTCGCGACAGATTGTAGATGCCCGACGCTTCCGTGCGCTGCTCGGGGGAAAGCGTCGCGAAGGTCACCGCGCTCAGAGGCACGAAGAGGAAGCCTAGACCCGCGCCTTGTATGAGCCCAACCACGACGATAGTGCTCTTAGACACGTCAGGCGTCCAACCGGTCATGGCGTAGAATGCCCAGGCCGTCATGCCCAGTCCGATGCCCAGAAGCAGACGCGTATCAATCCGCCCGGTAAGCCGGCCGACAAACAGCATCGCAAACATGGTGCCGATACCCCTTGGTCCCATCACCAGGCCGGCCGCGACGACGGGATAATTCATCAGCGTCTGCAGATAGGGCGGCTGGAGCGCCAGCGAAGCGTAATAGGTGAGGCCGACCGTGAAGACGATCAGCGTGCCGGCCACGAAGCTACGATCAAGAAACAGCCTGGGGTTCACGAAGGGCTTGTCGCTGGTGAAAGTATGAACCAGAAAGACATAGAACGAGCCGGCGGCGATGGTCGCCTCGATCCATATTTCGTCCGAGCCGAACCAATCGAGCTGTTCGCCCCGGTCTAGCAGGAGTTGGAAGGCGCAGATCGCGATACTGAGCGAGCCGAATCCCAGCCAGTCCAGCTTCTGGCCGGCGCTATGCCCGCCAGACGGAAGAAAGAGCATCATGCCGACGAAAGCCAGCACGCCCACCGGCAGGTTGATATAGAAGACAAAGCGCCAGCTATAATCTTCCGTCAGCCAACCGCCGATCACCGGACCGAGAATAGGGCCGGCCATCACCCCCATACCGAACAGGGCCATGGCAAAGCCCTGACGCGCTTTGGGATAGATGTCGAGCAGGACCGCCTGTGACAGGGGCACCAACGGCGCGCCAAACACACCCTGCAAGAGGCGGAACACCACGATCTGGGTGAGCGATTGGGCAATGCCGCAGAGCATCGAGGCGATCGTGAAACCCGCGACGGCGACGAGGAAGAGTCGTTTTGTTCCGAAACGAGCGGCGAGATAGCCAGTGGGCGGCGTCATGATGGCCGCCGCCGCGATATAGGATGTGAGCACCCAGGCAATCTGATCCTGGCTCGCCGATATGCTGCCTTGCATATGGGGCAAGGCCACATTGGCGATGGTCGAGTCGAGCGCCTGCATCAGGGTAGCAAGGATCACGCAGGCGGTGATCGCTCCCAAATTGGCGACGGGGCCCGGCGTGCCGCTCATGCTCATGACGCCCGCCCCAGCAAATCGGTCACGAATTTGGGCAAACCGCGCGTGTGGCCGGTATCGACGGTGACTTCTACGCTCATGCCTGCTCTCAGGACGGGCAGATGGTCTTTCCCGGCATCCATGCGGATGCGGAGCGGCACGCGCTGGACCACCTTCACCCAATTGCCGCTGGAATTCTGGGCGGGCAACAATGAGAATTGCTGGGCGGCCGCGGGGCTGACGCTTTCGACGGTACCGTGCCACTGAAGGTCAGGATAGGTATCCACCGTCACCACCGCCTGCTGACCCGGCAGCACATGGGTGAGTTCGGTTTCCTTGGGCGTCGCGTCGATCCAGACATGATCGGCGTCGACGAGATAAAAAGCGGTAGTGGACGCTGCGAGATATTTGCCCGGCGCGATGCTGGGCACCTCCGTCACCGTCCCGGAGAAAGGCGCGCGCACCACAGTATCGTCGAGCTGACGTTGCGCTTCGTGCACCTGCGCCTCTGCCTGCATATATTGGGGAAGCCGGGTTAACTGTGTGTTCAGGTCGCCGCTTAGCAGTGCAAGTTGCGCTTGTGCCTGTTGGCGCAATGCGGTGAGCTTGCTTTCGTCCGTTTGAAGCGCGAAACGCGCCTGATCATAGATCAGCTTGGCGATGGCATCGGCGGCGAGAAGCCGGTCGTAACGCTCATAGGTTGCCTGATCAAGCTCGACCTGTGATTGCTGGGCGGCAACGTCGCTCACCATCTGGCCGTAATTCTTCCGCAGGGATTCGAGATTGAGCGCAACCAGCGCGAGATTGGCCTTGGCGTTGTCGAGCGCGATGCGGAACTGGCGCGCGTCGAGGCTGTAAAGAGCCTGGCCGGCGACCACGTGCTGATTGTCGATAACGTTTACTTCGGAAACGATACCCGCAACATCGGTCGATATGCCGACTTGTCTGGTGTTCACATAAGCGTCGTCGGTCGTCATCGTCCGGCCGCCCTTCATATAGGCGACGGCGCCGCCGATCAGCGCCAAGGGCAGAAGCGCAAACATCGCGGGACGCAGCCAGCCCCTGCGTCGAGAAGCTCTTCCGGAAACGGGCGCGTGCAATGTTTCCTGGGATTGCGGACCTTCCGGTCCGGGCGCCTCCTCGGTGCGAGGGGTTCCTGAATCCAGTCTTTCCGCCGCTGGCGCATCAGTTTTCTGGTCGCCCGCCTGCCGGAGTGCTCTTCGCAACTCCCGCTGGCCGGAAAGAAAATGGACATTGTGGCGATCACGCATGGCTGGTTCTCTCTGGAAAGATCGCGGTCGGCGTGCTGCATCGGAACACGCCGACCGCACCGCGGCGTAGGGACATGGCCGCGGTAAACTCGCGTGATTTGAGGCAGTTAGAGGCCGCAAGGCGGGCTGGTTGGGGATAACGGGCCATCTTTCCTGCCACTCCGAAAACATCCGTGGCCTGAAACATAAGCAGCGTCACATTCGAGAAAACTGGTATAATTTAGACAGACTTGATCAGATATTTTGAACATGATGGATGCGCTGAGCTTGGATCAATTCGCCGTTTTTGCCGCGGCTGTCGAAGAAGGCAGCTTCGCCGCCGGCGCCTGATCCTCATGGTCGTCGTCCAAGCGACGCACAAGCCGCTTGGACCGTCGAGGCGATGGCTGTTTCAGAAGTCCGCGGACGTAGGAGGACTGATTCCTGTGGCGCCAGTCGCTCGCTGAATTGTCCGCGCGAGTCTCAGTGCAGGATTGCGAGCGCCGCCGCAGCCGTCAAGGCACTCAAAACCGGAAACAGCATTTTGGTCCAGGAATGCAGCGGCGCTTCGCGTCGTTCCCATTCGCGGTCGTTCATCACACGCGATTGAGCACGGGGGAAGATGTAGTCGCTCCGCCGGTAATCCGCATGGGAAGAGACAATGGTGGGTCTGTTGGCTGTTGGTAGCATGATCGGATCGCCACAAAGAACTCACTAGAGCAGATGGGTTCGAGCAAGATCCGCGCCAATGTCCGGGAAGCATGGCAGCCATTCTTCAAACCGATGGCTTTCGCAATTTCATCTCCCGTCAGCAGGGCGATCTCGTCACCATAATATTTTTCAAGAAATTTCGTGAGGGCTCGAGGTCTTCGATGAACCGGCCCAAATCAATGGTCCACCAAGCCCCAATCTATAAGAGTAAGAGAATGGCAGCACGCAGCATCAAAGGCGGCAGCATTCTCGCCGCCGCCTTTGCTCATTTGTTGATAGTTGAAGCTATTCTGTCGCGGTGAGTTGGACAGCGCTCACGCCGGCATCCACTGCGAGGCCTTCGCTGCCCTCGATGCTCAGGGGCTGAAGTGCAATGGATTTGTCGAAGCCACCCAGCAAAACGTCGGCGTCCACACCAAGCCCTACCGTCGCGCCGGCTGTGACCCCGGCATATTTCCCTTGCAAAGCGCGGGGACTGGTATCGGAGGCAGGCGCGAATACGGCCCACACGATCTTGGCTTCCTTGGTGTAACCAAGATCCACGCCGAATTTAGAAAGGCTGCCCGTATAGTGTTCGGACTCGCCGCTCACCCCGGAGAAGATGCATGCCAGATCGCGCGTGGATCGCACCACATCCCATCCGTCGGACACATTGCAGGTAAGCAAGCCCACGCTAACGCCCTTGGGGGCTGCTTCAGCTTGGGGAGACCAGGTAGCGAGCGTGACGAGTATAGCGCCTGCCAGAGAAGTCAATTTCAATTTGGTCATGAAGTTTCCTTTCGCGAATAATTCATCACCGGCCGCGCAACGCGGCAATGACTTGCACCTGACATGGGCACACTTGACCGATCCTCAAGAGGCACATATCCGATTTCACGCATGGGGGGTGCGACCAGCGTTGCCTGCTCCGTTACCCATGGTTTACCACACCACCGCAAGTGCCAGCGCGGCCCAAACGCAGACAAATCCGATGTAGACCGCGCAGAGCGCGGCAGCGATCATAATCGCAAGACCCAGCCATCTGCCGTTCATAAATCTTGGATCGCGGCCTATGTCGCTGAATTCAAGATCATCCAGGTTCGCCTTGTGCAACAAGACCGGTGCGCGCAAAATGCGGTCATTGCCTCGGACAGAGCTACGATGCGCCTCAAATGTCCCAATAACCGTTGGCGCTCGATCTGTCGGCGGGCTGCATTCTCTTATGCACTCGTCAATTGAAGTGCTCATCTAGAAATCTTCTCAATTGCCAGACTCAGGTGCCGAACCAGCTGAAAAGACAGATCCTGGCAGCGGGCAAGCGGCTGAAAGTCGTTTGATGAGATGCTTTTGCAGTCATTGACAAAATCCTAATGTGCCCAATTGCGCAGAGGCATCGCCAGGTCCGCTTGGCAACACAGTTTTCGATGAAGCTAGGAGCTTTTTGTCCGCCATGGGCGATCTTGCGGGACGAACTGCCCTGGCCAGAAGGGGCAAGCCAAGTCGGTTCGCCCGCAAAGTCGAAATTCGGCTCACACATCGAGCGCTCTCACTTGCGAAATTTCGAGTCGCGCGAGCGTGGCCACGAAGGTCGCCCACTGCTCGTCGTCGATCGCAGAGAGGCTTCGTAGAACGAAGGTTTTGTGAGCAGCGTGAACCGCAAGCCATACCTCTCGTCCGCCATCCGTGAGGCGGACACTCCACGCACGACGATCGCCGGGAGTCGGCTCGCGCTTGACCCAACCCAGGCATTCGAGATCGTCAAGGACCCGCGATACGGTCATCTGGCTAAAACCGAGCAGGCGCGCCAGATGGATCTGCGATGCGCCACAACTGCGCCCGAGCTGAAGGAGCACGACGGCGCGTGCCGCACTCATGTTGGGCATATTTTTGCGCAATTGCTTCTCCCAGCTTCTACGAAGCGATTGCGCAAGACGCTCGATCTTGCACAGCAACTCGAATATCTCGAGTATGGTGGTCGAGTGCGCGGACGATGGCGACTCCAGCTCGAAGCGAGGAGAGGCCTCCGATGGCGCCACCGAGCGGCCCAACCGCCAATAGAGTAACAGTATGGAGCGCAGCAAACCCTTGCGGCCGGAGCCTGTCCGCGGAATTTGCGGATCAACCGCTTGTGGGCAAGCCTCTTCCGGGCTTGCCGCCTGTTCGGTGCAACAGTTCAACGCTCCCGCATCCCGTTCCTTTGAAATCGGGACGCCGTTTTCCCGGTTGTTCGCTGCTTCGGCCCGGGCGGTTCGGCGCAATTTCCGCTGGTCGGAAAGCAGGAGGCCATTGTCGTTGTCATGCATCGCGGCTTGCTTTCGAAAAGAAAGTCGCGGCCGGCGTGTTGGGCAACACGCCGACCGCACTGCGGCTTGGGGCTGAGAGGGGTCGAAGCCGCGGAAAACTGGGGTATTTGCAGCCAGTTAGAGTCCAGAGGGGGGGATAGAGGTTGCAAGCCATCGGTTTGGTGTCCCGGATTTCTGCTCCTCACTAAAATAACGAGCACCAACTTCAGTAAAACTGGTATAATTTAGGGGAACTTAATCAGATATTTTGAACATGATGGATGCGCTGAGCTTGGATCAATTCGCCGTTTTTGCTGCGGTTGTCGAGGAGGGCAGCTTCGCCGCTGCTGCCAGGCGCCTGAACCGGGCGCAATCCGCCGTCACCTATGCGATCCAGAAATTAGAGGATCAGAGCGGGATCGCGCTGTTCGATCGCTCCTCCTATCGGCCTGCGCTCACCGAAGCCGGCAAAAGTCTTCTGCCGCGCATCCGGCGAATTCTTGCGGATGTCGAAAATTACCGGCTACACGCGCGCCAAATGGCCATGGGCGTGGAGGACGAGCTGAGATTGGCGGTGCATCCTCATACACCGGCGAATTTTCTCTCCGACGTGCTTCGCGAATTCAGGGCTGCGTTTCCGTCCGTCCGGATCATTGCATCTCTCGAGGCCAGGAACGCCGCCATGGAATCCTTGACCCAGGGGAAGAGCGATCTCGCTCTTCTCTTCGCGCTGGTGTCACTCGGTGAAACATTCACCCATCTTCCTTGCACGACGGTCGAGCTTGTCGCGGTCGCCTCACCCGAACACACGCTGGCGCAAAGAGCTGGCCCCCTGACACCCGAGGTGCTCCGCGATAGCATGCAGCTCGTCGTGCACGACGCGCTCACCCAGGAGGAAGAGAGCGTCGTGCGCGGTTATGGCATGGATAGTACAGAGATCTGGCGGGTCATAAATTTCGATATAATGCATAGCCTTCTTCTGAGCGGCGTCGGCTGGGGAGTCGTTCCGCGCTCAAGAGTTGATGATGATGTCAAGGCGGGGCGTCTCGCGATGCTAGAGATTGATCGCTGGAAACCCCGTAAAGATACACTGACGGCCCCGCTGGTGACTGTCCATCCGACCAATAGACCGCTTGGTCCGGCGGGACGATGGCTTTTTCAGAAATTTTCGGAAACGGGAAATCTTACTTCTGCGGTTCCGTCCTTTCACTGAATTTTTCTCGACGCCGGCCTCAGCGCGGGAGCCCCTTACGAGCGGTACGCAGGAACAACCGTAAGGCGCTATCTGGGAAAAAACATGGCGCCATCAAGCCTATTTTAGCGGCCACATTAAAAATTGCGAACTACCCTTGCCGCCTCCGGGCGCAATCCCCATTCCATATGCCGGAGAGCGGCATGGACAATTACGAGATCCGCATCATCACGCGGGACCAAGCAACGGCGCTGCACCGCAGCGAACATATTAGTGACCACGCCGCCATTCGCCGGGGCCACATGTTGGCCGAGGCCGGCGACCAAGTAGAGATATGGCGCGGGACGCACTGCGTTTACGCCGGTCAGAAACTGCCTGCGACCGTACGGAACTTTCTTTCCGCGCCCCAGTCCGTCATATGGCGCCGGTAACTATCTGTGATGCTACTGCGGACTTCAGGTCTACCCGATACGATAAACTTGCCGGAAACTTCCTGGCCGCCACAGAATTCGTTGACGCGCTCTATTGGATCAAGCTGTGGGTCCAGAGGCAGTTTCGGCCGCAGATTTTCATTTGCGGCCGCCCCCTGCACATAGCTGCACATTTATTCACAAAGAAATTGTTGGACCTATGTTGGTATTATTGTGCTCCCAACGGGGACGCCCTTCATTTGAGCGTCAATCTCAAGGATGGCACGGCGACGGTGTTTGCCATCGCCGGCATGCGGTTGGCCGGTACCTCGGGCCAATTTTTGGTTGTACATTGAAACAACGGGAGAAACGGCGGGTGGATATCGCACCCGCAAGCGCCAAAATCGCGCGGATTTGCCACAAGCCCACAGGCGAGCACGGTTGAAGTCAAAGCTTCTACCCGCTTAGATATTGCCGAAATGGGGCTGAGTGCAGTTGGATCAGGAACATACGCAGGTCGTGACCTTCGCGCGCAATATGGATGTCGCGCTGGAAACCCGGCTCCATTGGCTGGAGCTGGTCGGCGGCTTTGAGATAGGCCGGCGCCATGTGGTCGGGCGATCGGGCGCAAACATAGGGCGAACCGCGCCCTCAGAGATCATTCTGGCGGATTCCGAAGTGTCCAGAAACCATTGCCGTCTTGCCATTGAAGGCGACGAATTGATGGTCACGGATTTGAACTCCACCAACGGCACCTTTGTCGACGGCGTGCGGGTGCGGCAACCCACCCCAATTCCGGTAGGTGCGGTGCTCCAGGTTGGCCGCCAGTCCCTCAAACATGAATGGCGGACAGAGAGAGAGGCTATGCAATCCGAGGAGTTGGACCGCGACCTGGCGAAGGCCAATTCCTATGTTCAAGCGCTGCTGCCGCCGCCGTGTCCGGATGGACCTATCAGGGCCGATTGGATCTTTCGGCCTTGCGCCAAGCTTGGCGGCGATGCTTTCGGCTACGGCGTGATATCCGACTCCAAATTCGGGGTCTATCTCCTCGACGTTTCCGGCCATGGTGCGGCGGCCGCCATGCATAGCGTGGCCGTCATGAATTTGCTCAAACAGCGGGCTTTTCTGCCCAACACGGACTTGGCTCAGCCCGCCCAGTTGCTGGCGACGCTGAATTCTCTGTTCCCCATGGAAAGCAATGCCGGGATGTATTTCACCATGTGGTACGGCGTCTACGACACGGTCTCGCGGCGTTTGGACTTCGCCAGCGCGGGGCACCATCCCGCCTATCTGTTACCCGCCGATCGCAGCAGTCTGACCCCCCTTAGAACCCGCAATGGCTTGATCGGAGCGGCGCCGGAAACGCTCTACAGGGCGGATTCTATTACCATTTCCCCCGGCGCCTCGCTCTATTTGTTCAGCGACGGCGTGTTCGAAATTGTCACAATTGATGGCGTACAATGGGGGTTGCAGGATTTCCTGCCGCATGTGCTGAGCACGCCCGTCGAAGGGCTAAACGAAGCCGGGCGGTTGCTGCGCGAAGTAAGCCGGCTTGCCCGGCCGGGTGGCCTGGATGACGACTTTTCGCTGGTCGTGCTGACGTTTGAGTGAATCGGCGAAATTGGAGAAAAGGAATTCACTATGGAAATGCAACTGAGCGATGTCGGAGCCGTCAGGAAAATTGTTCTCGCGGGCCGGCTGGACACCATCGGTGTTGATCATGTTGAAACAAAGTTCGGCGCCGCAATTGTCCCCGGCGGCAAAAACACGGTTGTCGATCTGACCGAAGTCAGTTTCCTGGCCTCTATGGGTATCCGGATGTTGATCAGCACCACCAGGGCCCTGTCCCGCAAAGGCGCCAAACTGGCAATTTTCGGCGCCATGCCACAGGTCATGGAAGTGATCGAAACCACTGCGCTCGACGACATCATTCCGGTGGCAACTTCTGAATCGGAAGCCATCGCAATCGTCACGGGATGAGCGCAGAACAGAATCTCGAGGATATGAGCGGATTGCGGCTGTCGGAGTTTGTCGACGGCAAGCTCCACCTCGTACTCAATAACACGATGCGGGCAGTCTCGGATGGCCGCCGGGAAATCCAGCGCCACTGCGCGCTGCGGTCCTATGACGCCAAGGTGATAAACCGGCTGGAAATCATCTTTGAGGAATTGGTCTCCAACACCATCCGGCACGGCTTTACGGCACACTCGAACCAGTCGATTTCGGTGTTCGCCGCAGACCGCCCGGGGCTGATCGCATTGACGCTGGAAGATGATGGGGTGCCGTTCGATCCGCTGACAATTCCAGAACCGGAGCCATTCACGTCCATCGAAACCGCCAGAATCGGCGGCCTCGGAATTTCCCTGGTGCGCAAACTGTCCGCGGGCCTGCGCTATGAAAGATTGACGGGGAGCGACACCCCTCAGCGTGGATTTAGGCCCTGCAATCGGATCGAAGTGCTGATCGCCGCCTGATCGCAGCTATTTGTTGTATTCGGCATATGCCGCGGTTGATTTCGCCAGCAGCCCGTCAAGGTCGTTTTTGATAGCCGTGGCCTGGGTAACCGCCGCGCTTACCTGTTTCAGATCCTTCATCGCCGGCATCCCGTTGGTTAGCAGGTCCAACTGGCTGATTTGCGCCGCAGCCTGGGCGGCATTGTCTTGCAGGGCCTGATAGGCCTGTTTGCGGGCACCGGAGGCCAGCAACCAGGGCTTGGGGCCCGCGGCCAGCCCGGCCACTTTGCCCGAAACGTCGCGGGCGGCGGCAGTCAGGCTCGCAAAATCGTCCCGCTGCGCCGCAACATAGATCTGCGCCACCCCGCCATAGGCGGTGGCAAATTCACTATAAGCAACCAGGGCACGGCGGGCGGCCTGGAGCGAAAGCGTGGCATCCTGGATTTGCCCCACCGCCGCCACGGCGGCGTCGAGTTTGGTCTTGGCGTCGTTCATCGCCGAAGCGGAATCTGGCGCGACGACGTTGCCGGAAGATTGCAGAATATCCCGTGACAGAAGCCTGCCGGCGCGCCCCAGCGCAACCGCCTCATTGCGCGACATGTCTGCGGCCAGATCGTTCATCTGCGCGATCAGGGTACGGGCCTTTTCTATGCCGGACTGCCCCTGGCCGGCGACGGCGACCTGGGCCGCCAAACCGCTGATCTTTGTGTTCGAGTCGGCCAGAATCGCAATTTCCCTTTGCGGCCTGCCCAACCGTTGCGCGTCCGCAAGCAATCCGCTTGCTTCCTCTTCCACGGAATGCTGCACCGTGGGCGTTGCGACAGCGACCAAGGGGGAAGAAATCTCTGCGGGTCCGCCGCCATGCGGCAGCAACAGAAAGTATGCGACAAATCCGACCGTTGCCAGCAGGGCCGCAGCCGCCGCCGCCCCATAGACCCTGCCCCGCGAAAGACGCGGGCTCACCGGCATGACAATCTGCGGGTCCGGCACCTTTTTTGCCAGCGTCGAATTTGCAGTGGAAACAGGCACCGCCTTGGCCCAAAGCGCCGGCGGCTCGGCCAGAACTTGGGTTATCCGCGTGCCGATGCGTGTGGCGTCATCGGCCGGCGGTTCGACCTCCGCGTCAAACATCTTCAGCCAGGCGGCAATGGATTGGGGCCGTTCCTGCGGGCGAATCCCCATGGCCGCATCTACCGCGCGCGTGAAGGCACGGCTGAACCCCGGCCACTGCCGCGCCGAAAGTGGTTCGCCCAATTCGCCATGGAGCCGTTCCAGCACCTCCGGCGGCTTTTCGTGGGTGACGCACTGGTAGAGCGCCACCCCCAGGGCATAGATGTCTGTCCACGGCCCCTGCGGATAGGTTTTGACGTATTGCTCGATGGCGGCATAGGGCGGCGTATAGAAGGTGACCTTGGTGTTGGTCGCCTGCCCGGAATCAAACCGGGCGGATCCAAAGTCGATCAGAACGGGTTTGCCGGAATCATCGATCAGGATATTGGCGGGCTTGATATCCCGATGCAGGACACCGGCGCGATGAGCGCGGTCCAGCCCTTCTGCAATGGGTCCGATGAGCGCCAGCAAGCTGGCTTCATCGAATTTATGGCCGTCCCGCAACATCTGGGACAGCGAAACACCGCTTTCGAAATCCATCACCATGTAAGCAGTGCCGTGGATTTCGAACAGGCTGCGTACATTCACGATATTGGGATGGCGTTCAGGCTTCGACAGGCCCCACAGGACTTTTGCCTCTTCCAGGAATTTCTGCAGACCCAAGGCGTAGGTCTCTTCCGAGGACGAGTCTGTCGGCGAGACGGTGGTGCCATCCTGGCGATCGCTGATGGCGCCGGGAAAGTACTCCTTGATGGCAACCACTTCGCCGAAATAGACTCCCTTGGCGCGGTAAACAATGCCAAAACCGCCCACGCCCAGAACCTGTTCAAGCTCCCACTCGCGCAGAATTGTGCCTTTCGGCAACGCCTTATTATGATAGGGAATATTCACAGAAGTTTGACCCACCCGCCGAAATCCCAGTAGCTAGATATAACAGCCCGTGATTTACCAGACAATTGGTGCCGGCCCTGTTCGACAGGTTTGAAAGCCATGCTTTTCTATAGTGTCGCGCGAACACATGTGGGTTGCCGGCGCAAGGTAAATGAAGACGCGTTTCTGTCGCGGCCGGAGATCGGTTTATGGGCTGTCGCCGATGGCATGGGCGGGCATCATGCCGGCGAAGTGGCAAGCGCGCTGATCGTCGACCTGCTTGGCACCTGCCAAACCGGTGTGAGCCTTCCGGCCCGCATGGAGGCCGCCCGTGCAGCGCTGCTCGACGCCAATGAACAGCTTATCGCAATGACCCGGCGAGACACGGCTCACCGGCCTATCGGCAGCACCGTTGTCGCGATGGGCGCGGATGCCGGATCATTCGCCTGCCTGTGGGTCGGGGACAGCCGCGCCTACCTCGCCAGAGACGGCAGACTTTTGCAACTGACGCAGGATCACAGCCTGGTGCAGGAGTTGATCGAAATCGGTTACATCGATCCATCCGAAGCGCGAGCACACCCCAACGGCAACGTCATCACCCGCGCCATCGGCTCGGAACCAACTCTGAATATCGATGCGGTCGACGGAAAAATCGCCAACGGCGATGCCTTTCTGTTAACAAGCGACGGCCTGACGCGGCTTGTAAGCGATGAGGAGATTCTGGCCAGTCTGATGTCCGCCGATTTGGAATCTGCGGCCGATAATTTGATTGATACGTGCCTTGCCCGCGGCGCGCCCGACAACGTTACATTCGTGATACTCCGGACGCGCCAAGGTTTAACTGAGTAAATGCACAATGTATCCCAGACGGTACCCTTTGTATCCCAGATGGCACCTTTCGGCCAACAACCCTCGGGATCAGGCCAGGAAAGTCCCGCGCGGCCCGCAGGACACCAAGGGTTAGACCAACAATTTTTGGCCGTGAGATTTTCTAGTCCAAGTATAGGCGACTAGCCCATCTTCATATGGACCCGCATTCGCCGCTCCCCCGAAACCCAAGGTGAGCCATGCTATCAGAATCACCCGAAAATTATTCAATTTGGCTCCTTCCGACAGACTTGTTGCGGAATTTTGATATACAGATGTCATTTAAATCGAACCGCATTGCGCAAGACTTTGCATATTTCGCAATGACTCTGCATTGGATTTCTGATCACTTCGCGGTGAACAAACAAATTGCGCCCAATCTGTTGACTGTTACCAAAAAAGGCCCGGCATGGGTGCGGCTGCGCCGTCAGACCGGCATCTTCCGTTTAGAGAATTCCCGTCCGGCGATCGCCGATGCTTCGTCCGCCTCGATCACCATGGCGCCGTCGCGAATCTGCTTGATGGTGTAGGTCGAGCTGTCGGGATTGTTGTTGCCGGCATTGAGAAACATCACCTTGTGCTGTTTGCAAAGGTCCAGCACCTGTTGGCGCACGGCCATCATCTCCGGCCTGTCCTCCAGGTTGCGTACCGCCGGGCCGTCCTCCGGATAGGCTTCCAGCCCGTACAGCCAATAGCTATGGTCGCCCGGTCCCCATTCCGCCATTGCGATGCCGGGAAGCTTCATGGTTTCCACCACCGTACGGTCGCAATAGGTATCCTCGATCTTGATGCCGAAAATGATCTCGCCCCGGGGATTGAGCGGCCACAGATCGGCAAGATGCAGATATTTGTTCAGCGGCATGCCCCACATCTGCGCGGCATAGCCGGGCGAAGAACCGCGCAAACCCTGCAGCGGCAGCTTGGCAACGCCGGGCCGGTCGAAGGGAAAGCGGCAGGCCATCTGGGTCGCCACCCGCACCGCCCCGGTGTCGCGGGCGTGGCACATATGGATGCCGTGAATGCCGCAATCCAGCAGTTGCTCGATCACCCAGCTGTTGGCGCGCATATAGGCTTCGTCGAGCGCGATGATGCAGGTCTCCACGAACACCGCCGGCGTGACGTGCCCGCTGCGGGTGGGGCCGCCATCCTTCAGGCCGCGCATGAATTCCCTTAGCTGCATGAAATCGAGCGCGTTGTGCTCCATTTCGACATTGATCGCGTCCATCCAGGTGCGCGCCATCTTCACGCCCTGGGCATAAGGGTCCACACCGGGTCCCATCCCCGCGCTGTTGTAATAGATGGGTTGGCCATCTTCCCACAGCTCGATCGCCTTGTTGATGCGGCGCGGCTTGTAGTTGAAATCAACGGTCGATGGCTGGCGGTTGCTGTTGACGGGCGACCCCTGCGCCAGGGCAGCCGTGGCAAGGCCAACCGCGCCGGCCGCAATCAGAAAGTCGCGTTTTTTTAGATCCATGGCTTGTCCCCGCTCTTTCGAAGTAGGCGGATCCGGCGCAAATACTTTTGCCGGCGCCTGCTTTCTGACCGACCCACACTGAGTGGTCCGGTTGCCATGTTAATTTAGAGATCGCATTCGCGCCATGGGGCGCACGCCCGACCAGGCGATGGTCCTCGGTGTAGTTTATCGGTAGAGGCAGCCGCCGTGCCGATAGCGATCCCGCTCCAACAGCCGAAATCTTGCTTGCCCGGCGCCATTCCGGCATCCCTCCCCACACATCACCGGCTGTATGCCGTGGCGATAGCTCCCGGCCTGTCATAGAATTCAATTGCGGCCTTGGGGTCCGGCGCAAGACTTTTCCCATCGAATTTATACACTTCGATATCGCGATCACCGGCACATTGCAGGAGAATTGTATGATCGTCTTTGCTCCAGGTTGCGCCCTGGGGCCAGTTGCCGCTCTTGGCGCTGGCGACTTCCCGCAATCTGCCGCTATCAATCGCATAAACCCGGATGAAGCCGCGCTCCTGTCCGATGGCAACTGTCGCTTCGACATATTTTCCGCTGGTTGATAGCGCGACATGCTCGCTGATGCCGCCGACTTCGACGGAGTCGAGGATCTGACGCGTCTTGAGATCCACAAGTGTCACGGTGCCGCCCCGGCGCGCGGGCGTTCCAGCTCCAGCCGGCGCAGCGTCGGCTGCGGGCGCCGGGATTGCCCCGCCCGTATTGGTGTTGACCAGATATTTGCCGTCTGGGGTAATCGCCGCCCCATAAGGTCCCCTGCCGGTGACAATGCTCTGTCCGGTATCGGCAACCTTGGCGTGGTCAACCGCCAGAATTTCCAGCTTGGAACCTTTGTTGCCATGCTCGGAAACATACGCATTTTTTCCGTCAGGCGCGAACACGACGTCCGTGGGTGCAGCGCCCGATTGGAGCGTAATTTTGTCGATTAGAGTCAGATGCATGTGGGTAATGGAGAATATTGTGACGCCGTCATCTCCGGTGGATGCAACCAGCGCCAATGTACCCGCCCTGTTGATCGAAACACCGCTTGCCCCGGGGCCGGCATGAATACTTTGCACGAGTTTTGGATTACGTGGGTTGGCAAGGTCCAACACGGAGCCAGTGTCGTCGAGAATCAATTTCGTCGGGTCGGCTGGATTGATCTTCTGCGCCGCGGTGATAATTGCGAAACTGGAATCGTGGGCGACCGCCACGGCATCGGGAGGCCCGATCATGCTCGCTGGTGCCGCTACAGACGCCAGCCGTTTTGGCGGATAATGGCTTAAATCCAAAACAGAAATGGAGTCAGGACGCATTCCTGGTGGATTGTCGTTGGGGATCATTTGTTTGCCGTCATTGCCGGAAATCGCGAGTTGCGCTTGCGCGCCGGTGCCTGCGGATATTGCAATTGCCAACGCGAGCAGTAAAGAACTCCTCAAGACTCTTGTGATCTTCACGATTTCCTCCAACATCAAAATACAGCCCTTTCAGCGGCGGAGAGGTCGAGCACCGCCGAGCGCCAAGGCGTGGGCCGTCGGTGGATTTTGCCGGATACTAACAGCTGCAAGTGAAATTCGCTTGAGTCAATTCTCCCAGGATTACGACTGATTGGGCTGCCAAGGCGATTGGGAACACCTATCCAGCGCGCACCCTCAAATGCGCGCGCAAACGGATATCATCGGAAGCGGAGCCGATCATAAGATCGAACACGCCAGGTTCGACGGTAAAGCTCTTTTTGACCATGCTGTAGTAGGCAAGCTGCGACGCCGGCAGGGTGAAGGTGACATGACGTGTCTCGCCGGGTGCCAGCGTGACGCGCATAAATGCCCGAAGAGTTTGAATCGGCTGATACGTCACGCTGGTTTCCTGATGGCTATAGAGCTGTGCCACATCGGATCCCGCGCGTTCGCCGACATTTGCGATGTCGAACGACACCTGCACGTTACCTTTCGTCGAAACGGATGGCGCCGACAGCGCGATATGACTATACTGGAAGCGCGTATAGCTGAGACCATGGCCAAAGGCGTACAGCGGCACACCCCTGAAATACTGGTAGGTGAAGCCCTTGGAGACATCATATTCGTTCTGCGGCGGAACGCCGTCGAGACTGGCATAGACCGTGTAGGGCAAATGGCCGCCGGGATTGTCGTCTCCGAACAAAGCACGTGCGATGGCTGCGCCGCCCACCTCCCCCGGATACCAGGCTTCCACAATCGCCGGCAGGTGATCCTGTGCCCAATCCACCGCCAGCGGACCCGCACTCATCAGTACCAGTATGGCGCGCGGGTTCGCGGCGTAAACCGCTTCCAGCAATCGCTGTTGGGCGCCCGGCAGGTTGAGATCGCGGCGGTCGCGGCCTTCTGCTTCGACCTGCAGATTGGTGCCGAGAAACAGGATCGCGACGTCCGATTTTCCGGCAAGATCGGCGGCGCGGGCAATGGCGGCAGGATCCGCGGATTCTGTGAAGCCGGCGCCTCTTTCATATTGCACAGAAACATCCGGCCCCAGCAGATCACGCAGGCCCTGCAGCGGACCCACCTTGCGTGCTGGCGTCCCGTAGTAGTTGCCGGTTTCGTATTCGCCGTTACCCGCCGGTCCGATCACCGCGAGGGAATGAATCTTACCGCGGTCGAGCGGCAAGAACCCCGTCCTGTTGCTGAGCAAAGCGATGGATTCTTGCGCCGTCCTCAGCGCCAACGCCAGATGCGCGGGCGAACGCACCACGTCTATGCCGATCCCGGCATAGGGGCTGGCGCCGGGTGGATCGAAGGCGCCCAAGCGGAAGCCAACCCGCAATACCCTCGACAGCGCCAGGTCCACGTCTTTCTGCGACAACAGTCCGCGTTTAACCGCCAGCGGAATGTTAGTTTCAAATTCCGGATCATCGCTGTCATTGCCCGCTTTGATCGCAGCGGCCGCCGATACAACGGGATCTTCCGAGTACCGTTGTCCAGTTTCGGTGGCCGTGGTTGTGCTGCCGGCGCTAGGCGTTGGCCCGCTGGTCAGCAGCCCCACGGCTCCCAAGTCATCCGTGACAAAGCCGTCGAATCCCCACTGGCCGCGGAGAATATCCGTCAGAAGATGGTGATTGACGGCGTCAGGCGTACCGTTGATCGCATTATAGGAAGACATCACCGACTGGGCATGACCTTCAACGATGCCTGCCTTCCAATGCGGCAGGAAAAAGTCCATTAAGTTGCGATCATCTACCGTGACCGAGTTGTGCTGACGCCCAGTTTCGACATTATATACCGCGAAATGTTTCAGTGTGGCGGCCACTTTCAAGTGGTTGATGTCGTCCCCCTGCAACCCGCGCACATAGGCGACTGCCATGCGGCCGGTAAGATAGGGATCTTCGCTGAATACTTCCTGGATACGCCCCCAGCGCGGGTCGCGGCTGATATTAATGACCGGAGAGCGGTAGACGAGGCCATGCGGCGATCGCGGCCCCTCCGCATGTTCGTTGTAGAGCGCCCGCGCCTCGTCCGACATGGCATCGGTGATGGTGCGGACCAACTCTGGGTCCCAAGTGGCACCCATCGCGATTGGCGCAGGAAACAACGTGGTCGGCTCCTTCGACCAGACACCATGCAAGGTCTGGTTCCATCCACCCCACATCGCAATCCCCAATCGCGGGATGCCCTTGTTCAGATGATTAAGCTGAGAAGCCTTTTCTTCAAGAGTCAGTCTTCCGATCAGATCGGAAATGCGCTTTTCGATTGGCTGGTTTGGATCGCGGAACAAAGGCGCGGTTTGGGCGACCGCCCCATCGCAAAGGACCAGCAACGGCAACGCCAGTAGAAATCCCCGCATCCCACCCTCCGAAGCTTTGGTTGTACAGCGACTCAATCACTGCAGCGATAGGTCGCGCGTTCATCGCTGAAAACCCGGATGTTGGGGGCCTTCGCGATTGCAACAATGGTCCAACGGGAGACCAGGGCGCCACCGGCGGCTTCCAGCCAATGACTGACAACAGAGACCCTGCAAGACCTGTCCGGCCTCTGTTAGCGGGGCTATGGCCGCCTGATAGGGCGATTTAATTCCCTGTTCCGGCGAGTGGGGAATTCGAGCCAAACCGGCTGTATTCCCGGGGTTATTGCAGGTCGACTTGGGCAAATTCGGCAAAATTTCCCGAATTTCCCGGTATCTTGGGGCGTTTGCGCCAAGATACCGGGGTTATGTTCAGCCGCGCCGCGGCGCGGCCGAAATGGACCTCCTCCGCCGCGGCAACGAAACAGTTCAGTTCGGTTACATTTAGCATCGCCAGTCCCGCGTTCAGAATAGCCATGCGCACAGGCCTTGCAACTCGGCTCGATTTGGCCTGCGCGTTGATTGACCTTATCTCAATACCCCGTCGGGCGGCGACAGCCTTGTGATGTTCGCGTTGCCGAAATGAGTTGTTCGCGTTAACCGCTCTGCGGTCCAGGATAGGGTCCGCCATGCACCATGGCGTGGCAGACCTTTACCCACCGTGCCGAAGCTGTTGATCAGGATCGGGCATCTCTCTCCTTGCGCGCAGCTCGTTATTGCGTGCTAAGCGTGGCTGTTCAACGGCAACTGAACACCTCAACGCACAGAAATTGTTGGACCAAAGTTGGACCTCATCAACACGGGCGCAACACAATACGGAATGCCTGCGCCGCTCAGTTTTCCGGGCCGCTTGCGCCTCGCGCTTGATAGGTCTTGCTGAAATTGTTGCGCCTGTTGGTGACGGTGATGCCGCCGCCCGGCGTGATGTCGAGCGCCAGCGGGAAGGCCAGATCGGGTACCCAGTCGGGATTGGCGACATAATTGGGATCGCCGTTCAGGGACGGATAGCGGATCGAATAATGCGTGCGCCAGAAGCCTTTCAGGTTCGGATAACTGTTGACCATGTTGATCACCGCCTCGTCGCCGCCCTTGGTCGGGCCGTTTTGCATGATCGCGACCAGCGGATCGATCGACCGGGTTGGCGGGCTGCTCGACAGATTCATGCCATGGCCGGTGACGAAATAGACATCCATCTTGCCGACCTTGTTGGTCGGGCAGAACAGCTCGATCTCCTTGTTCCAGGTCAGGTCGCCCAGATAGAGAATACGCGCCTTGCCGAAGGTGATCAGCATGCCGACGGAGCGGGCATTCTCCTCGCCGCCATCAATGCTGGTTGTCTGCACCCCGGCGCAGTCGGGATTGGCCTGGCCCGCGCCGGGCAAGGGCGCATCGGGCACCTTGCCGTCGGCGGTGACGAACTGGATATGCATGGAACCGACATCCAGGGTGTTGCCGGTCTGGGCGAGAATATGATTGTGCCCCTGATAGGCCGCGACCAGGGCGGGATAGCGGGCCTCGGTCGAAGTGGCGCGCTGCTGCGGTGTCGCGCTCGCCGGCGGAAATTCGCGGTTGGGGCCGTGATCGATGAAGGTATCGACCGGCAGTTTGGCCAGCAGCGCTTCCAGGCCGCCCAGATGATCGCCGTGATAGTGGGTGATCACCAGGTAATCGAGCTTCTTGATTCCCAGCGAGGCCGCGGCGGCGGCGATGCGTTCGGCATCCATCGGGGGCGCGAAAGGCGGCGCTCCGGGCAAGGCGCGTTGCCCGCCACCACCCGGCGGAAAACCGGTATCGATCAGCATCGATTTGCCTTCCGGGGTGCGGAACAGCACGGCGGCGCCGCCTTCGACATCCACCGAGATGATTTTGAGGTCCCTGGAGTCTTTCGCAGCTTTCGGCGCCGCGTCCGCAACCATCGGTGCGAGTAGCGGCGTTACCGCCAGGGCAGCTGCGGCAGCAAAGAATTTATAGGCCATGATGTCCCCCTATTTCTGTTTGGGAAGCGCGAAGCTGTAGACCATGTTGCCGGCGCTGATGGCGACGAATTGCCGGCCATCGACCGCATAGCTGATGGGCGAGGCAGTGATTGGCACGCCGATGCGGAAATTCCATAGCGGCTTGCCGGTCTTGGCGTCCAGCGCCAGGAATTGGCCTTCAGCGGTGGCGGCGAACACCAGGCCGCCACGTGTGCCCAGCACGCCCGCCGAGGATGTCGAGCGCGTGGTGGAGAATTTCCACAACTGCTCGCCGGTCCGGGAATCGATGGCCTTGACGCCCTGATCGGGCGCGGGGCCTTCCGGCGGGGCGCCGACGCCGCGCCCCAGATATTCCTGGCCGCGCACATTCACCGCCGGGGCGCTGATGGCGAAGCCCTGCGCGTCGGTGAAGGTCAAATAGAACACCGCGCTGTCCTTGTCATAGGACGGCGCCTGGAAATTGGTGCCGGCGCCCGCCGGGAAAACCACCTGGCCGGTGGGCGTTGCCAGCGATTTGGGATTGACCAGGGGCCGGCCATTCTTGTCAAAGCCTATGTTCCAGGTCTGGCGCACGAAGGGTTTGGCGAAAAGGAATTTTCCGTTGGTGCGGTCGAGGACATAGAAAATCCCGTTGCGGTCGGCATGCAGCACCAGCTTGCGCGGCTTGCCGTCAATCACCTGGTCCGCCAGCACCATGTCTTCCGTCGAATCCCAGTCATGCGGATCGTTGGGAGTAAACTGATAATACCATTTGAGCTTGCCGGTATCGGCGTCAAGCGCCAGAACGCAATCACTGTATAGATTGTCGCCCTTGCGCAGGTCCGCGTTGTAATCGGGAACGGGATTGCCGCTGCCCAGGATCAGCGTGTTGGTCTCGGCATCATAGCTGCCGGTAAGCCATGAGGCCGCGGCACCATATTTCCAGCTATCGCCCGCCCATGTCTTCGCGGCGGGATCCGGCGGCGCGGGCACGGTATAGAAGCGCCAGAGCTGGTTGCCGGTGGCCGGGTCATAGGCATCCACCCAGGCCCGCACGCCCGTCTCGCCGGCGGCGACGCCGACAATGATCTTGCCGTTCAGCGCCAGCGGCGCCCCGGTGAGCGTGAAACCTTCCATCGTGTCGGCGAGACGCTTTTCCCACAATTCGCGGCCGGTATGGGCGTCGAGCGCGACCAGATTGTCGTCCAGCGTGCCAAAGAAAACGCGCCCATCGAGGATGGTGACGCCACGGTTGGAAGGGTTGATCTGGTAAGGGTTCTTGATATCCTGCTTGCGGTGGAAGCGCCAGATCAGCAGGCCGCTGCGGGCGTCGAACGCCGCGACGTCGCCGGGCGAGCCGGTGACATACATCACGCCGTCCATAACGATGGGCGTGGATTCCAGAACATTATCGCCCAGCATGGGGCCGACCCAGCTTGTCTGCAGGCCGGCGACATTGGCGGGAGTGATCTCAGTGAGTTCGCTGAAATGATGGCTCTGGTAGTCGCCCCAATAGGTCGGCCAGTTCTGCGGCTCGGCCTTGGCGCCGGCGATGCGCGCATAGGGCAGCACCGGGGCGGGCGCCAGCTTGATGGTTTCTTTCAGGTCGCGTTCCTTGTGCGCGGCGAGATAGGCGACAAGGTTTTCCATGTCGCCCGGCGACAGTTTTGCGGCAATGTCGCGTGAGGCGGCGCGGCCCAGTTCTGCCACCGAGGCGATATTGGCGCGGTCCAGCATCTGGTATTTGCCGTCGCGCTGCTCGACATGCAGGCTGAAACTGTCCTCATTTTTCACCAGCCCGCTGACCGTGCGGCCGTCCTTCAGCGTCACATCGACAAAGCGCGGCACAGTCTGGCCGCGCGCCGGCGGCTGGTTGTGCAGCACGCCGTCGCGGATCGCGCCCGCCGGCTTGGCGCCCTCGGCCGACAGATCGGAGGCCAGATCCATGCCCCGGCCGTTGATTTCGTGACAGGCCGCGCAACCACCGCCGCCAAAGAACAACGCTTCGCCGGCATGGGCGTCGCCGGTCAGTTGCGTATTGTCGCCGGCGCGGCGGGACAGGCTCTTGACGTAGGTTACGGTCTTCCAGACATCGTCCGCGGGAAGTGTGGCGAAGCTCGGCATCTGGGTGCCGGGCACACCGGCGCGGATGGTCTGGAACAGGTCGAAATCCTCGTTGCCATGGCTGAAATTTCCGGTGTTGAGCGCAGGGCCGCGGCCGCCGGTGGCGCCCGCGCCATGACAGGCCGAACAGGTGGCGTCGAAGACCGCCTTGCCGGAGATGACAGCGGCGGGATCGCTGGCGAAAGGATTGTTCGGCGTATCGGAGCGGGTCTGCGCCGAGGCCAGACTGGCCGGAAATAGAAGAACGGGCAGCAGCAGGATGGTGCCCGCAACGGCCAAAGCAATGCGTGCAGTGTTTGCCATGTCCCCCCCAGATCGAGATACAACCATAACAGAAATGGCGCGTCATCGCGCGTTCACGGGTGAAGGGTGCCAGAATAGTTTCGCGTCGAACAGAGGCCACAAAAGGCGATTAATCGCAGAGGAACGACGTTTGAGGTCCGTTGGCGGCGCAAAGGTGGCTATTCCGACGGGTAACGGTGATCGACACGACTTCACCTTCGCGTTAGGCTTGTAAGGTCCGGAATAATCTGTTCGGGACAGATGTCCGTTGTTATACTATTCTTCTTGGCAGAACATTGCGGACGTGAAGGGGTGGAGCCATGGGCCAAAAAGAAGCGACAGATGCGCCGCTGCAGATCGCTAGCGTGAACAAAGCTCTTATGGCGTTACAACGACTGGGAGAGGTTGGCAGTGACGGGCGCGCACTAAACCGGCTTGCTGCTGATTTGGGCCTTCACAAATCGTCACTGCATCACACACTGTCCGCCATGCGCCTGCGCGGCTTCGTGGAGCAAGACAATTGCGGTAACTATCGACTTGGCGCCGTGGCGCTCTCGTTGGCAGAATCCTACTTGCACAATGACAGCTTCGCTGCATTGCACGAGCCTTTAAACCGATTGTCGCTTGAGATTAACGAGATTTGTCATTTGGGCATCCTGATGGAAGAAGATGTCATCTATGTCCACAAAGCATTTCCAAGGAAGTGCATTAACACCTGGTCATCTGTCGGCTTCCGTAACCCCGCGCTGACGACGGCTCTTGGGCGCGCGATCGCCTGCCAGAAATACCTTGATTTCGAAAGTTTCGCTCTATCGTTCCCCACACCCATCCCGCAGCGGACGCCGCACACGCAAGTGTCGCTAAAGGATATTTGGATGGAATTGGTTGGAGCGCGGCGACGCGGCCACGCAAGGGAAACGGACGAGTATGAAGTGGGGACAAGTTGTCTTGCCGTGGCGATACTTAGGGGCCACCAGCCTATGGCTGCAATAAGCATAACGGGGCCAACGGATCGAGTCGGGGAACGACAAGAATTATTTTTGATGCGTAGCCTGCGAACGTACATCGCACCGCACCTGCCGGCGGGCCTGACGCTCCAGGTAACAACAGAAAAAGGAGCGTCGCGCGCGATCTTATCCTGAAGGGTCAATTAACCCGGCTGGTTGGCGGCGCGATTATGCCAGCTACAGGCGGACAGAGAATTCCTCCAGAAGAATTTTTCCGCGGCATCACGTGTGCGGATAGCGAAATAAGCGCGCGCCAGAGCCACGATCTCCGCCGGCGTTACGACGCCCCAACTATTGGGCCAGTCGGTTCCGAATACCACCCGATCCTCACCGAACGTCGCTGTGAGCCTTGCGAAGCTACCCTTCTGTGGCGTCGTGCTTGACACATCATAACGGATCAAGATTTCCAGGAGCCTGCTCACATTGGTTGGGGCGGCACGGGACCTTGCGGCCGGCATACAAAATTGGCGGCCTCCTTGGGGTCGCCATGTCCAACATATTGCGCCTCCAGCGGATAGCGGCATATCGGCCGTGTGGCGGTGATCTGCTTGCCATCAATGTGTGCCGCAATGAAAACCGAAGGGGCCTCATCTTTTTTTGTCCACAGATCCAACGCCCTGATCATATCATGATCGGAATCGTCTTTGATCGGAGCGCCAGTGGCACCTCCAATATGGGAGAAGCCCTCTCCGCCTCCACAATGTCCCATGCCCGCCAACGGGAAGAAGCGCAGGAATTTGTCGGTTTCAGCCTGGCCATATTCGGCGACGATGTGGTTATAAAAATCTACATCCATCAGGGGTGTGATTGTTGAATCTGCCCACCCATGAAAGAAGATAAACTTACCGCCACGGGCCTTAAACGCCGTCATGTCTGCCTTCTCATCATAAACCTCCGGCAGCGTGGAATTGCCTATCTTGGTTGCCAGGGCGCGGTCGGTATCCTTGTCGAAATCGAACTGCGCATTATTGAAGCTAAGATTCTCGAAGATAACCTGTTTCCAAAATAACCAAGCCGAGCCGCCAGGTGTGGCGCCATTCATCAGACCCGGCCAGCCCAATTCTGTGCCTCGCACTTGACCCGGCATCAGACGAGTGCCGTCAGACTTGGTGGCGCCAGCATAGATATGCCTCGCTGCTTGGACCTGCACCGGTGTCAGGCAGTCTGTATTTCTTGTTTCGGTGCACTGAAATCGAACTGGATCGATTGTGCAGCGGCGAGGATCGGCAATAACGCCATCCTTCAGGCCATCGAGCATATCGCACGCTGCTATCATGCCTCGGTGCAAAATAGCAGCACTTTCACTTGTGAGGGCGCTTGGATCTTTCAACGCCGGCACACTGTTCCAGGTATGGCCAAACATCAGCCCCGTCCATTTCCAGGGTGCCGCTCCCGCGACCATGCCATCATAGTCTTGCGGAAACCGGGTTGCTTCCATAATGGCGTGATGCCCGCCCGCCGAGCAGGATATGAAATAGTTCTTTTTTGACGCACTGCCATAAAATAGACGCACGATGTCCTTGGCAGCGACCGTGGAGACATGCAGCGCCCGCCAGGCCCAATCAATTTTTTTCTCCGGATGGTGGTAGGCCCACATCAAACCGCCATCGGAACTGTCCAGATGGCCATTGTCGGTGGACATGGTGGCATGGCCCGACATCAGAGCCTCGCGCATGGAGCCGGGCGAGATGGCGCCGGCACTGCCACCACTGCCTTCGCCGCGAAAATCCCCGTTCCATGACGCAACAGGAGGAAGCCAGACCTCAAAGCCGATGTGGGAATCGGACGTCGGAGTGGCGACACCGATCACACGGCAGAAGGGAACGCTGACCTTGGTGTCGTCCACCGTCTCGCCTTCTGACCTGTAGGTGGCGCTCTGAATTACGGTGTGCGGTTCAATGGTCCGGCCCGCAAGGGCGGCGCAGCTGCCGGCGTCACCGTGACCCGTTACTGAGTTGGCGGCGTAGGTCGCGCTACCTGAGAGAAACGGCAGCAGCGCTGCAACAGAAGCATAGGTTTTGAGGGACATTATCTGTTTTTCCCCACTTCAAGGCGCGCTGTTCCGTCGAATCCCGTGCCAGCTGGCGCCGGCGCTATCGATCCCCATATGGTCAAGACAATTATCGTCCGAACCGGATCTGCTCGCTGCATGCGTTCGTCTCGCCCAAACACGAAAGCGGACGCGGCAACATTTAGGTCTTATTCACACCGGCTATCCGACATGGCCGGTGTACTTGGGGCCATTGACCTGTACCACAAAGCCGTCGGGGTCGTTAAACTTGAAGCTTTCGTCATCGCCGCGTGAACCAGGAGTGATCTTAAGACCATGCGACGCTACCTTGGCGCGCATCGCCGCCGCATTCCAGCCTTGCAGTCCGAAATCGTAATGGTTCAGCGTGGCCGGGCCTGAAGCCTGCTCCAGCCCGAAGAACTGCTCGCCAACACTCAGAATGTGAATCGTCTCAGAGTGCTGCGCCAGTTTCATGCCAAAGAAATCCTGATAGAATTTGGAGGTCTTCTGTAAGTTCGGCACCTGCACCGTGACATGGTTTAGAGTGATGGCCTTGAGGCTAGGGGTAGCGGCAACGGCGGGTATTGCGGTGCTGACAGCCAGGCCCGTTAAGGTAGCGGCAAGCTGGCGGCGGCTCAGCAGCCCCTTCTCGAAATCAGTCAACATTTTTTCGACCAGTGTTTCCATTTTGCATTGCCTTTCTTTAAAAGACCATAACAACGGCGCTATTCGCGCTGCTTGAAGATTACGTAAGTCAGCGTGTGTCCTGGCGTGCCGGAGAAGGCATGCCAGACGCCCGCCGGCACCACCAGATAGTCTCCTGGATGCAGCGGCACGATCTTGGCGCCAGTCATTCTGGTGCCGCGCGGCTCCGAGGCATTGCTGTAATCGGGATCAACCGGCTTGCCGCCATAGGCGAGCGTCCCCTCCCCCTCCAGCACCGTCACATAATCGAGCCAGTACACATGGTTCTCGATGTGATCGGTGATAAGAGAGCGCGTCACATATTCGATGTCATAATTTTCGTGATCGGTAACGACATACGAGCTGGTCGTGCCGGGCCGGTACATCAGGTGGGCGATCTGTGCCTTTGACAGAAACTGGAATGGCACCGGCGGCCGGGAGTGCAAGTTTGGTGGCGGCGCGGGCGGGGGCCGAGCTATAGGCGGTGCGGGCTGGGCCTGAGCTATGGATGAGATACCTGACACGGCCATCGCTGTGAGGAACAGTTTTACAATCATGCGCATGAAAACTTTCCCAAGTTGTTGTTCTGCAAAAGAGCTAGGCTACCCCGAGGGCAAGGAAAGGAGCGGCTTGGGCCGAAGTACAGGGCCATGATAGCGATCCTCTCCAGCTACAGTATTCGCGGTCGGGCGCGCAGTTTCATACTGTGAAACGGATTCGACAGGAGAGGTGCTGGGGAATTGGCCATATCGTCAACGCCGCGCCAGGGACAGCTATACAACCTCGCAGTCTGTGATCGGTGCCGAAGCGCTGTTGTGCACGCTTAAATTGCAAAAATACTTAACCTGACAACACCGGTCCTTCACCTAAAAGTTGAATCGCACACCGACGCGATACATGCGGCCAATGACATCATAAACGTCGTTGGCAGCAGTCTGAAGGCCATTGTCCGGCGGCATGAGGTCGCCAACGTTGTCAACCTTCACGTACAGCTGGGAACTCTTGTTGAGATACCAGTTGGCGCCCACATCCATGTAGAACGCCGCATCAACTTTGTCATAGTTGATGGTCGGCCGCTGGATGGTCGGAGCTGGGCAAGTTCCAGGCGCGCAAACGAGGAAATTTTTGAGCTGGCTCGTACCGCCGGCAAACCAACGTTCCGCCAGGTCAAAACCCCAAACGTCGTTCTGGTAGCTCTGAGTTTCATCAAGTTTCCAGGTAAAGACGGTACCGCCAGACGCGCCGTAAGCCGAGGCAGCCGCCCCGCTGCTGCGGTTGCTGTTAATAACACCAGCCGACTCCTGGTTGATCATCACGCCCGGAATGTTGCCGTCGTTCGTTATGAACTTGCTGACATGGGAAGCCAACGAGCGAAGATTGAATTGGCCGGGGACATCGAAGTTCTGCAAATCGAACTGGTAGCTGGACTCGATGTCAAAACCGTCGGTAACCACGCTGGCCGCGTTAAACGGCGCCGACGAAACTATAACGATCTCGCTCGGAACAATGACGCCGTTAAGGGCACCACCAGGGGCCGCGGCACTGATATTGACGCCGTTGGCTGTCGTGATGAAGTTCTGCTGACAGAATTGTGTCTGGCCTCCGAAGCACTCATCCATCACCTGCTGCGGGGACAGCTGCAAGGAGTAGCCCGCTATGTAGATGCGATAATAGTCGAACGACGTCTGAAAGCCTGGGATGAAGTCCGGCTGCCATACGGTGCCGACTTCCGTCGTCAGCGCCCTTTCAGGTTTCAGGAAGGGATTGCCTATGGTTGCCCCGAGTATGCTGTTGATGGTCACGCCGGGTACGAAGTCGTCGTTGACACTGGTGTTAACGCCCGTAAACGGGGGAGCGATTTCCTGGAGGCTCGGCGCGCGAATATCGCGGGACTGCAAGGCACGCAGGCGAATGCCGGGGATCGGCGTATCCCAGGTCAGGCCCACTTTCCAGGTGTTGGCGTCACCCGCCGTATTGTACCGCGCATGACGGGCGGCCAGGTCGAGGTCCGCCTTGCCCCATAACGGGTTATTGATCAGCGGAACTCCGAATTCCACGAACACTTCGTTCACATGGTAGGTACCTTGGCCGTTGTGATAGTCTCCAGCCACCCATGCACCGCCATTGTTACCAATAGCGCCAAAGCCGCATATAATGGCCGGATCGGTGCAGGGCTCGGCGAGGGTGGCCGGGGTGGATGCTGAAATACCAGCGCCGTACGGGTCGCCACGCTGGGTATAGTTCTCCTCACGGTATTCGTAACCCGCCGCGACCGTGATCTGGCCGGCCCAGTCGTCAATCGGCGAACCACTGAAACTCAGGCTGAACGCATCCTGGCGCTCGGTCTGGATAGCACTCGAGCCGGCGGCCTGGCTATTGTTTGTACCAGAACCATTGGCGCCGTTTTCGCCCAAGACATATTGGAGGGCGCCGGGGGCGGGGGAGGCTGAGCCGAGGAACGGATTCAACGGTTCACAACCGTTCGCCTGCGCCGAGGCATTCCGGCAGACAATTTGGCCAGACCCATTAAACACCGCATCCTGCGCCAGCAACATCCGACTGCTGTTAGGAGCAATAATAATACTCGTGCCACTTAAGGTAGCCATACCGTTTTTGGACAGCAAATTGTTGTGCACGAAAAGACTCATGTCGGATTCCCCGTGCTCGAAATACGAGGACCAGCTCCAAGTCTTACCAAGCATATCGAATGCGCCGTCACCGCCGCCGACATAACGGCGCTGTGAACGCAACATCACCACCTGCTCGTCAACCGGGAAATTATTCCAGCTTTCGCCGATATTGAAGGAGTTACCAGGATACAGGGCAAGACAAGCCGCCTGCGTCTGGGCGGCACTCAGGTTCGCACCAAATATTGTGGTCTGGGGCAGGAAGGCGTTGTCGCAAGCAACGGGCCTGGTGATGCCGTTGCCGCCCGGGGCGGGAGTGGTCTGCGTGCGACTTTCAGCCCAGTTGACGGTTGCGTAGATCTCCGTGTTCTGGGACAAGTCATATGACAGGCGTTGGTATATGTTGCCACGTGTCAGCGGATCCAATATTCCCGAAACGAATGACTGGGTCCGATCGCCGGGTTGGGAAGGCGTGCCGAAGCAGGAGTTATTGAACGAGCCCGGCGTCTGACCGCCAACGCTGTTGACCAATTGTCCGGCGCAAGCGCCAGCCAGCTGAAGCTGGAAAGTCTGGCCGTTATTGCCGATGGCGGTGCCGGCCTTTGGACCGCTGGTGATTTCACCATAAGGATAACCGGCCGGGTTCTGGTACAGCGGACCATAGAAATATTGCGGCTGGCCGACACCACACCCCTGCAAAGCACTGCCGGTGCAGGTGGTTTGGTTGCTCGTTCCGCTTGCGTTGGGTGCAGCAAAGTTAACGGTATTGGACAGCCGCCACAACTTCCGACCACCAATGTCTTCGGGATAGGGACCAACCGCGTTGCTGGTTGGGTAACGCGGCTCCAGGCCGTCGTTATAGGAATATTCGGCGGCTACTTCATAGTGCGCACGCCCACCCAAAAAACCGGTGCCTGCCGCAGCCTGGAATGTGACGGTACCCATGTCGCCATAGGTCGACTCGCCCGCCATGGCATTCATCTTAAAGCCTTCGTATTTCTTTTGGGTGACAAAATTGATCACACCGGCGACAGCATCCGAACCCCATGAGGCCGATGCGCCGCCGGTCACAACGTCCACGCGCTGGATCAGCATTTGCGGAAATAGGCTGACGTCATCCACTCCGTTGAGGTTGGCGGGGACAACGCGCTGACCATCCAACAAAACAAGGGTGCGAATGGGACTCAGGCCGCGAAGGCCCAGGGCCGAAAGCCCCATCAGGCCGTTGCTGGTGTTGGCTGTGTTGTAGGTGACACCCGTGGAACCCATGAGTTCGGGCAGCTGGGTAATCGCTTCGAACACGCTGGGCTTGCCAGCCGCCACAAGGTCTGCGGCACTCACGACCGTGGTCGGGGTCGGAGCATCAAAATCCGTGTTTTGAAGGCGGGTCGAGGTCACGACAACCTGCTCGACAGCAGTCTCCTGCGCCATAGCGGCGCCAACGCTCAGCGCCAGAATTGCGACACTGCCAGCAAGTCGCCCGCGTGCTTTCGCCAAACCGCATTTTATGTGGAAATCCCGCCCGATTCGTTGCGCCGGCACCACCAAACCCGCAACATGGCGCGCCCAGCCCGATGTCTGTTCTTTACGAAACATGACGGTCTCCCCCTGGTGTAATTCCGGCCCCAATACTGGATTTTTTAAAGACGCTGCCCGATACCGGATCAATTTAAGAACGTCCGGAGGGAGCGTCACCTCATCAACGTGCTACGAAGGTAGTTTCACCGTCACTATCTAGTTCTCGATTCTAAAAGGATGAAAAAAGTGCTTGGGCGTTTCACCGTGAGAAACTCAGGTTACGACCGGCTTACGATTTCGAATTCGGCTTTGAATGCCGCTAGGGCTAAATACCGGGCAGCAGCACACGTTCTTTGGTTTTCGCGTCACCGGATTGCTATTGAAATCCTACGATGATGAGAAAAGGGAGAACGTCATGACTCGGTATCTGCCTTCGACCGTCGCTATTGCGGCGCTGGTCGCCGCCATGGTTGTTGCGCTGCCCGCGAATGCAGCACCGATGCGCGCCTATATCGGCACCTATACGCCGGACCCGCCGGGAGCCGCGCCGGACAATCACGGTCAGGGAATCTATCTGGTTGATGTCGACGCCATCACGGGGGCGCCGTCCCATCCCCGGCTAGTGGCCAAGGCTCTGTCGCCGACCTGGATGACTATTTCTGCCGACCGCAAATTCCTTTATGCGACCAACGAGATCTCGACCTACGGCGCCGCCAAGAGCGGTTCGATCAGCGCCTATGCAGTGGATGGGACAACCGGTGCGCTGAAGCTGCTGAACGTGGTGGATTCCGGCGGGGCAATTCCCGCCTTCATCAGCATCTACCCCGGCGGCAAATTTGCTCTGGGGGCTAACTATATCGGTGCGTCTTTTGCCGTCATCCGGATCAAGCCGGACGGCAGCCTTGGCGAGATGACTGACGTGGTTAAGCCGCAGGGTCCGCTCAATCCTGCCACTGCCAGCGACAATCCGCCCGGACAGTTTACGGGTAGCGACCATCAAAACACTCGCGGTCACATGATCGCGCCAGATCCTTCCGGCCAATATGTGATCGGCGACGATGCCGGACGCGACCAGATCTTGGTCTGGAGGCTGGACACCAATAGCGGAAAACTGATCGAGGTCTCCGTCACCAAATCGCTGCCAGGCTCGGCACCGCGCCATTTCGTTTTCGGTACCGGATCAAAGCACATATACCAATTGCAGGAACAGGATTCTCGGCTGGCGGTCTACGATTTCGCAAATGGCAAGCTCACGGCGCGAGGTCCGACCATATCTGCGTTGCCCGATGGCTATGAGGGCAGCAATACCGCGTCGGAACTGTTGATCGACAAGGCCGGCAAGCACCTCTATTTCGCCAACCGCACTCAGGACTCCATTGCGGTATTTGCCATCAGCGCCGACGGCATGGTGAGCAAGACCGCCAATGTCCCCACCGAAGCTGACCATCCCCGCAGTCTTACCCTCGACCCCAGCGGCAGGTTCCTCTATTCGCTGAACCAGCACGGCGACAATGTCACCACATTCCGCATTGGAGCCGACGGTGTTCCGAAATTCACTGGCAAATACATGGCCCTGGCCTCCCCGGCGGTGATGGTGTTCCTGCCCTAACGAGGACTCGGACAGACAATCGGCAATTCCTCGCGGGCGGCTTGGACTGCGCCATTTGCCGCTCTTAACCCTTGCGAACAGGATGCTGGCTGCCTTGGAGCGGCAATAGGCGCCGATTTCGGTATAGGACGTATGTTAAAATTAGGGTCGCCCAGATTGACATCGGCGAAACGATGCTCCGCAGATGACAGATTGACTAGACGGCTGCCAGGCTTCAGTAGCGACGCGATCCAATCGACCAGCACAAAGTGCCCCAGATGGTTCGTGCCAAACTGGGTCTCGGTGATTGTGTAATATTATCCGCATGTTATTCAACCTCCCGATCTTCGTGCGGCGAAATCCATCCTAAATTTTTTATAGGAGGCAGGTTTCGGGGAATAAATGTCGGTTTGGCCAGGTCGAATAGCCGTAGACGAAATTGAAACAATGCCGGAGACGGTGGACGGCATGGATGACTGACAGGCGCCGACGGTTTGAGGCGCAGGCACTGCCACACCTAGACGCTGCGTATAATCTTGCGAGATGGCTCGCGCGCCCGCCCCTGGACGCCGACGATATCGTGCAAGACGCGATGCTTCGTGCCTATCGGGCATTCGACTCGGTTCGAGGAGAGGATGTGAAGCCCTGGCTGCTGACAATTGTTCGCAATTGCTTTCTTACGGTGGTGAGCCAGACCAAGCGCAAGCAGGATGTCCCACTACCAGCCGATAATGAGATTGATCTTGCCGATCCGGCCCTGATCGCCGGCGATCCCGACCCCGAAGCCGCCATCATGAAAAGGGAAGACCACCGCCGGCTCAACGACCTGTTGGCCGCACTGCCGGCTGAGTTTCGCGAGGTGTTGGTACTTCGCGAGATGGAAGAGCTGTCCTATGGCGAGATCGCACAGATCACCGGCGCGCCCATAGGAACGGTCATGTCGCGGTTGGCGCGGGCCCGGGCTCTGTTGAAGAAGAATTGGCACCTGTCCGCAGAAGGGAGCCGCCATGCTCTGCAATGAAGGCCTGCGACTGCAGGCATGTTTTGACGGTGAGATCGATGCCGGCGCGGTGCTGGAGGTCGAGCGGCATCTGCAAGGCTGCGCCGATTGCGCCGCGCTGCTGACCGATTTGGAGGCGACCCGCCAGTTGATCCGGCGGGACGCGCCCTATTACCGCGCCCCCGCCGGTCTGCGGGAAGGCATTATGGCAAGGTTTGACCGCGAAGATGGCGTGCAGACGCCGCCTCCGGCGCGCCTCAGCTTTTCCCGGCGGTTCCTGTCGGGCGCGGCAAGCGGCGCGGGCATCACGGCGCTTGCCGCGGCGCTGGTTTTTTTCCTCGCCGTGCCGCGGCCCGATCCCCTGGCGGGCGACCTGATGAATGCGCATCTGCGGTCACTGATGTCGGATCACCTGATCGATGTGGTGTCGAGCGACCGCCATACGGTCAAGCCCTGGTTCGCGGGGCACACTGATGTTTCGCCGCCCGCGGCCAACTTCGAGAAGGAAGGCTATAAGCTGATCGGCGGCCGCGCGGATTATGTGGATGGGCACAGGGCGGCGGTGGTCGTTTACCGGCATGGCCTGCACATCGTCAATGTCTTCGCCTGGGCGGCAAGTACGGAGAAATTGCCCGGTGAGGTAACGCAGAAAGGCTACCATATTGCGTGCTGGAACAGCGCTGACCTGAACTATTGCGCGGTTTCCGATACCGGCCTGGATGAATTGTTGGATCTCGTCCGCCTCATCAAACGACAATAATCGCGAGAGGCGGGAATAAAGCGCAACCTGCCGCGGTCTAGCTCTCGAATCCAATCGAGAGGTTAACATGTCTTCAGACCGGGAAATTGACGAATCGCGCCGTGGCGCATTGAAATGCATGGCTTTCGGCGGCGCCGGAACCCTGTTTATCCTTTCAGCCGGCATTCTGGCGCCGGTTGACCTGGCTGTTGCGGCCACGAAAAAAACCGTCGGCGTTTCCGGCATGCCGCTTTTTCTTCAGATCAGCGACACCCATATCGGCTTCAACAAGGAAGCCAATCCCGACGTCGCCGGAACGCTGAAACAGACCATCGGTTTCGTCAATGCGATGCCGGTCAAGCCGGCGCTGACAATCCACACCGGCGATATCAGCCATCTTTCCAAGCCCGAAGAGTTCGACCTGGCGCAACAGTTGCTTTCAGGTCTGAACATCACCGAGCTGCACACCGTGCCGGGCGAGCATGACGTTACCGATGGCCCCGGCACGGAATATTTCAATCGCTTCGGCGCCGCGTCAGGCGGGAAGGGCTATTACAGCTTCGACCATCAGGGCGTGCACTTCATTGCCCTCGTCAACGTGATGAACTTCAAGGCCAATGGACTGGGCGCGCTCGGCGACGATCAGCTGGCCTGGCTTGAGAACGACCTCAAGGGCCGGTCCGCCAGCACACCGATTGTCGTTTTTGCCCACATGCCGATGTGGACGATCTATGAGCCCTGGGGCTGGGGCACCGGTGATTCCGATCGGGCCATGTCCTATCTGCGCCGGTTTGGCTCGGTGACGGTTCTGAATGGCCACATCCATCAGATCGTGCAGAAAGTGGAAGGCAATATCACCTTCCACACGGCACGCTCGACCGCCTATCCGCAGCCCACCGCGGGCAACGGCCCCGGACCGGGACCGCTGACGGTGCCCGGTGATCAACTGGCAAAAATGCTGGGCGTGACAAGCATTAGAATCAACGCCCATCCCCTGTCGGCGGTCCTTGCCGACACCGCCCTCGCTTAATAAGCCCGATCAGGAGAATACCATGTTCGACATTCGCCGCCGTGCCGCCATCGTCGCTGTTGCAACAATGATGCTGGCTGCGGTCCCACTTAACTTCGCGGCAGCCCAGGACGCCAATACCATCGTCATGAAGAATTTCGACTTCTCGCCTATGATGATGACGGTCAAGGCCGGCACCACCGTGACCTGGAAAAACCTGGATGGCGAACCTCATACAGTGGTCAGCCCCGATGGCGCATTCCGTTCTCACGCGCTCGATCAAGGTGACACGTTCACCTTCAAGTTCGATAAACCGGGCACCTACAAATACATCTGCTCCATTCATCCGAAGATGATGGCTGCGATCGTCGTTCAGTAGACGGTGTTATCTTAGATGTCGGGCACAACTTCGAAGTAAGAGAGAAAGATTTTTGTATATCTTGTCCGGTCGCCGGGCATGATTTTATTGAGAACGAACGGCATGTCGCACAAACCCCCTGCCCAAGCGACCGCCGTTCTGAGGTGGGCGGGACTAGCCCCTGAGCTGCGTATCCCGCCCACCACCCTTCACTGGTCCGCCTTGACTCTCCTCACTGGCTACCCGGTCCGCCCGCAGTCTAAAGGAGAAACAATGGCCAATCGCAGTCTGCCGAAGCTGATGGCTAATCTGATCGCGCAGGTATGGCCATGCCAACCAGCTGCATGGCCGGGTCTACGCACGGCTACGACGGCGCGAGTTCTGTGTTAGCCGCGGGGAGCCGGTGTTACTTTCGTGAACTTGCCCAGCTGGCAGATTTCGCCCGAATGAATGACCCTCAGCCCGGGCTCGTTCTCACAGATGGTATCGGCATGTTCGATCATGGCAAAACCGTTGAACCAGAGGTCTGGGCATTGGCCCTCAAGGTCGTTGCGCCACAGTTCGCCGTCGCGCATCTTGAAGGTAATGGAGGCGCCATCTTTGCTGGCCTGGCTGTCGGCGATATTGCGGACCGTGAGACAAACCCCGCTCGCCGCCAACACGGGCTGAGCCGTCATGGCCGCGAGACCTGTGAAAATCACCATCGATATCAAGTGTTTCATTATCCACTCCAATCTGTTCACCCGCATGGATAGAGTTTTTTCAACGATAGATAAATTCCATCTTCCGTCGGCAGGTTGTGTGTCTCCGGATGGGAACTGAGCCACCCAGGGACAGCCGTTGCATAATCCGTTGACGACAGGCAAATATTGGCTGTGCCGTCGGAAATCATTTTATCCATCAGCGCGGACCCGACCTCATCCGCACAGCCGCTTTGATCGCTCCTGCAAGCGATCAGAAAATCGTTTACGGTGGGTGCTGAATACGTTGAAGGTCCAGAATAGACTGGTAGACGAGCTGGAAACTCGTTAGGCGCTGAATAGGCGCGGTTCACAACCGGCAGGAGAAGCGCTGCACAAGCAAGGACCTTTAGCTTATGCGTCATGGAAGTCGCCCCGAAAGGTGTCACTGGCTATGCCGCTCCAAGCCCTGCACTGCGACGCATCACGGTGTGATGCGCTAATTTCTCGGTCGGATGACATTTTAACCTCTCGAATGGATTCGAGAGCTGGACCGTGGCCGGTAGCGCTTTATTCCCGACGGTCTCGATTATTGTTGCTTTATCAGGCGGACAAGCCCCTGCAGCTCATCGAAAGCGGTGTCGGATACGCCTAACCGGCCACCCAAGCGGCCGCTGTTCGGAGGTAGTGGGACTTTTAGCCCTGGCCTTCGGTCACGCCGCAGAAGCGTCCGCCAGGCGTTTCGCGCCACTCTTTCCGGCGTCCCCGCTGCGTTCACAAAGCTCGCTCCTCCAACCAATCGACAAAGAGCCGGCGCTCAGCAAATAGCCAGCTGCCTTCCACTTTAGTGAAGGTGTCGTGGTAGCGGAGCGTCGCGATCATCAATCGGCGATGATTGCCATCACCGGTGAGATGATGGGCAAGACAATAGGTCTGGCCAGTGGCGTGGTTATTCGCGAGCGATGAGATCGTGCTTTGTCCCAGGAAGTGCATAGTGGCCTGGTATTTATTCAGGTCCGCGAAGACAGGGGCGAGGGCCTCGCGCGAGCGCAGCTCCTGGGATGGCGCAGGGTTTTTGGCGTCCATATAGACGACGAAATGCGTGTCCGGCGTGAACAGAGCCATCTGGCCTTCTGCGTCGCGTCGGTCGGCGCAATAAGCGTAGGCCTCGACGAGTTCGCGGATAGCAAGTCTATCCGCGGCCTCGGCAGGCGAAATCGCTGTGTGCTTGTTCATTTTCATGATCCAGTCCCGATCGTACCAAGGCTTGAAATGCCAACTATAACTGCTTTAAAGCATTCTCCCAGAGCACCACGGCATGTACAAAAACCGAATACATCGTTAGCGTCCTGCCCCATAATAGGGGCAAAGATCCCGGGCCGGAAACGATGAGCGAAAACACCAACAGGGCTGGCGTATCTGCAACCCTGGTCGGATGCGTGGTGGCGCTGTTTTTCGCCTGGGGCTTTTCCACCGTCCTGATCGACACATTGCTGCCCAAGCTCAAGGGACTGTTTCAACTCGACTATACCGAAGCGATGTTGACGCAATTCGCGTTTTTCATGGCTTATTTCGTCTTCTCTCTGCCGGCCGGATATCTATTGTCGCGCGTCGGTTACATGCGGGCCATCGTGATCGGTCTGGGAATCATGATCACGGGCTGTCTTCTGTTCGCGCCCGCCGCCTCACAGGGCGTCTATTGGACTTTCCTGGGCGCTCTCTTCGTGATGGCCGCGGGCATCACCATTCTCCAAGTGGCAGCCAATCCGCTGATCGCGCTTCTGGGCACGCCGGAAACGTCCTCCAGCCGTCTGGTGTTGGCGCAAGCGCTCAATTCGTTCGGTACATTTATTGGACCCTTTGTCGGCGCCAGCCTGATCTTGCAGAACGGCATCGCGGTCCCAGATAATATTCTCAAGGCCGCACCAGATGTGTTGATGGCGTATCGCGTCCATGAAGCCCATGTCACACAGGTGCCTTTCCTAGGCATCGCGATGCTGATGATGGTTCTGGCGGTGATTTTTTTCCTGCTGCGCCACGCACCGGGCATTCCCGCCTCGGAGCAAAGCAAGCACACCAAGTCCAGCCTGGAACTGTTGCGCCAAAACCGGCTTCTGTTCGGCACGCTCTGCATATTCGTCTATGTCGGTGTCGAAGTCTCCATCGGCGGCCTGATGGTGAGCTACCTGTTGCAGTCAAAGGCGCTGGGCGCCACCCTGGCTGTGGGCGGCGCGCTGGCCCACCTGCTGACTCCGGGCGCGAACATGCTGCCCGCCGTATTGGCCGGCTGGCTCGTCTCTTTTTATTGGGGCGGAGCGATGGTCGGCCGCTTCATTGGCTCGGCCGTGCTTAGAGTAAGGCGTGCCGGCAGCGTGCTGGCAGTCTGCGCAACAGGCGCCTTGATTCTGGCGGGTCTATCCGCCGCCAGCATGGGCATGGTTTCAATCATCACCATCATTGCCATTGGCCTGTGCAATTCCATCATGTTTCCCACTATCTTCACCCTTGCCATCGATGGCCTGAAAGAGAACACGCCCAAGGCGTCCGGGCTTCTGTGCATGGCGATCGTCGGCGGCGCGGTTGTTCCGGTGATCACAGGTGCCGTGGCAGATGCTGCTGGTCTCAGCGTGGCCTTGGTGGTGCCGATGCTGGGTTACGCCGCGATCGCGATATACGGCCTGCTGACCAACGGAAGATTCGCGGCGCCAACCACATAAAGATCAAATATGCGGCGCGGGGCGAACTTTGCCGGCAGGATAGATCCCTGCCGCTCCGCCGGGCTTTCAAAGACGTCACATCGTTTCGTTGGCGTCAAGATTAGCCTCTCGCACTATTCCAAAGGCAGCCTGAGTGTGCTAGCGCTCCAGCGCGGGCGCAATAGTCAGGGTTTCCAGCGATGCCCGACGTAAAACGCGCGTATTCACCGGCCGGTCAGCGCGCCCGGCGGTGAGGAGACGGTGTGATGAAAGCGAATCTTATTGTCATCGGAAACGATGCAGATCATGCGGAAGCCAAGACGCTTGTCGCAAAGCTCATGGCCTCTAAAGACCCGGTTGACGTTTTGAAACTGGCGGCACAGGTCAGGCTCGTCGAAGCTTATGAGCAGGATCGCTGGCCCCGGCGTGTGCCAGAGCTTGCCGATATTTTGACCTATATCATGGATCTGCACAGCCTGACGCGCATCATCGATGTAAGGCTAAGGGCCGTGGCCACGGATGAAGGATAAACGATGAAACACAATGCCATCATCGCGGCTGTTGCGGTCCTGTTGGTTTCCTTTGCGGCCGCGGCCCAGACGGACGCCCCCGCGAGGCCGGGCTGGATCACCGCGACCAACACGCCGTGCAAAATCTGGAATCCGCAGCCCCAGGCAAACGAATCCGTGACCTGGTCGGGAGGCTGCAAGGACGGCCTGGCATCCGGAAAGGGTATTTTGCGCTGGACCGAGAATGGCAAGCCGGATGCGGAATTCGATGGCGAATATGCCGGCGGCAAACGCAACGGGCCTGGCGTGATGATCCTGCCGGACGGCAAGCGCCTGGCGGGTCAATGGGTGGATGACGAACCCGTGCTTGCGGATGGCAACGCGATCTGAGCGGCGGCGTCTCTTATGGCTCGCTGACGCTCGCGCTGGGTTCCCTTGCCCTCGCTCACTTCGTTCGCTCGGCCGGGAATGACGGTTGGGGGTGACGCCTGTGCGGTGGCATCCGCATCAAATGCGACCGCGCGACGCGAAGAAAGTATTCGGCCGGAGTATTCACCCGGCCGCTCGCCCAAGCTCGTGGCGTTCGGGCAGCAAATGATCCACTGGATCATTTGCTGCCCGCCCTCACCCCACAATACTACACTTGTCGTTTACATGCCACTACATTTGTCGTATATTCGTTCCAACCGCTGGTCCGCAGCGGCTTCGAAAGAAGGATATCCCATGGAACGTCCACAGCACGAACTGGCCGCCGTCGCCGCGCATGGCAACAAGAACAAGACCATGAGCCTGGGCCTTGTCATTGGCATCCATGTGGTGATCATCTCGGCGCTCATCATCGGCTTGTCCAGCGATCAGATCGGCAAAACCTTTGTGGAGATCACCGCCACGATGGTCCCCAAGAAGGCTGCGGTGCAGGACCTGCCCCCGCCGCCCATTTCGGTGGTCAAGCCGCCGCCAGCCGTTGTGCCCCCGATACCGAAAATCGAGATCGCGGCCGCGCCGCAGCCGGTGATTGCGCAGCCCAAGATTGTGGCGTTGCCGCCGACGCCGCCGAGCCCACCGAAGGAAATAGCGCGCACGCATACGCTGCCGCCCTATCCGGCGCTGTCACAGCGCATGGGCGAGCAGGGCACGACCGCGCTCACCTGTTATATCGATGTCGATGGCAAGCCCAGGAACTGTTCGGTTACCAGGAGCAGCGGTTCGCAGCGCCTTGACGATGCCGCGTCTTCCTATGTGATGGACCATTACACCTGGGAGCCTGCAACCCGTGACGGCAAGCCGGTGGCGGACAAGACCCAGTTGAATGTGGTCTGGGATTTGAAGAACGCCCAGTAAGGCAGGATCGGGGAAATAGTCTCCTGTCACCGTATTCACTGCCCTAACGGATGAGGGTTTGGCATGCGCGCCGAGCGCAGCCCCTTTTTTATTGCCAGTTCCCAGGACGGGTGACGCTGGCACTGCGTCGAACCGAGTGCTGATGTGAAGAGCGGCCGCCATTGATTACAGGCGGATATAACGCTGCCGGAAGATTAGGCACATGCCTAATGATATAGCGCGATATAAAACCCGGGAATTTCGTCGCTAATTTGTCACAATTGTCATGAGTCTTTTGCATAACGCCATTTCGGTTTTGACTTGCTGCGGCGCAACATGATTGCCTTCTCTTCATGAGCAAAACATCAGCTCGGCCTTGGGACAACAATAGAGGGGATCTCCATGTTTCCAGACAGCAAACTGAAGGTTGTTCTTCTTCTCGGTGCGGCGGCATCAGCCACGATGATTATGTCGCAGGCGGCGCGTGCACAATCCGATACCGAGACCGTTATTGTTACTGGCTCCCGCATTCCCAATCGTGACTTTGTCAGCGATAGCCCGATCTCCACTGTTACGGGCGACGATATCACCAAGACTGGCTCGGTCGACGTCACCAACCTTCTTGCGACCCTGCCCCAGGTCGTTCCCGGTGTTTCCGGCGGCTCCAACAATCCCGCAAGCACGCCGGGCGGCCAGCAATCGATCGATCTTCGCGGTCTCGGCTCCAAACGCGTCGTGGTGCTGGTTGACGGTCAGCGGGCCGCGCCATCCAACAAGGACGGCACTGTCGATCTGCAGACCATCCCGACCTCGCTGATCAGCCGCGTCGAAATCATTACCGGCGGCGCCTCCGCGGTTTATGGCCCGGACGCCATTACCGGCGTGGTCAACTTCATCATGAAAAACGATTTCCAGGGCATCGCGGCGGACATGCAATACGGCATCAGCGACCGCGGCGACGATGCCGAATTCACCGGCTCTCTGACGATGGGCGGAAATTTCGACGGCAACCGGGGCAACCTTGTGCTGACCTACGATTATGCCTACCGGCGCGCGCTCTTTGACTCGGCGCGTGGTTTTGCAAACCAGGCGACCACCGCAACCAGCCGTTCTCCCACGGGATCCTACAACCCATCGAGTGGCGACCAGCCGAGCCAAGCAGCATTGAATTCGTATTTTGCCGCGCATGGGGGCGCCCCTGCCGGCACGATAAAGCCGGCCGATGCCCTGGGCTTCAATCCTGACGGCACCTTGTTTGACTTCGGCGGATCCAACGGTTCCAATTCGGTTTACAACTACAAAGCCAACCCCCTTTATCCCGCCCAGCTGTTCTGCGCCGATCCGACGACGCCGACAAATTGCAAAACCTTCTCCTACAATTTCCAGCCTCCAAACCTTCTGTTGCTGCCGCTCAAGCGCCAGAATTTCATGGCGACGGGCCATTACGACATAAACTCTGACCTTACGGCTTATATGTCAGCGCGGTTCACCAATTATACCTCGGCAACCTCGCTGGCGCCGACGCCTGCGCCTACCGCCGCGGTCACCTCGCCGGATGGCGGCAAGGCCACAAGCGGCTTCATCGTTCCGGTGACCAATCCCTTCATTCCCGCCGACCTGGCGAGCATCCTGGCATCGCGCGGCGGCACGCCCACCAGTTCGTCGTCAACCTTCATTCCCGGAACCGGCGCGGCGGCCGACTTCCTGCTGGTGACCCGCTTCCTGGCATTGGGGCCCCGTCTTCAGGACGAAAGCAATGACGTGTTCCAGGAGACCGCCGGTCTCAAAGGCAAGCTTCCCTTCACCAACCTGAATTTTGATCTCTATGGGTCTTATGGCCAGCTCGACAACATAGAAACCCAGTTCGGCAACGTGTCCAATTCCGCGGTCGAGAATCTCCTGTTCGGAAAGGGCACAGGCACTTGCACCGGTTTCAGCGATTTCAATCCCTTCGGGCCGCTCAAATACGGTCCAAATTCCCTGGGCTGTATCCAGCGTGTGACCAAGAACTCGGCGCTCACAACCTTCACAAATATCGAAGGCACCGTTAACGGCAAGCTCTGGGACCTGCCAGGCGGGACCTCGTCTTTCTCGTTCGGTGCCTCCTATCGCGAACAGACTTACCGCTTCATCGCCGATCCGCTGCTCAGTTCGGGTGATGTTTCGGGCTTCACCAAGTCCAATTCCATTTCCGGCGCAGTTTACGATCAGGACGCATTCGGAGAACTGTATTTCCCCCTGTTCAAGGATCTCCCCTTCGCCGACTTCATCTCGGTCACGCTGGGCGGACGATTGACAGAACAGTCGCACACTCTGCATGGCAATGCCTGGACCTGGAAGGCGGAAGGCGACTGGGGAATCACACGGGGTCTGACGGCGCGTGGCTCTTTCGAGGTTGCCACACGCATGCCCAATATCGACGAACTTTTCTCCACCTCGTTCACCGATACCCCCTCGCTTGCCGACCCCTGCAACTTCGACAGCCCGTTCCGCAATGGCGCGCATGCGGCCCAGGTCACGGCGCTTTGCACGGCGCAAGGCGCGGGCTCGGCAACCTTCAGCCAGGCCAACGGCCAGATGACCGTGTTGTCGGCCGGCAACGCCGGCCTGAGTCCGGAAACCGCGGACACGCTGACGGTCGGCCTTGCCTGGCAATCCAGTTACAGCAGTCCATGGCTGTCGGGCCTGGCGGCGACGCTGGACTATTGGAATATCGACCTGCACTCGCCCATCGGCATCGACTCGTTTGACATCCTGTATGGCTGTTTCAATTACGACGGGTCCAATCCGACCTATTCCAATGCCAACGCCAATTGCAAGAAGCTAAGCCGCTCCGGCGGATCGATGTATATCTTTGGCAACGAGAGCAACCTGGCCAAGGACAAGCTTGACGGCGTTGACCTGGCGGTCAATTGGGGCCTGGACCTGCAGGATACCCTGCAGGCGGACCCCATTTTCGGCAAGCTGGGCTTCAACCTGACCGGCACCTGGCTGGATACGTATGTGGTCCAGGGCACGGTGGGCGGTCTCGGCACCGACTATGCCGGCACCATCGGTTCGACCTCTCCCATCGGCACGGACACGGATGCCGCCTTTCCGAGGTTCAAAGGACAATTGACGGCGACCCTTGGCCTGTTTGCCGATGCATCGATCAGCGCCCGCTTTACCTATGTGGACGCAATGCAGAGCGCCCTGGCTCCGGTCGGCTGGACGGGGCTGAACTTCGGCATCGGCAAGGTCCACGGCACGCCGGCGACCACCTATATCGACATGTACGGCTCCTGGCAGGTGACCGACTATCTGACCCTGCGCGCGGGCGTCAACAATCTGGCCGATTTACAACCGCGGCAATACAATCCCAGCCAGCAGGACGGCACGGATGCCGCGACCTATGACATCATCGGACGCCGCTTCTTTGTCGGTGTGGGTGCAAAATTCTGAGGGCTTTCCAGCCCTCTGATGTCAAGCGGCGGCCGAAAGGCCGCCGCTTTGCATTTGGCGGTTTCGCCTGGGGCAACCGGCTGTGCTAAAATAACAAGGTGAGCGAGACGGCCAAATCCCAGCTCCTTCGCCAGCAACTGCTGGATGCCGAACAATTGGCGCGCCGCGGTCAATTCGCCGCTGCCGCCCGATTGTGCCATTCCATCCTGGCCGTCGATGGGCGGCAGCCGGGCGCGCTGCAGATCCTGGGCATGGCGCTCGCACAGAGCGGCGACCTGGACGGTGCGGAAGCCGCCCTGGGCCGCCTTGTGGCGGTCAATCCGCGCAATGCCGACGTCCACAGCAATCTCGGCAACATCGCTCTGCTGAGAAAAGACGCCGCTGGGGCGGAACAATCCTACCGCAAAGCCCTCGACCTTCTGCCAAATCACGCCGAATACCATTTCAATCTCGCCCTGGCGCTGAAGGCGCAGGATCGGTTGATGGAATCCCTGGCATCTCTGAACAAGGCCGTGGCCATCAAGCCGGACTATGCCGCGGCGCTGGCCCAGTCTGGCGTCGTCCTGATGGGGTTGGACAATCTGGGCGCGGCGGTGGACGCTTTCGCCCGCGCCATTGCCCTGCGGGGTGACCAATTCGAGGCGCATTATAACCTGGGCTTGACTTACTATCGCCTGGACCGGCTGGAGGACGCCAAACTCAGCTTGGCACGCGCCGCCGCGCTCAATGATCGCAAACCGGAAGTGTTTTTGGCCTTGGGGCGGACGCTTCATCGTCTGCAGCAACGTGAGCTGGCGACTTCGACCCTGGCCCGCGCCGCGGCCCTCCAGCCCGATAACGCCGAGGCGCACGGATTACTGGCTGAGGTTTTTCTGGAGGATGGCTGGACAAAGGCGGCGCTGGACGAGATCGGCAAGGCCATCAAGCTCCGACCGAACAACGAGGAACATCATATAACCCATGGCCGCATCCTCGCCGAACTCAACCGGCTTGAGGAAGCAGAGGCGGCTAACAAACGCGCCGTCGAACTGGCGCCGGACTCCCTGCCGGCGCTGAGCGCCCTGGGACGCTCCCACATGAGTGTCGGGCGGATGGCCGAAGCGCGCGCGGTATTCGAACGCGCGCGCGCTTTCCATGTTGACGACGTCCATCCCTATCTCGATATGGCGCGCGTGGAACAATTCAAGCCCGGCGATCCCAGGCTGGGTCAATTGGAATCCTTCCTGCCCATCGAGGAGGCGCTCAATGCCGCTGACCGCAGTGCGCTGCATTTCACTCTCGGACGCGCCTATGACGAACTCGGCGCATTCGACCGCGCCTTTCATCACTTTGCCGCCGGCAATGCGGCGCAAAGGCAGGGCCTTCCCGATACCGAGAATGAGGACAGGCTCTGGTTCGAGCGAACCATGCAAGTCTATGACAAGGATTTCTTCCGGGACAGGCAGAGGACGGGTTCGCCCAGCCATGTCCCGATTTTTGTGCTGGGAATGCCGCGCTCGGGAACAACCTTGATCGAGCAAATAATTTCCAGTCATCCCCAGGTCAGCGGCGCCGGCGAAGTACAGGATCTGGAAAATGCCACCAAAGTCCTGATCAGCCGGCACAAATTCGGCAAACCGATGCCCGAACTGGCGCGCGAGCTCACGCCCGAGCATTTCTTTGAGCTTGGCGAGATCTATGTCGAACGCCTGCGCCGGCGCGCGCCCGATAGCGAGAGAATTACCGACAAGCTCTTGGGCAATTACAATCGGATCGGCCTTATTCGTCTTGCCCTGCCGAATGCGAAAATCGTGCATTGCAAGCGAAATCCACTCGACAATTGTGTCTCGATTTACACCAATCATTTTGTCGAGAGCCTGGAACATGCCAATGACTTGAAACGGCTGGGGCGCTATTACCGCCGCTATGATGCGCTCATGGCGCATTGGCGCGATGTGCTGCCCGGCAGTTTCCTGGATGTGCAATATGAGGATACTGTGCGCGACGTGGAAGCGGTCGCGCGCCGCGTCATCGCCTGGTGCGACTTGCGATGGGACCCGCGCTGCCTGGATTTTCAGAAAAACCAGCGCCGTGTTGCCACCTTAAGTATCGTCCAGGTGCGCCAACCGGTTTATACCTCTTCGGTCGAGCGCTGGCGCAATTATGAGAAATATCTCGGCCCGCTTCGGCAGGAGCTGGGCGATCTGGCGCCAGGACCACCGGGGTGAGCGACCACGCCAGGGCCGATGCCGCCCAAAAGCTGGTCAATGCCTATCGGCTGTTTCAGTCGGACGACAGCGGCGAAGCCGAACGCATATGCCGCGCTGTGTTGTCGGAGGAGCCGCACTTTTATCCGGCGATGAACTTGCTGGCGGTCCTGTTGGGGCACCGCGGCGCTCTTGCGGAGGCAGAAATATTGGCGCGGCAGGCGCTGGTTCAGGCGCCGCAGGATCCGGCGCTTTATAATACGCTGGGCAATCTCCTGTTCAAGCGCGGCGACCATGCCGGCGCGAAGGCGGCATATGATCTCTCCCTGGCGCTTAATCCGGACCAGGCAGAAGCGCATTACAATCTTGGTCTTGTCCTCAATGCGCTCGGCAAGGCGGACGGGGCGCTGGCGGCCCTGCGCCGCGCGGTTGTGCTCAGGCCGGACTATACCGAAGCGCTGACCGAGATAGGGGCCCGCCTGCGCGACCAGGGACAGCATGAAGAGAGCCTGGCCGTGCTGGAACAGGCATTGGCGGCGGCGCCTCGCTATTTCCCAGCCCTATATTATCGCGGACTCGGTCTGCTGTCCTTGCACCGATACGAAGAAGCCGCGGCGTCTCTCCAGACCGCAGTCAGATTGCGGCCCCAGAGCCATGAAGCCCAGCACGCGTTGGGAAACGCTCTCAGTTATGACAACCGGGAAACTGAAGCGATATCAGCCTACCAAAAAGCAATTGAAGCCGCACCGGGCTTTGTCAATGCCCATGTCGATTACAACGCACTGGTCTGGACGATGGGCCTTCGCGAGGCGCAGTGGAAGTCATTTGCCTATGCGCGGCATAAGCTGGGCGACGTTCCCAATCTTATGCTCGCCGAATCCGAACAAAGATTGCGCCTGTCCGATCCGGTCGCGGCGGAGGCTTTGCTTCGCCGCGCCGTGGCAATTGCCCCCGGCCGCGCCGATATCGAAAACGCGCTGGGCCGGGCGCTGACCGGAAGGGGAAATTTCGACGCGGCGATTGATCTGTTCCAAAGCGCCGCTGCCCGCCAGTCGGATAACCCCGCGCATTACCGGGAATGGGCAGTCGCTCTTCTCCATGACCGCAAACCGGACCGGGCGCTGCCGATACTGGAACGGGCCCAGGGCTTTGCGCCTGTCGATCAATTCATTCTGGGACTGATAACCCTCGCTTATCGCGAAACCGGTGATCCACGCTATGCCGCGCTGGCAGATACGGACAAATATGTCCGTGCGTACCGCTTGCGACCGCCGGCGGGCTTCTCCGACACGGAAAGTTTCAACCGCGAACTGGCCGAGGAACTGTCTCACCTTCATACCCGCCGGGTGGAACCCCATGACCAGACCCTTCGCGGCGGAACGCAGACGGCCGGCAATCTCTTCGCACACCCGTCGCGCAATATCGGGCGTTTGCGGGAACGGATCGAGGAGGCCGTTGCCGACTATATAGCCGCCATGCCCGATGCCCCCGCCCATCCGCTCTTTGGACGCAGAAAGCGGGGCTTTGCCTTCTCCGGTTCCTGGTCGTGCCAATTGCATTCGCAGGGCTTTCACACCAACCACCTTCATCCGCAGGGCTGGATAAGCTCCGCCTATTACGTCAGCGTGCCCGATGCCGTGACCGACCGCGACACCCGCCAGGGCTGGATCAAGTTCGGCGAATCCAATTTGCAGCTGGGCGAGAAGGATCGGCCGGGACATCTGGTACAACCCGCGACCGGGCTTTTGGTCCTGTTCCCGTCCTATTTCTGGCACGGCACCGTGCCGTTCCAGTCCAGCCAAGCCCGGTTGACCGTGGCGTTCGACGTGGTTCCTGCCTTGTCCGGTCAGACCGTCTCGTAACCGAAAGTGGTGAACTCGTCGGCAAACAGCGCATTTATCCGCGCAATCTGATCGGGGCGAAACACCTTTCGCGGATCCAGACGGTCGGACATCAGCCCTTTCTTGGCGTGGGGCAAGACAGGGACATCCTCGCCGAGGCTGCGGACGAAATCCCCGAAATCCGCCGCCAGTTGGGCGTAGCGCATGGGCCGCGCAATGACGGTGCCGTCGGCGCCGCGATAGCGCTCGATGTTGCGGGCATGGCGGATTTCTCCGCTGGCCAGGCCCTTGTCGACCGCGGCTTTCAGCGCCTTGGGATCGGCCTGCATCGTGCCACCCCTGGAATAGTTATCATAAGAAAGCTGCATATTCGCCCAGGAAATCACCTTGGCATAGGGCGAGCGCTCGACGCAGACAATCCGAAATCCGGATATGTCCCCGCCGTAAAGCAGCGCTGCGGCGCCGAGCGATATGTGGCTGAAATAGCGTTTGGCGGGCTCTGGCACCTGGCCGATCTGGTCGGGAGGCGCGGCGCGCAAGCGCTCAAGGTACTTGCCCTCCGCTTCGCGGCTGGCCGAATAATTCTGGCAGCGCCCGCCAAGCTTGAGCCGTTCCAGCTCATCGACCTGCGAGATCGGGGTAATAATGTCCTCGGGACCGCAAAGTATCGACAGCGCCATCTCGACGCTGGTGCCCGCGACCTTCATGCCCTTGATGAAAATGAAATTGTGCTTTTTCGAGAGGATCATTGCGCCGCATCGGCCGTCAGGGAGGCCGGCATGAAATCGCAAAGCAAATGAACCCGGCGCTCATCGCTTTGATTATCCACCGCGTGCAGGCGCGTGTTGTCAAACTCGTAGGCCACGCCGCGTTCAAGAAAATAGGAAACCCGGTCGATATAGAAATGCACATTCATGTTGGTTACGACCGGTACATGGCAGCGATGCATAGCGGTCACCCCAATGCCATTGTCAACATGCGCCGGAATTCTTGCCCGGGGCGGGAGCTCGGCCAACGCCACACGGACCAGCCTGGCTCCAGGATAAGAAGTTGCCAAACGTTCCGCGCAGCCATTGACCGCAACCGACAATTCGTTCGACGCATAGGCATGCCTTTGTACTTTTACCGGACCGCCAATCCGCCAGTCGTTATCGAGCCATTCGAAAATGATCGAACGCGTGGAACGATGGACCGGGTAGGTCGTTTGCCGTGACCGGTCAACTTCCCAGACTTCCGAGGATGCAGAGGGGAGAACCGAAGCAATATCGTCAACCGGACAATCGAAAAGCCGTATCAAGGGTGCGGATAGTTTCATGATGTCCAGGTTTTTGATTGACCGGCTCGAAGGAATTTTATCATGTTCAGCGCAGGCGCACGACCTTGTAGGTCCCGGCCTGACCTTCTACGCGAAAATTGTAGCTGCCCAGCGCGCCATGCTCCACCACCACGTTATAGATCATCTTTTGCGCGGATTTTTCCCATCGAACATGCCCTGTGTCGCCAGATATCTGACGCCATACCTGACCGTTGGAAAGCGTCGCGGTAAAAATACCCGCCCGGTCAAACGTAAAGTCCATCATGCGAGCCGCGACGTGATCGGCAGTGTCCTTCTGCGCAAGGCCAAATTGCTCTGGTGGCACTTTTGGATCACGCACACCCAATTGATTTTGTGACGCGCCGCCACCGGATTGCAGGGAGGACATTGCCGGCGCGGTGACAATGGCCGTTCCGGCAGTTGCGGAGAGGCGCTGTTGCTCCTCGGTTGCCGGCCGCAGCCCAAGCAGCGCCCGCATGGACTGGGCGGCGCCATAATAACAGTCGAGCCATTTGCGGTAATCGGTAATGATGGAACAACGGCTGGCAGTGGACAGCACATCGTCGCGCGGGTCTGCCACCGCTGCGCCCATGGTCACAATGGTCATCATCAGCAGGAAAAAGCAGAACGTATGAGAGCGCATTTTGACCCTTAGCATTCCTAGGCCTTCCTGAAAAATAACCGCCACCTGCCAGCAGAAATTCAATATGGCCGCCAATCATCCCTCCGCCAACAATAATCCCCTTCGCGACAAATTATGATCCGGAAATGAACCGCGCCGAACCGACCCGCGATCGATCCATTCCCTCCGGTGCCTAACCGGGCACAGGGGGGATGACGGGCAGGTCGAATTTTCCCAGGACGCAGATTTCGCCCGAGCGCAACACCCTCAAACTCTGCTCATTTTCGCAGACATTTTCGATGCCGTGGAGCGTCCACACGAATCCGTCGAATTTCAGGTCGGGGCACACACCCTGGAGGTGATTGACCAAGGTTTGTCCATTGCGCATCTTGAACGTCAGCAGTTTTCCATCGTCCGAATGCGCGCTGACAATGTCTTGCGACCGCAGACAAGTCTTGGCCGAAACTGGGGAAGCGGCCACGACTCCCGCCAGCGCCATTGCGGTGATTATTGTCTTCATTCTGACCTCCACGCGATGTCCCATCCGATTATCTGCTTCCCGTTCGCGGGCCACAATCCCCAGAGATCCAGCCGCACGCGCTGCCGGCCATCCCGGTATCAGGACGAGCCACGTCCCGGGTAGAGGGGTGTTCGACGTCCCGGCTTGCATTATTCCGGAACTGTCTCGCCCGAGCCACCGAAAGCCGTCGGGAAATCCTTCAGTTTGGGCAGCCCATCCCGCATTGGCAGAACGGTTTCGGCATAGTTGACGTGAACGCCGGGAACAAATGCCAGGGTGGGGAGCGTTGCCGCAAACACATCCACGAGACCAAGTGGGGGGTGGTTGGTCATCAGATGGCCGCCGCATTGGGCGCAATAGCGACGCTGGCTAAGCTCAGTCTTTTGAAAGCTTGCGACATGCTCATTCCCGTTCGTGATCTCAACCGCCTCCGGTTTCCAGAGGCTGAAGGCGTTGACGGGACCGCCTGACCATGAACGGCACGAGGCGCAATGACAGTAGCCCATTGCTTCCGGCGAGCCTGTCACCCTCAGTTCAACCGCACCGCAAAAACAGCTGCCTGAATGGGACATGGTTCCCCCCGAAAATAGATGATCAGCCAACATTGGCAATGTAACAAATACCTCCCATCACCACCATAAAATTGTTGATATTCCAACCCCATATGCGGCCGCATTATCGACCGGCCCGGAACATGATCCTAGGTTGCGCCCGCTTGCACTGCAAGATTATAGGCGGGAGCCAGCGCCTTTCCAGCAACCACCCGCACCGTCAGCAGGATCGCCGCCGACACCGCCATCAATCCGGTGTGCAGCAGCCAGAAGGATGTGCCCGGCATCTGGTCGAGCAGGCCGCCCAGCTTTCCTACCAGCATATTGCCTATGAAAAGATGGATGTAATAGACGCCGATCATCAAGCCGGTGATGCCCTTGGGCGCGGCGCGCGAATAAAGCGCCAACCCGATCGGCAGCACATTGGCGAAACCCAGATCATTGAGCAACTCGAATAGGACACCCCAGCCCAGCGACACGCGCTGTCCGGTCTGGGCAATCAGGAGCGAGGCAAGGGCCAGCATCAAGGTGGCCGTCGCGCCGATCACCGTGCCCAACGCGATCTTGGTGATTTCGTCCGGTTCTCGATGCCGTTGACCCCACCAGCGCCAGAAGAGAACGGACGCGACCATGGTCAGGCCGCTCATGATGCCGTCGAAGGAGAGGAGCCAGGTCACCGGCACGGCGTGGCCGAAGAGCTTCAGATCATAGCTGCGCTCCGCCCAGACGATATAGGCGTTGAAGATTTCCTGGTTGCCGACAATGCCGAGCGCCAGCACCGGCAACAGGAATACAAGCACGATCACGTTGCGCCAATCGTCCCTTGTGAGTTTCGGCCGGGCCACCTTGTCGTCTTTGAGCAGCCTTGGCTCCTGCGGCAGCGCATAGCGCCCCGTGAGATAGGCGCTCATTCCGATCAACATGCCGACACCGGCGGCTCCGAAGCCCCAGTGCCAGCCATAGACTTCGCCCAGCGTGCCGCAGACCAGCGGCGTGACGATGCCCGCGATCTGCACCACCAGCAAAAATATCTGGAACGCATTGCCGCGGCGCGGATCGTTGCGCGCATAGAGGTCGCCCACCTGGGAGGAGATGTTGCCCTTGAAGCAGCCCACGCCAAGGACTAGGCACAGCATGGCAATAAGGAAGCTGGCGTCGAACGCCATCAGAAAATGGCCCAGCGTCATCAAGCTGGCGCCCAGCACCACGGTTCGCGTACGCCCCAAGACGCGATCGGCGAGCAATCCGCCTGCCAGCGGCAGCAGATAGACCAGCCCCGCGTAAAGCCCAAATATCGCCGAGGCCAGGGCCTGGGGTGACAGGGTGCCGTAAACCGACTCGATGGCCCTGCGGAAAGGTGGGAAGCCTTGTACATGCTCCACATGACCCGGCAGCAGGATGCTGTGCGTCATGTAGAGCACCAACAACGCCTGCATTCCGTAATAGGAGAAACGCTCCCAGAATTCCGCCGCGCTAAGCCAGGCCAGGCCGACGGGATGCCCGAAAAAGACCGTGTCGCTGTTCTTGGCCATCATTGTCCCCGGAAATTCCCCGGGTGCCATTGAGGCAGATGGCTTGGCCGCTGGCAACTTTCTTGCGATTTTACGGGATCAAAGCGCGGAAATTGCCGCTTTTTCGATCCGTTCCTGCTGGGCTTCCCGGCCCGCCGGCATTATCGCCCCGAGGCTGATTTGAGAGCGACTTTGAGGGCTTGCGACACCAGATGACGGATGGCAAGCGCGCGGGACGTTATCGCCGCCTGCGTGTCGAGCCAACTATCGATGTCAGCGATGGTTTTCGCATCGAACTTTATCGAGATGGTCCTGTCTTCCAGGGACTCCATTCCGTCCGGCGCTTCGATCTTCAGAAAAGGCCGGATCTGGCTGAGCGTCTTTGAACCCAGGCCGTATATCTTGAGCGCCTGACGCTCCGTCAGCGCCGAAAGGTCGCCCAGTGACCAGACGCCCCCGCGGATGAGGGCGTGCAAGGCGCGATTACCCAATCCCAGGGGTCTGAACGCCGCCTGGGCCCTCTGAAAATTGGTCATTTCCACTTGCAGAGGAATCAATTTATGCATACCTCAACATCTTGAAAGCGGCTGGCAAATCAAACCCTTAAGCTCGCGCAGGATTCCTGGTCGCTGCTGGGCTGGCATTCTGCCTTGATGGTACTGGGCCATTCGAGCGGGCATTCGACGAAACGTCCTCAGGATTCGACCAGCGGCGGCCAGCAATTCCTTTTTGCGGGCACAGGGTGCGCTAAGTTGGCCTATGACCGCCGCTACATCGCCGACAGACACGCGCGAAAATGCCGCCCCGCCCCTCCATGTGGACCGGGGCGTTGCGATCAAATCCATCCTCGCCCTATGGGCCTTTTATTTTGTCCTGAATACGGCACGGATGGCGATCGAGACCGAGCCCGGTCAACTGGAAATGATGGGCCTCCGCAGCGGGGTCACGCTGGCGGGCATCGCCATAACGTTCGTGATGTACCTGATCCTGCGCCACCTGGAAGCGAGATCCATGCGCTTCATGGTGACCACGGCGCTGCTGATTTCGATTCCCGCCACCGCCATTTACGCAACTATCAATTATGCCGCCTTCTACATGGTGGCGCCTCCCGATATCCTCGTGCAGGAGATTGCGCAGCTGCATAGCGAGCATGGCGGCGCTGTCTCCGTGCTCCTGGATCTGGCGGTCAGCTGGTATTTTTTCATCGTCTCCTGGTGCGTGCTTTATGTGGCTCTGTCTTATGCCGCCAGGGTCGGCCAGGCCGAACGCAGCGCCGCCGCCTATCGTTTGCAGGCCCAGGCAGCGCAGCTGCGGGCGCTGCGCTACCAGATCAATCCGCATTTCCTGTTCAATACCCTCAACGCACTTTCCGCCCTGGTCCTCCGGCAGCGCACCAGGGAGGCCGAGGCCATGATCACCAACCTGGCGACGTTCTTCCGCAGCAGCCTCACCGGCGATCCCGCCGCGGACGTTGCCTTGTCGGACGAAATCGACATGCAGCGCCTCTATCTGGAGATAGAAAGGGTTCGCTTTCCCGAACGGTTGTCGGTCCTGATGGACGTGCCGGAAGCCCTGCAGAATGCGCGTGTTCCCGGCATGATCCTTCAGCCCCTGGTCGAGAACGCGATCCGGCACGGCGTGGCGCGCAGCAGCAAGCCCGTAACCCTGGCGATCCGGGCCTGGGCTGAGAACGGATTCATCCATTTGGTGGTGGAAGACGACGCGCAAAGTGGCGGCGATATTTCCCGGGGTGTCGGAGTCGGCCTCAAGAATGTATCCGATCGGTTGGCGGCGCGTTTTGACGGTGCTGCCCGCGCCGTTCATGGCCCGCGCGATGGCGGCGGATTTCGTGTTAGCCTCGTCATGCCCATGCTTTCCGATGGGTGAAACACTCAGAACGCTGATCGTGGATGACGAGCCGCTTGCAATCGAGCGGCTGCAGATCCTGTGCGCGCGTATTCCCCGCCTCAGCCTGATCGGCACCGCCGCCGAGGGCGCCAGCGCCTTGCGCCTGATGGATAGCCTGGAACCTGATCTGATCCTGCTGGATATCCAGATGCCGGGGTTGGACGGGATGGCCGTGGCCCGCACCTTGGCTGGCCGCTCTTCACCGCCCGCCCTGATCTTCGTCACCGCGTTCGATGAATTCGCCGTGACGGCTTTCGATGTGGCCGCGGTGGATTATCTGCTGAAGCCGGTGGAGGCCGAGCGCCTTGCGCGCGCGATTGACCGCATCGGGGCCCGCGTCGGGATATCGGCCGGCGCCGCGGCCCAGGCCGTGGCCCCGGTGCCCTGGGCGCGGGAATTCTGGGTGCCGCATCGTGGCGGCGTAATCCGCGTCAAGGCGGGCGACATCGACCTTATCGAAGCCGAGCGCGATTATATGCGCCTCAATATCGGGGCGCGATCATACCTGCTGCACGAAACCATTTCCGGGCTGGAACGCAAATTGGATCCGTCCGAGTTCGTGCGCCTGCACCGCTCCACTCTGGTCAGGCGCGATCGCATCGTGAGTTTCCGGCACAACGAGGCAGGTGCCTGGGAGGCGCAGCTCAGGGATGGGCGTTGGCTGCGTGTGGGACGCACCTATCTCGCCAACGCCCGCGCCATGGTGGACCGGGACCGTAGTTCCTGATCCAGCTACGGCGGCCATGCCCCGATGTTTACTGCCTGGAAACCGAGACGCCCCGATTGGCTGCTACGCGATTGGTCTGCGCCGCCTGAACCAGCGCATCAACCTGGGGCATTGCGGCTGCCAACGCCTTTTCGCTGCACGCCTCCTGGGCCCGCTCCGCCGCAAGGGTAAAACCCCAGCCGGTGACCTGGCAAACCTCGTGAACAGCGTTGTTGACACGCTGACGCAGCGCCGCCCGGCCGGCCTCGCTGGCGAGGCTGATGTCGTCTGTATGGACCAGGACGCTGCGTGTCTCGGCCGCACCGGCCGGGGCGGCAATAACGATCAGACCCGCGGCTAGAAGCAGAGAAGCGATGTTGCGATGCATGTGAGTTCTCCCGAAGTTCGTTTGTCGGGCGAAACTAGGCGGGACTGAAGGTCACGTCCCGGACTGTTCGACCGGCGGCCTGCGATCTTCCGCCAATACATTTCATGGCGACGAACTCCAGGCCTGAATCGACAAACGGCAGGGTCCGCTTTGGGTCAAAAGCGGACATTCGATAACGGGTAATAATTGCTAGCCGCTGCCGCGGTGATTTTGTACTCGCGGACATGTGCGAACACAGGCGAATAAAGGGTTGGGGGCCGGCAGGACCCACATCGTTCAATGAATGGCGATATCTAAACTGGTTACAAAAGGCTGCCAGCGCATAGGACCGCCGCCATGTGGGCGGTGGCCTGGACAGGACGCGCACCCGCAATGGGAAGTGGGGCCAGACCCTGTTTCGACCGCAGATTTCTATTTGCGGCCGCCCCCCGCGCATAGCTGCACATTTATTCACGAGAAACTGTTGGACCACAATTGGACCTGAGCGTCACATTTCAAATTCGCGAGAATTGCCGCTACCAGGTGGATCTGATGTCACCCAGGTTGGTTGGGAGTACGCTTGATCCATTTGTAGATTCGCATCGAGTTACGCCAAAAGTATTTCTCGGCTTCCTCCAGTGGCTTGCCGGCGAAATATTCACGCATGACCGAAACCGCCTGCGGGATGGTGGCCGTGCCGACGCTGTTGGGCCAGTCGCCGCCAAACATGATGCGGTCGCCGCCAAATTTGGCGACGAGAAGATCGAGGCGGTCGCGATGCGCCGCAAGGCTCGTGTCGATGACGCCTTTATTGTCGGTGTGGATCACCTGCGACAACTTTATGAAGAAATTTGGCCGCTGTGCCAGTTCACCGATCAGCTTGTCGTAAAGGTCCTGAGTTTCCGGCGTCGTGTCCAGCGAGGGCATATGATCCATCACCACACGCAGATTCGGCACCGCATCAGTTACCATCAGCGCACCCTGCAGCAATGGCAATGACGGATTGGCCATATCCAACACCAGATCCGCATTGGCCAGCAATTTGAGACCGTCGACGATGCCAGGTTTGAGCACCTGCTTGGCGCCTTCCATATTCCAGACACGGGCATAACGGATACCGCGCCACAGCGGATTCTTGGCGAAGCGAGTAAGATATTCCGCAAATTCCGGTTTGTCGGGCTCCAAGCTTCCCACCACGCCAACAAATAACGGGTCGCTGTCGGCCCGCTCTAAAATCCACAAATTGTCTTCGATCCAACTGCTGGCCTCAACCACGATGGCGCCCACGACACCGGTGGGCATGGCAAGCCTGCGATAAATTTCCGGGAGAGCGAGCTGGGGCGGCTGTCCTTTAGGTCCCGTATAGGGCGCACCTTGCGGCCGTCGCGGATCGAACAGATGCACATGCGTATCAATTATCGGAATCGTATCCGGTTTTGCGGTTGCCTGGGTGGCGGCCAGCGTGGCGGCGGCAGCAGCGCCCCCCATAAACGTCCGACGTCCAAGGTCCAGGCGGTTGGCCATAGTCTTCTGAATGCTTGGGTGATTTGCCGTGATCATTACAAGCTTCACGGCAGTGTAAAGGCGGTGACATCGTCAGCGCTCGCCGCCGAGCCCCAGAATCCGCCAGTGCTCACAGCGGCGAGATATTGTTTGCCGTTTTTCCCCTTGTAGGTCAGCGGGGTGCCGTAGATCGAAGCAGGCAATTTGTACGTCCATAATTCCTTGCCGCTTTTGGTGTCGAACGCGCGCAGCCTGTTATCGTCGGTGGAGCCGATGAAGATTACGCCACTGGCAGTGGTGATCGGGCCGCCCACATTCGGCCGGCCGGTGTTGGGATCCGGAAGGCCGTCGGTGACGCCCAAATTGCTGCGCCAGACAACCCTGCCGGTGTTCACGTCGACGGCATACAAGCTGCCCCAGGGCGGTTGCTGGCATGGCATCCGCGTAGACTTGTCCCAGAACCAGATATATCCGTCGCGAAGGTCATAGGTGCCGTCCGGATGGCGAAGCATCACCTGCGGGCTGCCTATGTCGCTGCTGTTGACGATGTAATAGCCGGTCTTCGGATCGAAGGACGCATGGCTCCAGTCGATTCCGCCCCAGGAGCCGGGAAAGCGCGCGACCGCTGAATCCGCGCGTTGCGGCTGGAAAAAACTGCCCGGCACGACATTCAGGTCCTTGATCAGCTTCTCGCAGAAGGCCCTGTGTTCGGGTGTCACGGTCGCGATGTCGGCCATGGTGAAGGATGTGCGTCCCAGGGGCGGGGTCACCGACATAGGCTGGGTGGGCGACGGCGCATCGCCGATCAGGTCGGTATCGGTGGGAACCGGCACTTCGTTGATATTGTAGAGCGGCTTGCCGGTAACGCGATCGAGCAGAAACAGCAGCGCGGCTTTGCTCATCACCGCGATGGCGGGAATGGTTTGACCATCTTTCCGGACATCCACAAGTGTCGTGACCGGTAGATCATAGTCCCACAGATCGTGATGCACGACTTGAAAGTGCCAGAGATATTTTCCAGTGGCGGCTTCAACGGCGACGAGCGAATTGCTGAACAGCGATTGGCCTTTGCGATCGCCACCGTATTGATCGAATGTTGGGGCCGCGAACGGCAGATAAACGATGCCGCGCTTGACATCCAGCGTCACGCCTACCCAAACGTTGACGCCGGAACGCCTGACCCAGCTGTCGCCCTCCCAAGTATCATGGAATTTTTCGCCAGGCTGCGGTATCCCATTGAAGTGCCAGACTTCCCTCCCCGTGCGCACATCGAAGGCCCGTACCTGACCCGACACGCCCTGCACCGGAATTTCCTGGACGCGCGAACCGGTGATGATGAGATCCTTATAGATGACGGGCGCGGATGTGACACCGAAATAGCCGTCGGGAAAGCCCTGCATCACAGCCGGCGACGCTCGTAGATCGACCACGCCATCGGTCCCGAAACCCTTAACCGGAGCTCCGGTGCGGGCTTCCAGCGCGATCAGCAATCCTGTGGTGGTGCCGAATACGATCTCGGGCTTTGCACCGGGCCAATAGGAAACGCCGCGCGTCGCAGGCTGGTCGCCCTTCGGCACTTCATAGGCCCATTTCTCTATGCCGGTTTGCGCCTCAAGCGCCACCACGCGCTTATAGGGCGTGGAGAGATACATGATTCCGTCGATCACCAGAGGCGTGTCTTCAGAGGCTATGAACCGGGGGGCAGACCCGGGCGGTCTCATGTGAAAAGTCCAGGCTGGCTTTAAATCGGCAACATTGTCTGGCGTGATCTGGGTCAGCGGCGAGGAACGTGTATCGCCATAGTCGTGGCCGTAGGTGGGCCATTCCTCTGAACTTTTCGCGGCCGGTTGCGCCAGGGCGGCGGTGGCTATGCCCAATGCCGTGATCACTAGCATGAGGACGTAACGCTGCATCCCCTACCTCCCCGGTACGCCTCCTGCTACTTTACTATCGGGTGGAGATCGAAGTCGAGGAGAGCGATAGAGATAAAATAGCGTTTGGAATGGCAAACGATCAGAGAACGCTTGGAGCATCCGAGCGTTTGACGATCTCGCATTCATCAGGCTTTTTTCATAACCCTTTGGGCGCTTGGTAGGTTGGATGAGGCTGCAAATAGCTACGCAAGACATTCCCGATCCAGCAGGGCGGACGGTCGATTTGAAAATCTCGAAATAACAATTGACGATATTCCGGAGCGGGAACAGAACCGGCGCATCAAGGTGATGTTTCCTTATGGCCGCCATGAAGCAACAGACGGTCATGGTTCCGCATTCAGCACGCGCCCGGGATTGACCAAAAGCCAAGTCAACGCTGCGAATACGGCAAATCCAGCCGCGACGTAAAATGCCGCCGGCCAGCCAAACCGCGCCGCAATCCAGGGGGTCAGCGATGCCGTGATCGCGCCTGCTATCTGGCCACTCATGTTCATGACTCCGGAAACGATTCCCGTATGTTGTCCGGCAAAATCCGCGCTGACGGCCCAATAACATGCCTGGCATAAATAGAGGGATCCCGCGCCGCCGGCCAGGATGACGGTTGCGGCCAATGCGCCATTGGCCCGGGAGCCGAGAACCAGGAAAACCGCCGACAGCAAAAGCGCGCCGCAGGCGAAGACCGAGCGGCCCATGTAAAGACCATGCACGCGCGAAACCCAATCACTGATGACGCCGCCACCCAAACAGCAAACGGTCATGGAAATAAAAGGGAGAGTCGAATAAACCGCGTTCTTGCCCAGCTTCAGGCCATGCGCGTCGGCGAGATAAATAAAGAACCATGACAGAAAAATGAAGGCGATATAGCCGAACGCGAAGTAGGATGCCGACAGCATCCAGACGCCCTTGTCCGACAATATGCGGCGCCACGGTATGGGTGCATGCCGTGACGCCCGCGGCGTTGCCGTGTCGGCCCGGATATAGGCAAGTTCGCCAGGTGATACGCCGGGATGTTGTTCCGGCAGGTCCCTGGCTGCGAGATACCACACCGCCGCGGCGAGAAGCCCGATGGCCGCGGAAAACCAGAAGGATGCGCGCCAGCCAAAGTTCAGCATGATCGCTGTCACCAAAGGCGGTGTCAGCCCGGCGCCGACGCCAACGCCCGCGAACAGCCAGCCATTGGCCTTGGCCCGGTCGCGCTGCGGAATCCAGGTGGCAATGAACTGGTTCGCCGACGGATACATGAGGGCTTCACCGAGCCCCAGCACAAAGCGCACCATCACAAGCTGCAGCAGCACGCTGCCGAATGCCGGCGAAACCAGGCTGGTGCCAACGCCGAACACGCTCCACCACACCAGCCCGATGCCCAGTGTCTTGCGTGGCCCGTAACGGACGGCAAGCCAGCCGGCCGGTACCTGGAATGCCGCGTAGCCGAGCAGGAGGGCGCTGAAAACCCAGCCAAGATGAATCCGGTCCATCCCGAATTCGCGCACCATCTCCACGCCGGCAACGGAAATATTGGTGCGATCCAGAAAGGCCACGGCGCTGAGAACGAAAAGCCAAAGGACCAGAAACGTGCGCACCTTCGATGTGTTTGCCATCGTCATTTTTCCCCAATTTTGAAGCCGGCTGGAAGGAAATGGCGTGTTGTTCTGTTGTTGGGCCTCTGGTTTTTTGGTATTCCCCGCCGGGCGTAAATTAGCGCCTTGCTTAATCCCTGTACACTTCCGTGTTCCGCCAGGCGACACCGAGGACGTCATTTATGAATCAGTTCGATCTGTCGGGCCGCGTCATATATTGACGTTGCGGGGGCGAGCTGTTCAGCTTCGGCCCGCGGACCCGGAACTGGCGCGCAGGGCGGGGTTGTGCTTTGAGGAACGAGATGACACGGGTTCACGGCAAGAAAATTCTGATAACGGCGGCGGGCAATGGCATCGGACGCGCTTCGGCCCTGATGCTGGCGCGGGAAGGCGGCATGGTCTGGGCGACGGATCGTGACGCGGCGGCGCTGGAAAGCTTGCGCGGCGAAGATGGACGCATCCGTACCGCGATACTGGACGTGCTGGACGCCGCCGCCGTCACCGCGCTGGCCAAAAAACTGGATGCGATCGACGTGCTGTTCAATTGCGCCGGCTACGTCGCAGCGGGCACGATCTTGGATTGCAGCGACAAGGATTGGGACATCAGCTTTGATCTTAATGTCACGGCGATGATGCGCATGACCCGCGCATTCCTGCCGGCGATGCTGGCATCGGGGCGGGGCGCTTCCGTCATCAATATGGCCTCTGTGGTCTCCAGCGTGAAGGGGGCGCCCGGCCGCTTCGCCTATGGCGCCTCTAAGGCGGCGGTGATCGGCCTGACCAAATCGGTTGCCGCGGATTTCATCACCCAGGGCATACGCTGCAATGCCATCTGCCCCGGCACCGTGGAGTCGCCGTCGTTGCGCCAGCGCATCGCCGATCAGGCGGTGCGTTCCGGCCAGAGCGTGGAAAATGTCCGCGCTACCTTTAGCGCACGCCAGCCCATGGGGCGCCTGGGCCTGGCGGAGGAAATAGCGATGCTGGTGACCTATCTTGCGTCCGATGAATCGTCGTTCACCACTGGCGCCGTGCATCTGATTGACGGCGGCTGGTCCAACTGACATTGGCAAGAGGCTGATATGAAACTCGCACGTTGGGGCGCCGCGGGCGCTGAGAAACCTGGGCTGGTGGACAAATCGGGCGCGCTGCGCGACCTGTCGGGCCGGATCGCCGATATCGCGCCCGATTTTCTGTCGGATGAGGGCCTTAGACGTCTTGCAGCGATTGACGCCGGCAGCTTGCCAAAGGTGCCCGATGGATCGCGCCTGGGTGTGCCGATTTCTGTTGTTCCGAAGATTGTTTGTGTCGGCCTCAACTATGCCGACCATGCCACCGAGGCCGGCGCGCCTATTCCCAAGGAGCCGGTGCTGTTCCTGAAATCCGTGACATCGCTTACCGGCCCAAATGACGAAGTTGTCATCCCGCGCGGTTCCCGAAAGACGGACTGGGAAGTGGAATTGGGCGTTGTGATCGGCATGCGCGCCTCTTATGTGAACGAGTCAGAAGCGCTCTCCCATGTCGCGGGCTATTGTGTCGTCAACGATGTCTCAGAGCGAGAATATCAGAATGAGCGCGGCGGCCAGTGGGACAAGGGCAAGGGCTGCGATACCTTCGCGCCGGTCGGCCCCTGGCTGGTGACGCGGGACGAAATCGCCGACCCCCAGAATCTGAAATTATGGCTGGAGGTGAACGGCAAGCGTTTCCAAAGCGGCACCACGGCCACGATGATCTTCGGTATCAAGACGCTGGTCAGCTATATCAGCCAATTCATGACCCTGATGCCGGGCGATATCATCAGCACCGGCACGCCGCCCGGCGTCGGCATGGGGATGAAGCCACCGCTTTACCTGAAGGCGGGCGACACGATGCGCCTGTCAGTCGAAGGGTTGGGCGAACAGACACAGGTCACGCGGGCCTGGCATCCGTAAGATTGCCGCCTTGCAGCTCAGGAAGCATGCGTGTCTTCAGCGCGCTCCCAATTGACCCATTCCAGTCAGGGCCTTAGCGACGCCTTGCCTAGCGCCTGAAGCCGCGTCGCCTCGGCGCATTCGGCGCTCATCTTGAAATAGCGCTGCACACCATCGCTGCCCACATCATAGGGATGAGGCTGGCCCGGCTTGGGCGCCGCCAGCAGCCGCACCTTGATTTGGGCGTTATCGAACTCCGAATGGTTGGCCATGATGGCGCTGGCGCCGGCGTCCGCCGCCGCCTTGCCCATCTTGTGCTGCGAGTCGATGAACTGGGCGAGCCCCGCCGGATTGTGCACCAGCGGAATGTTCGAGGTGCCGCCGGAATAGGCCACTACCATCGGTTTGCCGTGGTCGCGCACCGTGAAAATCATGGAAAGCGTTCCCGGTGTATGTCCGGGGGTGGTGATGATGGTGACGGTGTTGCCGCCGACGGTGAGTTTCTGGCCGTCGGTGGCGACGATGTCGCGCTTGGGTTTGCCGCCCGGCATGTCGGGGCCGTTTTCCATCGAATCCCAATCGGGACCGCCGGCGATGACGCGCACATTATAACGATCCTGCAGCAGCCGGACGCCTTCGTCATGATCGGAATGGCCATGGCTGAGAATGACGTATTTGATGTGCTTGGGATCAAGATGCATTTTTTTGAGGCCGCCGATGATTTCGGGTTCAGCGGCATAGTTGTACAGCGTATCAATGATGATGATGCCCTTGGGGTCGGTCAGCGCCCAGGAGGAATGAATCTTGGTTCCCAGCCAATAAAGATTGTCGAATACCTTTACCGGCTCGGCATACCAGCGGTCGCGGTCCGCAGCCTTGATGCCATCCTGGAACGAGGTGGACGGCACCACGCACAAGCGGGCCAGGGTGCCGGTGAAGTCAAAACCAGCTGCCTGCTTGGCGGCGGACAGATGACCTTCATAGCTGTCCGGCGGCGGCGCTGGGTCTCTTGCGGGGGTCTGCGCCATGGTACCGGAAAGGCTCATCAGGGCGGCAAAGGCCCAGCAGAAACCGGTGCGAATTTTCATGGCGATCCCTTTTTTTGTGCGCGGAAACCTATTATCGGGTGCCGCAAGGGTCAATGCGGGGCGAGTGGGCAGACGAGGTTGCAGATCATCTGCGTGCTGCCTGGCCTGCGCTGAAAGCCACTTGGCATCCTGCAAGTGCCGTGCGCATCGCGCCGGTTCTGTTGAAAATCGCCACGTGTGTCACGTGCAGTTGTAGTGCGAAACCCTACAAGCGGTGCGTTGAAACGACTAACGTGCTTAGTTATCCGGTTGTTTCAATTCCTTTCCGCATTGCAGCAATTATTGACGGCAAATCTGCCGGCCGTTTGAATAGATGGTGAGCGGTTCTGGCCACCGCCCATCACGCGAATGCACCGAAGCACAGGCGCACGAATAGTGTATAACGGTGGTGGGGAACGTCGGTTCAGGCATCGCAACAGGCGCGATTTATAATATCGGCTAAGTGCCGGTTGCGCAAAAAGTTGCTTCAAGGATGTGGCGTTACAGGTTCGTGATGGCGTCGTCGGAGTGTGTAAACAAGGCTTTGAGAATTCTGCAACGAATGGGTGATGCCGGATCGGACGGCATCGCGCTGACCAGAATTGCGGAAAGCCTGGACCTTCCCAAGGCATCAGTTCATCGGGCTCTGGTAGCCTTGCGACGCCGGGGCTTCGTCGAGAAAAACGAATTTGGCAAATACATGCTCGGGGCGGCCTATTTGGACGTCGCGGACTCCTATCTTCGCGGCAAGCATTTGCGCGGTCTCTTGCATCAGGGGATCAGCAACTTGTGCGCCCGGATCGACGAAACTTGCCACCTGGGGGCGCTGTCGGGCGACCAAGTTGTCTATGTTGACAAGGTCGAACCGAAAGGGGCTGCCAGCACCTGGTCGGATATCGGTTGGCGCAACCCGGCGCTGTCAACGGCACTGGGCAGGGCAATAACATCCCAGAAATTCCTCGACTATGAGAGTTTTGCGAGCCGGTTTCCCGGTCCGGTGCCCCAGCGCACACCGTACAGTCTGGGTTCGCTGCAGGAAATCTGGCGCGAAGTCATTATCGCCAGACAGCGCGGCTGGGCCATTGAGGAGCAGGAAAATCAGATTGGTATCTCCTGCGTCGCGGTCGCCGTTTTGCGCGGGCATACGCCCGTTGCTGCGATCAGCGTGTCGGCCCCTTCGGAGCGCCTGACGGAAAGCCTGGCAAGCTCGCTGGTCCAAAACCTGCACGACGTGTTTGAGAAATGGTCGCCGCCCGAACTGCATTTGCAAAAGATGCCAAGATTGAGCCGCTGAATTCCCGGAAAAGGCGCACCCGGTTCGAGCGGACCAGCCGGGCGGCAAACTGGAGGCATCCGTTCCGGCTGGCAGGATATAATCTTGAACCGATGCGGCCCGGCGCCGAAATGCCAGGCCAACACGCCGCTATGGACACGCATTGCGACAATGTTTGTTCCGCACCATGAAACAGGACCCGTTTTCCAGGTTGACGGTCCCCTGGGGGAATCGCAGGTTTTCAGGCAATTCAAGGTTCGCGTGGCCTGGGGTAAAACAGAGCCGGTGGCGCATGGCCATCATGCGGACACGATAAGATTCCGGGAGGATGTTGAGATGAATACCAAGCTATTGGCGCCGCTTCTGAGTTTCGCACTTTGTGTCTTTGCGGCCGGCGCCCAGGCGCAGCCCGCCAAGACGCCGGAGGTGCGTTCGGTAAAGGCGGGAGAATTCCTGGTCGATCCTCCGACCTTGATCAATCTTGGCTTTGAATGGGTAGTGTCCGGCGACGACAACCACAACGCCAAGGTCGAGGTCTCCTACCGAAAGAAGGGTGAGACGACATGGAAGTCGGCGATGCCGCTGATGCGCATCTATCATGAGCACACTTACTGGGGCAGCGCCAAGAACGACGACCATATTATCAATGTCGTCCAGCCCAACATGTTTGCCGGCAGCATTCTGGATCTGGAACCCGGCACGACCTACGAAACCCGCTTTATCCTCAGCGATCCCGATGGCGGCAGCGCCACCCATATGGCGACGGTCTCGACCCGGCGGGAGCCCAAACCCGCCACCGGCGGGCATGTGTACCATGTTTATCCGGTGGGTTGGAAAGGCCCGCGCGAGCCCAATTCTTATATTGGGCTCAACTGCGCCTACAATTACCACTGCCTGGGCGGCGACGAATCCTTCGCGGACCGTCCGCGCGTCGTGGCCGGGGACATCATCCTGGTGCATGCCGGCCTCTACCAGTCATTTTACGACATTTACGGACGGCAAAGTTCAACCCGCCCCGTTGAAGGAACCTATTATCTCTTCGGCCAGGGCACGGCGGACAAGCCCATCGTCATCAAGGCGGCGGGTGACGGCCCGGCGGTCTTTGACGGCCGCGGCAATTTCACGTTGTTCAATGTGGCCAATTCCAAATACAATTATTTCGAGGGCATCACCTTCCGCAATACGGAAATCGCCATTCAGGCCGGTGTGCAATTCTTCACCGGTGCCATCGGCCTGACCGTCAAGCATTGCCGCTTTGAGAATATCAATCAGGGCATCAATGACAGCAATTCGGCCTCGAAGGATTTCTATATCGCCGACAATTATTTCATCGGCCGCAACGACCCCAATCATTTGCAGGGCTGGAACGGCGCGTTCTGGGATCAATTCAACTTCGTCGACGGGCAGACCTTTCCTGTGCCGCTCAAGTCCTATACAGCCGTGCGGGTTTACGGCCAGGGCCATGTCATCGCGTACAATTATGTCGCCAACTTCCATGATGGCATTGACGTGGAAACCTATGGCAATCCAGACGGCACCGACGCTGTGAAGGGGCCCTTCTACCCGCCCCACGACTTTTTGGATCGCCGCACCGTCTCCATCGACTATCTCAATAATTACATGACCAACATGCATGATAACTCGTTCGAGATCGACGGCTCGATGCATAATATCCGTGCGATGCGGAACATGATGATCAATTCCGCCTCGCATCCCTTCTGCAACCAGCCTTCGATCGGCGGCCCGGTCTATTGGGTGCGCAACATCGCCTACAATGCGCCCTTCGGCTCGGTGCGCATGTCATCCGGCGCGCCGGGCGTCTGGTTCATCAACAATACGATCTTCTCGGAGTTCAATGCCCCGACCTCGGCGAACCTGCACATGTTCAACAATTTGATCCTGGGCGAGAACGCGATCACGGGGAATGATGTCAAGGAGGAAGATCACCCGCCGATTTTCCAGGTCAACACCTACACCAGCTATGACGAGATCGATTACAACGGCTTTCGTCCCAATCCCGGCGCCCAGGCGGCCTTTGTGTGGAACGCCCCGGCCCCGGGCATGATGCAGGATTACCGGGAACTGACCGGTTCGATAGACGGTACCGGGCCCGCAACCGACCCCATTCCGAACACCCTTGCGAAGCATCAGTACACCACGCTGGCGGACTACAGCGCTGGCACCCACAACGATCTGCACAGCATTCTGGTGGACTATAGCGACTTCATGAATGTGAAGCAGCTCGACGCCAGGGATATCAAAACCGTTCAGAAATTGTACAATGCCGAGGATATGGACTTTCGCCTCAAGCCGGGTTCCGTCCCGGTGGACAAAGGCAAGGTCATTCCCAACGTCACGGACGGGTATGCCGGATCGGCACCCGATCTTGGCGCCTTGGAGGTGGGCATGCCTGTTCCCCATTATGGTCCGCGTCCCGAAACGCCGGTGACGGAATAGACTGCCCGGCGAGGGCGTCAGAAAGGCGTTTTTCCGCGAAGCTCGATGCCCTGCCGCACATGCGGGCGATGAGATCGTCACTTGGCATTTCCCTGCCGCTGCCCCGTCGCTATCGCGGCGGGGCTTTTTTGTCGCCCGGCGGCGGTATGGAGACGATGCGTCAGTCGCCGGGCCACGCCGGGCCGAACATGATCAAGAAGACACCCCCGTTCCTCAGAATGGAACAGCGCAGACGTTCCATGTTGACCCCGCCGGGCAGCGGTGCTGATTTTGTAGAAAAGCAATTGATTCAAGGGGGGAATAACAATGCAGTTCGTGTCCCGGCGCCTTCTATTGATTGCTGCTTCCGCTGCGGTCCTTGCGACCATGGCGTTTGCAGCCAATTCCGCCATGGCCCAGGCTGCGGACAATTCGTCCATGGACAAGATCGAAGAAGTCGTGGTTTCCGGCACCCGCATCGTTCGCAATGGCTATTCGGCACCGACCCCGGTCACCGTGGTGAGCCCCCAGCAGTTGGGAACCTCCAGCACCGGCAACCTGCTGGCCGACTACGTCAACACCATGCCCAGCTTCTTCGGCAGCGCCACGCCGGATACGGGCACCCATTCAAGCTCCAGCGGTCAGGCCGGCCTGAACGTCCTCAACCGGCGCAACATCGGCAGCGTGCGCACCCTTGTCTTGGTTGACGGCTAGCGTTCAGTGGGTTCGACCGCCACCGGCCTGGTGGACATCAACAATATCCCTCAGGACCTGGTCTCCCGCGTTGACGTGGTGACCGGCGGCGCTTCGGCCGCCTATGGTTCCGACGCACTGGCGGGTGTTGTCAACTTCGTGCTCGACAAGACCTATGAGGGCGTGAAGGGCGAAATCTCCGGTGGTATGACCAGCTATGGCGACGATTATAACTACAGAGTGAGGCTGACCACGGGCCTCGGTTTCGGCGGCGACCGCGGTCACTTCATCTTCAGCGGTGAACTCACCGACGACAACGGCATCAAGGGCGTTCCGCGCGCCTGGAACAACCAGGGCATTGCCGGCACATCGTATATTACAGGCGCGCCAAGGGCTGGCCCGACCTCCGCCGTCCCACCACCGGCGACGATTTCGCGTTTCATTAAAGCAAGCCGGAATGGCCGGGCAATATCCGCTTTGCGCCATAAGCGGACATTCGCGTACCCCCACACCTACTTGGCAGGCTCAGTACCGGAAAGGGCTTTCCGGTCCCGCCGACAGGTGTGCGGCGGCCTATCCATGCTTGTTGCCGGCCTTATCGTTAGTCAGACGCAATATTCGGCTATGCGCGATGCCGTCACTTATGGGATTGCTGAAAACCGGCCACATCGTACTGAGATACGCTCTTCGGATTGTTGGCGTTCTGCGGTTGGGTGCCTGCGTAGTGTGTTCCCGCGTTCCCACTTGGGTTGAAGGCTGAACCTGGAGCCGTGCTGGCGTGGCCCGGCGTGACACTCCCCGTCTGAGGCGTGCCAATCGTTTGGCTGGGCTGACCCGTCGTCCCTGTGGAAAGGTGGACATTGGCGGCCAAAGCCAAGCCGGGTGTCATGAGCAAATACGTGCTGAGCATTATCGGCGTGACGATGTGTTTCATCGGGTTCCATTCCCTGTTCGGGTGCCCCCCAAGGGAAAGGTAATCCATCAAACCGCATAGCGTTCCATCGGTGGGTCAGAAGCAGACATTCAGCCAATGTCCGCTTTGCGCCAAAAGCAGACCGTTTTTGGCCCACGCGCGCGCAATGGTGAATTTGTCGAATATCGACTCGCCGCCAACAACCTCAATTGCCAGAGGGCAAACTATAGGCGATGTAATCGCCGGAGTAATTGCCGCCGCTGACCGCCACGATGATATATTGCTTGCCGCCAAAGCTATAGGTCATGGGCGAGCCCGATTGCGGCGCGGGCATCCACACCGCGCCCACCTGCTGACCCGTCTTCTGGTCATAGGCGCGCAGGTAAGCACCGCGCGGATGACCCGGTTGGGTCGAATAAAGCGGATCTCCGATAACCACCAGACTCTTGGTGACCACCTCGCCCACATTGCCCCCCTGGCCGGTCTTGGGGATGTTGATCCCTCTCAGCGCCGGATTGTTCTTGATCTCATCGGGCGTGTCGCCATGCGCCACCTGCCAGATCGTGGCGCCGGTATCCAGATTGATCGCCGTGAGCAAGCCGTATGGCGGCTTGAGCAGCGGCAGGCCGTTGATGCTGCGCGGCGGCGGCGGGCCGACCGCGACTTGCGGATGAGCTGCCAGCACCGCAGCGAGCTTCTGGTCGTCTGCGCTGACCGCCGGCGCGTCGGACTGGGAGCCGAACCCGGGACCGCCTGCAATGCGGAACACCTGGCCGCCCGTGCCCGATTCATACTTCATGTCGGTCAGGCCTTCCGGCGGGGGAACCAGGCCATTCATGGACATGCCGTTCGCCGCCGGCGCGAACACGACATGGGTTTCCGGATTGAAGCCGGCACCCGGCCAGTTGGTGCCGCCGCCCCCCGTGCTCATGTCCAACATTGCCGAGGGAAAGCCACCCTTTGGATCGCTGACAACCGAAGGCGCGAACACGGGCGTCGTGGGCATCTTGTAGTATTTCTTGACGATGGCCTCTGCCTGGGCGCGCAAGTCCGGCGTGAAATCGACCAGCTCATCTTGTGCAATCAGTTGGCGCGCATAAGGCGCCGGCTTGGTCGGAAAAGGCTGGGTCTTGGACGTCTTCTCGCCCGGCACATCGCTCTGCTGCACGGGTTTTTCGACGATCGGCCAGACCGGCTTGCCGGTGAGGCGGTCAAACACGTAGAGAAAGGATTGCTTGCTGGGAACGGCCACGGCCTTGATTGGTTTGCCGTCCACCATGATGTCGACCAACAGCGCCGGCGAGGACAGATCAAGGTCCCAGATCGGGTGATGCACGATCTGGTAGTACCATTTCATCTTGCCGGTATGGATATCGACGCAGACAAGGCTGTCGCCGAACAGGTCGTTGCCCGGACGGCTGCCGCCATAGAGATCGTTGGTGGGATCCTCGATCGGCAGATAGACAAGACCGGCTTCGCGATCCACAGTGATGCCGGTCCAGGTGCCGGTGTTGCCGTTGAAGTCGGCCGAGTTCTTCTCCCAGCTGTCATAGCCGAACTCGCCTTTTTGCGGGACGTTGTGGAAAGTCCAGAGCAGCTTGCCGGTTTTCGCGTCAAAGGCGCGGGTCAGGCCCTTGGTATTGTTCTGGGTTAAAGGATTAAACCCTTCCTTGAAGGAGGAGCCGACGAGGATGACGTCGTCCACCACCGTGGGGGTGGTATGCAGGCCGATTTCGCCGGTGGTGAGGTCGATCTGCTTGTAGACGCCCGGCTGCCCCATCACGCCGGTATAGGCGCCGACTTTCAGGTCCACCATGCCATGATCGCCAAAGGATTCGATCGGCTTTCCGGTATGGGCATTGAGCTGCACCAGCCGGTAACCGGTGGTGACGTAGATGATGCGTTCATCGCCATTGCCGTCGGTCCAGTAGGACACGCCGCGGCCGGAGAGCTGGCGCGGCGCATAGAGAGAGGCGCGCGCGCCTTCATTCAGGCTGTAAACCCATTTCAGTTCGCCGGTCCTGGCATCGAGCGCGATCACATCGCGTCGCGAGCCGGCGGTGGCATAGACCGTGCCGTTCACTTCAATGGGGGTGCCTTCGAGCTTGTATTCCGGTTTGGCGCCCAGCGCGTCGGTCTTGAAATGCCAGGCGACTTCCAGCTTGTTGAAGTTGGAGGCATTGATCTGGTCCTGGGGCGAATAGCGCGAACCGGAGGGATCGGCGAAATACATCGGCCAGTCGCCCTTGGCGGTGGAAGGCTGGCCATAGGGCTGACCGCTTTGCGCGCCCGCCTGTCCCATGAACATAAAGGACGCCAGCGCGACAACCGCTATAGATGACAAACGGCGAATCGTAATTTTGTGATTGGACATTTCGTGTTCCCTTTCCCCCGGGAAGAAAACGCCAGCGGCGTCCCTCCATGATTTTATGTCGCCACGATTTCATACCTGCGAATGGCTGACAATATAGCGCCCACGGCGTCCTGGCGCACTCTGGTCGAAAAACATGGCTGCGAACGGCGGTTTTGACAAATGGTGCGCTGCACCCGCGGGAGGCAAGCCGAAGCGGCCATGTTGGAATTTGGCGATGCCAGAGGGATCCGGACCTCGAAGACCGCTTCGGGTCAGGAACCGACATTCATGATCGACAGTGCTTCAAGCTGCGTACGCTTCGTTATCGCCCTCGAAATTCTATCCACCAATCTCTCGATGGCCATCTCGGCTTGCCGGTGAAACTCTCGAATAGCCGTTTGTCTCATTCAGGCCGCTGGCTGAAGCGCCGCTGCGACAGACGGTGCAGCAAGCTCATGTCGTACCGCGATTTCATCCCAGCGTATCAGTTCAAGATGTCCATCAAGGTGTTCGGCGATCGCGGTGCGCGATTCGACCCAGTCGCCACAGTTGACGTATGTTACCAGGCCCACTTGCCGTAAGGCGGCGTGGTGAATGTGACCGCAGACCACAACTTGCGCTCCCTGCTGCATTGCATTTGCAACAACAGCATCCTCAAACGCGGCGATGAAACTGACGGCCTGTTTAACCATCGCTTTGGATGCGGCTGAAAAAGACCAATAAGGCATGCCAAATTGACGCCGCGCAAAATTAAGATAGCGATTGATGACGATTGCAAAATCGTATGCCCAATCGCCCAAATGCGCGAGCCATTTCATGTTGCGCACGACCATGTCGAACTTATCGCCATGAAGGATAAGCGCTTTGCGGCCATCCGTTAGCTCATAGATTGCTTCTTCGGCAATTTCGATGCCGCCGAAATCCTCTCCGACATATGCGCGCATGAATTCGTCATGATTGCCAGGGACATAGACGATGCGTGTGCCTTTACGTACTTTGCGTAAAAGCTTTTGAAGTACGACATTGTGCAGAGCAGGCCAGTGCCATACTGACTTTAGGCGCCATCCATCGATGATGTCTCCCACCAGAAAAATCGTCTCCGCATCGTAGTATTTGAGAAGACCAAGGAGCGCGTCGGCCTGGCAACCGCGGGTACCCAGATGAATATCAGAGAGGAAAAGCGTTTTCACGCGTTCGATAGCGGTTGAATCCGTCACCCATCACCCGAGACTGAGTCGCTGACTTGACTGCCTGATTCGCGTGTCCATTTCATGAACTTGTGCTGTAAGATCCCACGCAATCATTCATCCCGATGAATAAAGGCGAACGGTTGCTGTCCGCCATTGAGGATAAAGCGCGTGCGCCTCCGCCGTCACAAAGTTTACATATTTGTTCCCTATCCCTAGGCCCGCAGGAAACCTATGCCTTGTAAAGCGATTAGGTGCGAAAACCACCAACCAGAACAGGCCTGAATAATGGTCGCGCTGTCCTGCATCATCCCTGCCTACAACGAGGCCGAGCGCATCGGAGCAGTCCTGGAAGTTGTATCCAGGCATCCACTAATTGACGAGATAATTGTCGTCGATGACGGCTCCGCTGATGACACGTCAAGCGTCGCATTGGAATTTGATTCCGTTCAGGTAATTGTCAAGGCCGCCAATCAAGGGAAAAGCAGGGCCGTATGTGATGGTGTCCGGGCATCACATGGTTCGGTGCTACTTTTGCTCGATGCTGATCTGGTTGGTCTTTCAGCGGATCGATTAACGGATCTCATGACTCCGGTATTGGAGGGCCGAGCGGATTTTAGCATAAGTCTGCGCGGGAACGCCTTACTCCCGTGGAGATGGTTGGGTCTGGACTATGTATCTGGTGAGCGCGTGCTGCATCGTGAAATGATTGCAGGGAGCCTTGAGGAAATTGAAGCACTCCCGGGCTTCGGGTTGGAAGTATACATGAACAAGCTTCTTACCAAGCTCGGAAGTCGCATCAAGGTTGTGCCATGGGATGACGTTCGCAGTCCCTACAAAAGCATAAAATATGGCTTTTGGACCGGAGCAACAGCAGAGCTGCGAATGCTTAGAAACATCGCACAAACAATAACTCTGTCCGAGTCCGCTTCGCAGATTAACGCGATGCTTCGGGCTCGCGTATGAACAATCAGGCAAGGACGCAGCATAATGTCGTTGGTTACGCTTATCGGATCGGCGGCAGCCCTATGCTCGACGGTCGCTTACTTGCCCCAAGTAGTCCGAACTTGGCGCACACGATCAACTCATGACATCTCTCTGGGAATGTTTTCGGTGATGGTCTTGGCAACTGCATTATGGCTTATATATGGGATCGCGCTTGACGATGGCGCGATCATCGCCTCCAATAGCCTTTGCTTGGTGTTGTCTGGGATAATTCTATTTTTCAAACTGCGCTACGGCTGATACGGAAAAATCCATCGCGTCGATAGTCATCATCGGCTGCGCCGTTACCGACGTGCCATGTCCCCTTTTGACCCAAAGCGGACATAATCACCCGCTCCAACATCTCCGATTTATCCCACCACTGGCTTCCCGCCAGGCGCAGGCGCTTTGACCGCATCCATGTGAATAAATACTGGTTCACAAAAATTTGACGGACCTGAAACGGCGCAGTCGTTTGAGGCGTCCACAAGCGGCTTTTGAATTAGGTCTAAGAGGAGCCAGAATATGAATATTGCTCGCCCGTTGAGGGCTATCGGTCGCCGCGCCCTCACCTGTTTGGCTGTCGCCGGACTATGTCTCGGCGTGCCGGTCGATGCGGCTTTTGCAGCTTCCAAGAAGCCGGAGAATACCATCCGTAACATTCTCGTCATCCAACTCGAAAATGAGAGCTATGGTACCACGTTCGGTCCCACCTCGCCCGCGCACTATCTCAATACAACGCTGCTGGGTCAGGGCGAGTTGATCCCGAACTGGTTCGCGACTGGCCATGTCAGCCTCGACAATTACATCGCCCAGATATCGGGTCAGGGATCGGCGCCCTCGACCAACAGCGACTGCATAAATGCGGCCGGACTCGCAGGTGGAGATTTCGTCGGCCAGTATTTCGATGTCACTCCGGGTAGCGATGACATGTCCGGTCTCAATCCGGGCCAAGTCGACGGCGATGGCTGCATTTATCCGTTGCCCAGGGCGGCCACTCGAACGACAGCCGCATCGCACGGCGCGCGCACCATTGGCGACCAGCTCGACGAGCGCGACCATCAGGTACGTTTCACGTCGAGCGGCGTCGTCTACAGACCCGGACGAATTTTCTGGCGCCAATACTCTGAGGACATGGGTAACACGGCGACCGGTCGCGAAGTCGGCGATGCCGACCCGATGGGCGGCCTTGATTGCGGCCATCCTCCGCTGAACGGCGCGGATAATACCAATGCCGCGACCGCGCAGGATCAGTACGCGACCCGGCACAACGGATTCATGTATTTCCACAGCGTTATCGACAACCAGGCGCGTTGCGACGCCCATGTCGTGCCGCTGGGCACCGTCAGCGTCGGAACGGGTCCGGGCGGCTCAGACCAGTTCTCTGGCCATTTCTACGCCGACTTGCGGAACGACAGGACGACGCCCAACTTCATGTTCGTCACACCGAACCTTTGCAATGACGGCCATGATGCGACGTGCAAGGGTCCGAACACCGAAGGCGGCAGTGTCGGCGGCCTGGCAGGGGCTGATCTATGGTTCAAGCACTGGATGCCGATGATCTTTAACTCGCCAGCCTATCAAAGCGGCCACATGCTGGTTGTACTGACCTTTGACGAGGGCAGCGCATTGGACACAGCGGCCTGTAACACCACACTCTCCGCCGACACCGGTATCTGCAATTATCCGACCGGCCCGAATCTCACCAATTTCGGCTACAGCCCGATTCTGGGCATCCTCCACCTTCAGACTCCGCCGACTAAAACAGGCATTTATCCCGGCGGTGGCCAGGTGGGCGCGGTGCTGTTCAACGCCAAGCTCATCAAGCCGGGCTCGGTCAACACCACGGGCCAGTACAACCATTTCTCGGCACTGCGCAGCTATGAAGACCTGTTGCATATCAAGACGGGTGGCGACGACGGCCAGGGGCATCTGGGTTTTGCGGCCCAGCCGGGTCTGGCCGGGGCCATTTTCGGCGCCGACGTGTTCAACAAATAAAACAATAATTCTGAGCCTTATGACCCCGCCGGTTCCCGCAAGGGCCGGCGGGTTTTGTCTGATTACCCTGGCGGGCTGTCCCGCCTTGGCGGTGCCGGCCGCTTCGCCGACCAGGGTAGATGGGCCTGCAAATCAACGGGCCGTGGTTACGGTTTTGGCTGCTTTGCAGAGGGCGCAGGCACCGCTTCCCCTTTGCAATTGCTTTGAATGCAGCACCTTATCCGTCCTGCGATGGAATTGGACCGTGGCAAGGCGATCATGGCTGCGATGCATGAGGCACAAAACATCCCGCCATTGGCTGCCTCGAGGTAGGGTACGATTTTCTTTGTTATCTCCTCCACCGACCCCCGCAATTGCAGAAGTGTCTTTATTTACCTCTAACTTCCCTTCTGGGTATCGATTCGCAGAAGGTCCAGATGCTGCCGAACAGCCAAATCAAGCAGAACTTGGAAGAGATCGACGCTTTGGCTTCGCTGAGCCCGATCCTGGTTACGCTCTATCTGCTGGTCGTCTCATCCGTTGCCACGGGTCTGTTCGGGTTTCACTGAACAGTCCTCTGGCAGGATTTGCATTATCTTCTGTGCCCTTGCGCCGGTTGATTCAGCGCAATCGCCGCGCCCGCCCGCTCCAGCTCCGGAACCAGAGTCGCGGCGGAATCGATGACGCGCATTGGACGCGGGCTGAAGGGACTGCCGTCGGAGCCTCACCTTTCGCAGGCTCAGGATGAGGAGTCTTTAAATGGCCCGCTGGCGCTCGCCCGCTGGATTCCCGCTTGCGCGGGAATGACAAGCTGGACGGCCGAGTTAAACCCGACAATGCTGAAACCCGTGACAGGAGCAACGTTTCCGATGTTAAATCCGGTGTGCGGGAAACACTGCGCCCGTCACCGTATTAGAGGCGTAACTTTGGGGAGGTTGAAATGAACGGGCTTCATGTTCGTGTTCTTACCGCCATCGCCGTTGGTATTGTATTGCTTGCACCGGGATTTGCGGCGACGCAGGCCCAGGGTTCGCCCCCCTGGTTTACCGTGCCGAGCGCCCGCCGGGATGCGTCGGCCCAGTCCAATCCCATGGCCGGATGCGCCGGGGATATCGCCAAACTTTGCACCGGATTGACCGGGGCTGCGGCCCATTTTTGCCTGGCGCATAATACCGAAAAACTGTCGGGCCAATGCAAGACCGTGATTGCGTCGGTGCCGCCTCCCCTGGCCATGGGCGTGCCGGCCTGCGCGGGTTCGCCGGTTTGCACGCCATCGGGTCCCCGCGGCGACCGCAGCTTGCTGCAGCGCGTCCAGTGGAAGCAGACGCTGGGCTATACATTCACCTATCCCTTTCAACTGCCGGCAGCCGTCGGCGTATTGGGCGTGGGCGCCGATTCCAAAGGAAATTTCTGGGTCTATGAGCGCGCCTTGAAAGGGGGACCGTCCCTGTTCAAATTCGGACCCGACCATAAGTTGATCATGACCGTGGGCGAGGACGTAACGGGTCACCTTTTGAAGTCGCACGGCATGCGGATTGATGCCCAGGATAATGTCTGGATTACCGACTCCAACGCCTCGGTGGTGGAAAAAATCAGCCCCGACGGCAAGCTCCTCATGACGCTTGGCGTTATGGGGCATCGGGGCGATTGGGACGAAGCCCGTGGCCAGAAACTGCTTTGGCAGCCAATGGACATCGCCTTCGCCCCGAATGGCGACTTTTTTGTCGCCGAAGGACATGCCAATGAGAGCCCCAACGACGTGGATGGTCCGGATGCGACGGACAATATCGGCGCCGCGCGCGTGTTGCATTTCGACAAGAACGCCCGCTTCGTCAACCAGATTTACGGCAACCATGTCGGCCAGGGACGCTTCAGCATGGCGCATGCCGTCGCTGTGGATCCCAAGACCGGCTATATCTGGATCGGCGACCGGGAGGAATATCGTCTGGTCGTCTACAAGCCCAACGGAGAATTCGTCAAAACCATCCAGATGCGCAATCTGACCTGTGGCATCGGCTTTGACGCGCGGGGACAGATGTGGGTGAGCAGCGGCATGGACGGTCAGGTTCTGAAAGTGGACCCAAGTGACGGCCATGTGATCGCCGCCATCGGCAACGGCCCGGGAAGCGGCCAAGGCCAGTTCTGGGAAAGCAATTTTCTGGCCTGGGACAAGGATGGCAATATGTACACCGGCGACACGGGAATTGCCCGCGTCACGGAAATGATCAAGCCGCGATAGATAGTCAAGGCGGAATTCTTGGCAGTTGAAATACGCATAGTGGCTTTGTTCGCCCTTCTGGTAGCGGCGATGCTGGGCGGGCGCACGCAGGCCGCAGACGCGGTTGGTCCTTTCACCCAGGCGCAAGTCAGCGCCGGGCGGAACGCCTTTCTCACCTATTGCAGCGGCTGCCACAATTCCTACCTCTTGGGCAACAGCGGGCCGCCGCTTGCCGGTCCCTTCTTTCTCGACGACTGGGCGGCGAAAAGCACCCACCAGCTTTTCCGCTTCGCCTCGACCAACATGCCGCTGAACGCGCCGGGCACGCTGCCGCAGGAAACCTATCTCAACCTGATCGCCTTCATCCTGGCGGTGAACGGCGCCAGGCCCGGTCAGACTCCTTTCAGCAAGGACAGCGATGTCACTATCGGCGGCATCGTCAGCGGCAATCTGGTTGTGCCGGTGCTGGAGGGCGAACCTGATCCCGTTCGCACGCTGCCGCTACGAACCAAATCCGGTCCTGGCGGCGGTCACTGAAGGGTGCGCGACCCGGGCGGGCTTGGCCTTTGATCTGGCGCCGGTTCGATTTGCCGGTTCACTGAGCCGCATTGACCAGATTCCTCCCCAGCACAAGGCGTAGGTTGTGGGGTTTCCAGCGGCCAACGTCAGCAATGGATGCCAACATGTACGGAATTGGAAAAATAACGGCGGTCACCGCCCTTGGCCTCAGTGGGATTGTCCTGGTCTCCGCCAACGCCGACGCCGCAACGTTCCTGGGTTCGGCACAGAGCTTCGCGGTATTGGGTGCGTCCACCGTGACCGATACAGGCCCGACCACCATAGACGGAAACCTTGGCCTTTTTCCCGGGCCCTCCATCACCGGACTGGGCAGCATCACCCTCACCGGAAGCGTGGATCAGACCAATGCGGCCGCGCAGCTGGCCGAGGTTGATGCGGTCACGGCGTTCAATGCGCTGGCCGCGCTGCCATTCACCATGAACCTGACCGGCCAGAATCTCGGCGCCCGCACGCTTTCGCCAGGCGTCTATTTCCTGTCGGATGTAACGGCCCTGCTGAACGGAACATTGACGCTGGATGCGGGCAACAATTCCAATGCCCTGTTCGTCTTCCAGCTGGCAAACGCGCTGACGACAGGAAGCGCGTCCAGCGTCAATGTCATCAATGGCGGGTCAAATGTCGGGGTGTATTGGGATGTCGGCAGTTCCGCGACTCTTGGCACCAGCACGACATTTTCGGGAAATATCCTCGCCAGCCAGAGCATAACAATGACCACCAGCGCGAAAATACTTTGCGGCAGGGCCATTGCCCTGAATGCCGCCGTGACCCTGGATACCAACACAATTTCCAACAATTGCAGTGGGCCAGGCTCTGCCGGGGCGGGCACCGGCAACGAGGGCAGCGGCCGCAGCGATTTCGGCAGCAGCGGCTTCAGCGGCGGAATTACCCTGGCGAGCCCGGTACCAGAGCCATTGACCTGGACCCTGATGCTGCTTGGCTTTTCCGGCATCGGCGCCATGTTGCGCAAGGCGCGCGCGAAACGCGGCCACGAAGTTGGTGCAATAAATCTACTCTGACCCCAATTCTCATCAATGCTCACCGCTGCCACTGGCAGGGCGCGCACAGTCGCGGCGCCGAGCCTCAGACGAAAAACTTCTCGATTTCCGGCGGGAGGTCCAATGGCAGCCTGGGAATGGTTTCGTTGCCGGTCCAATGCGGCGGGCGCGCCGGACCGATGCCGCCCACATAATGCACCCCTTCGCCGACAATGGCTTTTAAAAGGCGCGGGGCGGCGATGTCGCCCAAAAAAGCAAAACCTTTCTGTTCCGCCGACCGGCGCAGCAGGCACCGCGCGATATGCAAGGCGGCGTTTTCCGTGCAGCGTTCCGGCAGGACAGCACCAACGCCCGCGACATTGAGGCGAATGTCCAGCGCGGGAAGACGCCGGATATCCGCGAATTCCAGCAGGATGCGGGTTCCCGGTTCACTGATCATGAGCACGATTTCCCACAGGCGGGCGAGGGGCGTTCCGTCCGGGATGCGCGCGATCTTCAGAAACAGGGGGCAGGACGGCGACAAGGCCAGCGATTTGAGCGCCTGAATATAACGCATGCGGGAATGAAAGCCGGACAGGGTATTGTAGGACACGCCGCTGGCGATCGGACACACTTGCCCGCTGTGCTGGACCATCAAGGCGTAATCGGCTGAGGCCCGCAGGAAAGCGATTTCCAGCTCCGCCGTCACCTTCTCGTCTTCCGCCGCTTTGGCCGCCACGCCGCCTGCCAGCGGGAGTTTGGGCCTTCTGGCGAACGACAGCCAGCTGCTTCTTTTCCTTTGAAGGTCCCAGGCCGGGTAAAATCCCGCCACGTCATTGGTGAGCGCCGCCAGGCGTTTATGCGCCCAGCCGATCCAATAGCTTTCCGGCGGCGGCCCGGCCAGCGGAGGATGATGCGTTGTGATGCTGGCCTTGCCGTCACGCTCCAGCGCCGACGAAATTTCCGCGCCGGCATTCTGGGGAAAATCGGCGATCCCCCCGGACACCGTGCCAATCAGGCTGCGGATGGAAACCGCCTCCGAGCCTTCCCCAAACAGCAGGTCGCAAACTTCCTTTGCGACCGAAGTGCACGCCACCTCCGCTTCGTAAGGCGTGAGATCATGAAATGTCGCGACATAGGAAAGCTCGTCCATCAGGACAAAATGGTCGTGGCGGCCCTGGGCGCCGCGAAGCGCCTTTTCAAAAAGCTGGTGCACCAGGCCGGAGAGCCGGTCCCATCGCGGACCCAGCCGGTCCTTGATCGGTTCGAGGTGCAGCACGCTGAGCTTCGCCGCCGATACCGGGGTGGAGGAAATTTCGGGCGCGCGCGCCGCCCCGATAGCATGCTGTTGAATACCCACGCGTGAAGACTAAAAGTTCGCGGTAAATCTTAAGTGACCGGATACCTGCGAAAAGGGGTGTTCCAAAAACGGAGCACGAGTTCCATCGAGTTCCCTCCCATCCGTTTACCAAGATGGTCTGGTAATCCCTATTTCAGGTCCTCCGCGACCTTGGCGATGCCGGCATTGGAGCAGATCTCGTCCTTGTCGCCGCCCACCGCGCCGGAGGAGCCCACCGCGCCGATCACCTCGCCATGGTATTTGACCGGCACGCCGCCCGCCACGCCGACCACGCCCTCGATGTTGGTCATGGGAGAGCCCAGTGTGGAATTGCGCGCGGTGGCAAATTCGCCGGAGGTGGCGAAGCGGCTGGCGAGCGTGAGGGCAGTGTAGGCCTTGGCCTTCGACAGGCTGATGGTATGTGGGCCGGTGCCCTCATCGCGCAGGAATGCCTTCATCAGGCCGGCGGAATCGACCACGGTGATGGTGGTATGAAAGCCCATGCTGCGGCATTGTTCGATGGCGCCCATGGCGATCTTCTGGGCCATCTCCAGCGACAATTCATGGGTGGTGACAACGCCGCCCGCGGCCCAGGCGCCGCCCGGCAACCATGAGAGGGAGACGGCAAGTGCAAGATGCGACAGGCGCATGGTGTTCTCCGTTCGATTCATGAAGGGGATGGCGGTTGACCTGTGTTCAAGGAGCGCGCGGTATTGAGGCACAGGCGGCCAAGGCTGGCAACAAGCCTTGCTTTTGGCGCGGCGTCTATCCCGCAAAAATATCATTCAGCCGCTTGCCATTTCCTGCGCTGGCCAGGCCGTCGAAGGAGCCTCGCTTGATCTCTTCGGCGGCGGACAGCATCGCCGCCCAGGCCACCCGCGCCAGCGCGCCGCCGATGCTGATGCGCCGCACACCAAGATCGGCCAGCTCGGCGACCGTGAGACCCGGCGCGCTCATCAGCACATTAACGGGTTTGGGCGCCACCGCCCGCACCAGCGCGGCGATGTCCTCCCTGCGCTTGATACCAGGGGCATAGAGGCAATCGGCGCCCGCCTCTGCGAAGGCGGCAAGCTTGTCGAGGACGGGATGGAGGGCGGTGGGATCGGCCAGCAAGGTTTCGCTGCGGGCCACCAGGATCACCCCCTCGCCGGACGCGTCAATTGCGGCGCGGGCCGCCCTGATGCGGTCGACCGACACATGCGGATCGTAAAGACCCTCCCCATCCAGCCGCGTGTCTTCCAGCGAAAGACCGGCGACGCCGGTCTTGATGGCGAGCAGGACATTGTCAAAAATGCCTTCGGGATCGACGGCAAAGCCGGACTCGAAATCGGCATTGACGGGCAAATCTACCGCGCCGCAAAGCGCGGTCAGATGGCGGAGTACGTCGTCCCTTGGCACCGCGTAATCGGCGCGGCCGGTCGACCAGGCAAAACCGGAACTGGTGGAAGCGAGCGCGGCAAATCCCAGATGCTGGAGAAGCCGCGCGCTGCCCAGATCCCAGGGGTTGGGAAGGACAAAGCAGCCGGTGTGGTGAAGCGCCCGGAAACGCGCGCGTTTTTGCGCAAAGTCCACCATCCTGTTTTCCCCTCGTCATGACCGCATCAGCCTAGCGCGGGCCAAAGCCCCGCCAAACCCGCTCGGGACGCGAAGCTGCCATGCTGCTGTTTCAGGTCGGGGGGCGGCAGCGGCATCACAAATCGCCAATCCGCGCCGGAAGCGGGCGTACCCTGTAAATCGGGGTCCGGGACAGGCTCTATAATCGTTCCGCCAGACCGAAGGCGGCACCGGCGACAATAGCCAAAATCCCAATAACCACGTACCATCCGAAAGTTGTCAGCAGTGTCCGCCTCATGTGCCTGACGCCGGTTCGCATGGGTTAGTGGTTTGTACGTTCACGAAGGAATGAAATCACCAATCTGATTCTCCAGCCCTGGCGCGGCGAAGAATGACGACGGTGCGCCCGCGCCACACACAAAAAGAACGGGCGGTGATTTTCCGCCCGTTCTGCCGATCATGCGCGGTGGGATTAGGGGCGCCCGCGAGCGATCATGCAAACGCATCATGATCCCATTCCGGCAGTGGCACTGAGCAGTTTTGCTCACTTTCCCAATGGGTTGGCGGTCACGATGCATGGAACTTTGCAGCCGGAGGGCCGTTTCAGGTTCGTTCGTTAAAGTGTACTATTTCATACCCATTCAGGATGTCCGATTTTGACCATATCCACGGATGCATTCGATCCACAGTCGTTTCTTGCCGAGGCCGGCGACGGGCGCACCATAACCAAATACGCCAAGAACCAGACCGTCTTCTCACAGGGAGACGCGGCGGATGCGGTCTTCTTTGTCCAGAAGGGCAAGGTGAAGATCTCCGTCGTGTCGGACCGAGGGAAGGAAGCGGTGGTCTCGATCCTGGGGCCGGGCGAATTTTTTGGCGAAGGCTGCCTTTCCGGCCAGCCGCTGCGCATGGCGACTGTGAACGCCATGACAAGCGCGACTGTCACGCGCATCAAAAAGGACCAGATGGGTCAGCTGCTTCATGAAGAACCGCTGTTCTCAGAGATCTTCACGACACACCTTCTGAAGCGCACGATTCGTATCGAAGCCGACCTGATCGACCAGTTGTTCAATTCCAGCGAGCGGCGGCTGGCGAGACTGCTGCTGATCCTGGCGAATTATGGCAATACGGGAACGCCGGAGCCGATTCTGGCCAAAATCAGCCAGGAGACCCTGGCCGAGATGATCGGAACCACGCGATCCCGCGTCAGCTTCTTCATGAACAGGTTTCGCAAGCTGGGATTCATTTCCTACAACGGCCATATCGAAGTTCACAAATCTCTCTTGAACCTGGTGCTGCACGAACAGCCGCATATCGACACCTGACCCAGGCTGCGCTGGCCGCGCTCCGCGCCGGAGTTCCGCACAAGGCTGTCCATTGCCGTGAGCAATACAGCACAGTTTACACGCCGCGCCGCGCCTAGACTCAACGCCTGTCATGCTGAACGAACAGGGAATTGGAGAGTTGTAGAGAAGGGTCAACACCGTGGGTACAAAATTGTCAGAAATGCAAGCGGTTCCGCAAATTTCGTTTGGCCTTGCCTGGTGGCGCAAACTTTCCAGCCTGGACGATAGGAATAGCGGCGGCCCGAAGGGTGCGCTGCGCAAGGCGTTTGCCCGGGAACAAAACCTTATCCGTGAGATAGACTGGCTGATCGAGGAGCAGAAAACGCTCCGGACGGAATCCGACCATCGCCTGCTGAACGGCCTTCAGATCGTCATCAGCATGCTGATGTTGCAGAGCCGGGCGGCGCCGACATCCGACCTGGCGTCGCAATTGTCGTCGGCGGCCAATCGCGTGGCGGCCATCGAGCGCATCCATCGCCGCCTTCATTTCAACGACGGCACGCAGGCGGTGGCGTTCAAGAATTACATGGAGGAGCTCTGCGCCGAGTTTTACGGCGTCGCGGATGGCAACAATGTCGCCTCGCCGGGCGTCGCCGTCCAATGCGACGACATATCGCTTCCGACCACGATCGCCATTCCGCTCGGGTTCATCATCAACGAACTCGTCACCAATGCCATCAAGCATGGCGAGGGCCGGGTTGAAGCCAGGCTGAAAGGACAGCCGGGCAAGGGCTGCACGCTGACCGTCTCCAATGACGGGCCCGCATTGCCGGACGGATTCGACCCCGCCACCAGCACGGGGCTGGGGATGAAGGTCGTCCAGTCCTTCACCCGGCAGATCGGCGGAGAATTCAGCTTCGAACGCGGCGCCGAAAACCGGGGCGCGCGATTTATCGTGCGATTCATCTGATCGTCCATCTGCAGGATGCACCCGAAAGGCCGTTCCACGCGTTGTGACGGGGAACGCCACAGTCAGTTCGGATTTTGGGACTGAAAAACCCACCACATTCTGTGGCGCTCCCATTCTTGAACACGATCAGCGAAAGCCAAAAGCCATGTCCCTTGGAACCATATTGCTCGTCATCCTGGTCATTGCCCTGCTCGGCGGCTTCAGCGGTCTGGGCGGAGGGCATTTTTACGGCACCGGCTATTATGGCGGCGGCGGCCTTGGCCTCATCCTGGTCATTGTCCTGGTGCTGGTCCTGGTGGGAAAATTATGAGCGCGAAATCCCTTCTGTCTTCAGCTGCCATCGTGATGCTGATGTGTTGTTCGGCCGTTGCCGCCCAGGACCAGGGCGAACGCGGCAAGGGCCAGTCGGATTCGCAGGACAAATCCAAGCCTCAGACCGAGGCCAAGCCACAGGAGCGGCCGAACCAGCAAGGCCCGTCACGTTCGCAGGCCCAGGCGGCGCCGCAAGGCAATGCCAATCCCGAGCGCCAGCCCCGGGCACAGGCCCAGGCCGCGCCGCAGGAACGCTCCAACCGGCAAGGCCCGCCCCGCACGCAGGCCCAGGCCGCGCCGCAAGGCAATGCCAATCCCGAGCGCCAGCCCCGGGCACAGGCCCAGGCCGCGCCGCAAGGCAATGCCAATCCCCAGCGTCAGCCCCGGGCGCAGGCCCAGGCCGCGCCGCAAGAACGCGCCAACCAGCAAGGCCCGTCACGCGCGCAGGCTGAGGCTGCGCCCCGTTCCAACGATTTCCAACGCCAAGCCGCGCCTCAAGTCCAGGCACAGCGCCAGAACAGCCCCCAGAACAACCCTGGGGGCCAGTCCGGGCGCAACAATTTGGCTGCCACAGCCAGCCATGTGCAGCAAAGAAGCCAATGGACATCCGGCCACCCGGACTGGAATCGCAGCACGGTCTGGCAGCGCAATTCCAACTGGTGGAGGGGCAACAGCGCCTTCAGAGGCTATACCGGCATCCGCGCGAACTTCTTTTTCACGCCGGGCATCGGTTATTACAGCGTGCCGGCGGAATACCGGGGACGCAGCTGGCAAACCGGCGCCTATCTGCCGTTGTTCTTCCTGCAATATGCGGTGAACGACTATCAGGATTATGGCCTGCCATCGCCGCCTTATGGGTGCAGCTGGGTATGGGTCAATACCGGGGTGTTTCTGATCGATCGCTCCGATGGCTATATCCTGGACGAGATTGCCGACGTCTGGTGACAGCGACAGTCCGGCGGCCGCTAACGTGCGCCTGTGAGCAGGTCGGCGGAATAATAGGCCAGGCCCGCCATGACCGCTCCGGCCACAACATAGGGCCAATAGGTCACGGGATAATGAAGCCATGCAAAAAACATGGTTGGCGCATCGCCGCCATGCGCGCGTGAAAATGGCGACAGGAACCAGGCAAATATCATCCCCGCCACGGCGCCCGCCGCAATGAGGATGGCCCATGTCACGAGATGCCGCCGTTTCCAGTAGAGGGGGTTCATGGTGCGATCCTGTGCTCCTGAATTATACACGCTTGAACGCCGATAAGGCTCCATGTTTTTTTTATGGTGCCTGGGACGAAAGCACCCTCAAAGCGTTTTACCGATGACTCGCATAGCAAGAAATGGACCGTCATGGATCGCAAACTGGAGCTGGTTTTTCGCAACGTGAAGTCCACGCCGGAGCTTGAGTCACTGGTTCAGGAGCGCGTGGAAAGACTGGAGCATCTATACCAGCATATTACCGGCTGCCGCGTGACGGTCACATTGCAGAACCAGGCCCATCGTTCCAACAACATTCCGGATGTGCATATCGATGTTCAGGTTCCCGGTCAGAACCTGATCGTCAATCACCGCCACCCGGCCGGTGACGCCCTGACCGCCATTCACATGGCGTTTGACGCTGTCGCGTTGCAACTGAAGGAATACAAGGCGCGCAGGATCGGCAATGTGAAGCAGCATGACCTGCCTGCGGACCGGCCAGAAGCGGACAGAAAGCCCGTCGAAACGGAATGATCGGCGGGGCCGGAGCGGTATCCGGGATCAGCGGGCGAAGCGGCGCCGCGGCGCGCAGGCAATGGTGAAGAACAGGACGCGGGCGTCCATCGCCAGAGACCAGCTCTCGATATATTCGAGATCGCACGCCACCCGAGCCTGCATGTGCGGGATGTCGCGAACCTCGCCACGAAACCCTGAAATCTGGGCCAGACCGGTAATGCCCGGTGTGGCGCGGAAGCGCAGGTGATAACTCGGAAGCACCTGGGTGTAATAATCGTCATGCGCGACGGCGTGCGGCCTGGGACCAACAAGAGACATCTCGCCTTTGAGCACATTTATAAGCTGGGGCAGTTCGTCAATGCTGGAGTGACGAAGGAATTTTCCAACCCAGGTGATGCGATGGTCGCCATGCGCTGCCTGGGTCACGGTCGCGCCGTCTTCCATGACATTCATGGTGCGGAATTTGTAGATGGTGAAGATGGCGCCGTCACGGCCAGACCGGCGCTGGCGGAAAAGGACCGGCCCTCCGCTCTCCACGGCTATGACCAATGCGACAAGCAGCAGGAATGGAAGCAGGAGCAAGAGGCCGATCCCCGCACCAAGAATATCCACAAGCCGCTTCAGTCGGGAATTCCGCAGCAGAAAGCACTGTTCCCTGATTTCCGCAGGCGCATCTGCAGCGGGATTTGTGTCCCATACTCCACTGACAATCCGCGCCACAGGCCAATGATATTTTCCGGCTATATCCAGCATTTCAAATCTTTCAAACAAGACAATCGAACGGTGCCAGGCCGTCTATTTTCTTGACAACAAGAACGACCAGGGCGAGCAAGGCGGCCACGCATGGTTAACTACTTCAGATCCAACCGAGGGAATGCACAGTAATGCTCACATCAGCCGGAAAATTGCGTGCCATGCCCGATGTTTGGCGCTCACCCAGCCCGGATCGTCATGGCCTCGGGATTTTGCGGAAATCGGCAATTTGTGGTCATTCTTGAACAGCAACCCCACCTTGTTGAGTTCCAATATGCGCGCCGATGCGGGGATCAGCCTGGCATGTTGGTTGGCAGGGATATTCATGAAAATTTTCCATACGACGGCATTAACGATGATCGCGCTGACCACTTTGGGGGTTGGTGCGGCAAACGCCGCCGTCGTTCTGTCGGATAATTTTGACGCTTCCGTTGCGGTCCTCAACTGGGCCGGCGATGCGACGTTCGTCTCGATACCGGGACCGGGAAACGTGATCGGTATGCCCTCGGTCGATCTGGTCGGTCCTGCGGATGGCTTCGGCATTCTGGCGTTCAGCGGCAACTCCGTTGACCTGGACGGCACCACCGGTACCGGTTTCAGCCCGGTCGGTGAAATTCAATCCCTCGCCTCCCTCGTCCTGGGGAACTATTCCGTCAGCTTCGAGCTCGCCGGAAATCTGCGCGGCGCCTTCAACCAGACCACAGCTGTGAGCATCGGCAGTCAGACCATAAACATCACACCGTCGAGCAACGCCCAGCCCTACACGCTTTATACCCTGAACTTTGTCGCGGCGTCCGGCCATGTGGACTTCAAGGAACTCGGCGTCTCTGACCAGATGGGAAATCTGCTGGACAATGTAACCGTAACGAGTGCGGTCCCCGAACCAGCCGCCTGGGCCATGATGATCATCGGCTTTGGCGCGGTTGGATTCATGATGCGCGGGTCTCGCCGCAATCAGGCTGGCCCTTTGCGTGAGAGCTTCGACATTGTCTAGCGACAGTGCGATAGCGCGCGCGCTATCGCCGCTGATTGGCGAAAGATGCGGCCATGGCGCGAAGGCGCAAGATCATGTTTGATCCACGAAATTGCGTTGCGGCAGAGAGCGCTCTACTAGAAGCGAACTCCCTGATTCCTATGGCCGGCAAGAGACCAACGCGCCGCAAGCGCGTGCTGTATGCGGGGATCATTGCGCATGCGGACGGGGACTTCGGTCTGGATTGCACCATCCATGACCTTGGGGAAGACGGCGCCCTTATCGCCGTTCACGGCGAATCCGAAATTCCTTCCAATTTTTACCTGATCAACATCCGTGATCGAATTGCCTATGACGCGAAAGTCATTTGGAACATCGGGGCGTATGCGGGTGTAACTTACGAGAAGGTCCAGCGCCTGATTGATATTTTTGATCCGTCACTCAATTTCCTGAAGCGCATGTGGCAGGCCAGGACGACCCATTAGACGTGGTTCGCTCGTGGTTGGCGGCGACATTATCCCTATTGGCGCGTAAATAGAATTCTGGTTCCCCTGGACATTCCCTGCGCGTCTTTCTTTGCGCCGCGTTCCAACCCCTCCACCTCCCGGCCAAACTCGCGACAGTCGTCGCTCGAAGTGGTCGTCGCGCCACGCTGTCGCAACCAAACGGACCATTTTGTCCGCTTGGCGAACTGCTCCCGGACCTCCCTATGGTTGCCACAATGCTTGTGCGTGCGAACAATTAGAGAACGAAACTGGACAAGGAATTGAGAGTATGCTAGCGTGAACATTGCGAGGCCATACCGACCGCGTGTCAGCTGAGATACAAGCCGACCGCACAATGACTGCCAGGGCGCATTGCCCGAGGCCTCCTGAAGGATTTTCGTATGCAAGAACGCCCGAGTGTCATTGAGCGCGCCTTTGAAATCGCCAAGAGCGGCAAAGTCGCCGATCTGGATGCGCTGCGCGCGCAGCTGGCCGCGGAAAATTATACCAATAGCGTCCAGGCCCTGGCCGGCCGCTCCATCGCAAACCAGCTGGCCCGGCGGATCCAGGCGGCCCGGGTAAAACTTAACGCCCAGGCCAGCAACGACAGCTGACGCCAGGCAACACGCGGTGGGACCGGGGTCGAGGTATCTCGGACGGCTTTCCTTCGCCCAACGCCTGGGTTATCCGTTGTCCAAGCGCGAACATGCTGAATTTTATGACAGCAAGAGGGACGTTTGCGCGCCCAAAGGCGACGACGTACATCAGAACCCCGGTCGGCGATCAAAAATAGAGGCCCGCATGAGTCTGCATAATGCATTGCTGCTTATGGTGAGCATCGCACTGAGCGCGACGGCGCAGCTTGTCCTCAAGCTGGGTGCGGGCGCGCTGCGGACCGCCGGGGGGGATGCAATCGGGCCAACTCTTGTGTCGATCGCGTCGTCGCCGCTACTGATCGGCGGGCTCGCGATGTACGGCGTATCAGCCCTCGTCTGGATCAAGGTGCTCTCCCAGCTCGAACTCTCCGCCGCCTATCCGTTCGTGGGCCTGAGCTTCATCTTTGTCCTGATTGCGAGCGCGGCTTTCCTGCACGAGCATATCACGATGGAACGCGCCCTGGGCACTGCGCTCATCACCATCGGTTGCGCGCTTGTCGCGCGCAGTGCCTGAGCCGGATTCTCGCGGTACCAGACCGCCTGAACTCAACGCTTCAAGACAACGCCCATCGGCAGCGCCAACTTTCTCGCATCGAACCAGATGAAGAGGAGAAATGGCAAAAAGGACTGCTGAAAGGTCGCCGAATTCTCAAACAGCAGGGAAATGAAAAACGTGACCAGAAGCGAGACATGCGGCCACGCGATCCGATCCGTGTCGAGTATGCGCGCTCGAATGGCGCGCCAGTGAACAAACATCAGTCCCCATAGACACCAGAACGCAATGATGGTCGCGGCTTCCAGCAGGGGAAGCATCGGAGTGGCAGGCGCGCCCGGCGCCTGATCGCGTATGTAACCGATCGGGAACAGCGGATTCGTCAGCAGCCGGGGAACGCGATAGGCAAAAGACTCGACAAAAGCCGCCGGATGCGCGGCGATATTTGCCAGACCCCTTTTCAAACCTTCATGATCGCGGTCAACTTCATTCGGAACATCCTTGAAAAGCTGAATGGCGAGGGCCTGCACATATTTTCCCTGCTCGGAAGCCTTGGGGGAGCCGTTGGCGCTATAGAAAACCATGCCGCCGTTGGTGGAAATCGGAACAAAACGATGAAATGTGACCCAATTTCTTGCCGTCCAGGGTCCGATCGCGATGGCCGCACCCAGGAGGCAGAGCAAAACTGCTGCCGCCGATTTTCGAATGAAGCGGTGGCCGCAGAATTGCGCCTGCGCGAGCAGGACCGCCGCTGCGAGCACGCCAACCAACAGCACGAGATTGGGGCGAAACAGCGCGCTCGCTCCAATCAGGAATCCGGCCAGCAACCAGCGAAACAGGTCCAGGTGGGCCAGAAGCCTGCCTTGCGTCGGAACCAGCAACAGAAGCAGCACTAGGATCGCCACCGCCGGCGGGTGCGCAATCGGGAGCAGAAAAAACGGCAGCGTCGTCAGGCAGACGATCAATCCGGCAAACGCCACCAGTGTGGCTGGCCCCTTTTCCTGCCCTCCCCGCAGGGAACGCTTGACGAAAAAGAAAATCGTCAGCGCGATAACGGAATTGACCAGCCAAACACTCAGTTGCGGCGGAATGCCCAGGTGGATCGGCAGTCCATAGAGGAGCGCCATGCCGGGCGGCCGCCATGCCAGCGTATCCGCGACCCCTGTAAAGTTTCCCTCGCTGATGTCCGAGTAGTCGCCGGTGCTGTACAGGCTTTGGGCGAGCCTGAGGTAAGCCGCGTAATCCCTGACATAAGCGATTGGAGTCGCAAGCGAAAATACCAGTCCCAGCGGAATCGCAACCAGCAGGCCTGAAGCTGCATACCACCAGGGCCAGACAGACCGCGATTTCACCAGGGACCATTTGCGTATAGCAAGGCCGGCCAGCGCAACAACGACGACCGCGAAAATTGCAATGCCGCTGACCTGAGAAGCGTTGGTCTCAACATTCACCGCGCCCCCGGCAATCGCGTGGTAGAGCGTGCGTGGGTCGCCAACAGAACTGACGGCTAGAAAACCCGCGACACAAAGCCCGTAAGCGACCCAGAACAAAGCCATGCAGAACCAGATTGCAGAATTTATTGCGCGCCGGCCCGACAGCTCTCGCACCGTTGCATCGGCAATTTCCGCCGTCTCGATTCTCAAATCGCTCACGCATTTCCCCACATGGCGGCAACCGCCGCGACAATCAAATAGCCGCGAACATGACGGCGCCAATACAAATGCCTGCAATGACGCTTCTCCAGTCCCTCAGCGCAAATGCCAGGGGGTCATCCAGGATGACGCGGCGATTTGCGAGCAAGAGCATGCGGCCGATCCAATATAGAAGAATCGGACAGATGAGCCACAGCAGTTGCGGATTCCGATACAACCCATGAACGGCGTCGGACGAGATATAAAGCGCAAAAATCGTGATCGCATTGAATCCCGCCGCCGCGGCCAGCATCCCGACGATCGGAAGGTCGGTGCTGACATAATTGCGATTGGAAGGGTCCGGCAAACCTGCATCGAGCCGCATCGCCAGCTCGACATACCGCTTGATCAACGCCAGAGCGACAAAAATGAAAAACGAGAACCCGAAAAGCCATTCCGATATTATGACGTCGATAGCCACCGCTCCGCCGACGACGCGCGCGGTATAGAGTATCGCCAACACGACGATGTCCACCAGCATCTTTCGCTTGAGAATGAAGGTATAGGCGGTGGTCAAGACAAAATATGTCAGAAGCACCGCGAAGAAGGACCATGATACGGTGCTGGCAACCACCGCCGCGGAGAGGGCGAGCAACGGAACCGCCAGCACGGCATGGGCAACGGGAATGAGGCCCGCAGCCAGCGGACGAAAGCGCTTCTGGGGATGGTCCCGGTCGGCGTTCAGGTCCACAAGGTCGTTCAGGACATAGACGCTGGCGGCACAAAGACAGAACGCGACGGCGGCGAGCGCCGCGTTGAGAATAGCGGGAAGCTCGAACTTGTGCGCCGTAAGCAGCGGCACGAAGACGAGCACGTTCTTCACGAACTGATGAACGCGCACAAGTCTCAGCCAATCCGCCAGGCTTGCCCTGGGCGACGGCAGATATTCGGGTTCGAGACCGGCGGCGGTCAATTTCCTTTTGAGTCCGGCGGAGGCGCCGACGGCGATGGGACGGGCACACGCCTTCCAGACGGCCAAGTCGGCCTCGCCGTTCCCGATGTAGTCAAAGCCTGTTTCGCCGAACCCCAGGACCAGCCGCGATGCCTTGGTCGCGCTGGAGAGATTGGTTTTCGCATCGGAAGCAAACCAATCCTCGAACAGCGCGAGGTGACCGGCGATCGCCTTTACGAGGCGTTCGTTGCTCGCGGAGGCCAGAAAAACCGGACGGCCATCGGCGCGCGCCGCGCGAATATAATCGAGTACCGCTTCGTTATAGGGCAGCGTCGAAGGATCGAAGGCAATGCGCGAGGCAATATGATCCTTGAGCCAGGCCTTGCCGCGGCACAAAGCCACGGCGATGCCGGGAATAGACAGCGGGGCTCGCCCGGCGAGTTCGAATCCGGATTCAATCAGCAGGTCGGACCTGATCAGCGTCCCGTCGAGGTCGACAACAAGCGGAATAGCCCCGGTGCGCGGCTCTGGAGAGGCGGACGCCATGACGGTCACATTGCGCATTCTGCCCGGTGAAAATTGACGGAGGCCGCGCCCCCGTATTTTTGAAGAATGGTTCTAAACGCGGCTATTGGTACTGTCCATCGACTGGAGTGGTGGCCCAAGGCTCGATCGGTTTGCCAGCCGGGCGATGAGGGTCCAATTGGCCAAGCCGATCAACAGGAAAACGATATAGGGGATCAGCGATTCACTTTCTCCGATCTTGGTGAATTTCCTCCCTTTTCGATCTGGTCGTGACGCCGGCAAGGCAAAAACTCGCGCTGGACCGACACGAGACAGCGTTGCGACAAGCCGAAAAAATGGTGGAGAAAATCGTGATGCTGACGATCGCCGGCTCGGCGACGGGTGAGAATGTCGTCACTCAGCCACAGTCGGATGCTCGCCTAACCGGAAATGCAAGGCGGGATCCTTGCGTTTTTCAAGAAGCATCTTCCGCAGCCCATTCACCAATGGTTTTTCCACCAGCAGATGGACGGCCACGCCGATGGTGACGCCGCCCGCGATCAGGAATGCCTGCCCAGCCCCGACCGACAGCAGCGCTGTGGGGAAGCGCGCCGCGATCCTCTGCAGAATGACATTGGCCGGCGTATGGACCAGATAAATCGAATAGCTGGCGTTTCCGATCAGCACCAGCGGCGGCGGAAATTTGCGGCCTTCCAGGGAGAGCAGGTCCAGCAGCAAGCCCGCAAATCCGGCACCCAGCACCAGCGTCGTCCAGGCCGATGTGACCGAGGTGTATGCGGTTCCACCGCCCTGATAGTTGCGGATCATCCATAAGCTGGGCGCGACCATCGCCAAAGAAACCAACATCGCCGGCAGGCCGATCCGGAACATGTTTTTACAATAGAAATGGGCGACACAGGCCCCGAATATAAAGTCAACCTGGTATGTCGAGAGAATAAGGGACGCCGCGCCAGTCAGCGGGTGACCAGCAGAGATCAGCACGAGCTGCGCCAGCACAGCGGCGGCCCAGACGGCAAACAGGGCAATGCCGGCTCTCCGATTGACGATCAGCACGGCAAAGCCGGCGTAGAACAGTATTTCGTGCCTCAGCGTCCAGACCACCGTTGGCAGGGTTGGCGCAAGGCTGGGGTAGAGCAACAAGGAATCCGGCAGCGAGGCACCGGCCGCATTATGGCCACCAAATGCAACAGCCGGTATCCCGTATGCCAGCACGACCAGCCACAAGACTGGGTAGAGTCGAATAAAGCGTTTCAAGAGGTAGCCCTTGGCAGCAGGCGCGCGGCCTATATCGTCACGATGGGCAAAGAAAATAATGAACCCGGAAAGGACGAAGAAGAAATCCACACCAAGCTGCCCGAAATACATCCAGGCAAAATCAGGCCCGTGGAACTGGCCCGCCACGCCATCGGCATGGAAAAACACCACGGCCATCGCCGCCACGGCGCGGCCCACCTGCAGGCTCGTCAATTGCCCGGCCGGCGCCTGGATAATTTTTGGCTGTTCGATTGTCAGAGGTCGACCTAGCCGTGTTGATTTTCCTCAGAATACAGATTCAGGGGCTTCCGCGGAAAAAATATTCGGCCGGAGTATTCACCCGGCCGCTCGCTTAAACGTGCGGCAACACTACGAAAGTATTCGGCCGGAGTATTCGCCCGGCCCTCCGCTTACGCTACGGGCGTTCCTCACTCGAAATGGTCCACCGGACCATTTCGTTTGCCTTCGGCAAACCGCTCCTCACCCACCCGTAGGCGCGCCACGGCCTGCTGGTTTCGGCACATAGCCCGCCGCATAAGGACCGGCGGTGGGCTTGCCTTGCGTGTTCCACAAGGGACCCAGCGCTTTCTTGGCCGCATCGGCATAGATGGCGTAGAGGTCGCCACTGGCGCCCGCGATGATATTGCCCGGGCCCTGGTAGCATTTGAAGTCGGGCCGGTTCACCCAGCCATAAGGGCCGCAAAGATATTTGTGCGACGCCAGGGCCGCATCATGGACGATGTTGATCTCACGCTCATAGTCTGGATCGCCCTGTTTGTAGCCGGCGAAATTGCCCAGGTCGCTGGAAGCGGCGAAGAGCGCGCTGATGCCGGGGATCGCCGCGATCTTGTCGGCATCGCGAAGGCCGTCCAGCGTCTCGATCATCACCGTCAGCACCAGATTGTCGTTGATGGTGTTGCGATAGCCGCCCGGCACATCGGTCAGAGCGGCGGGCTGGCCACCCAGGCTGCGTCCGCCCATCGGCGGATAATAGGCCCATTTCACGGCTTCCTGCGCCTCTGCCACGGTGCGCACGGTCGGCACCTCAAGCCACAGCGCACCCATGTCCATGGCGTGCTGCTCGTCGAACTCATTGGCGTTGGGGATGCGCGCGCCGGGCACCGCCTTGGCATGCGGGCAGCTGTTCCACATCTTGGAAACCGAATCCCATGTGCCGGGGGCATGCTGCATCTCGGTCCAGATGAAGTCGTAGCCGGCATTCGCCATGGCGCAATAGATCGCCGGATCGGAATTTCCCGCGATGGAAGCGCTGGTGATCTTGCCGCCCTGCAGCATCTTGACCTTGACCGGATTCCAGATCGGCGTGCCCGGCGGCGCATCGAAGGCATGGCCGTATTTCCACTTGTTCATATCGAAGGCGCCCTGGTTGGCCGCGCCGGGCGGGGCCGTCTTTATTGCCTGGCTGTTGACGCCTTCCTTGGCGGCCAGGGGAAAGTCCGTCGGCTGCCCGGGCACGGTCTGCGCCAGCGCGGCGGCGGCGGTGACAGTCAATCCCGCTGCGACTGAAAAAATCGAGAATTTCATTCGGTCCTCCCGTTAAGATCGGCCCCTTGCGTGCGGGCATTTTTTTATGGAGCCCTGCAAGATTGGCAGCGCTGCCAACAAGGCGGGATTGATATCATGAAATGGGGGGGGTGTAACAAGGGTCAGCGGCAATGCCGGAAGACCGGAAAAGTTCCCCCAGATCGCGTCCATTCTGAAGAAAAAATCCGCTCGACAGCAACGAAAATCGAGCAAATATGGCGCCTGTTTTGTTGTGGAGCGGAACGTGTGGACCTACGAAACCCGGCTGGCCAACGATGGTTCGTTGTCGCTTCTCTCCATAAACAATTATGCCAGCGATTTTACCGCCATCCGCGCCGCCAAGCTTCTGTGCAAGGACGAAGAGACAATAGAAGTCTGGAAAGACGATTCCTGCATCTATGCCGAAGCGCCGCGGGGGATTTTCGTGCTGGATTGGCGACGCTCACTGGCCAGGCCGTTGGGCTAGGCCGCCAGCCGCAGCGGCCATAGACTGAGGCGCGGTTGCGCCGAGGTGGGAATGAATTCAACAATGAAAATATGCGCCGCGGCGCTCGCCCTGACGCTGGCCCCGGCCGCCGCAAGGGCGGCGGAGCTGCAGACCGCCGATCCCATTGCGCGCGGGCTGAAAGAGAGCGATTTCCCGCGCCTCAAGCAGCTGGAGCCCAACGTCTATTCCTTTGAGGTGCTGCGGCCCAGCGATCCTGGCAAGTTCAAGACCACCGTGGACATGATCGTGGTCACCAGCAGCGGAGTCCTGGTGGCGGACGGCCAGGGCAATGTCGAGGCCACGCAGAAGCTGGTGGCGGCGATCAAGAAACTTACGCCACAGCCCATCAAATATGTGGTGGTGGGATCGGAGCATGACGACCATACCGGCGGCAACAGCGCCTTCAAGGCGGCGTTTCCCAATGTGGTGTTCATAGCTTCGCCCGCGTCGCAAAAGGCGCTGGCCGCCAGTGCGACGCCGCCGACAGAAACGGTGGCGGGTGGAAAACGCGACCTGCGGCTGGGCGAGACGGATATCGAAATTCTGAACCTGGGCCGCGCCCATACCGGCGGCGATCTCAGTGTCTATGTGCCGGGCCCCAACGCTCCAAGCACCGGCGTGCTGTTCATGAGCGAGATCTATGACCATCGCCTGTTTCCTTCCATGGCGCGCGCCTTCCCCAGCGAATGGCTGGAAACCATCGCCAGAAACCAGACGATCCCGGCCAAATGGGTTTTCGGCGGCCATGGTTTCGTGGACGATCCGGACACCATGAAGACCGAGCTTGAGGCATTCCGTGTCGAGATCGTGGCGGTGATCGCCGAGGCCAGGCGCCTGCACGACGGGCATGTGCCGTGCAACTCGACGCAGGATTGCGAAGCCGCGAGCAAGGCCGATTGGGGGCCTTACGCGAATTGGAGCGAAAAACCGATCCAGGCGACCCCGGCAATTGTCAGGATCTATCAGGAACTGGACGGCAAGCTGCCGAAGTGAGAGGAGCGACCGCCAAAGGCGGGCGAATTGATCCGGTGGATCAATTCGAGCGACGAGCGCCGCGAGCTTGGGCGAGCGGCCAGGCAGAACGACCGCCAAAGACTGGCGCGGCTGCTATTCAACCAGACGTCGATAGAGATGCCAGGTGGCGTGGCCCAGAACCGGAACCGCGACAACCAGGCCTACCAGCAATAACGCCGAACCGGCCGCCAGGCTGGCCGCCACGATCAGGCCCCACAGCGCCATCGGCCCGGGATTGGCGATCACCGCGCGGAAGGACGTCTTGATCGCTGTGTCGATCCCGACATCGCGGTCGATCAGGAGCGGGAAGGACACCACGCTCATCATCATGGCGAAAAGCGCGAAGAGAGAGCCGGCGCCGACACCGATGACGATCATTGCCAGTCCCGGTGCGGTGAAAAACACGTCATGGGCGAAGGCGCCCAGCGAGACAGGCGAAGCGGGTCCCAGCGTGTGCTGCCAGATCACCCAGGCCGCGCCGAGCCAGAGCAGGAACACCGCCATCAGCGCCAGGCCGAGGATGGCGATGGCGCCGATCGCGGGCGCCTTCAGCACATCGAAGGCGTTGGTCCAGTTGACGCTGACGCCCTCTTCGCGCCGCTTGCTCATCTCATAAAGGCCAAGCGCCGCCAGCGGGCCGACGATGGCGAAGCCGGAGGCCAGCGGGAACAGCAGGGGCAGCATATCCAAGCCAAGCGCGAGGCGCGCCATCACCAGGCCGACAAAGGCGTAGGTGGCGCAAAGGAAAATCACATCGCTGCGATAGGCCTCGAAATCCTCAAAGCCCTGGACCAGCGCCGCCCGCACATCGCCATAGCCGATCTTGCGCACTGCGGGCGCGGGAGAGTGGATGGTGTCCTGGATATGATGCAATGAACGGTGAAGCGAAGATGCGGCATGCGCCGCCTGAACAAGCTGCGCACCACTCCACTCGATGGGGTTTCTGATGGTCATGGCGTTTCTCCCGACTTGTGTCGGACGCCCATGGCTGGCGGCTTGCCGCCGTCGGTCACGGGAATCCGTGAGCCTTATGGGGAGAGAGCGTAGGCCAATTTCCAGGCCGCGTCATCCTGCCGCAGGTATTTACGTAACCATCTGAAAATTATTGGTTTTATACATTCCAGCCGCCTCGGGGGCGATGCGGCGGGACCGGGCTTTACTCGCCTTTGCCGAAGCGGCGGATTTCTTCCATGTTTTCGGCCATCCGCTTGCGAACGACCTCAAAGGCTTCGCGCTGGGATTTTGCTGCCATTTCGGCCAGTTCGCGCATGTCGGCAAGCGCCTTCTCAAAGCCCTGCTTGGCGAGATCCGCGCGCTCCTTGGCGGCATTCTCCTTGCGCGCATGGGCAATCGTCTGCGCCATGGTTTCCTGAAGAATTTCGGATTGCTTGCGCACCAGGGCCTGCCAGCCTTCAAAGGCGATCTTGTTGGCCTTGGTCAGGGCTTCGATGTTTTTGCGTTCACGCTCCACCAGGGCATTGAAATCAACGCCGGGAAGATTGAACTGCGCCATCAGCTTGGTGAAATCGAAGAACTCACTCGGACTGCGACTGGTCTGGTTGGCCATCTTGCAATTCCCTGTCTTTGGATGGCCGGCCGGTCATCCAAGGCAGGTATAGCACAATTCCCGGCCCATATCCGGCAATTCTTCTAGCGCCACATCACCCAGAAGCCGACATTGGTGCGCTGATCGGGTTTTGCCGTCTTGGCCCGGACACTGAACGTGATGCCGCGTCCCAATGTATAATACCCGTCTTCCACCTGAATATTCGCCGGCTGGGCGCAATGTGTGCCCGCGCACTCCGCCAGCGGTGAAGACGGCGGCGCGTCGCCGCAATAGATGGCCGTCACGCGCGCCGCCTTGGGCAGCAGCACGGCGAAGTTGGTCTGTTCGGCGCCCAGTACCGATCCAAAGCGCGCTGCCACCCTGGTCGAGGCGTCCCTGGCGGCGGGACGCGTGTGATGCGGCCAGGGCCGGCAGAGCCAGTAATTGTCCGGCGCCACCCGCACATAGGTGCCGGGATAAGTGATGAATCCCGAAGCCTTCCACCAGGACAGGGGCGCAAGAGACATCAGGGCCAGAATCGGAAGCGGCGCGGCAACGGCAATCAGCGCTCGCGCCAGCCAAGGTGGCCGGTCTGGCAGGACCACCGGATCAAGGGGAAATGGCGTGTCCATGCGCAGAACCTCACGACTTGAAGTCCAACTCCATCAGGCAGACGGCCTGGCTATCTTCCTGCGGGGCGCTCCAGACCGCGGCGGCGTCCACATATCCGCGATCGAAGACCTTGCGCGCATTCCAGACATAGGCCGTCTCGCCGCCCATATAGACGGTGGCGAGCTGATAGCGGGACGCGCCCGCGGTGTTTTTCCATTCCAGCGAAATGGGCAGCTGGTCCTGGTTGTTCTTCTTGCGCTCAGGATAGACCGGCAGGAGCGCGCCGTAGGATTTCTCCAGTTGCGGCACCAGCGTCAGGAATCGCGTTTCGCACTCGGCGCGGGAGATGGTGTTCTCGTTCCACATGCTGATCCGGTTCAGCGCCTGGAAGGCATTGAAGAGCAGGTCGAAGGTGTAGGGAATGCCATACAGCATGGCGGGCTTTTTCGACGCCATGGCGCCGTCATTCTGGTTGAGAATATTCTTGGCCGAAAAGCGGCCGAAGGCCTGGCCCGGAACCGCGCGGGCCTGTTCGGGCGACATGCCGAACCTGAAATCGCCCCAGCCGTTCAGCGCGTCGGCGCCCCGCGCCGGCGCGGCGCTTGCCAAAAGGACAATGACAAGAGAAAACCCAGACACGGAACGCGGCATGAAAAATCCCAGAAAAAGACAAGTGTAGTTTTATGGCAATTGCGACGTTCCCGCAAGCGCGCCGGCGCACGCCTTCATCCGGTTTTCAGATCGGCAACCAGCGCCGCCAACCCTTCCGAACCAACCGGATAGACCGCCGAGATCAGCATCGCGTCATCCTGCCTGGCGGTTTTTTCCACGCCGATCACGGCGGCCCAGGCCCGTTCATCGGCCAGGAAGGAAATGATGAAACTGCCGTCCGGCATCATGCCTTCGGACTGGAACGCCTCATCGGCAAGGGCGCGCTCGCAATACCCCGACAAAAGAGGATCAACCGACGTGGCGCCGTATATCCGCATTACGGTCCCTTCCTGCAAGGAACGCTAGCCGCCGGCCCCGTTCCCGTCACCTCTTTTCCCAAACCGGCACAAAGCTGTATCATCCCCCGGCGTTCAGGGGTTGGGGCGGGGTATGCGCAGGCGGGTTGGATTGGGATTAATGGCGCTGCTGGCCGGGGCGGGCAGCCCGCTTTTCGCGGCGGACGACGTGCACACCTACTCGCTGATCAACGCCAGCGCCACCCGCATCGATTTCGCCGACGAGAATGCGCATATGGCGAAGAACGGTTTCATGACATTCAACATTCTGACCGTGCTTGCGACCGGCCCGGTGGCCTATTCCCTGAGCGAGGTCTCGATCAATTGCAGCTCTTCGCGGATCGCCACGACATCGAATGCCAATTATGCGGCCAATGGCACGCTGTTGCCCACCGAAGCGGTGGATGCGACGCCCCAGCCGGTCACGCCGGGAACATTGGGGCAGGCCTTGCAAATTGTGATCTGCACCGGTGTCGATCCCTATCCCCGCAGCAAATCCATCAAAGGCGCGGCAGGCGCGCTGGCAAAAGCGCGCGAGCTGCTGGCCACTTTGCAAGCGGCGAAGTAAGCCGCATTCCTCATGACAGTTTTGCGTAGATTGCCCGAGACGTAGTGCGGCCCGGCATCGACTGTGCTAAATGCCGGCGGGAAAAAACGGGGCATTCGGCATGAAGAAAATATTGGCGGCATCGTTGCTGGCGGCGGGCTTGTGCAGTGGGACGCCTGCGCTGGCGGCGCCGCATCGGCTGATGCTGCTGTCGATTGACGGACTGGACTGGCGCTATATCCGCGACCGCGATGCGCTGGGAATGAAGATCCCCAATATCCGCAAGCTGCTGGCCCGGTCGCTATATGCCGACGGCGTGGTGGGGGTGTGGCCGACCATCACCTGGCCGTCGCATACCAGCATGCTGACCGGCATGCGTCCCGACCAGCATGGCATACTGGCGAATGCCAGCGGCGCGCCCGACCCGGCGCTGAGCTACTGGTCGGCCAAGAAGATCAAGGTACCGACACTGACCCAGTGCCTGGCAGCGGCAGGCTATACCATCGGCGCGGTCAACTGGCCGGTCACGGTGGATGCGCCGATTAACTGGAATCTGCCCGAAGTCTATGCCCACCGCGATGGCGATTCCTCGGACATGGAAACGGTGGACCGCTTCGGCACCCCAGGGCTGGTGGCGGAGATCGGCGGCGCCTTGCCCTCTTTCAATCATGCCTGGCTGGACGACCGCTCCCGCACCCAGGCGGTGATTTACATATTAAAGCAGAAGAAGCCCGATTTGATGTTGGTGCATCTGGCGGAACTGGATTCCGAAGAGCATGCCGAAGGCCCCTTCACGGCACATGCCAAGGCGGTGGTGGAACGCTCCGACGAGCTGGTGGGCGACATCCTGAATGCGTTGCCGAAGGATTACGACCTGGCGCTGGTGTCCGATCACGGCTTTGAACAGGTGGGCCATATCGCCAACCTGAAAGTGATGGCCGCCGCCGATGGCGTGACGGGGGCGTTGAACATAGCGGGCGGGTTGGTCACGACGGCGGATGCGAATGCGGCGGCGTGGCTGCGCGCGCAATCCAGCAAGGGCGAGGTCGGGCGCGAAATCTCCCATGACGAGCTGGTGAAATACGCCCCTGCCCTGTCCGGCGCGGTGGCGGCGTTCGAACCAGCGCCGCATGTGATGTTCGGGTCCGCCGCCAGCGGCCCGCCGCGCGCCACGACCAACGAGAAGGGCAATCACGGTTTCTGGCCGATGCGCCCTGATTATCACAGTATTTTCCTGCTCTCCGGACCCGGCGTGAAGCCGGGAAAGCTAGGCCCGATCGAAATGCTCTCGATCGAAGCCCGGCTGGAAGCGGCTCTGGGGATCAACTGCCCAAAGTCGTAAAGGACGGCGCTTGACGCCCTTGGGGCCCCGTTAGAGGATCGCGCCTTCTGCCGCGACCAAAGACGGCGGGCCGGGGAGGAATTTCCATGACGCGCGCATCCCGCTCACGCCTTTTGGGCTTTGTTTCGGTGCTGGGGCTTTTGCCCGCGCTGTCGATCATGGGTGGCGGCGAAGTCGTCGCCGCCGATGCCGCGGGCGACGCCGCCAGCTGCCAGGCGCTGGCAGGCAAGACCGTCTCTTCCGGCGTCACCGTCACCAGCGCCGAATATAATGCCAGCGGCGCGACTTTCGGGCGGACCAAGGTCTCGGTGCCCTTCTGCCGCATCGTGGGCGTGGCTACGCCGACCGCGGATTCTCATATCGGCTTTGAAATCTGGCTGCCGCCGGCGGCAAGCTGGAATGGCAAATACCAGCAGGAAGGCTCGGGCGGATCGTCGGGCAGCATCGGCACAGGATCGATGCTGGAGCCGCTGGAAGCAGGCTATGCCACGCTGGCCACCGACAATGGCCATATCTCCGATCCCGACGCGCCTAATGGCGGCAGCGAAAACCGCTGGGCGGTGGGGCATCCGGAGAAGATGGTGGATTTCGCCTGGCGCGCCGTGCATGTCTCCAGCGTCGCGGCCAAGGGCGTGATCGAAAAATTCTATGGCAAAAAAGCCTCGGAAGCCTATTTCGTGGGCTGTTCGACCGGCGGCCGCCAGGCACTGATGGAAGCGACCCGCTTTCCGGAGGATTTCGACGGCATCGTGGCGGGCGCGCCGGCCTGGCGCTGGACCAGCCAGATGGTCGGCGCAATCTGGAATACGTTGCCGGCCATCAAGGACCCCAGCGCGCTGACCGATCAAAGCGCCGCCATTCTCAACAAAGCGGCGATCAAGGCCTGTGACAAGCTGGATGGCGTGGAAGACGGAGTGATTTCCGATCCGCGCCGCTGCGATTTCGATCCCAAATCCATTCAATGCCAGGCGGGCGCCAGCGGCGACTGCCTGACACCGGTGCAAGTGGATGCCGCGACGCGCATTTATAACGGCGCGCACCGTTCCGACGGCAGCCGCATCTTTCCCGGCTATACCCGCGGCAGCGAGCAGCCCTGGGCGCGGGTGTGGGCCGGAAAATATCCCGGCGGATCGAGCTGGGACTTCTGGCGCTATGCGGTGTCGCAGAACCCCAATCAGTCGAGCACCGATTTCGATTTCGACAAAGACGCCGACAAGATGATCAACGGCAAATTGCTGGGATCGAGCATGGCGGACAATTACAACGCCAAGCCGGACCTGACAGCCTTCCAGAAGCGCGGCGGAAAGCTGATCCAGTATCATGGCTGGGCCGACAATATGGTCAGCGCCTTTGTCAGCGTGGATTTTTACAACCAGATCGTCGCCAAGCTGGGCAAGCAGCAGGCCGACACTTTCTACCGCCTGTATATGGTGCCGGGCGTCAATCATTGCGGCGGCGGCCCCGGCGCCTTCAATTTCGGCGGCGCGACGCCGGCGGTGAGCCACGATCCGCAGCATGACGTGGTGGCGGCGCTGGATGCCTGGGTAACGAAAAAACAGGCGCCCAGCTTTTTGATCGGCACGCATCTGGATGCCGACAAGAAAGCCGACCGCACCCGCCCGATCTGTCCCTATCCGACCGAGGCCAAGTACAAGGGCGGCGGTGATATCAACGAGGCGGGGAATTTCACTTGCACCGATCCCGGCAAGCTGCCCAGCGGCGCGATGTAGGGGCGAAGCCAAAAATAGTCACGGGGTTGTGATGAAATACTTTCCCCTGGTCTGGGCTGCGCTGTTGCGAAAGCCGGCGCATACCATCCTGACCTTGCTCTCAGTGGTTATGGCTTTCACCCTGTTCGGCATCATGATTGGCTTCAATGCCAGCGTTGAACGTATCGTCAACGGCGCCTTCCCGGAGCGGGTTTATGTCTATTCCCGTTTTTGCACCGGCCCCGGCCCCAATGTCTGCATCATGCCGCTGGCCTATCGCGAGCAGATTCTGCGCCTGCCCGGAATCGCCAGCATCGGCTATCGGAGCCAAGTTCCAGGCTATTACCAGGACCCAAAAAACCGCGCCTATGTCTATATGGTCGATGAGGGCTGGTGCCGCACCCGGCCGGAATACAACCTCACCCCGGCGCGCTGCCGCCAGCTTGAGGACTCGCGCACCGGCGTCTTCATCACCCGCAGCATCGCTGAGCGCTATCATCTGAAAACAGGTGACGCTTTTCCCGTCCTGACCAAGGCGGTGACGCAGGCGGATGGCGGCAAGCTGTGGCCTTTCACAGTGATCGGCATTCTGGACGACATCCCAAGGGAAACCAGAGGCTATATCATCGGCAATTACAGCTATTTCGATCAAACCCAGCCGCTCAACGAGCGCGGCACCTTGGGCACTTTTGCCATAAACATCTCAGTCCCCGACCCGGCCGTTAGCGCGAAAACGGCCTTGGCGATTGAAGCCCTGTTCGCCAATTCCGGCGATCCCGTGCATGCCGACACCGAAGTGGCCGAAGCGCAGGCTTCCTCCCAATGGGCCGTCAATATTCCCTTTGTCACCATGGTGGTGGCGGGCGCTGGCCTGTTCATGGTGCTGTTTCTGACCGGCAACGGCATCTACCAGTCGGTGCGCGAGCGCATTGCCGAATTCGCCGTGCTGAAGACGCTGGGTTTTTCCGATTGGGGGGTGATGGCGCTGGTGTTCGCGGAAGCCGCCATTCCCTGCCTCTTGGGGGCCGTGATCGGGCTTGGGCTGGCGACGGCGTTCGCCGCGAAAGTACCCAGCCTTATGCCGCCGAGCTTCTATCTGCCCGCGCCCTATCTGCCGGCATCTGTGCTGGGCGTAGGTTTGGTTTGCGCCATCCTGGTGGCGCTGCTGAGCGCCGTCATTCCGGCCTGGCGCCTCAGAGGGCTGGATGTCGCAGCCGCGCTGGCGGGGAAATGACCATGTTAAAACAGATCGCCGCGGTCAGTCTCCTGAACTTCAAAAGCCTCAGGGCCCGGCTCTGGTCGTCGCTGGTGATCGTGGTGGGCATGACGGCCGTGATCGCTGTCCTTCTCTCCATGCTGTCGCTCAAAGCCGGTTTGGACGCGCAGTTGCAGGCCGGCGATCCCGGCCGGATCCTGGTCCTGTCCAGCGGCCCGGAGAGTGTATTTCAGAGCAAATTGACCCGCGACCAGGCGGCCCTCATCATGGACGCGCCCGGCTTCAGCAAAGCCGATGACGGCACACCCCTTGTGGAAGGAGAAATCCTGAATTCCCCGCCCGCCTCGCGCAAGACCGGCATACCGACTTTTGTGACCATCCATGGCTTTGGGCCAAAGGGCTTTGCCCTGCGCCCCGAGGTCAAAATGGTTTCCGGCCGCAAGGTGCGCCCCGGCGCCCGGGAAATCATGGTGGGCCAGGCCGCGCGGGACCAACTTGCCGGCCTGCGGATAGGCGACAAGGTCATTCTTCCGAATGGGACATGGCCGATCGTGGGGGTGTTTTCCGCCGGCGGAGCCGCTCTGGATGGCGAAGCGATCGCCGACCGCGACACGCTGATGAATTCGGTCAAAAGCGTCGATTTCAATATTGTGATCGGGCGGCTGGAAAACGCGCAGGCCCTGGACAAAATCAAATCCGCGCTCGCCGCCAATCCCGCCTTGCAGGTTATGGCCGAGCGCGAGACCGATTATTACGCCCATATCAACGCCGATGATCGCGCCCTGATCGGCGCCGTCGCCTGGACAACCGGCGCCATCATGGCGCTGGGGGCGATGTTCGGCGCCCTCAACATCATGATCGGCGCGGTGCGCGCGCGCCGGCAGGAGATCGGCACCCTGCGCGCCTTGGGTTTCGGCGGGCTGCCCGTGGCGGTTTCGGTGGTGAGCGAATGCCTTCTGTTGGCGCTGACCGGAACGCTGATCGGGTCAGCTATCGCGTGGGCGATGTTCAATGGCGCGCAGGAAGCCTGGTATGACAATCTTTTCATTCTCAAGGTGACGCCAGGATTGATCGGCTTGGGAATCGCGTTGGCACTAGCGATTGCCTTATTGGGCAGTCTGGCCCCCGCCATCCGGGCCGCAAGACTTCCCATCGTCGAAGCCCTGCGCGCGGCGTGAAACGTTACGCGATATTGATCTGGAAGATCGCGCCGGCATAGGGGCTGTCCCATAACGGCCAGCCGGGATGCAGGCCCGCGTCGCAACTGATCAGCTTGCCCTGATGGAAGGTCAGGCCGTGCGGATCGCAGGTGTTGGGTGCGAAGTCGATCACCTCGACCAGATTGCCGGTCTTGGCGTCCAGGCGGGCGATGCCGGGGGTGCCGGTGGCGTAACTGGTGCTGTTGTTGCCGGTGATCACCAGCATCGTGTCGTTGCTGGCGTCATAGGCGCAGCCATGGAAACGGTCGAAGCCCGTCGGAAAAGGCAGCATGAGTTCGGTGTTCCAGGTGACCGGGTCAATCCGCACGGCGGCGCGCAGGCGCAGCGCGGCGATCCAGAGCTTGCCATCATGCCAGTCCAGGCCATGGATGCCGCCGCCATCTTCCGGCGGGCCGAAGGGCACCTGGCGGTGACTGACGGTCTTGGAGTCCATCGAAGTCTGGACGACGCCGTTATGGCCGGCCGAATTGCAGCCCACCCAGAGGGAATTGTTGCCCACGGCGAAGCCGCTGGTGTTGCGGCCCTCGGTGATCACGGTTTTCTTGACGCCGCCCTTATCGTCCATCAGCCATGCGGTTTCGCGCAGATCGCTGGCGGGCTCCAGCGGCCTGCCATCCTTATAGTGATAGGTGGAATTGGCGCCGCCGGTTTCCTTCTGCTCAATGATCCAGAGGCCCTGGGGCGAGGTCGCGACGCCGTTGATGAATTTGTCCTTGGGCGCTTTGAAGAGCACCGTGGTGGTGGCCTTGCGATGCGGGATTGCTTTGCGGCCTCTGGGCGCTTCCGCCGCAACGCCTTGCGCGAAGGCATTCGATGCGATCAATCCGGCGCCGAGGCCCAGGCCAAGACCGAGCAACTGTCTCTTGTTTGTCAACATTTTCCGTCCCTTTCGTTTTTTCCGTTCAGCTGCGCGGCAACCGGAAGGCCACCAGTTCCGCGCCATAGGTGCCGCCGCCGATTGCCAGCACAATATACTGGTTGCCGTTCAGCATGTAGGTCATTGGCGCACCCGTCTGTGGGGCGGGCATGGTGACCGCCCCCCTGTCCTCGCCGGTCTTCTTGTCATAGGCGCGCAGCATGGCGCCCCGGGCCCCGGACGGGGTGGTGAAAAAACCGGCTTCGCCGCAGACAACCAAGGTTTTTGTGACCAGGGGACCCAAAAGCCCCGCCCGTCCGGTGCGAGGGATGCTCAGGCCCTTCAGCGCCGGGTGGTTCTTGACCTCATCGGGGGTTTCGCCATGGGCGACCTGCCAGGCGATGTCTCCCCTGGTCAGGTCGATCGCCGTGATGCGGCCATAGGGCGGCTTCAATAGCGGCAGGCCCTGGACCGTGGTGGCGGGCGGGCGCGCGGCGGCGGCGGTGAGCTGGGCGGACGCCAAGCGCCCAAGGTCCGGATCCCTTTGCGGCGGAGGCGCGGCGCCAGCGGGCGACACCCCACGCGGCCTGACGCCGGGCTGGCCGCGGACATAAGGATAATCGGAAAGCGACGGGTCTGAATTGGGAATCATCCCCAACAGGTAAAGCTGGGTCTGGGAGAACACATAAACCGTGTGGCTCTCCGGATCGTAGGCGCCGCCGGGCCAGTCGGTGCCGCCATTGGTGCCGGGCGTGGTCAGGGTGCCCAGCTTGCCGTCCGCCGTGGCGAGGGTCGGCGGCATGTAGAGATTGCCGGTATTGTAGCGCGCAATCAGCTTCATCGCCTCGTCATGCAACGCGGGCGTGAAGTTGATCAGCATCTCGGGCGAGACGCCCTGCCAGTCATAGCCGGGCGGCTTGGACGGAATGGGTTGGGTGGGCGAATACCATTCGCCCGGCACATCGCCTCTGGGAACCGGGGTTTCGACAATCGGCCAGATCGGCTCGCCGGTCTCGCGATTGAGAACATAGAGGTAGGATTGCTTGCTGGGCTGGGCCAGCGCCTTGACGATCTTGCCGTTCACCGGAATGTCGCAAAGGATCGCGGCGCAGGGAATATCGCGATCCCACAACCCGTGATGGACAAGCTGGTAGTGCCATTTGCGTTTTCCCGTCTCGATATCGACCGCCACCAGGGTTTCGCCGAACAGGCCTGGTCCCTTGCGGAATTGGCCATTGTAATCGCCGGTGGGAAGTTCGACGGGAATATAGAGAAGCCCGAGTTCGGGATCAGCCGACATCTGGGCCCAGGCGCCGGTATTGCCCGCTTCCTCGGCCTGGCCGGGCTCGATCCAGGTGTCATAGCCGAATTCACCCTTGCGCGGGATGGTGTGGAAAATCCATTTACGCTTGCCGGTATAAGCGTCGAAGGCCCGGACATAACCTTTCACATTCTTGTGGTTGCGGGGAATGTCGCCGTTCAAATGGGCGGCGCCGACAATGATGGTGTTTTTTGAAACCAAAGGCGTGGAGTGCAGGCCGATGTCGGAATGGACAAGGTCCATGTCCTGGTCGTCATTCAGTTTCAAATCGACAACGCCGCTTTCGCCGAAGCTGCTGACCGGAATGCCGGTGCGCGCGTCCAGCGCGATCATGCGGTAACCGGGGGTCACGTAAACGATGCGCTCTTCCTTGCCGTCGGTCCAATAGGCCAGGCCCCGGCCCGAAAGCTGGCGGGGCGCATTCTGGCCCCGCTCGCCTTCATTCTCGCTATGCATCCAGAGTTCTTCGCCCGTCGCGGCGTCCAGCGCGACCACGTCGCGCCGCGATCCCGCCACAGTGTACATGCGCCTCTTTATGACCAGCGGCGTGGCTTCATATTGATACTCGGCGCGGGGGCCCAGCGAGTCGGTCTTGAACCGCCAGGCGACTTCCAGCGTGTTGAAATTACCGGCATTGATCTGATCGAGCGGCGCATAGCGGGTGTTGGAAAGATCGTTCGCGTAATTGCGCCAATCGGTGTTCGCGCCGGAAGAGGTTTGCGCCAGGGCGGTCCTGGACAAAAGGGCGCCAATAAAAGGAAGGCCCAGGATGAAACGCCGGGAAAGGGCAAGCATGGTGATGGTCTCCAAAGATCAGGGTGTTGCAAATCCGCCCGACCGCCAAATTTCCCCGGCGGGGGCGCTTTTCAGATAGGCGAGAAAGGCTGCCGCGGTGTCCGGGTCAGCCGCGTTTGCCAGGACCGCGCCGGAGAAATCCAGATGCAGGCCCAGGCTTTCCGGGAAAAGCCCGATCACCTCGGCGCCGGCAACCGGCACTTCCTCGCTCAAGGCTCCGCCGCCAAGATCGGCGGCGCCTTCGGCGACCGCGACGCCGGGGGTCTTGGCAATGGGACGGGCAATCACGCCGGCAAATTCCGGCCGCTTAAGCATGGCGGCGACCAGCGCGCCCGAGGCGCTGCCGGTGGCCGGATCGTTGAACTGAAGGCCGGTGGAATTTTTCAGCACGGCGGCGAATTTCTCCACCGTCGAGATGTCGGGCATAGGGGCGCCCTTTTTCGCCGCCAGGGCGAATTTTGTGGAGGCGAGCGTCAGCGTGCTGGCGGGCTTGAGCTTGCCGGTAACGCCGGTCATCACATCGGGCATCAAGAGAACCACATCGGCGGGAACGGTGCCAACATTGGTGACCGTGCCGCCTACCGTTCCCACCCTGAGGGTGACTTTGTTGCCGGTCGCCGCCCCCCATTTGTCGGCGAAGGTGCGCAGCACGGGCGCGGTGACCCCGGACGTCAGAACGGTGATCTCTGCGGCGATCGCGCTCGCGGGATACAGGACCGCTATCGCAGCGGCCAGAACTAGACGCATCATTTCATCCCCGATCAATTTGCCTGTCACCGCGAAGAACGGCGCGTCCCGCTTTGGCACGGGCAGCGGACTATAGCGGAACCGCCCCCTTGCGGAAGTTCTGCAACAATTGGCGGGAAACACCCAGAATTCCTTACCCAATCGCACGCCCCGGTTGAAAAAAGCCGTTTCTTAACTTGGCCTTAGCCGTGGGGGGTGTCCAATGCAGACAGGAAAATTTTTTGCCGCTTTCAGCCAAAGTTTTCCTGAAGATGAGCGGACCTCATGACCATCGACAGGAACCGGCTGAAGGGCACCTGGCAGGACTTCGTGCCTGTGGGCGCGGTCCTGATCGTCGGCACCCTGTTGGCCATCGCATCCTTCCTGGCGGTGCGCAATTATTACGCCTCTTCCGAGCAGCAGCAATTCCGGCGCGACGCCACCTATTACAGCACGCGATTCAAGGATGATGTCGAACGCCATGTCACATCACTGGCGGCGATACGGGCGTTTGTCTCGGCCTCGCGCCAGGTGACGCGCTGGGAGTTTTCGGCCTTCGCGCATCAGATCCGGCCGCAGAATTCCGGCTTCAAGGCGGTATTGTGGGTGCCGGTCGTCCAAAAGCATGACCGCGCCCAGTATGAGAAGACGCTGCAAGAGGACGGACTATATGGCCTGAAGATACGGCAGGTCACGGCCCAGGGAAAATTCGTCCATGCGGGCGCCCAGCCCCTCTATCTGCCAGTCAGCTATGTCGAGCCCTTCGAAGGCAACGGTAGCCTGGTCGGGCTTGATCTGTCGGCCAACACGCTTTTCGCGGCACTGTTCCAGACCGCCGGGAAGACCGGGCAGATTGCCGCTTCCGCGCCGGTATCCCGCGCCCTGATCACGGGTCTTAGCGGTCCGGTGGTGCTGATCGCCTTTCCACTGCGCTCCGAGGGCGAACCCCGGGCGGTTTCCGCCGGGGCGCCGCCGCAAGGCTATGCGCTGGGCATACTGGAGCTGGACAAGATCATCGCAGACGCCATCGGCACCGCCCCGATCCAGGCGGCGATCGCCTACAGCGCCGATGCGAAATCGCCGGCCGCCATGTTTGCGGCGAATGGCAGGGGCAGTCCGCTTGCCGTTGACCGCTGGCTCGGCGATGCCGCCTTCCACCAGGCCGTGCCGTTCGACATTGCCGGAAATCATTACCTGCTGGCGCTGCGCTCGCCGGCCCAGGGCGGCCTTGTCACCAGCCTGTTGGTGCCCCTGGGCGCATGCCTGCTGGTGGTGGCGCTGACATCATTGCTGATGCAGACCATGCTGAGTACCACCTTGCGCAAGCGGATGGTGGAAAACGCGGTCATCCTGCGCACCGCCGAACTCAATGCCGCCAACCGGACGCTTCTCGACGAAGTGGAGCAGCGGCGGCAGGCGGAAGCGGCGCTGCGTGTCGCCCGCGACAAGGCTGAAACCGCAAACAACGCCAAATCGGCGTTCCTGGCGACCATGAGCCACGAGTTGCGTACCCCGCTGAACGCCATTATCGGATTTTCCGGCATCCTGGCCAGCAACACGGAGACATTGGACCCGCGCTCGGCGGATTATATCGGTGAAATCCACACGAGCGGGAAGCGGCTGCTCGACCTGATCAACGACATTCTCGAAATCACCCAGATGGACCATGAGGGTGCGCTCAAGGGCGACGAACACATCTTCCTGCCGGACTGCATCGGCGCGGCCATCGCCAAATCCCAGGACGCGGCGGCGGCCTCGGGGATAACATTGAAGAGCGTGGTGCCCGACGGGCTGCCTTTTGTCTGCGGCGACACCAAGCGCCTGCAGAAGTCCGTGATGCATCTTCTGTCCAACGCCATAAAATTCACGCCCCGTGGCGGTGCCGCCGAAATTGCCGTGCAGCACGGCACCGGCGGCACACTCACCGTCCAGGTCAGCGACAATGGCGTGGGCATGCCGCCCGGCGCGGACAAAAAGATTCTGGAATTATTCTCGCAGTTCGACAATCGCAGGACGCGTCATCATGAAGGTGCGGGACTGGGCCTTGCCTATGTCAGCCGGGTCGCGCACTTGCATGAAGCCGAGTTGGAAATTTCCAGCACGCTGGGCCAGGGAACCTGTGTGCGTCTGACTTTTCCCGCCCATCGGATCGCCCTGAAACGGGAGGTCGCATGAGCGGTCCCATAAGCGGTCTGGCGCGAACAGGACTGGGCCTGGCGGTGCTGATCCTGGTTGCCGCCTCCTGCACCGAGACGCCAAAACCCGCCTCGCCCGTCGTCGGCATGGCGGTGCCGTTGGCGCCCGCGCCGGGTCCCGTGCCTCGGCCCGATCCGGTGATGGACGCGGACAGCATGGAAGCGGCGCGGGCCGACTTGAAGCTGCTGGGCTATGGCGCGGGCAAACAAGGCGATGCCGACGACACCGCTTTCCAGCGCGCAATCCAGGCCTTCGAGAAAGACCAGGGCCTCGCCGAGGATGGGCGTCTGACACCGGCGCTGGCCGAGCGGTTGAAACACCTGCGCGCCGAACTTCCCAAACCGGCGACGGCGGTGGCCACGGCCAAGCAAGGCGAAATTTTCATCTATAGCGACGGCTCGCAGCGCCGGCAGCCGGTGGGCCTTCTCCCCGCCCCGCCTCCGGGGCTTGTCTCCGATGTTCCGGGCAATTTCCTGCGGCCGATGCGGCCGGGCATGCAGGGTAGTTATCACCTGGGTGTCCGCGCCAATGGCGGCTTCACGCCGGTCGCGACGGTGACCTGCCGGGTGGAGAAAATGGCGCCCACCAATGCGCCGGCGGGCCTGTTCAATACCTTGCCGGTGACCTGCCGCACCGACGCCAAGCCGCCTGCGCAATTGCAGTGGCGCTCATTCTATGCCGTCAAGCTGGGCCAGGTAATCCGGCAGCAAGCGTCCGCCGCGGCGGGCGGCAATCGCGACCTGATCGCGATCCGTCCGTACACGGAAAACTGGCCCTCCGCGGCGCGCACGGGTCTCGACTGGGCGCTGGCGCATGCCCTGGATGCGGCGGCGTCGGCGACGCCCGTGCAATGGTCGAGCACGGCGGTGCCGCCGCATTTCGAGATCCATGCCTATGCCGCGCTTTCGCCGCACGATGCGGGGCTGCCCGGCGGCGAGGCCCCGACATGCCGGCGCTTCGATCTGGCGCAGAGCGACGGCCCATCGCGATTGTATCCCGGCATTGCCTGCCGCAACGCCAAGGGCGTCTGGTCGCTGCCGCAGAGCAATATCCAGATCGCAACCCCCGCCAAGGGTTTTCAGGCCGCGCCCCCGCTCTGAAGAGCGCGCTGAGACAGGGGGCGCGACGCCCCCTGCTTCAAGCCTATCCGTCAATCGTTGTTATTTGCCGCTGTAAGAGATGCGCCAGATGCGGCCCTTGTTGGAATCCGCGACATAGAGCGATCCGTCGGGACCCACCGCTTCGCCCACCGGGCGGTAGGTGGCATGGCCGGTATAGCGGTCATCCTGGGTTGGTCCGGCGAAACCGTCGGCGAAGACTTCCGGCACCTTGACGTCGCCGTTGCGGTCGATCCCCACAAAGATCACACTATAGCCGCCATGGCCGCCGGGAATCTGCGGGCCATTGGTGCCGTGCGTGGCGATGAAGGCACCGCCGCGGTATTTGCGCGGAAACTGGGTGCCGTTGTTGAACACCACTTCCAGCGGCGCGACGCGCTTGGGGGCGAAAGCCGCCACCGGCGTGTCATAGACGGAGGCGTCGGCGGGCGTCTTGTTGTCGCCGCCATATTCCGGGCCGGTCAGGCGCATTTTCCGCACGGCATCGTAATAGGTAAAGGGCCAGCCCATGTTGGTCCCTTTGGTGATGCGATGCATCTCATCGGCGATGGCGTCGTCATCCGCCTGGCTGACCAGGGTGGGAAACTGGTTATGGGTGGTGTCGCGGCCATGGGTGACGCCATAAAGCGCGCCGGCCTGGCTCGACCATTCCATCGCGCCCATATTGCGCACGCCGGTGGCATATTGCTCGCCATCGCCAGGAAATTTCTGGCCGGTCTTGCTGTCGCTGAAACGCCAGACGCCGCCGCGGCCGTTCAGGCCCGGACAGGGCGTCAGGCCCAGCGGCCTGGCATCCTTCGGCGCATTGGGGTCAGTGCAGATATTGCCGCTGCCGTCGAGAGAGACATAGAGATTGCCCTTGCCGTCAAAAGCGATCGAATGGGTGCCTGATCCACCGGTGGAGGGCATGCCGTCTATGATCACCTCGGGCTCGCCCGCCGGAACCAGCGCCTTGGTCAGGGGATAGCGGACGACCTGGGTGGGGGACGCGGCGTAAAGCGCGCCCTTGTAGACGCGGATGGCCGTGCCGCCATTGACGGCGCCGAAATGCTCGGTCTTGTCCGCCTTGTGGCTGGCATCCAGATGCAGCGCGTAAATGCCGATGACCGGCTGACCACGCGCCGTGCTGGTGGAGACATAAAGGTCGTCATTGGGTCCGAACGCCATGTGACGCGCGCCCGTCAATCCGTCGGCGACAATGCTCGCGTGAAAGCCCGGCGGCAGGATCAGGCCATCCGGCTCAGCGGCCAGGGCCGGCCCGGCGGCCAGCGTGACGGCGAAAACGGCAAGCGATTTCTTCATTTGAGCGAGTCCCCTGTTTTGCGGACGGGAGTAAACTTGGTCTCCTCGCGGGAGGCAACAGATACCGGGGCCGCAGCCTCCGGCTTTGTGCCATCTTGCGGATAGGCTAGGCTGGCCGTCAGGGCCGTGAACAGGCCGCGGGAGGACTATCCGATGCGCACGAAAAACCGGATTTTCGGGACCCTGGCCATCCTGGCTTTTGCTGCGGCCGCAAACATGGCGCGGGCGGCTGAGGCGCCGCCCACCCCACCCCCGGCGCAGGACAACAACGCCTTCCCGGATTTCGGCTATCACGAGGTTCCGGGCTGGGCGACCTTGCCGGGGGGGCGCAAATGGGGCGGGATTTCGGGCATCGACATAGACCGGGACGGCAAAAGCGTCTGGGTATTCGACCGCTGCGAGGATACCGATGGCGGCTGCGCCGTCCGCCCGCAGGACGATCCGATCATCAAGCTCGACCAGAATGGCAAGTTGGTCAAAAGCTTCGGCAAGGGCCTGATCGCCTATGCCCATGGCATTTATGTGGACGCCAGGGACCATGTCTGGATTGCCGACGGACTGGCCAAGAGCGGGGCGAAGGGCGACGTGGTGCGCGAATTCGATTCCGACGGCAAGCTGCTGCGCACCATGGGCGAGTTCGGCGTTCCCGGCACCGACACGGCTCACTTCGACGGCGTGTCGGACGTGGTGATCGCGCCCAATGGCGACATCTTCGTCGCCGACGGCCATGACAACAAGACCAACAACCGGATGCTCAAATTCGACAGGAACGGCAAGTTCATCAAGCAATGGGGCAAGCTGGGCTCAGGCCCCGGCGAGTTCAATTCGCCGCATGGGCTGGCGATGGACAAGGAAGGCCGCATCTATGTTGCCGACCGCTCCAACAGCCGTATCCAGATCTTCGACCAGGACGGCAATTATCTCACCGAATGGAAACAGTTCGGCCGGCCTAGCGGAATCTATATCGACAAGAAAGACACGCTCTATGTCGCGGATTCCCTGTCGAGCCCGCAGAACAATCCCGGCTTCAAGAACGGCATCCGCTGGGGCAGCATCAAGGATGGCAAGGTGGTCGGCTTTATACCTTGGGGCGAATATAACGCGATCGAGGCGGTGGTGACCGACGACGCAGGCAACATCTATGCCGGCTTCACCAACGTTCCGAACTTCCGCAAATTCTCCAAGAACTGACTTCGCCGGAACCATGAAGGGAGCAGGCTTTGAAAGTCTTACGGCCGACCAGCATCGTGTTGGCCCTTCTCTGCCTGCTCTATTTCATTACCTATATCGACCGGGTGAATGTCAGCACCGCCGCGGCGGGCTTCTCCAAGGATTTTAACCTCTCCCGGACCCAGATCGGGCTGGTGTTCTCGGCCTTCGCCTATCCCTACCTGATTTTCCAAATCATCGGCGGCTGGGTGAGCGACCGCTTCGGCACCCGCCGGACGCTAATCGTCTGTGGCCTGATCTGGGCCAGCGCGACCATCCTCACCGGACTGGCTGCTGGCCTGATATCGCTGCTGGCGGCGCGGCTCCTATTGGGGCTGGGAGAAGGCGCTACCTTCCCGGCCGCGACCGCCGCCATGGCGCGCTGGGTGGCAAAAGGCAGGCGCGGCTTCGCCCAGGGCATCACCCATGCCGCGGCGCGCATCGGCAACGCCGCCGCGCCGGGCATCATCGTGGCAGTGATGGCGGTGTATGGCTGGCGCGCGTCGTTCTTTGTCTGCGCCGCCATCAGCTTCGTTTGGATCGGGCTATGGATGCTGACCTTCACCGAACGGCCAAAGGATCATCCCCGCATCACGCCCGAAGAAATCGCGATGCTGCCCGCCGCCGTGAAGAAGATAGACAATGTGCCCTGGGGGCGGCTGGCCCGGCGCATGGCCCCGGTCACCATCGTTTACTTCTGCTATGGCTGGACGCTGTGGCTGTTCCTGAGCTGGATTCCGCAATATTTCCTGCACGCGCATAATCTGGACCTGGCCAAATCGGCGCTCTTCGCCTCCAGCGTTTTCCTGGCCGGGGTGCTGGGCGATTCCCTGGGCGGGGTGGTGACGGACGCCATTCTGAAACGCAGCGGCAATCTAGCCCGCGCCCGCAGCGCCATGGTCGCTACCTGCATGTTCCTGAGTTTCCTGTCGCTGGTGCCGCTGATGTTCACGGGCGATCTTTACCTCTCCCTCGCCAGTCTGTGCGCCGGATTTTTCTTCGCCGAAATGACCATCGGCCCGATGTGGGCAGTGCCGATGGACATTGCCCAGGACCTTTGCGGCACTGCCAGCGGCATGATGAACACCGGCTCGGCGCTGGCCGCCATCATCAGCCCTGTGGTCTCCGGCTATGTCATCGACCTCACCGGAAACTGGCAGCTGCCATTCGTCGGAAGCATGATCCTGATGCTGATCGGCATGGGCCTGGCCTTCCGCATGCGGCCCGAGCGGAAATTCGAATTCGATGGGGCGGTCACGGTTGTGCCGGCCTGAGTTGGTTCATCCCGGCGCCGCGCCCTGGATATTGGTGCGGAACATATAGATCGACTGGGTCGCGGTCATGAACAGCCAGTCGCGCTTGGGGCCGGCGAAACAGAGATTGGCGCAACTTTCCGGCAGGCGGATGCGCCCGATGGCCTTGCCCGCCGGATTCCACACCGTCACCCCGGCATAGCCCAGCACCGACGCCGATCCCGACCAAATATTGCCGGCGCTGTCGCAGCGCATGCCGTCCGGGCTGCAATGGATGCCGTCAATGTTACAGTCCGTATACTGACGAAGCCCCGAAACCTTGCCGCCCCGCACATCGCCCACCCACAGCCCGCCGCCGCGCACCAGATAGACTTTGCTGTAGTCGGGCGAGAAGCAGATGCCGTTGGGGCCCAGGCCCTGCTCGAACGGCACCGCGATTTCCAGCCTGCCGCTGGGGTCCCAGCGATAGACATTGGCAGGGAGCACCTGTTTCAAACTTCCGACCAGACCGACGCCGCTATTGCCGATGCGCGGATCGCGCGGGCCGCCTTCGTCGGGATGGCCTTCGGCCAGGGTGGCGCCATAGGTGGGATCGGTGAACCAGAGGCTGCCATCCTTGTGCGGCGCCAGGTCATTGGGCGAATTGAGCGGCTTGCCCTCGAAATTGTCGGCCAGGATGGTCATGGAGCCGTCAAGTTCCCAGCGCACCACCCGGCGGAAAAAATCCTGGGTCGATACCTGGCGGCCCTGGAAATCAAAGGTGTTGCCGTTGGTGCTGTAGGATGGCTTGCGGAAGGCCGTGATCGCGCCGCTCTCCCAGACATAACGGTAGAGCGTGTCCATCTTGACGTCACTGAAGATGGCGTATTGTCCTTCACTGTTCCAGGCGGGGCCTTCCGCCAGGTGATAGCCGGTCGAAATCCGCCTTATGGTTTCCTGGCCGATCAGTAGCCCACCGAAGCTGGGATCGAGCCGGATGATATCGGGATCGGGGGCGATAGCGGGCGTGCCGCGAGGCCCGAAATCGCGCGGCGGATTGGTGATCACCGAAAGCGGCATGCCCAGCTGCGGCTTGGGCGCGTCCTGCGCGTAAGCCAGGGTGGGGATCAGAGCAGCGGCGCCCGCGCCAAAGCCGCGCCGGGTGAGATGGTGGCTCATGGTGCTTCCTTATTGCGTACTGAAGCGGAACAGGGTCGTTTCATGCAGCGGGCCGGAAGGCGTGACCATAGCGGGGGGAAAACCCGGCTGGTTGGGCGCATCCAGGTAATGCTGGGTCTCAAGGCTCATGGAATAATAGGTGCGATAGGTCTTGCCGCCTTTGCCGATGGCGGTGCGGTCGCCGATGCCATCGCTGTAAAGCTGCACACCGGGCTGGGTGGTGGAGACATCCATCACAATGCCGGTGCCGGGATCGCTGAGCCGCGCCGCGCGCCTGAGTGTGCCGGGCGGCCCGTCAACAATCATGCAGATGTCGAGCCCACCCCGCATGGCGATTTGCGGGAAAGGCGAATGGAGCACATCGCCGATCCGCACCGGCTTGCGGAAATCAAAGGGCGTGCCATCCACCGAAGCGATTTCGCCGGTGACCAGAATATCGGCATCCTGGGGCAGGAATTTGCTGGCGAAGACCTGAAGGGTCTGGTTCGAGACATCGCCATTGCCCTCGCCCTGCAGCGCGAAATAGGCGTGGTTGCTCAAATTGGCGATAGTGGGCCGGTCGGAAGTGGCGCGGTATTCGAGCTTCAATCCATTGTCGCGCGTGACGGTGTAGGTCACGCTCGCGGTCAGGGCGCCGGGAAAGCCGCCATCGCCATCCGGGCTCACCACCGTGAGGGTGAGGCTTGGCTCGGCGCCATCATGCATCACCGCGGCCCACACTTTTTTCTGGAAGCCGGCGGTGCCGCCATGAATGACGGATTTGGCATCCGGGCTGGGCTTTTCCAATTGATAGGTCTTGCCGCCCAGCGGAAAGCTGCCGCCATGGCTGATGCGGCCGACATAACGGCCGATGATCGCGCCATAAACGCCGCCTTTTTCATACGAGGCGAAATCGTCATAGCCCAGCATGACATCGATTTTCTTGCCGCTTTTGTCCGGCACCATCAGCTTGACGATGACGCCGCCGAAATTGCTGATATCAGCTTCCAGGCCCCCTGCCCCTTTCAGTGTGAAAAGCTGCACCTTCTCGCCCCTGGCGGTGGTGCCCCAGTCGGCGGCGGTGATGTTGGCGGCCCGGACGGGCGCGGCAGCGATGAGAGCGAGAAAGGCGGTGACAAGGATGGAGCGGCCGAACATGGATTCCCCCTATTGTTATGTGACAGGCACCAGCCGGATCACCATGCCCGCGGTAGCCGCGGACAAGGCTAGGCCGGTACCGGCGCCGGTCGGATTTTGCAGCAGGACATAAAGCAGGCCATCCGGCCCGGTGATGACATCGCGCACCCGGCCGAACTCATGAAACAGCGGCTCCTGGGCGACGATCCTGCGGCCGTCGATCTCAAGCCGCAGAAGCTCCTGCCCCGCCAGCGCCGCGACAAACAGATTATTCTTCCAGCCGGGATAACGATTGCCACTGTAGAAACTTATGCCGCTGGGCGCGATGGTCGGCGTGTAATAGGCGATAGGATCGTCCATCCCGGCCTGGTGCTGGTGGGTGATGCCCGGCTCCAGCCCCATCGAAACCACGCCCCAGCCGTAATTATGGCCTTTTTCGATCAGGTTGATCTCATCGCCGCCGGTGGGGCCATGCTCGGATTCCCACAACAACCCGCTGACCGGATCGAAGGCCAGGCCTTCAGGATTGCGGTGGCCATAACTCCAGATGGTGGGATCAGCGCCTGGCGTACCGATGAAGGGATTGCCGGCGGCGGGCGAGCCATCGTCATTGACGCGGTGGATCTTGCCCAGCGGAACCGAAAGATCCTGGGCATTGGCCATGTTGTGGCGTTCGCCCAGCGAATAAAAAAGATGACCTTCCTTGTCGAAGACGAAACGCGAGCCGTAATGATCGGAGGTGGTGGTGTAGAGCGCGAGCGGGGCGCGGAAAATCACCTGCTGATCGGTCCATTCATTGTTGCGATTGAGCTTGCCCCGCACCAGCACCGTCATGGTGGGCGGGGCGGGATTGGGCGCGGTGTCGCTGCCGGGGGCCGGTGTCGTGCCGGGCACCACCTCGGAATAGGACAGATAGATCCAGCCATTGCGACGGTAGTCGGGATGCAATGCGACATCCAGCGTGCCGCCATCCTGGCGCACAAAGGGCACCGGAATGCCCTTGACCGGATCAGGCAGAAGCTTGCCGTGATCGATGAGGCGTAGATGGCCCGCGCGCTCGGTCACCAGCATTCTCCTGTCCGGCAGGAAGGCCATGCCCCAGGGCGTATCCAGACCCGTCGCCACCACCTCGATGCGGAAATTCTGCTTCTGGCTCTTGATGACCTGGTTGTTGGGATCGGGCACGAAAGGCGGATGGTCTTTCAGCTGGCCGCCGCGGATGCGCAGATAGGCGATCACCTGACGCAGCTGCTCTTCGTTGTACTGGGCGCCAAAGGACGGCATGCCGGCATCGGGCACTCCCGTCTGGATGGTGTGAAGGATCGCATCGTCGGAATTGGCGGCGAGGAAGCTGCCGGCGAACAGGCTGGGGCCGCGCCCGCCGGCCAGATCGGTGCCGTGACAGCTGGCGCATGTGCCGCTGAAAATCTGCTGCGCCGGATTGCCGGCCGGCGCCGGAGGCGCGGCTGCCTGCTGGGCCAGCACGCCCGAGGCAAAGACAAGCCCTATTATAAAGGACAAAATGCCAGCCCTTCCGTGATGCCCTGCGGTCATTGCCTTCCCCTAAAAACCCTTGGCCTTCATGACCTTCTCGATCTCGCCAGCGATGCCGGACTGCTGGGTCAGAAGATTGGCGCCCGCGTCCATATTATAGAGTCCACGGAGAAAGGCGATGTCGGTGTCAGTGACCGAAACCGGCTTGAGCGCCTCGCCGCAGCCCGCCGCGAACAGGTTGGTGATGCTGGGCAACGGCCGGCATTCGTCAAAGGACGGGGCCTGGGAGAGCGCCAGCATGGCGACATAGTCGGCAATGGGCCCCAGCCGGAAATCGCCGGTCTTGCCGCTGTCGGCGACGACAAAGACATGCGCCATCTCGCTCTGAAGGCCCGTGCGCAAAAGGCTGCCTTCGGCATGCATGGTGGGAACGGTGTTGAGGGGGCTCAGGTTGCCGCCGCTGCCGCTGCCGTAGAAACCGACACTTTCTTCGTCATTGAGGATCAGCGTGCCGTCGCGGTCTTCAATCCCGGTGGCGTACCAGGCCTGGATCGGATGGCGCATCACGGCGACGTCCGCCACCTGGGACCTTTTCGGGGTCAGCAAGGCCGGCCCTTCCACCCGCACCTGGTCCAGAAAAGCCTGCGGGCTGGAAGTGAACCTGATTTCGACATTCAATTTGCAGGGGTGTACCCCAACCGGCATGCCGGACTGTGCGGCGATCTGCTCGATCCTTTCGGTGACGAACTGGTTGAGGTCTTCCGAGGAAAGCCCTTCGGTACCGACACAGATGGGTTTTTTCCAGCGCGTGATCTTGTCGAGCGACGAAGATGCCGTCCGGGCATAGGACTGCACAAAGGCGTGGATCACTTCGGCGGGAATCCGTTCACCGGTCACGGTGACGGTTTCGATATCGCTGCCCGCCGGTTTGTTCGGCTGCACAGTCTGGGCCAGACTTGCCGTGGCGATGCCGCAGAAAATGAACGCCACGGCGCCGGCCAAAGCACAAGCTGCCGGAACGCCGCGCGCCATCACAGGTTGCCTTGTTTCGCCATCACTCCTGATAGTATGATGCTTCGGCCCTTCATGCGAATCCCAGCGCTTGCCGTTCCTGTTGTCGTGATGATGGTCTTCGGGCCTGCCGAAGCCGCGCCCACGCCCAAATTCCAGTCCGCCGACGACTATATGAAGCTTTGCGGCGTCGCCCGGCCGGGCGGCGATTGCAAGGAAGCCTTTATGGAGGCGAACAACTGGGTGCGGTTCAATTCCGATGCCAGGGTGTGCGAACCGGACCAGAAAACGTCATTCGGCGGCAGCGAATATGACGCCTCGGTGAGTGAGGAAATAGGCGGCGCGATCGGCTGGCTGAAGCAGCATCCTGAATCCGTCAGCCTGGATTATGTACAGAGTCTGGGGCATGCCCTGGTCGCGCTCTACGCCTGCAAATAATCATTCACATTCCCATCCCCATCTTGTCCATCCCGTTGTTCATGTCCGATGGGGCGGAGGTCGGCCTTTCCATATTGCTCATTTCCTGTTCGATGCGCTGGCGTTCCGCCTCTTGCTGCCGGGCGCGGGCGTTCTGGGTCAGAAGTGCGACGAATTTCGCGCGCGCCTCGGCCGTTTCTTGTGAAAATTGCGTTGGCGTGATTTTGCCGCTGTCAAGATTTTCTGCCAGACTGAGCCGGGCGGCGGCAAAGTCCTTGTAAGCGGTCTCGTTCTCCGGCGAATCTTTTTGCCAGACCGGATCATCCATGCCGTTCAGGCAGGTCACGAATGGCGTCATGGACGGGGTTGGCGCGCATTTCGCCTCGGCGCTTTTCAGATCCGAATCGAGCGAAGCGCATCCCGCCAGCAGCAGGGTGCAGGCACCCAGGTAGCGCAAGGCATGGCGCCCCGACAATTTGGCCTGAAGTGAGAAAAATGCCGCGCCGCTCAACTTGACCAGCCCCGCCTTGTGCTGCTCCAGATTAGCACGGTCCGGCAGAATCCGTGCACGGCCCGCATCAAAAAGTGCCGAGGAACCGTCAAACCCCATGTTCTCCCCTCGTCTCAACCGGCGCCTGCTCAGGCATCATTTTCCCATCGGGACCGCGGTTTTGATTTGCGGCGCCGCGCTTTACGTCACACGTCCCTATCCGGACATGGTGTCGCGGCTCAGCTTCGCCAGCGCCTATCCGGCCTTGATACTGATCGCCGCGACCTTGTTGATCGGGCCGCTGAAGTTCCTGTTCGGCGTTCCCCTTGCGGCATCGCTGGACTTCAGGCGCGACACCGGCATCTGGGCGGGGATGGCGGGGATTTTTCATGCTGGCATCGGGCAATGCGTGCATCTGCGCGGACGGCCATGGCTCTATTACATTTATGAAAATTGGCGGCAGACGCATTTGTTTCCGGTGCGGCACGACGTGTTCGGCCTGGCCAATGACACCGGCCTGGCCGCCACGCTGATACTGATCGTTCTGCTGGCGACGTCGAACGACGCGTCGCTGCGCAAGCTGGGCACGCCCGGCTGGAAAAAATTGCAACGCTGGAACTATTACTGTTTTGCCCTGACGGCGGTGCATACTTTTGCCTATCAGGAAGGGGTGGAGAGCCAGCAGGTCCCTTTTCTGGCCACCGCCATCGCCACTGTCCTGATAACGCTGGTGCTGCAGCTTGCGGGATTGCGGGCGCGGCGGCGGGCGCTCAACCTAGCGGAATGAGACACCAGTTCTTTGATGATCTCTTCCGGGTGAAACTTTAACCCCGCCGGCGCTGCCGGCGAGGTATTGCTAACTTCTACAGACATTGCGTTTTTGACCACAGGCAAATCCGCGGCAATAGCAGCACCTATTTTCCGTTGAAATCGACATTGATGAGGCAGGTGATTCCGGTGTCGCCGTCCTTGGCGCTCCAAGTCGCTGAGACATCAAGGGAATGTTTGCCGTCGGTCTTCCGCGCGGCCCAAACGTGACCGGTTTCGTTCGCCAGTGGCACCGTGGTTAGCTGGTAGCGCAAACCGGCCTGGCTTTTCCACTCCACCGTCGATGGCAGTTGATCCCGGTCGTCCTTCTTCGGGCGCTGGGGATTGATCGGCGCAAAGCCGCCATAGGTCTTTTCCAGGAATGACAGCATACCGATGAACCGCGTCTCGCAAGCCGGCTGCGTCGTCCTCACCTGATTTGCCAGGTTGATCTTGCTCAGACTTTTTGGCGGTTCGAAAATCAAGTCTAAGCTAAAGGCTGTGCCATTCATCCGAACAGGCTGTTGCGCCGACATGGCGCCCACATCACGGTCTTGCAAATCCCTGGCGGAGTAGTCTCCGAGGACAATACCTGGGACGGCGCGAGCTTCGGCGGGGAGCATGCCGAATTTGTAGCTGTTCCAACCCAGCAGCGGCTGGGCGGCGAAACTGGGCAGCGCCGCCGCGAGCAGATACGCTGCAACGCCAAGAGGCAAAGCGAAACGCGGCATGAAAAATCCTCCAGTCGTACCGATACTTGCCGATTCGCTCATTTCCAGACCACCCAAACGCGGAGATTCACGGGAGAAGAGCGGGACGCCTTATCTTCTATGGCCAAGCTAAATACTCGGCCGCGCGAATAGACGGCGTCGGTTGCCTGAAGTGATAGCGGCGGCGAACAGCCGAGATAGGAGCACTCCACCAACCCGGTGGCGCAATATACTTTAATGATCCTGGCTTTGGCGGGCAGCACAATGCCCAGGGTTGTTTGGTCGCCGGCAGCGATTGGTTCTTGCGAAACGCCATCTGTGACTTGCAGATCGGAACGGGCAAAATCGGCGGCCTTCTCGTCCCATGGCTCGCAGACCGGATAATTTATGGGCTGTCTGGCGATGAAATTTCCCGGGTTTACAGACATGCCCGATCGCATCCACCAGTGAAACGGCAATAGATAGGAAAGCCCGCCGATCACCATGATGACCACCGTGCCCAAAATCGCCATGCGCAGCGACCTGGGGCGCGGCGCGAAGGCTGCGTTAAATGTGGTGTTTTCGCGCCACTCGCGTCTCATAAGGCCCTCAACGCTTCGGCCAGCGGAAGGCGCGCGGCGCGAATGGCGGGAAACAGACCGCCCAGGATTCCGATGGCCAGCGCCCAACCGACGCCCGTCAGCGCCAATCTTGGCGTGATTTGTATGACGTAGAAAATCTGCGCCTGGTTGCTCGCCATGCCAAGCGCATGACCGTTGAAAAACAGTGCAGCCAGCAGCGCACCCAGAACGGCGCCCGCCACACCCAGCAGAAGCGCTTCGGACAGCACCGCAACCGAAACGGCGAAACTGTTGAAGCCGATAGCGCGCAGAGTCGCGATCAGGCTGGCCTGCGACGCCACGGCCGCATACATGGTGTTCAGCGATGCGAAAACCGCACCCAGCGCCATGATACCGCCCACCAAGAGTCCGATGCCGGTCAAAACCCGGATGATGACCAGCGAGCGGGCCGCATAATAAAGGTCTTCGCGCTGGGCCTCTGCCGCCAGACTCGTGTTGGACTCCAAGCTGGCCTTCAGCTGCGCCAGCGCGGCCGGACTTTTCAACGCCACCGTCACGCTCTGGAAGCCGGTGCGATGATAGGCCGATGACAGGCCGGCCGCGTCTCCCATCATTTCGGACTCATGGGCATCGCCGGCGCTGGCGAAGCTGCCCACAATGGCCCAGGGACTGCCCTGAAGGATGATGCTTGCGCCGGGCTGGAGGCTGGGAAACTGGGTTTGCAGGGCGCGGCCTACAATCAGTTCATGCAGTCCGGGATGAAACAGGCGGCCCTGGACCAGGCGGATTTCCGGCCGCAATCGTATGGCGCCCGACTCAATGCCGCGTACGGTCACTACACCCAACGTGCCATCGCGCCGTGGCGCGCGCAGCTGAACCAGCATTTCCCGGGAGACGATTGGCTTGCCGTCCGAGCCCTTTTCAATGCCCCCGCTGTCGCCAAGGGTGATCGCCACGTCATGGGACAGGTTGCTGCTGCTTTCGTTGGGTGCGCCTTTCGACAGGATGATGGCGCGGTCCGCCCGTCCAGTGGCGACAAGGGTGTGTTGAAAGCCCTGCGCCATCGCCAGCATGGAAACCAGCACGCCGACCACGCCGGCGATTCCAACAATGGTGACCAGCGAGGAACCGAGCCGCTGCCCGATGGCGCCGAGAAGCACTTCCAGGATGGCGAAAGATTGCTTGAGCATGATTTTTCCTCAGTGCGCCACCAGCGCGTCCACGATGGCGAGGCGGTGCGCTTTCCAGGCCGGCGCCAGCGCGCTGACAAAGCTCACTACCAACACGCAGCCCACACCCGCGGCCACCACAGACGCGGACAGATAGGCGGGAAAAAGCCCGCCCGAGGCGCGGCCCAGCCCGGGCAGGGCAAGCCGGGCCAAGCCGAGGCCGATGACGCCCGCCAGTCCGCAAAGCAACAGCGCCTCGCCAATCACCAGCCCGGCGACGGTGCCGTCGCGAAAGCCGATGGTTTTGAGGATGGCGAATTCGCGAATGCGCTCGCGAAAGGACTGCATCAGCGAATTTCCCACCAGTAGCAACAAGGTGAAGAAGACCGCGCCGACGATGGCATCCACCAGGAAATCAATGTCGCCGATCTGGGAAATCGACGCCTGGGCGAAGGCCTTTTCCGTTTCTGTCTGGGTGGCAGCGGGCGAATTGACGAACAAGGCGTCGATCGCCGCCGATACGGTTCCAGCCTGAGCGGGGTCGCGGATTTTGACGGCAAAGCGCTGCACCGTGCCCCGGTCTTTCAGGCGCGCGGCGTCGAAATAGTCGAAGTTCAGAAGGACCACGGGCGTGTCGGGCGCGGTGGTATAGTCGCAGAATCCGGCTATCACGACCGGCCAGTCGGCGGTGCCGTCTTTCCTCGGCATGGCGGGGACATGCAGTACAATCCGTGAGCCGGGCGTCCACCCGAATTTTTTCGCCAGGGGCCTGGCGACCACGACATTCAGCCGATCCTGCAGCATCGCCGCCTTTGCATCACCCGTGGTGACGACCTCGGGAATCATGGCGAAATAGCGGGCCGGATCGACCGCGAAGATGGCCACCTGGTTGGCCGGCCTCTGATAGCTGCCCAGCCCGGCATTGACATAGGTGACCGATGTCACGCCCGGCATTTTTTCAATCTCCGGCAGATAGGCCATGGGCAGCGGCAGGAGCGCGGTATTGGCTGTGTAAAGCCGGTCGAGATGCGCGATGCCGACAAGCTGCTTGATGCTACTGTCCACACCTTCCAGCATCCCGAACAGGAAAAACGCCACGACCGCCGACAGAAGCGTGAGGATGGTGCGGGTGCGCCGCCGCCACAGCCCAGACCAGACCAGGAAAAGATATTTCATGCCGCGATCCTTTCCGGCAGCAGCACGCCTTTGTCCATGTGAACCGTGTGGGTGGCATATTCGGCCGCCCGGGCGTCATGCGTCACCATCACGATGGTCTTGCCGCGTTTGTTGAGAAGCTGCAGCAGGCTCAGTATTTCATCGGCCGTGCGGCGGTCCAGATCGCCGGTTGGTTCATCGCAAACCAGAATCTCCGGATCGGCAACCAGGGCGCGGGCTATGGCGACGCGCTGCTGCTCGCCGCCGGAAAGCTGGGATGGCTTGTGGGCGGCTCGCGCGCTTAAGCCCACAATGTCCAGTACGGTGGCGATGCGTTTGCGCCGCTCGTCCCGGCCGAGCGGAGTCAGCAGCAGCGGCAGTTCGATGTTGCGCGCCGCGGTGAGCATGGGCATCAAATTGTAGAATTGGAAAATGAAACCGATATGCCGGGCGCGCCAGTCGGCCAATTCGCCGCCGGACAGCTGGTTGATGCGCGTCGCCGCCGCCCAGACTTCTCCCTTGTCGGGGCGGTTCAGGCCGCCGATCAGATTGAGCAGCGTAGTCTTGCCGGAGCCGGACGGGCCCATCAGGGCCAGGAAGTCGCCCGCCGCGATGGCCAGGGTGAGCCCATTCAGGACTTCGACCCGGGCGCGCCCGCGACCATAGGTTTTCACGACATTGCGCAATTCAATTCCCGAAGACATGCGTTCTCCTCTCCCGAATCCAGAGATTTTTTCCAGGCAATCCGTGTTGAGTTTTTCAGCGCGTCAGAATGGTCGTCGCTCGCGCATCAGGGCCAGGGCGACGATATTCTCCTGCACCCAGCCGCCGCGTTCGCGGTTGAGCGCGGCGATGCAGAAACCGGTGAACGCCATAGGGATAAGTCCGAAGGCGGTCAGCACGGGCCGACCCGCGACAAGCCCATGGTCCGCAATCGCCACAAAACAGGCAAAAGCCGGCGAGAACCACAGCCACCACATGAAACGCCGAATCTGGCCCTGCCGCGCCAGTTCGTGCCGGTAGAGCATGCGCAGTGCTGCAAAATCCGCCATCCGTTGCAGGGCCGGGGCGGTCCCTCGCAGCAGCAGCCAGGCGGCCGCCAAGGCGAAAAGACACAACAGCGCCCAGCCGATCGGTGCCGTCGCTGGACCAAAATAGAGAACAAGGCCCGTGCCCACCGCCATCGCCAAGAACAGGGCGACGATTTCCAGTCCGTTGGCGCGGCGGGCGCGCTCGGCAAAGCCCCGGTAGTCGCGCGCCATATCCTCAAATGTCATTTCCGCATCCGGAAGTGGCTGTTGGCGCTCGCAATGCAGGATGAGGAAGGCGCGCAACGTCACCAGCAACGGCATGGAAAAGGGCAGTACGATCAAAAGCGGCGACAGTTGCGAGTCCGGGACATGATAGCCGCGGCCCAGAGTCATGAAATAAATGAGGACAAGGAATGAGACACCCTGGGTCTGCAGAATGGCTATCCTGGTGGCGGGGCGCCGGACCGGCTGATAGGCATCGCGGAGCAGCAGCACCAGCAGCGCCAGAAGGGTGAGAAGCATAGCCTCGGCGGACCATGCCGGCGCCAGGGTGACAATGCTGGCATAAAGGATGACTCCCTGCAGTCCCAGCAGCGGCAGGTTGGCGTTGCGCCGCGCCTGGCTGGCGATGACGCAGGGCAACGCCTTCAGCGCCGCCAGACCATATTGGCGCGGCGAGGAGTAAAGCTCGCGCAGATCACCGGCCACCGCCTCGCGTGCCGCGGGCGGGATCAGCAATTCCACCACGCCTTCCATCAAGACTGGCGGACAATGTTCCGTTTGGCCTTCCATAGCGTCTCACCAAAACTTTTTTCGATGGCCTCATAAAGGCGCCGAGCGGTCAGCGCGCTTTCGCGCAGCGCTTTTTCGCCACTCTTTTCCAATCGATAATGCCGCCGCGAACGCCCGCCCCGCGCCGCGGTGGGCGCCGACAGCCAGGAACCCACCAGGCGCTTTTCCTCCAGCCGGTCCAGCGTGGCGTAAACCGCACCCAGGCTCACCTTCTTGGGCTGGGACAATTCGGCGACCTTGGCGTGAATGGTGACGCCATAAGCATCCTCGCCCAGAGCGAGAATTGCCGCGATCACAATCTGTTCAAATTGGCCCAGGGAGGAACTTTCCATAACTCCTACAATGTAGATGTTATGGCCGAATGTCAATTGGCTTGAAAACCCCGGCGCAAAAACCCAGACAGGGAACTCGCGCGGCCATGATCCACGAGTTCCGGAACTTCGCGGAGGTTTGCGACGCCAATATGTGCATTTTTAACTTCTTGTTCCTACGACTCGCATATCATTTGTAAACAAAAGCGGGTCATCCAAATGGGCGCTGTATCCGGCGTTTCCCATTGTATTGGCGTGGACCTCGACTATGGCGCTGTCTTCGATGCGGCGCCGGGTCTTTATCTGCTGCTTGATCGCAACCTCGCCATCGTGACCGCCAACCAGGCCTATTGCCGCGCCACCATGACGGAGGCGCGCCAGATCGCCGGCCGTCCCCTGTTCGAGGTTTTTCCCGACAACCCCGGCGATCCCGGGGCCGACGGGGTGCGCAAGCTGCGCACATCCCTGGAGCGGGTCCTGAAGGTCAAAAAAACGGACGCCATGGCGGTGCAGAAATACGATATCCGCACCCCGGAGGGCCATTTCGAGGAACGCTATTGGAGTCCCCTCAACACACCTGTCCTGGGACCGGATGGAAGCGTGGCCTGGATCATTCACCGGGTCGAGGATGTCACCAACCTGGTGCGGCTTCAGTCCGAGAGCGCGGCGCGCGACCAGATCGCATGCGACCAGGAGCGCCTGATCGAGGAGTTGCGACGCGCGCTGGAGGAGAATTCCCAGCTCCAGGCCGGCAGGCTCTATCTCGCCAGCATCGTGGAATCCTCCCACGATCCGATTATCGCCACCAGCCTGGATGGAATCGTCACCGGCTGGAATGCGGCCGCCGAACGCCTGTTCGGCTATGCCAGCCGGGAAATCATGGGGCGCAAGGTGAGCTTGCTGTATCCACCGGGCCGCAAGGACCACGAATCCGAGCTTCTCGACCGCATCGCGCGCGGCGAACGCATGACGCGCTACCGGACCCAGCGCCGCCGCAAGGACGGCGCCGTGCTGGATGTCTCGCTGACCCTGTCGCCGATCCGCGACAATGCGGGTGCGATCATAGGCGCCGCCAAGATCGTGGAGGACATCACCGAGAAAATCCTCGCCGAACATCAGATGCGGCGGCTTGAGGCCGATCGCGGCTATTTGGCCGATATCGTGGAATCCTCCAATGACGCCATCGTCGCCCGCGATATCGATGGCCTTGTGGTGAGCTGGAACAAGGCTGCCGCCAGGATGTTCGGCTACAGCGCCGGGGAGATTATGGGCCTGTCCACCGATATATTGGCGCCGCCGGAACGCCAGGGCGAGGCAGAGATGATGTTCCAGCGCCTCAAGGCGGGTGAAGGGGCCATCCATTATGAAACCACGCGGCTGCGCAAGGACGGCACCCCAATCCTGGTTTCCATCACCGCCTCGCCGGTGTTCAACAAGGCGGGCGAGATCAAGGGCAATTCCTCCATTTTGCGCGACATCACCGAACAAAAACGCGCCGATGAGAAACTCCAGCGCCTTCAGGCGGAACTGATTCATCTTTCGCGCTGGAACACCATGGGCATGATGGCCTCAACCCTTGCCCACGAACTCAACCAGCCGCTGACCGCGGCGGTGAATTATGTGCGCGCCGCCCAGCGCCTGATGGACGGCGACACACCGCCGCCCGGCCGTGCCGGCGAGTTCCTCGACAAAGCCGTGGCCGAAACCAAGCTGGCGGGCGGCATCATCAAGTCCCTGCGCGAATTCATCGACAAACGGGAAACCAGCCGATCCCCGGAAAATCTCAACAAGGTGGTGGAGGAAGCGATCGGCCTGAGCATGGCCGGCGGGCCGGGAGTCCTGATGACGGTCGCGATGGAGCCGCTGCTGCCGCCGGTGCTGATCGACAAGATTCAGATCGAGCAGGTCTTGCTCAACCTGATCCGCAACGCACTGGATGCGATGGCCGACTCGCCGAAAAAACAGATCGCTATCACCACCTCGCAGGCGGAGTCCGGCTTTGTCCGCGTCTCGATCGCCGACAGCGGGCCGGGCATCGCGCCCGAGATCGCGCCGCAGCTTTTCCAGCCATTCATAACCACCAAGGAGAAAGGCATGGGCATCGGGCTGACCATCTGCCAGTCCATCATAGAGGCCCATGGCGGGCATATCTGGGCCGAACCGGGCAAGCCAAAGGGAACCGTGTTTCATTTTCGGCTGCCCCGCGCGGATGCGGCCCGGTCATGAGCCAGGAAACCATCATTGTCGTGGACGACCATGACAGCGTGCGAAGCTCGCTCCGGGCGCTGTTGGAATCGGCGGGCTTCGAGGTGCGGGACTATGCCTCCGCCATGGACTATCTGGCGGATGTCGCGGCGGGCGGCGACTGCCTGCTGGTGGATTTGCGCATGCCGCAGATGAACGGACTGGAATTGCAGCAGGAACTCGCAAGGCGCCAGATCGATATGCCGGTCATCGTGGTAACGGGACATGGCGATGTCGGCCGGGCGGTCGCGGCGATGAAGGCGGGGGCTTTCGATTTCATCGAGAAACCCTTTGACGATGAAAGTCTTCTGGCCAGCATCCGCCGCGCGCTGGCCGAGGGCCGCCTGCACCGCGATCTTGGCGAGGAAATAAAATCCGCCGTCGCCATGCTGGCCATCCTGACCGGCCGGGAACGGCAAGTTCTGGGCGAGCTGGTGCTGGGCAAATCCAACAAGCTGATTGCCTATGAATTGGGGATTTCACCCCGCACGGTGGAAATCCATCGCGCCCGGCTGCAGGAAAAGCTGAAGGCGCGTGACCTTTCCGATCTGGTGCGCCTGACCCGGACTGCTGGTCAATTGCATTAGCGTGCGCAGACCCCCCTCCCTTGCGCGCGCGAAGCGCGCTGGCGGGGGAGGTGCCCGTAGCAGACACTCGGGGCTGCGAAGGGCGGAGGCGAATAAGTAGAATCTACGTATAGGCCGGTTTACCCCCCGGTATCACCTTGAGAATTATACTGATCCAGGCAATGCGGGGTTTACCATGGGCACGGGAAAACGCACGGTGGTCTGGGTGGTGGACGATGTCGAATCGGTGCGCAAATCCATCGCCGCTGTCCTGGAAACCGCCAACATGGCGGTCTGCGATTACGCCTCGGCGGCGGATTTCCTGGCCGAATTCAAGCCTGGCGCGGTGGGCTGCCTGATCGTCGATCATCACATGCCGGACATGACGGGATTGGAGCTTTTGCGCCATTTGCAGGCCCAATCCGGCGCGCCGCCCACCATCGTGATCAGCGGCCACGCCGACGAACGGCTTCGGGCGCATGTGATGTCGGCGGGCGCCGTCACCATGCTGAACAAGCCGGTCGATGCCGACGAACTGATCGGGCTGATCGAACGGGTTACGCTTAACAGGGCGTAAAAGAACGGTTGGGCGCGGGCGGAAGCTGGCAGGCTTCTTGCGTCGGAAATTCCTAGGGGATTTTCCCGAATAACAATTGCAAATTCGATTGAGCAGTATCGTTCCGCAAATTGACCGGAACGCATCACATGTCCAAGTCCTCCATCTGGGTTCTTATCGCCGGCGACAACGACGCCGCCATCTGGACCAGCGAAAATGGCGCCTCGCACCTGTTGCGGGTGATAAAGCAGGAGGCAGCCCCGGAAACCAGTCCCGACAATAAGTGCCTCGACTTCGCCTGGCAGCTGATGGGGGAACTGTCCCGCGGCGCGGCGGAGGGCGCCTGTGACGGTGTCATCATCATCGCGAGCAAGACCATGCTGGAGGCGGTGAAGCGGGTGATGCCCCCCGAGATCCACCGCCTGCTGGTGGCGGAAATTTCCGGCGCGCCGGAGACCATTTCGGCAATCCCCACCGAGCCGGTGAGCATGGTGGCCTGGGGCACGCTGCAATGATTCTGCGCGGCGCCTTCTGGATGGGATTGACCTGGATGTTCCTGGCGCTGGGCCCGGTGGCCGGTCTTCCTTCCATGAAGAGCCTGCATCCAGATTGCGAAAGCTGCGAAGCCCCCGCGGGCGATGCCTGGCGCAGAGCGGTGCTTCAGCGTCTTCAGGCACTCAAGGCGGAACTTAAGACCGAAGGTCATGAATCCCCCGGCAATGGCGAGGCGGTCCGGACTTTGGCGAGCCGCCTCGCCGATGCAGATGCAGTGGAAAGCCAATCCCGATGAGCGGCAACACCAGCCTGTCGATCGGCGGCCAGCCGGCTCTCGATGAAGCGCGGCCGATCTATTTTTTCGATTTCGCGCCTGTTCTGGCGCGCAGCCAGGCTCTCAGGCGCAATCCCGAGCGCGTCCAGCTCATGTGCGAACATTGCGTCAGGCGCCTGGCGCCCAGCGACATCATGCTTGCCGAAAGCAGCGGCTTCTTCCTGATCGTGCATTCGGCCGAGGGCAATGCGGCGGAGGCCCTGGCGCATGAAATCAATATCGCACTGCTGGAACTTCTTTTCGGCACCGACGCATTGAGCCAGAGCCTGGGCACCATCTGCCGCAGGGCCACCCCGGAAGAAATCAACAGCAAGCGCATCACGATACCGCCGCCGGCAAGGTCGGCGGGCCGCCCCTCGGCGCTGGAAAAAATCGAGGCCGATCCGCTGGCGCGCCTGGCCAAGAACGGCCTTCCCGGCTATGACGGTCTGACGACCGGTTTCGTGCCGCTGCTCGACCTTCGCCGGGGCACAAATTCGCTTTTTCTTTGCGGGCCGGTGCGCAAACTCAAAAATAAGACGCTGTTCGGCACGCCGGCGCTGGCGCAAATCAATCCAAAGGACTGGCCATCGCTCGACGAGGCGATCCTGGACTACAGCCTTGGCTTCGTGCGCAGCATGCCCCGACAAAATCCGCCGCCGCCGTCATTACCTCGGTGAATTATGAAACCCTGGCCTGGTCGCGCGGCCGCCAGCTTTACCAGAAGGCGTTGCGCGCCGCCGATGCCGCCAGCAATCCCTTTTTGCTGGTCAAGATCGATGGCGTGCCGCCCGGCACCCCGGCGACAAGGCTGGCAGAAATCATTTCCATGGTCCGGCCCTTTGTCAGCCGCATGTTTGTCGAGCTTTCCGACTGGGACCAGGGGATTCTGCGCGGCGGACTCCTGGGCGTGGCGGGGTTCATGACGTCATTGCCGGAGGACGTGAAACTGGCCGTCGCCGGCCGCACCGTGACCAACCTGGCCCAGCTGGCGACGTCCCAGAACGCGATCGCCTGCATTGCCAATGTCGGCGGAAGCAATCAGCTGGCGATGGCGCGGACGGCCGGCATCCGTTTTGCCGCCGATTCGGTCGAGAGGGGGAATTTACAGGCCAGCCCCAGCCTGCACGAGAACGAGGCCGCGCGTGCTGCCTGAAGCTTTTTCAAGCCGGCCCGGCGATCTGGCGCCAGCAATCCACGATATCGGCTTCTTCAATTTCCACGGAATAATTGCGGGCGATGAAGGCGGAGGCGGTCTGCGCTTTTTCGACGAGGAGCGCGGAATCCCGGCGATACCGGTTCAGCACCGCTTCGGCGGTTTGCGCGTAGGATTCGATGTCGCCAAACGCGATCGGCCAGGAGAATTCCGGCCGGAAGAATTCCGCCCCGCCGCGGCCGTGATAGCCGATGGTAATACAGCCCGCGGCCATGGCTTCGGCCGGCGGCAGACCGAAACCCTCGATCCCGGAAAAGCTGAAGAAGAAGGCTGATTCCCGCAATATCCGGGCGGCGTCATGGTGGGCAAGATCGCGGATTTCGACAATGTCGAAACTTTCGAGCGCACCGCGAAATTTCAGGATGTTGAAAACCTGCCTGGCGTCTTCAATTTGCCGCCGCGGCATGAAGGCGATCTGCCGGCGCTTGGGCGTGCCGGGATGAAACAGGGTCGCGTCTATTCCCGGACGGATGCGCAAGATGCGGGCCTGGGGAAACGCATGCGCGAGATAGCGAGCGCTGTCCTCGGACACCGTGATGGTGGCGATAATATCGGGATGGAGGTAGGGCGTTTCGCCTGGCGCGGTGTCGATCGGATAGTGGCGAAAGCTGTTGTAGCAATTCTGGTTGAAGATGACCTTGCGGATTCCCGGCGCCGTGCGCGCGACATCCGGCCCATAGATTTCCGGAACAACCATGAAATCCGGGTTCTCTGGGCGCACTGTCCGGGCATAGACCACCGGCGCCTGGTTTTCGAACCAGCTGCAGCGAAAACCGGGCGCCAGATGCACGATCGCGGCGGCAAAGCCGTGGCGGTTCAGCACATCGGCGTGCCGGTATAATGTGCGGATGCCGCCGTTCGGCTGATTGTCGTCCGGGCTATAGAGATAGATCATCCGCCTGATATAGCATTTTCGCGGAACTCCGGATGTTCTGATAAGCGGCTGATATAATTATCGTTTTTATCAGGCTGGGATGCCGGCAGCACTATAGGTGGGAAATGAAGGTAGCTGGATGAACTCACACCTTTGGTTGGGCTTCGTTGCCGCATCGCTGGCCATCGGACTGATCCCGGGGCCCGGTGTGATGAGCATCATCGGATATGCCGTTGGGTCGGGCCGGAAAACTGCGCTGGCGTCGGTGGGCGGAATGGCCTTGGGAAACGTTACAGCCATGACCCTTTCTCTGGCCGGCGTAGGCGCGCTGCTTGCCGCTTCGGCGCTGGCCTTCAGTATTCTCAAGTGGGTCGGCGCGCTCTACCTCATCGGGCTAGGTGTCCTCACGATTTTAAGAAGCGGCAGCTCGACCAAAAACGAAGATATCGTATCCGTTCCAATCTCCCCGCATGTGGCCTTTGCCAGTAACATCGTGGTCGGGACCTTTCATCCGAAGACTATCGTCTTTTTTGTCGCGTTCGCGCCGCAATTCATCAGCGGCAAGGGTGATTATACCCTGCAAGCTGCCATTCTGATTGCGACGTTCGGCGTGGTGGTAGGTTGCACGGATACGCTCTATGCCCTCGCGGCGACGCGAGCATCAAGCCTGCTGAAAAGTCCCTGCGCTACACTGTGGTCGAAACGCGCTGGCGGCGGGGTCCTCATCGCAGCGGGCCTGGCCGCCGCCGCCGTGCACAAATAGAATGGCATTTCTCCGGAGATCGAAGTACCGAGTCCCCGCTCAAAGAGGCTCCAATGAAGCAATATATGGTCATCGAAAACTTTGCCCCTGGCCGCAAAGAAGAGCTTTACAAACGCTTCCATGAGAAAGGGAGAATGTTGCCGAATGGGCTGGCATACCTGAATAGCTGGCTGGAAAAAGGCGGTGACAGATGTTTCCAGCTGATGGAAACCAACGATCCGTCGCTGTTTGCGGTCTGGTTTGAGAATTGGAAGGATTTGGGAACAATTGAAGTCATTGAAATCGGCGAGAAGCCGAAGGCTGGCGACTGACCCGCCGGCTCAAGGGGTGAGAAGGCCGGAGATGAAAGCGTTTATGGACAATCTGCCAAACGCGAATTTCTTCAAAGTGTGGCCAAAACAGAGATAGCAATAGCCCGGCTATTTTCTGGGCGGGTTATTCGCCTGCCCGCGTTCGGCAAGCCGGCGCACAACAAGTTTGGCGCCCAGCCGGCTCACCAGAAGGGCGGCAATGATCACCCCGCCAATCACGCCATAAACCCAGACGGGATTCTGAAGCCGGGATGCGCCAGCGGCCCAGGCGGCGAAGGAAAAGGCAAGGCTGGCTGACAGCAGCAACAAGGCCCTGACAAGACGCTCAAGCCGGCCTGGCGTGGTCTGTTTGCTGTCCATGCCTCTGCTTTCGTGTTGGGAGCATCCTGAATCAGCGCGCCCTGCCGGCATGACAATATCCTGGCATGTTTCGATGCAATACATGAACGGAAAAAAACAATTCAGCGCCGCTGCAACTTTGCCTGCGGAACCAGTGCAAGTCCGCCCGTGCCTGAAAGTTTATGCAGCAAACGGCTGGCGATGTCATTGACCAGGATATCGGGGTCGGCGGAAACGCCCAGCACGGTCCGGCAATGTGGACAGCACATCGCGATGCCGTGAAAGCTGGAACCTATCAGCCGATCGCCGACCTCGATCTCATCCAGCGCGCAATGCGTGACAGGCCTTTCACATTTCGGACAGTATCCATGATTCACCAAAGTGCGCTCCAACTCCGTCTCAAATATTACAACGCTGCAATCGCGGCGCGCACTCTGAGACAATCCTGAGAAATATTTCAGCGCATCCTAATCTAAAGACATACCGAAATCATCGCATAACGGTCGCAAGCCGCGTCTGACGCGGCATTGGCTCAAGATGATTTCGCGCCAACCACAGGATGACAATGAGCATAGATCAAAAAATCGTTTCCTCGCCTTGGCCGCCCGTGCCGCCGCGTCCGACGATGTTTCAAAGGGCGCCGTTTCTGCTCCAGAAGGTTCGCGGCGTAAAATGGCTGGGCGTCGCCGCGCTCATCCTGGTGCTGGGCGGTTTCTGGTATGTCAATCATCGCGGCATCACGGATCAGCCACGGAGTGCGCGCGGCGCCGCAGCCCCGGTCAAGGTCGCCAAGGTGGAACGCCGCGATATGTCGGTGATCGAACGCACGATTGGAACGGTGCTCGCATCCGACACTATCCAGGTGACGCCACAGGTCGCCGGCCGCGTCCAGCAGGCGTTTTTCAAGGAAGGCCAGATGGTCAAGAAGGGCGACCTTCTGTTCCAGATCGATCCCAGGCCATTTGAAGCGGCGCTGGCCCAGGTCAGGGGCCAGTTGACCAAGGACCAGGCGGCGCTGGAGGGCGCGCGCCGCGACTTGAAGCGCTTCCAGGCCCTGCTCTCGGAAAATGCGATATCGCAGCAGGTGGTGGATGACGAGGCCGCTACAGCGGCGGCCGATGGCGGCATCGTCGAGGCCGACCAGGCCAATCTTCAGACCGCCGAACTCAATCTCGAATACACAAAAATCCGCTCGCCGGTGGACGGCAAGACCGGTCCCATTACCATCATGCCGGGCAACATCATCTCGGTCACCGGCACCACCACCAATGTGAATCCCCTGGTCACCATCAGCCAGATCCAGCCGATCAAGATTTCCTTTTTCCTGCCCCAGACCGACTTGCCGCGGATCGAGGCGCGCCAGAAGATCGGCAGCCTGCTCGCGACTGTCGATCAAAGCGATGTGGGCGGCGCGAACTTCACCGTGCCGGTCAACTTCGTCAGCAACGCCGTCAACAACGCCACCGGAACCATCGAGTTGCGCGCCACCTATGACAATGCGGACGCCAGCCTGGTGCCGGGCCAGCTGGTCAATGTGGTGGTGGAACTGGCCAGCATAAAGAATGCCATCACCGTCCCGCATGATGCGTTGGCGTCCGGGCCTGACGCGCAATATGTCTACCGCGTCGCGGGCGGCAAGGCCGAGCAGATTGCCGTCACCGTGCTGTTCGACGATTCCAAAAATGTCGCCATCCAGGGCAATCTGGCGGCCGGCGACGATGTGGTGGTGGATGGACAGCTGGAAGTCGTGCCCGGCGGTAATGTGGAAATCGTCCGGGGAGCGCAGGCGGGCGGAGGCGGCAGGAATGGCGCCGGCCGGCGCGGAGCCCAAAGGCCATGAATATCTCGCGCCGCTTTATCCAATACCCTGTGATGACCACGCTCTTGATGGCGGCGGTGGTGATCTTCGGCATCTTCGGCTATGCGGCGCTGCCGGTCAGTGAATTGCCCAACGTCGATTTCCCCACCATCCAGGTGAGCGCCTCTCTGGCGGGTGCCGACCCGGTGACCATGGCGGCCACCATCGCCACGCCGCTGGAATCGCAATTTTCGGTCATCCCCGGCATTGACCAGATGACCTCGTCCAGCAGTCAGGGTTCGACCAACATCGCGCTGCAATTCAGCCTGGACAAAAATCTGGGCGAAGCCGCCAATGACGTGCAATCGGCGATTTCGCGGGCCACGCGCCAGTTGCCTCGCACGATGATCAATCCACCCAGCTACTTCAAGGTCAATCCCACCGAATTGCCGGTGCTGTCCATCGCCCTCAGCTCCAAGACCCTGCCGATCACCACGGTGGACAAATATGCCGAGGAATTGCTGGCCCGGCGCCTTTCCACCCTGACCGGCGTGGCCCAGGTCAATGTCAACGGCTCACAGCAATATGCGGTGCGCGTCCAGGCCGACCCGGGCAAGCTGGCGGTGCGCAATATCGGCATCGACCAGCTGGCCAGCGCCATCGCGCAGACCAATATCGACCAGGCCACCGGGGCGCTGAACGGCGTCGGCGACGCGCGCATCATCCACACCAACGGCCAGTTGATGGATGCCGATTCCTATCGCCGCCAGATCATCACCTACCAGAACGGCGCCCCGGTCAGGATCGGAGACGTCGCCAATGTGATCGATTCCTCCAACGATACGCGCTCGGGAAGCTGGGTGGGACCCGACAAGGCCATTGTGCTGCAGATCAACCGCCAGCCCGGCTCCAACACCATCGAGGTCGTGGACAACATCAAAAAGGTGCTGCCGCAGTTCCGGGCCGTCCTGCCGCCTTCGATCAAGCTTGAGACGCTGTATGACCGCACCCAGACCATCCGCGCCTCCGTGGACGATGTACAGACCACTCTCCTGATCGCCGCCGTTCTGGTGGTAGGGGTGATCTTCGTTTTCCTGCGCAAGGTGACCGCTACCATCATCCCCTCGCTCGCCCTTCCCATCGCCTTGATCGGCACCTTCGCGGGAATGTCGCTGCTCGGCTACAGCATCGACAATCTCTCGCTGATGGCACTGACCCTGTCGGTGGGCTTTGTCGTGGATGACGCCATCGTGATGCTGGAAAATATCGTCCGGCACATCGAGGAAGGCATGAAGCCCCTCGACGCGGCGATGAAGGGATCGTCGGAAATCGGTTTCACGATTCTCTCGATGACCCTGTCACTGGCCGCGGTGTTCATCCCGATCGTCTTCATGAGCGGCATTGTCGGCAGGCTGCTGCACGAATTCGCCGTCACCATCATCACCGCCATCATGTTCTCGGGCATCATTTCGGTAACCCTGACGCCGATGCTCTGCGCCCGCTTCCTGAAGGACGAGCACAACGAAAAGCACAATGCCTTCTACAAATTCAGCGAAGACACGTTCAACAAGGTGCAAGCCGCCTACAGCCGCACCCTGCATTGGTCCATGGCGCACAAACGCACCATCCTGGGGATTTTCGCGGGCAGCCTGGTGGCCAGCGTGGTGCTGTTCGCGGTGATGCCGGAGGACTTCCTGCCCACCGACGATATCGGCCAGCTTCAGGTCAGCCTGCTGGCCAATGAAGGCACTTCCTTCGACCGGATGTCGGCCTATGCGCAATATGTCAACCGCACCATCAGCGCCGATCCCAATGTCTACCGCGCCAATTCGCGCGTGGGACAGGGCGGGCTGGGCAGCGCTGGCGCCTATACCGCGCAGATCCAGGTCTATCTCAAACCGCGCGACCAGCGGGCACTTTCGGCGGATGAAATCTCCCGCGAGTTGCGCCGCAAGCTGACCGGCATTCCGGGCGTCAATGTCTTTGTGGTCAATCCGCCCACCATCCGCATCGGCGCGCGCATGTCCCGCTCCAGCTACCAGTACACGCTGGAAGGCCTGGACCTGGACCAGCTGCGTGACGTGTCGGCGCGCCTGGAAACGGCACTGAAGGAGACGCCGGTCTTCATCGGCGTTTCCAGCGATTTCGACAAGCCCGCGCCCGACGTGGATGTGTCCATTTTGCGCGAACGCGCCGCCGCCCAGGGCGTGACCCCAACCCAGATCGAGAATGCGCTGAGTTATGCCTTTGGCGGCCAGCAGGTTTCGCAGATTTACGGGGCGCAGAATCTCTATTCGGTGGTGCTGGAACTGCTTCCCCAGTACCAGCGCAACGCCGCATCGCTTCGCAATCTCTACGTCACCGGCACCGGCGGGGTGCTGGTGCCGCTCTCCGCGGTGACAAAGGTGGCCACCAGCACCATTCCGGTGGTGGTCAATCACCAGGGAGAATTGCCCGCCGTCACCCTGTCCTTCGATCTGGCGCCCGGCTATGCCCTCAGCGACGCGGTGACCGGCATCGCCAAGGTCAGCCGGGACATCGGCGTGCCGGATTCCATCCAGGGCAGCTTTCAGGGCACTGCCGCCGCCTTCCAGCAATCCACCCAGAATATGGGCCTGCTGCTGCTGATCGCGATTATTGTGGTCTACATCATCCTGGGTATTCTCTATGAAAGCTTTATCCATCCGTTCACAATCCTGTCCGGCTTGCCCTCGGCGGCGGTGGGGGCGCTATTCACGCTTTACCTAGCCGGGTTGCCGCTGACCCTTTATGCCTTTGTCGGCATGATGATGCTGATCGGCATCGTCAAGAAGAACGCCATCATGATGATCGACTTCGCGTTGCAGAAGGAGCGCGGCACGGGCGGTTCGCCCGAACAGGCGATCATCGAGGCGGCGCTGGTGCGCTTCCGTCCCATCATGATGACCACCATGGCCGCGATGATGGGCACGTTGCCGATCGTATTCGGTACCGGCATGGGTTCAGAATCGCGCCGGCCGCTGGGCCTGTGCGTGGCAGGCGGATTGCTGTTCTCCCAGCTCCTGACGCTCTACATCACGCCGGTGATCTATGTGTATCTTGATAATCTCGGCCATTGGCTGGCTCATTGGCGGACAGGAGGGCAGCCGGCTCAGGTCCCGGCCGAGTAGGCGAGATACCTTTCACAATCGCCGCGCCAGCTCCGCCTGCATCTGGGCGAAGACGCCTGTCCAGTCGCCATCCGCCTGCTGCCGGAACAGCCGCATGCTCGGATACCAGGGGCTGTCGGCGCGGTCCAGGAACCAGCGCCAGTCGGAAACATATTTCAGCGCCAGCCAGATGGGGCGGCCCAGCGCGCCCGCCAGATGGGCGGTGGAGGTGTCGGCGCTGATGATCAGGTCCATGTTTTCCATCATCGCGGCGGTATCGAGAAACGCATCACTGCCCTGGTCGAAATCATAGACCTCCACATCCATGCCGGGCGGCAGATGGTTCAGTTGCTCCAGCCCATCCTGTTTCTGCAGCGAAATAAGCCGGACACTGGGCAGTTTCGCCAATCCCTCCAGCGCGCCAAGCGGGAAGGAACGGCCCAGCGAACGGGACGTGGTGGTGGCCCAGACCACGCCAATGCGAAACCCACCGCTGCCGGTCCTGCCGGTCCAAGATGTCACGCGGGCGGCGTCGGCGCGCAGATAAGACGTGGCAGCGGGAATGGTTTCAACCTCCGTGCCGAACGCAAGCGGCAGGCTAAGCAGCGGAATGTGATAATCGAACCTGGGAGGCGTTTCGTGCGCCCCGATGATCTCGACGCCGGACCCGGCCTCCCGGAACAATTGCGCCAGCCGGTCTGGAACCGAAAAGATGACTTTTGCGCCACGCGCCGCCGCCAGCAGCACAAAGCGGAAAAACTGAATCGTGTCGCCCAACCCCTCTTCCCACCGGACGAATAGGGTCTTGCCGGCGATGTTTTCTATGCCCGACCATTCCGGCCCGGCATGATTTTTCGGTGCCGGTGCACCGGCCAGCTTGTACCGCCATTCCAGCAGCGGCCAGGCCGGCCTCAAATCCCCCGCCAGCAAAAGGCCCAACGCCTTGTGGAACCAGGCCGGGGCATAATCCGGGTCCGCCGCGATTGCCTGCTCAAAGCTCGCCATCGCTTCGTCGAAACGCTTCATGCCATGCAGGGCGGCGCCGCGATCGTCCCAGGCCTCCGCGTCCCGGGGACTTAGCGCCAGCGCCTGGTCATAACTGGCCAGCGCTTCGCCGGAACGGTTTTGCTCCCTTAAAAGATGGCCGCGATTCTTCCAGATCGCCGCATCGCCCGGCGCTGCCGCCAGGGCGGAGTTGTAGCTCGCCAGCGCTTCCTCATCCCGGCCCAGCGCCCTGAGCACGCCGGCGCGATTGCTCAGCGCCTGCGCATTGCCGGGACGCAAATCCAGGGCCAGGTCATAATCAGCCAGCGCTTCTTCAAAGCGCTGCAAATCTTTCAGCGCATCGGCACGGCCATAACGCGCCGCGGCAAAATCCGGCTTCAGGGCCAGGGCGCGCTCAAAGCTGACCAGCGCGTCCGCCGGCCTTAGCAATTCCTGCAGCAGAAGGCCGTGATTCATCAGGGCGGTTGGGACATCGGGTTTGACAGCAAGCGCGGCGTTGATCAGCTCCAGCGCCTCGGCTTTTCGTCCGGTCTGGGAGCGCAACACGCCAAGCAGATGCAGGGCGGCAAAATTGCCGGGTTCGATGGCGAGGGCCTGAAGATAAAGCCGCTCAGCCTCCGTGTGGCCGCCATTTTTGTGATGCTCCGTGGCCTGGCGGCAAAGGGTCTGCGCGTCCATGGCGGAATCTTTGCAGACACCGCCATAGTGTCAACCACCCATCACGCGCCGATGGCTAGGCGCCGCAGGCCGTGTTCTGATCGCCCTTGGCCCATTCCGGGCCGACATTGGTCAACCCGCTATCCGAATTCCCGCCGGCGGGGGCAAGTTGCCTGGCCGAGGTCATGTGAATCTGGGCGCGCCCCAAATACATGGTGACCACACCCGTGATCGCCACGCGCTGGCCGTCCATGCTGCTGATATCGGGAAACTGGGACTGGTTCTGGGGCAGAATATAGCCGAAGGCCGAGCTGTCCTTGCCGTCCAGGTCGACATCCAGGCCTGGGCGCTGTGGGTCACTGCGCACGCTGGCGGTGCCTTCGATGCTGACGCATTGACCTCTATTTGCCAGCGCCTGGTGCGGGGAAATCGGCGCCAGTTGCAAGGCAAGAGCCGGCAAGACACTCATTGCCAGGGCGGCGGCGGCAAATCTGTATTTCATCGAATCCTCCATCTCCAGGGACTACGTATGATTTGGCCATTCTAGGCCCGTCTTCAACCCGTCTCAACGCGAAATGCGCGCGCGGCCTCACCGCGAGAAGCCTGTTCCATCATGGTCCGGTATGCGGATTCCAGTTGGCGCCGGTAAAGATCGGTGTTGAAAAGCGGGCTTTGGGGCCGGTTTGCAGCGATTTTATCCCTTAAGGACTGAAGCAAGAGGGGCTCGTGAGCCAGCTTGAGCGCGAGGCGTTCATAGTCGTTCATGTTCGAAGCCACCAGCTCGGGCATGTCCATGGACAGAAGCAGGCTGGCGGCGACTCGGCCCGCGAAAGCCTGCCCTCGGCAGGTCAGAAGCGGCAGGCCCGCCCACAAGGCGTCACTGGCGGTGGTATGGGCGTTGTAAGGCAGCGTGTCGAGGAACAGGTCCGCCAGCCTCAGCCGCGCCAGATGGTCTTCGATCGGGATGATGGGTGCGAAGATCAGCCGTGCGCCGCTGATACCTTCTTTTTCCGCCGCAGCCCGCAAATTGGCGTGAAACGTCTGGTTGGCTTCCAGCAGCCACAGCACGCTGCCTTCCACTCGGGCCAGAAGCCGCATCCAGCAGGCGAAAATATCGGGCGTCAGCTTGTAGCTCTGGTTGAAATTGCAGAAAACAAAACCATTGGGCGGCAGGCCAAGCGCCGCGCGTCCGGGACTCTGTGCCGCGATGGCGCGCCTTGCGTCGTTCACCTGATAGGCGTGCGGCATTGTGACGATCTCTTCCGTATAATGGCGCGCATCGTCCGGCGGGATCACGACCGGATCGGCAATGATGTAATCCATATAGTCGGCGCCCAGAGTGCCGGGATAGCCCAGCCAGTTGACCTGCATCGGCGCGGGTCGGCGGGCAAAGACGCCCATGCGGATAGTGCCGGAATAGCCGTCCACATTGACCAGTATATCTATCTCCTCGGCCCGTATTTTTTTTGCCGCGTCGCCGTCAGACATTTCAGCGATGGAAATGAATTTGTCGAAGGCGGATTCCAGCCGCGCCCGCATCCTGCTGTTATCGCTTCGCCCGGTGTCGAAGGCGAAGATCTCAAATCCGCTTCGGTCGTGAAGCTCGTAGAGTCCCGCCGCCAGATAGGCCAGGGCATGCTTGCTGAAAGAGCCACAGACATAACCGACACGGATTTTGCCATGCCGGTATCTTTCGCCTTGCCACAATGCGGGAGCGGGCGGGACCGCGTCCCTGGTCCAGGTGACAGCGCAGGTCTGCAAATCCTCCGGCGATCCCGACAGCGCCTGATAGGCGAATGGCCGGATAATTTTCTTTCCGGCGCGCACCCCGGCATCTATCAGCGCCAATTCCGTCGCAAAGCCGCGCCAGTCACCGCCCAGCATCTTCATATGCATCAGGTCGCCCCGCGCATAATCCGCGTCGGGATGGAGCGCCACCGCCCGTTCCAGGTCGCGCACCGCCGGCTCCAACCGGCGGAATTTGTCCCAGTGAAGATAGCCACGCGCCGCCAGCATCAGCGTGTTGTCCGGCGCCAGCGCCAATGCCTTGTCGAAATCCGCCATGGCCTCGTCCGCGCGCCCCAACTGGCGCAACACAATGCCGCGATTGCCCAGGGCGGCGGTGAAATCGGGTTTGAGCGCAATCGCCTTGTTGAACCGCGTCAGCGCTTCCGGCAGCCGTTTCAACGCCACCAGAAGATTTGCTTCCTGCGCATGCGCCAGGGCATTGCCGGGCTGAAGCGCCGTCACGCGGGAAAAATATGCCAGCGCCTCATCGCCTCGATCCATCTCCTGTAACAGGATGGCGTAGTTCAAAAGCGCAGGCGCGGAGTTCGGACCGAGCCTGGCGGCCTTTTGCATCAATCCCAGCGCTTCGAGCTTTCGCGCCGTCAACGAACACAAGACGCCCAACAGGCTCAGGGCGGGAACATAATCCGGCGCGGCGGCCAGTATCTCGCGGTAAAGCCGCTCGGCTTCGGCGGCATTGCCCATGCGGTGAAACTCCGCCGCCCGGCCGCATGTTGCCTCGACATCCATCGAAAAATCATCCCTGGGCCTCGCACAAGCATCAGCGTAGCAGGGCCGCGTGGCACCATGCTCATAAAAAATCGCCACACCGGTTTCCCGGCATGGCGATTTCTCATTTCCGTATCTAAGCGAGGCGAATGCTACGGCGCCTCGCGCGGCATCTTGCGGCGGCCGTTCACGATGGGCGGCAGGTCGGTTGCGCTTTCGTTATAGAGTTCCTGGACGAAACGGTCCTTGCTCTGCTGGGTGTCGCCCAGGGTGGAGGCGTCATAGGGCGCCGTGACGTTGGCGGCTATCACGTCTTTCAGCGCCTTGCCGGATTTGCGCATCTTGCCCACCTTGGCGATCAGGTCCACCAGCATGGCGCGATAGCCGAGCAGGTCCTTCCTGTGAACCAGCGTGCCGTGACCGGGCACTAGGATAGTCTGGTCGTTGGCCAGCTTTTCCAGAAGATCCACCGCCTTCAGCATGCCCTTGATCGAGCCGCCATTGGCCTGGTCGGCGAAGGGATAGCCGAAGTTGCGATAGAAATCCTCGATGTAGATCACATTCGCATTTTCAAAGCGGATGACGGTGTCGCCGCCCATGTGCGAGGGCATCATGGGAATGAAGTCCACCGTCTCGCCGTTCATGTGGACGGTAACGGCGGGCTTGCCCTCAGTGGCCGGATCATACTTGTAGGTCACCACCGGCAGGCTGGCGGGATCGAACGGCTCGGGCGCGGGGGCGCCGGCCGGCCGCGGACCGCGCGCCGGCGCGTTCGGGTCCGGCATCATTTCGTCGCGCAGGTTTTCCTGGGCGAAGATCACCGTGCCCTGTTTGGCGAAGAAAGCGTTGCCGCCGGTGTGATCGCTATGGGCGTGGCTGTTGACCATGATCTTGATCGGCGCCTTGGAGAGGGTGCGGATGGCATCCAGGCTCTTCTGTGCCACCGGCTTGTTCTCGGAATCCACCAGAAGAACGCCGTCCGGACCATAAAGGGCCACCATGCGGCCGCCCGAGGCATCCGGATGCGCCGAGTCCACACCCTCATTGCCGTGAATGACCACCAGATTGGGCGACAGTTTTTCCGTCACCATGATCTTCACCTTGCTGAAATCGGTGCGGAAGCCTTGCGGAAAATTGTAAGGTCCCTTGCCGACCGGAACCACCTGGACCGGATACGTTTCGGCCGCCCAAACAATCGCTGGAACTGCCGCCAGGACGGCCGCGCCCAAATACAACCATGCCCGTTTCATGATTCACCCCTTGAATGGAACGTTTCCCGATGCGGTGTACCCCGCGTGGTCAGGGTTCTAGCCCATTCCGGGCCTGAATTAAACGGGCGTCATCCTTGGCGCCGAGCCGGTTTTGGCCAAAAACCGGCTTTGGCGCGGGTTTTGCTAATTGGGGTGGGCCAGATGTGGATCGCGCTCGCCCGCCGTCATGGCAAGCGCAATAGCGTCGGTGGCCAGGGGACAGGTGAAATGCGCCGAGCGGGCGCAGTTGGGGTTGTAAGCCAGATTGAAATCAATCGTGACCGAGGTGGGCGGAAACTTGCCGAAATCCTCGACATCGACATAACGCCCCGCGCCATAGGCGCCCTTGCCCGTCAAGGCATCGGTGTAGAAGGCCGATATGTCCTTGACCTGATTTGGATCACCGCTCTCGGCATAAAAGGGCAGTGTGATGGCATGGCCCTTCAAAGTGAAGGCTGCGTCGCCCGCGTGATAGAATTGCTTGTCGGTGCCGCGGGAGGTGCGAAAGACGCGCGGCGGCAGTTTGGGGTCTGGGATGAAGCGCGCCGCCACCCGGAACGCCGGATCGTAGGGAAAATAAGACACGCCGGTGAAGGATTTCGCCGCCGGGTTCTGCTGGTTGTAAACAAAGATGCGCCAGCCATTGACGTTGGCGCCCACCTGGGTCGGTTGGCCGGCCACATCCACATCCTTGTCCACCGCGATGCTTTTGGTGATCTGCGCCGGATCAAGCGGCTTGCCGTTTTGCGTCACGCTGAGTTTGCCGCGTTTGAAAGCAACCCGCAGGGCGCCCTCGCCCTTGCCGTCATTATGCCAACGCCAGCTTCCCGGCTGGCCAGGCTTGCCGTCCAGCACCGCCGTCTCGCCCTCGCCCAGATAGGCGGAATCCTGAATCTTGAGCATGGCATGCGGAATCTGCGCGTAATCCTTGTTCTGGTCGGCGATGGCGGCTTTCCAGGCCTGTTGGGGGGATGACGCGGCAGCGCCCAAAAGCAGCATGGCGGCCAGAACGGCGATGATCCTCACTGCCATGACGGCTTCTCCCTGTCTCTTCCCTGTCTCGGGCCGCCAAAATACATTAGCATACCACCGCCATCGGGAGAGAACGCGACATGAAAAATATTGCCCCATTTTTTGCTTCGGCTTTTTTATCTGGCGGCGCCTGCCTGGCGCTCTGGGCCGGTCCGGCGCTGGCGCAGGGCCAGGATTTTTCCAAGGTCGAGATCCAGTCCACCGACCTCGGCCACAACATGTATGCGCTGGCCGGATCGGGCGGCAACATCACGATTGCCGTGGGCACGGACGGCATCCTGATGGTGGATACCGAATTCGCGCCCCTACATGACAAGATCAAGGCCAAGATCGCCAGCATTTCGCCTCTGCCGATCAAGTTCGTACTCAATACGCATTTTCACGGCGATCACACCGGCGGGAACGAGGCTTTCGCCAAGGACGGCGCCATCATCATGGCGCATGAGAATGTCGGGAAGCGCATGGCCAATCCGCCGCCCGGCGCCAACGGCCAGCCCGGCACGCCCGCGCCCAAGGGCGCGATGCCGGCCCAGACCTATAGCGGCCAGGGCACCGAAGTGAAAATTCCGGGACAGGCCGCCGAGTTGGTGCATTTCGAGAATGCCCATACCGATGGCGACAGCTTCGTGTTCTGGCCCGCCGCGAATGTCATTTCCACCGGCGATGTCGTGACCAGCGCCACCTATCCCAACATCGACGTGGCGTCGGGCGGCAGCATTGACGGCATGATAGCGGGCGCCGATTTCGTGCTCGCCCATTCCGATGCCAACACCAAGATCGTTCCCGGCCATGGCCCGGTCACCGACAAGAAAGGCGTCGCCGAATATCGCGCCATGCTCAAAACGGCGCGGGATCGCATCGCGGCGGCTAAGAAAAAGGGCATGAGCGAGGACGATATGATGAAAGCCAATCTGCTGGCCGATCTGGACAAAAGATGGGCGGCGCCGGGCCCGAACCCGCCACGTTTCCCGCGCCTGGTGTATCAATCGGTGAAGTAAGCCGGACGCAGCTAAAATCCCCCGCTGGAGGCGCCGTACAAACCGTTGCCCGGATTTTCCCGATAGAGACCGGGCACCGCGGCCCCTCCGCCAAAGCCGTTCTGGCCATGCGGGGCGACCATCGAGCCAGGCTTGATCGCATTGGCGTTCGCATTCGAAGTCCGATTTCCGGCGGCCGGCACGCCAGCGGCGGCGGCCGGAGCGGGAGCGGCGGGCCGCGCGGCCGCGCCTTCCTCCTGCGCCAGGGCTGGGCCTGCGATCAGCAGCAAGCTTGCTGTTATCAGGCTGGCCATCATCAGGCCGGCGCGAAGCGCGATCATCCCTGTTCGCATGTCTTGTCTCCCTCTTAAGGCGGACTTTCAACGCTATTGGGCGACGGCTCAAGCGCAACCGCCGGCCGCGATCTAACGTGCTGATTTTGCGGCAATTTCTTGTTTGCCGGAAAAGCGATGTTAGTATGGCCTATGTCCTTCACGCCAACGAGACAGCCGGGCAGCGAAAACGTCACGCCCCGCCTCGCCGAACAGCTGCATGACCAGGGGCGCTTTGATGAAGCGCTGGCGCTTTATCGCGTGCTGCTGGCGAAGGATCCCTTCAATGTCATGCTGCACAATGACTATAACGATCTGCTCTACCGGCTGAACCGCCCGGAGGATTATCTCAGATCCTTCGACCGCGCTCCGCCCAATCGCGGCCTTTATCTTGCGAAGGCGAGCCTGCTGATGCACGGCCAGCGCTATGAAGAAGCCAGCGGGGTCTTCACCGCTATCCTGGCGCGGGAGCCGGACAACAAGCATGCCGGGGTGGGCCTGGCCACCGCACGGTCGCGGCTCGGCCGCCATGACGAAGCCGCCGCCCTGTTCGAGACGCTGGTAGAAAAAAACCGGACCGACGCCAATCTCTGCGGCAATGCCGCCTCCGCCGCGATCGCCCGGGGCGATGCGGCCCGCGCCCTCACGCTTTGCGAAATGGGTCATGCCATCGCTCCCGCCAACCAGGTCTGCCTGGCGCTGATGGGAACAGCCTTGCGCCTTGTCGGCGATGAGCGCGATGAGGCTTTGAGCGGTTATGACGAATTCGTCCGCGTCTTCGACCTTGATCCGCCGGAGGGTTTTTCGGACATGGCAAATTTCAATGCCGAGCTGAACGCGTATCTGGACCGGCTTCATCCCCATGCCCGCGAGCATGTCGCCCAGTCGCTGCGCGGCGGCAGCCAGACCGTCCTGCAGGTGTTCGGCGCCGGCCACGACCTGGTCGACCGGCTGGAACGGCGCATCCGCGAGGCAGCGGCGCGCTATATAGCGGACATGCGCGCCGATGCGACCCACCCCTTCCTGTCGCGGCGGCGGCGCGGCTTTCAATACTCCGGCTCCTGGTCGTCGCGGCTTTCGGCCCAGGGTTATCACGCCAATCATTTTCATCCCGAGGGCTGGATCAGCTCCTGTTATTATGTCGCCGTGCCGGAGGCGGTGAAGGACACCCAAAGCCGCCAGGGCTGGATCAAATTCGGCGAGCCGGATTTCGCCACCCCGCTCCCGCAGCCAGTGCGGCGCACCCTTCAACCCGTGCCGGGGCGGCTGATATTGTTTCCTTCCTACATGTGGCACGGCACCATCCCCTTCCACGACAGTGCGGCGCGCACCACCATCGCCTTCGACGCAGTGCCGAATTAATCAGACAGGAAAAAACGGTGCCGGACATTCAAACCATGCTGAATGAGGCGGTGCGCCTGCATCAGGCCGGACGCCTCGACCAGGCGGCGCCGCTTTACCAGAAGGTCCTGGCGCTGGATCCCCGCAATCCAGAAGCCTTGAATCTTCTGGGCCTGGCGGCGTTGCAGACGGGACAGTTCCAGCCGGCCGCCGAACTCATTCGCAGGGCCATTGCGATCAACAACCGCCTGGCGCCGTACCATTTCAATCTCGCCCTCGCCTTGCAGCAGCAGGGCGACTTCGATGGCGCCATAGCCAGCTATCGCCGCGCCCTGGTGCTCAAGCCGAACGACGCCGATGCCTATAACAATCTCGGCAATGTGCTGGCGATGCAGGACAAGCCGGAGGAAGCGAGTGTCTGCTACCGCCGCGCCCTCGCCGCCCAGCCGGACAACGCGGCCGCGATCAACAATCTCGGCAATGTGTTGCACACACAGGGTCAACTGGACGAGGCCGAGGCGCATTTCCGCAGGGCCGTCGCGCTCAAACCCGATTATGGCGATGCCCTCGGCAATCTGGGCAATATCCTGCGCGATAAGGGCAATCTCAGCGAAGCCATGGCCTGTTACCGCCGCGCCCTTGCGGCGATGCCCCAAAGCCCGGCCGCGCATGTCAATCTGGGCCTGACGCTGTGGACTCTGGGCCAGCGCGACGAGGCCATGGTGTCCTACCAAAAGGCGCTTTCCTTCGATCCGAACAATGTCGATGCCCTGGGCAATCTGGGCATTGCGCTGTGGGAAAATGGCCAGCTCGACGAAGCGGACGCCATTTATCGCCGCATTCTGCCCATGCGGCCGGCCGATACCGATCTGCTCAACAACTTCGCCGCCCTTTCGATGGCGCGCGGCGATGCCGGAACCGGAATGGATGCGCTACGCCGCTCCCTGCAACTCAGGGAGACCCCCAAGGCCAAGCGGCTGTTCGTTTCGCTTTTCGCCCAGGCGGAACTGGGCGGCGACAATCCAGAAATCCGCGGTCTGATGGCGCGCGCCCTCAGCGAACCCTGGGACCGGCCCGGCAAGCTTGGCCGCGCCAGCGCTGCCCTGGTCAAGCTCAACGCCGATATCGGCCCGATGGTGGCCCGCGCCAATGCCGCCTGGCCAGTGCGGCTCTCCGGCGCGGATCTGCTGGGCGAACCGGGCTGGGCGAGCCTCGCCGACGATGCGCTGCTGATCGCGCTTCTGACATCCGCGCCCAATACCGATATGGCGCTGGAACGCTTTCTGACGGTGGCGCGCGGCGCGATGCGGCACGCCGCGCCGGACGAAAAGACCCTTCGCTTCTGCGGCGCGCTGGCCCAGCAATGCTACATCAATGAATATGTATTCCTGCCCGGCGATGGGGAAATCGAAGCGGCGCAGGCGCTGAGGGAGTCCCTCGCTGTGGCGCTGGAGTCACGGGGCGAAATTTCCCCCCTCGCGCTCTTGACCGTGGCGGCCTATTTTCCGCTCCATGCAATAGCCGGCGCCGCAAAACTGAGTGAGCGCCCATGGCCCCAGCCGGTGGAGGCGGTGCTGACCCAGCAGGTCCGCGAACCCCTGGAAGAGCTTCGCCTCAGGGATCAGATCCGGCGCCTGACACCGATCAAGGATGATGTATCCCTCAAGGTGCAAAACCAATATGAGGAAAATCCCTATCCGCGCTGGGTGCGCGTCGCGTCCGGCGCCCAGGACAATATCGTCACTTTTCTCAGCGAAAAATATCCCTTCGCCGCGTTTCAGCGCCAGCCCGGCCGCCTGATGCAGGATTTCCTGGTGGCGGGCTGCGGCACCGGCCAGCATTCCATTTCCAGCGCCCAGAAATTCGGCGACAGGACGCTGCTGGCGGTGGACCTCAGCCTGGCGAGCCTCTCCTATGCCGCGCGCAAATCGGGCGAGCTGGGGCTGAAGATTCAATATGGCCAGGCCGATATCCTGGAACTGGGCAGGCTTGAAAGGGATTTCGACGTGATCGAATCCATCGGCGTGCTGCATCACATGGCCGATCCCTTTACCGGCTGGAAAACCCTCCTGTCGCGCCTGAGGCCCTCCGGCTTCATGTGGCTGGGCTTTTACAGCGAGATCGCGCGGCGCAACATCGTGGAGGCAAGGGCGCGCATCGCCGAAAAGGGCATCGGAAATTCGGCAGAGGAAATCCGCGCCTTCCGGCAGGAGCTGGCCGACAGTTCCGACAGCGGCAGCTTCACCTCGGTCATAAAATCCGAGGATTTTTTCAGCGTCAGCGCCTGCCGCGACCTGATCTTCCATGCCCAGGAACATCGCCTGACGCTGGGCGCCATCAACGCCTTCCTGAAGGAGAACAATCTCACCTTCCTGGGCTTTGAACTGGACGATGCGGTGCTGACTGCGTATCGCCGGCGTTTCCCGCATGATCAGGCCGCAACCGATCTTGCCAGCTGGGAATTGTTCGAAGGCGAAAACCCCGGCATGTTTGCCGCCATGTATGTGTTCTGGATACAGAAAGCATGAGTTTCACGCTTCCCGCCCCCCATTCCGGTCACTCCGTGCCGACCGGGCTTTTCATCGGCGGGGCCTGGCGCGCCGCCAAAAAACGCCTGCCGGTGGACAATCCCGCCAGCGGCGAAGTGTTGACGGATATCGCCGATGGCGATGAAGAGGACGCGCGGGCGGCCGTGGATGCGGCGCACAAGGCCGGTCCCGGCTGGGCCGCGACCGCGCCTCGCAAGCGGGCCGAAATCCTGCGCGCCTGCTACGAACGCATGGTGGCGGGCGCGGACTGGCTTTCCTTCCTGATCTCCCTGGAAAACGGCAAGACGCTGGCCGACGCAAAAAGCGAAATCCTTTATGCGGCGGATTTCTTCCGCTGGTATTCCGAGGAAGCGGTGCGGGTTCTGGGCGATACCGCCATCGCGCCGGGCGGGACCAACCGCATCCTGGTGGAATATCAGCCCATCGGCGTGTCGCTTCTGATCACGCCGTGGAATTTTCCCGCCGCTATGGCGACGCGCAAGCTTGGCCCCGCGCTTGCCGCCGGCTGCAGCGTGATCCTCAAGCCCGCCAGCGAAACGCCGCTGACCGCCTTCGCCATCGCCGCGATCATGCACGATGCCGGCGTGCCGCCGGGCGTGGTCAATATCGTCACCACCAGCCGCGCAGGCGACATCGCCAGGGCAATCCTGCATGACTCAAGGGTGCGTAAACTTTCCTTCACCGGCTCGACTGCCGTGGGCCGCGGCCTTTTGCGCGAAGCCGCGGATCAGGTGATTTCCTGCGCCATGGAACTGGGCGGCAACGCGCCTTTTATCGTCTGCGCCGACGCCGATCTGCCGGACGCGCTGGACGGCGCCATGCTGGCCAAGATGCGCAATGGCGGGGAAGCCTGCACCGCGGCCAACCGGTTCTACATCCAGCGCGGCGTCTACCGTGAATTCACCACCGGCCTGGTGGAACGCATGTCAAAGCTCAAACTGGGCGATGGCACGGATCCTCAAACCACGCTGGGGCCGATGATCAACGAAAAAACGGTGAACAAGATCGCGGGGCTGGTGGACGATGCGGTGAAGAAAGGCGGCCGCCTCCTTCTGGGCGGCACGCGCCTCAACCAGCCGGGCTATTTCTACCCGCCCACCGTGATCGCCGATGTGCCGGACAATGCCCGGCTGCTGAAGCAAGAGATTTTCGGTCCCGTGGCGGCGCTGCAGGTCTTCGACAGCGACGAAGAGGCGATCGCGAAAGCCAACGACACCGAATATGGCCTGACCGCCTATCTTTATACCGGCGACCTCAAGCGCGGGCTTGCCATCAGCGAGAAGCTGGAGGCCGGCATGGTGGGCCTGAATCGCGGTCTTGTCTCCGATCCCGCCGCGCCGTTCGGAGGCGTCAAGCAGAGTGGCCTCGGCCGCGAAGGCGCCCATCATGGCCTTCTGGAATTCACCGAGTGCAAATATATAGCGGTGAACTGGTAGGTCCCGGAAAACGCCGCCACGGCTATTGGCCAGCGGATAGCGCTGGCGGCATGTGACCGCGATCTCTATAAAAAGTAATTTCGCGGCGACAATCAGGGCGAACTTTTTCCGGCTGGCGCCGCTAATGTCCGGGCATTCCGAAGTTCAACAATTTTCGATTCAATTGACATGACGAGAATGCAGATTTCGCTCGATAAATCCGCCGTCGATGCTGTTTTCGAGTTGCCCGATAACGACG
>DATMNL010000059.1:0-42380 GCA_035568995.1 Rhizomicrobium sp. | reverse complement strand
AAAAGCCCGGTCGAAAGACCGGGCTTTTTTTATTCACCGAGCGGCCGGCCAGACCTAGCGTTTTCTCACCAGCATCAAGCCATCGCCGATGCTTGTCAGCGTCATGTCGACGCGGGAATCATCGTGGATCTTGGCGTTGAGGGCGGCCAGCGCCGCAGCATTGCCCTTTGCTGCGGGATCGGCGACCTCTCCGGAATAGAGCATATTGTCGAGCGCGATCATTCCGCCGGGCCGGATCAGTTTCAGCGCGGCTTCGTAATAACCGTCATAGCCGGTCTTGTCGGCGTCAATGAATACAAGGTCGAACGGCCCCTCGTCCGCTGCGATCATCTTGTCCAGCGAGGTTTGCGCGGGTCCGAGACGTAATACGATCTTCCCACCCATGCCGGCCTTTTCCCAATAAACCCTGGCGATGTCGGTGAATTCCCTGGAGACATCCAGCGCCACGATTCGCCCATCTGGCGGCAGTGCCAGCGCCATGGCGAGCGCGCTATAGCCGGTGAAACTGCCGACTTCGATCACCGCCCTTGCCCCGGTCATCTGCACCAGCAAGGCCAGAAATGTGCCCTGTTCCGGGGCGATCTGCATGACCGCGTCGGCGCGGCCTTGTGTTTGCTTGCGGCATAGCGCCAGTTCCGCCGTTTCGCGGCTGCCGATACGCGCAAGATACTCCAACACGCGCGGTGTTGGTTCCACCATATGACCCATTTGTCACCCTTGCCTTTAAATGGTCACGATTGAACCATGCGAGGGCCGTTTTCCGAACCGATTATCCTTGGGTCGGTTGGCCGTGTTTTGTGCAGGTCCGGAATATCAAGCCCCCCAGCCCTTTCCGGGCAGGCCGTCACGCCAACCGACAATTTCCTATTTCTCCGACTGCAGGCTCTTGATGATGACGCGCAGCTGCGCGTCCAACTGGCCGAACAGGCCGCCGACCAGGCCCGTCAGGGTCGAAACCATCACCCCATAGGGAATGAAAAGGTCGGGCCGGTCGCCCATCAGGCTGGCGGTCGCCACCGCCACCAAGCCGCACACGGCACCCACGGCGGCCCCGCCCAGCGCGCCAGAGCCATAGCCCCGCGCCAGGTCGCGGGCATAGAGAAGGCCCGCTACGCCCGCTATCAGCATGCAGCCGAATAGTTCGAAAGTGGGCCGGAAGCGGGGGCGGAAATGGCCCATCGCCACCAGCACCAGCTCGAAAAATACCCCCACCATGATCGCGCGGCGCAGGATTTTCAGATCAACCACAGGTTTCCCCCTGGGCAGGTCCGCTTGCGGCCCCCTGCCTCTTTCTTTAAACGGACCGTCGCCATTGTTTTCCCCGGGACTATGCTCGAAATCGAAAACCTCACCAAGCGTTTTGGCGGCGTCACCGCGGTGGCGGGCCTGTCTCTCGCCGTCAGCCAGGGCGAGGTTCTGGGCTTTCTGGGCCCCAATGGCGCAGGCAAGACCACCACTATGAAGATGGTGACGGGCTTTCTGACCCCCGACAGCGGCACGGCTCGCATCTGCGGCCATGACATCGGTCGTGACACTTTGGCGGCCCAGGCCAGCCTTGGCTACCTGCCGGAAGGCGCGCCCGCCTATGGCGAGATGACCCCCCGCGAATTCCTGGCTTTCATCGCCGGCGTGCGAGGGCTTTTCGGCGACACCGCCCGCACCGCGCGGGACATGGCGGTGGCGCGCACCGGCCTTGAGAGTGTGATGGACCGGCCGATCGAGACCCTTTCCAAGGGCTTTCGCCGCCGGGTTGGGCTGGCCCAGGCCATCCTGCACGATCCCGAAGTGCTGATTCTGGACGAACCGACCGACGGCCTGGATCCCAACCAGAAGCATGCGGTGCGCCGCCTGATCCGCGACATCGCCGCAAAGAAGACCATCGTGATCTCCACCCATGTGCTGGAGGAAGTCGAAGCCGTGTGCAGCCGCGCCGTGATCATCAATAAGGGCATGGTGGTGGCGGATGGCACGCCTGCCAGTCTTGCCGCGCGCGCACCCGGAGGAAAGCTGGAAGATCTTTTCCGCCAGCTGACCGCCCATGAGGAAGCCGCGGCATGAACGCGCTCAGGGCGATCTTTCGGCGTGAGTTCGCGGCCTATTTCGCCACGCCCATCGCCTTTGTCTTTCTGGTGATCTTCCTGTTCTCGATGGGGATATTCACCTTTTATGTCGGCCATTTTTACGACAGCGGCGTCGCCGATCTCTCGCTGTTCTTCAATTATCATCCCTGGCTTTACCTGTTCCTGATCCCTGCTTTGGCGATGCGGCTATGGGCCGAGGAGAAACGCAGCGGCAGTATCGAGCTTCTGCTGACCCTGCCGGTGCCGGTCTGGGCGACGGTGCTGGGAAAATTTCTCGCCGCCTGGGCCTTTGCGGGACTGGCGCTGGCGCTCACTTTCCCGGTCTGGATCACCGTCAATTATCTTGGCCATCCCGACAATGGGGTGATCCTGGCTTCCTATGTCGGCAGCTTCCTGATGGCCGGCGCCTATCTTTCCATCGGCGCGGCGATTTCGTCGGCCACCAGCAACCAGGTGATAGCCTTTGTCGTCAGTGTGGTTGTCTGTTTCCTCTTCACCGTGGCGGGCGCGCCGGTGGTGGTGGACGCCTTCCAGGGCTGGGCGCCGGTGGCGGTGGTGGACGCCGTGGTCTCCTTCAGTTTCCTGACTCACTTCGCCGCCATCACGGCGGGCGTGATCGACCTGCGGGACCTGGTCTTCTTCACCTCCCTGATCGCGCTGTTTCTGTTCGCCAATGTGCTGATCGTGGATTCGAGCAAGGGCGGCTGACAAGATGATCTCCCGCCGCACCTATGTCTCGTCCGCTCTCGCGCTCGCCGTGCTGCTGTTCTTCGGCCTCAACATCTTCGTGGACAATTTCTTCACCGATGCCAAGCTGGATCTCACCCAGACGGGCCAATACACGCTGGCTGCCGGCACCCGCGCCATCATCGCCAAGCTGCCGGAACCGGTGACGCTGCGTTTCTTTTTCCCGAAGAAGAATTCCGCCAACTTTCCGGCCACCGCCGCCTATGCCAAGCGGGTGCGCGACCTGCTGGGTGAATATGCCAGCTTGAGCAACGGCAAGATCATCCTGGAAGACGTGGATCCGGAGCCTTTCACCCCCGAGGAAGACGAGGCGGGCGCCTCGGGCATCAGGCCGTTGCAGACGGAGGGCGGCGATTCCATTTATTTCGGCCTGGAAGGCTCCAACAGCCTGGACGACAAGGAAGCCATTCCGTATTTCGCCGTCGAGCGTGAGCCCTATCTGGAATACGACCTCACCTCGATGCTGTACCAGCTTTCCCACCCGGAAAAGCCCAAGCTGGCGGTATTGACCTCGCTACCCTTCGCCTCCGCGCCCAATACCGGCCAGCCGATGGGCGTCTATGCCCAGCTGCAGCGCGATTATGCCGTGACCATGCTCAATCCGGACGCCACCAGCATTCCGGCGGGCACCAATCTGATGCTGATCGCCCATCCCGAAAATGTCAGCGTGTCGCTGCTGCGCCAGATCGAGATCTGGGCCCTGCATGGCGGCAAGATTGTCCTCTTCATCGATCCCATGTCGGAGCTGGCGCGGCAGATGAACTCTCCCGATGCGCCGCCCTCGTCCGACTTTGTGCCGCTGCTGAAAGGCTGGGGGGTGCAATATTCGCCCCAGGATGTTGTGCTGGACCGTCAGCTTGCCCAGCGCATCCGCGCCGACGCCAATTCCCCCAATGGCGTGATGTATCCGCTCTGGCTGCATCTGTCGCAGGACAATTTCTCCCAGCGCGATCCCGTCACCGCCAGCCTGCAGAGTCTCAATCTTGCCAGCGTGGGCGCGCTGACCCAGGTGAAGGGCGCCACCACCAAATTCGAGCCGCTGCTGACCTCCAGCACCCAGGCCTCGCTGCTCAGCCGCGACATCGTGATGGCGGTCACCGACCCTTCCGCCCTGATGCAAATGGTGGAGCCCAGCGGCAAACCCTTCACCATTGCCGGCCGCATCACCGGCAAGGCCGATTTCCCAGGCGTGGGATCGGGCAATATCAACGTCATCGTGATGGCCGATACCGATATTTTCGACGACCGTTTCTGGCTGCGCAGCGATGGTCCCGTGACCCAGCCCTTTGCCGACAACGAGGGATTTGTCCTTAATGCGGTGGAAAATCTCAGCGGTTCGGACGACCTGATTTCCCTGCGCATGCGCGGCAACACCGAGCATCCCTTTACCGTGGTGCGGGCGTTACAGGCCGCCGCCGACCTCAAGTTCCGCGAAACACTGGCCAGCCTGCAGGCGCGGCTCACCGCCTCGGAGCAGGAAATCGCGCAATTGCAGCAGGGCGGCGGCGGCAACGCCACCGCGCTCTCCCCCCAGCAGACCGCTGAGATCGAGCGGGTGCGGCGCGAAATCGCCGGCACCCGCGGCCAGCTTCGCGACGTGCAGCATAATCTGCGCGCCGACATTGACCGGCTGGGCACCGTCCTGGCCTTCATCAATATCCTGCTGATGCCGCTGCTGGTGGCCTGTTTTGCCATTGTGTTCGGCTTGATCAGGCGGCGCCGCGCCCGGGGCGCGCCGGAAAATGCAGGCTCCCAAGGTGCGGCGGAAATGACCAGCGCAAGGGGAGCATGATGGAGACGCGCCGCCGCAACCTGATCGTTCTGGGCAGCGCCGCGCTGCTCAGCCTGGCGCTGGCCGCATTCGCGCTGCAACAGCGCGCCGCACAGGGCCAGCCGCATTACGCCCCCACGGAATTCCTGCCCGGCTTTGCCGCTAATGTGAAGAACGCCGCCCTGATCCACGTCACCAGCCATGACGGCGAATTCGATGTCGTCTACACGCCGGACAAGGGTTGGGTGCTGCCGGGCCGCGGCAACTATCCCGCCGATTTCGATGAGGTGCGGCATACCCTCATCGGCCTGGCGACCCTGCAAACCGTTGCGCCCAGGACAAGCCGCGCCGACTGGCTGCACTATCTGTCTCTCGATGCGCCGCCCAAGGGAAGCGGCACCCTGATCACGGTGAAAGACAAGGACGGCAAGGTGCTGTCCGCGCTGGTCGCCGGCCATACCGAAGACCTGGGCGATCCCAATGGCACCACAGGCCTGTTTGTGCGGCACCCGGATGATAATCAGGCCTGGCTTGCCCGTGCCGTTTTCACCCCGCATAGCGATGTCACCTCCTGGTTCTCGACCAAGGTTTTGACCCTGGGCGGCACAAGGCTGCAGGAAATCGCCGTCAGCCCTCTCAAGGGGCCGGGCTTCATCGTTCGCCGCGCCAGCGCTGCCCAGCAGATTTACACCTTGGTCACCCCTCCCAAGGGGGAAGCCAATTCGCAGATGATCAATTCCATTCCCTTTGCCATCGCCAATTTCAGTTTCAGCGACGTCAAGCCCGTCGGTCCGGCCGATTTCGCCAAACCGGTGCATGTCATCGCGCGCACCTTTGACGGCCTGCTGGTGAGTTTCGACCTCGCGCAGCTCGGCAATGACGTCTGGACGCGGTTTTCCGCTTCCACCGCGCCGGGCGCAAAGCCCGATATCGCGCAGCAGGCCGGCGTCATCAATGCGCGAGCGGGCGGATTTGAATTCAAATTGCCGGCGGAAAAGGGCAATGCCCTGATGGTGGACCTGCCGAAAATCATGACACCGTTGCCCAAGCCCGCGCAGCAGGGGCCCCAGGGCTTCCCGCCCCAGTTCATGGGCGCGGGCGCGACGCCATGAACGACGGGGCTCCCGTCCGCGACCTCTGGTACATGCCCGCCTTGTCGTCGAGCCTCGAGAAAGGGCGGATGCGCCGCGAGATGCTGCTGGGCGAGCCGGTGCTGCTGGGACGGATGCGCGACGGCACAGCCTTCGCCATGCGCGACATTTGCCCCCATCGCGGCGTGCCGCTGTCGGCGGGAAAAATCCTTTCCGAGAACATTGTGGAATGCCCCTATCACGGCTGGCGTTTCCGGCGCGACGGGGTGTGCAGCGCCATCCCCTCGCTGGTGGACGGCCAGGAGCTGGACCCGGAGAAAATCCGTGTACGGAGTTACCCCGTCCAGGAGCAGGACGGGCTGATCTGGGTCTATGTCGCCGACAAGCCTGGCACACCACCGAAAACATTGCCGCCGCGTGTGCCGGTGGAGAATCCAAAACCTCGCTGGCGCGAAAGCCAGGTGTTTCCCTGCGGCATAGACCATGCCGTGATCGGGCTGATGGACCCGGCCCATGGCCCCTATGTCCATGCCCATTGGTGGTGGAAATCGCAACCACGAGTGAAGGAAAAACATTACGCCCCCCTGCCCACCGGTTTTGTGATGACGGCGCACAAGCCGTCCAAACCGGTCTATGGGCTGCTCGGCGACGTCACCACCGAGATCACCTTTGAACTGCCCTCCACGCGGTTCGAGATCATCCGCGGCAGGTTGTTCGGCAAGGCCTTCACGGTCGTCGGACTCACCGTCTGCACCCCGCGCACCGACACCCATACCGACACGATCGGGGTGCTGTATTGGCCGGGCTGGCTGAATTTCATTTATCCCTTTTTCTGGGCGGTGGGCCGCACCTTCATCGCCGACGACAGGAAAATCGTCGAACTGCAGCAGGAGGGCCTGAAGTTCAATCCGAACCTGATGCTGATCCAGGATTCCGACATGCCGGCGATCTGGTACACCCGCGTCAAGAAAGCCTGGGCGGAATCGGTGGAAAACGGCACCCCCTTCGTCAATCCTGTGCAGGAACGGGTACTGCGCTGGAGGAGTTAAATTTTATGGTTGCTCCCGGGCTTCTGACCGTCTAGACGGTCCCCTTAACCTACATCTTTGGTCGGCCCCGAAGCGTGTCCCCGCGCGAGTCCGTCCGCGCGCGAGAAGAAATGCCAAGACGCACCGATATCCATACTGTTCTGATCATCGGCGCGGGGCCCATCGTCATCGGCCAGGCCTGCGAATTCGATTATTCCGGCGCCCAGGCCTGCAAGGCGCTGCGGGAGGAAGGCTACCGGGTGGTGCTGGTCAATTCCAATCCCGCCACCATCATGACCGATCCCGGCATGGCGGATGCCACATACATCGAACCCATCACTCCGGAATTCGTGGAGAAAATCATCGCCCGGGAACGGCCCAATGTGCCGCCGGGCAAGGTGTTCGCGCTTCTGCCCACCATGGGGGGACAGACCGCGCTCAACACCGCGCTCAGTTTGCGCAAGATCGGCGCGCTGGAGCGGCACAATATCGAGCTGATCGGCGCCACCGCCGATGCCATCGACAAGGCCGAGGACCGCGAACGCTTCAAGCAGGCGATGATCGCCATCGGCCTGGAGGTTCCCAAGGGTATCACCCTGAAAGGCCAGCTGCGCGAGAAACGCGATCAGGCGGGCAATCTCCTGTTTGACGGCAACGGCAATGCCGTCACCGAACTGGCTCCGGAAAGTTTCAGCAAGGCGCTGGCGGCGCTGGACCAGGTCGGTCTTCCCGCCGTGATCCGCCCCAGTTTCACCATGGGCGGCACCGGCGGCGGCATCGCCTACAACCGCGAGGAATTCTTCGCCATCGTGGAGGCCGGGCTGGAAGCCTCGCCCACCCGCGAAGTGCTGATCGAGGAGTCGGTGCTGGGCTGGAAGGAATTCGAGATGGAGGTGGTGCGCGACAAGGCCGACAACGCCATCATCATCTGCTCGATCGAAAATATCGACGCCATGGGCGTGCATACCGGCGACAGCATCACCATCGCCCCCGCCCTTACCCTGACCGACAAGGAATATCAGCGCATGCGCAGCGCCAGCATCGCCGTGCTGCGCGAGATCGGGGTTGAGACGGGCGGATCCAATGTCCAGTTCGCGGTCAACCCGAAGGACGGGCGCATGGTGGTGATCGAGATGAATCCGCGCGTTTCGCGGTCGTCGGCGCTGGCTTCCAAGGCCACCGGTTTTCCTATCGCCAAGATCGCCGCCAAGCTGGCGGTGGGCTACACGCTGGACGAACTCAAAAACGACATCACCAAGGTAACCCCGGCCAGCTTCGAGCCGACGATTGACTATGTCGTGACCAAGATTCCGCGTTTCGCCTTCGAGAAATTTCCCGGCGCGGAGCCCTTGCTCACCACCTCGATGAAATCGGTGGGCGAGGCCATGGCCATTGGCCGCACCTTCGGGGAATCGATCCAGAAAGCGCTGCGTTCGCTGGAGACGGGCCTCACCGGTTTTGACGAAACCCCGCTCTCCGCCGACAAGACGCATATCCGCGCCGCGCTGGCACGGGCCACCCCCGACCGTCTGCTCAACGCCGCGCAGGCGATGCGGCATGGATTTCCGTTGGAGGAGATCCAAAGTATCACCAGCTATGACCCCTGGTTCCTGGGTGAGATACGGGCCATCATCGAGACCGAAGCTGCTATACGGCGAGACGGCCTGCCGGCGGACGCCCGGTCTTTTCGCCGCCTGAAAGGCATGGGCTTTTCCGATGCGCGACTGGCCAAGCTGACGGGAACAAAGGAAACGCAGGTGCGTGCGGCGCGGCACGGGCTGCAGGTCAGGCCTTGCTACAAGCGGATCGATTCCTGCGCCGCGGAATTCGCCGCGCTGACGCCTTATATGTATTCCACCTATGAATCGCCCTTTAACGGCGGCGAGGCCGCCTGCGAGGCCGATCCCAGCGAAAAGAAGAAGATCATCATCCTGGGGGGCGGCCCCAACCGCATCGGCCAGGGCATCGAATTCGACTATTGCTGCTGCCACGCCGCATACTCGCTGTCGGAGCGCGGCTATGAAACCATCATGGTCAATTGCAATCCGGAAACCGTATCGACCGATTACGACACCTCCGACCGGCTTTACTTTGAACCCCTGACCCTGGAAGACGTGCTGGAGATCATCCACAAAGAGCAGGAAAAGGGCTTGCTTGTCGGCGTGATCGTGCAGTTCGGCGGCCAGACGCCACTCAAGCTGGCCAATGGGCTGCGCGATGCGGGCGTGCCGATACTGGGCACCAGCGCCGATGCCATCGACCTGGCCGAGGACCGCAAGCGTTTCCAGAAGCTGCTCGACCAGCTCGGTCTCAGACAGCCGCGCAACGCCACGGTGATGACGGCAGAAGAAGCCATCACCGCCGCGCGCGAGATCGGCTATCCGGTGATCCTGCGTCCCTCTTATGTTTTGGGCGGGCGCGGCATGGTGGTGGTGTCCGACGAAGCGCAACTCACCGAACAGGTCCGTTCCGGCGAACTGTTTCGCATCTCGGGCGACAATCCCGTGTTGATCGACGGCTTTCTCAATCGCGCCACCGAGGTGGATGTGGATGCGATTTGCGACGCGAACAGCGATGTCTTCATCGCCGGGATCATGGAACATATCGAGGAAGCGGGGGTGCATTCGGGCGACTCGGCCTGCTCGCTGCCGCCCCACACCTTGAAACCGGAGATCATCGCCGAGATCGAGCGCCAGACCAGGGCGATGGCGGTGGCGCTGAATGTGCGTGGTCTGATGAATGTGCAATTCGCCATCCAGGGCAATGAGATTTTTGTGCTGGAGGTCAATCCGCGCGCCAGCCGCACCGTGCCCTTTGTCGCCAAGGCGATCGGCCTGCCGGTCGCGGCCATTGCGTCGCGGGTGATGGCGGGCGAGACCCTGGCCTCGTTCCATCTCAAACCACCCGCCCCCACCCACATCTCGGTCAAGGAAGCCGTGCTGCCCTTTGCGCGCTTTCCCGGCGTGGACACGGTCTTGGGGCCCGAGATGCGCTCGACCGGCGAAGTGATGGGGGTGGACGCCAGCTTCGCCCGCGCTTTCGCCAAGAGCCAGATTGGCGCCGGCACGCGGTTGCCGATTTCCGGCACGGTGTTTTTCTCAGTCAAGGACGGCGACAAGGATCTGGTGACGGAACCCGCTCGGCAAATGGCGGCGCTGGGCTTTTCGCTGATCGCCACCCGCGGCACCGCCCGCGTCCTGGAGCAGGCGGGGCTGAAAGTCGCCACCATCAACAAGGTGTTGGAGGGCCGCCCCCATGTGGTGGACGCCCTCAAGAACGGCGAAATCCACTTGGTCTTCAACACCACCGACGGCGCCCAGGCGCTGGCGGACTCCTCTTCCATCCGGCGGGCGACGCTGACCCTGAAAGTGCCCTATTACACCACCATGGCGGGGGCCAAGGCGGCGGCTGAGGCCATCGCCGCGCTCAAGGCGGGCTCGCTCGAAGTGGCGCCAATCCAGAGCTTTTGATCCCCCAGGGAAGCCCGGCCCTTTCGCTCGCCTCCCTTGAAGTCGCTCCTCTGCGGTCTTACTCTTGATCAGGATCGGCTGAAGCGCGTTCATAAAGTTCAGCGATATCAATTGTTTATCTGAGGCATCGGCGCGGAGATCCGGACCCAAGGGCCGGACGAAGGTCTTTTGCCCTTGCTGGGACGAAGGCAATGGAAAAAATTCCCATGACCGCTTCGGGCTTCAAGGCCCTGGAAGAGGAACTGGAGCGCCTGAAGCATCAGGACCGCCATGAAATCATCAAGGCGATCTCCGAAGCGCGCGCCCATGGCGACCTGTCGGAGAATGCCGAATATCACGCCGCCAAGGAGAAGCAGAGCTTCATTGAAGGCCGGGTGATGGAACTGGAAGACCAGATCGGCCGCGCCGAAGTGATCGACATTTCCAAACTGTCCGGCGCCAGCATCAAGTTCGGCGCCACCGTGACTCTGGTGGACGAAGACACCGACGAGAAACGCAGATACCAGATCGTGGGCGATGTGGAATCCGATGCCAAGAAAGGCCGAATTTCACTTTCCTCGCCCATCGCGCGCGCGCTGATCGGCAAGAGCAAGGGCGACACGGTCGAGGTCGCCGCACCCGGCGGCGCGCGGTCGTATGAGATTTTGAAGGTGGAGTTCGTCTGAGAGCCGCGAGCCGAAGCGAGCGGCCGCGGAAAACGTGCAGACTCAAAAAGCTCATATAAATCCGAAGCGTTTTACGCGGGCGCGGTATGCCGCATATTCCGGATAGGCTTCGTTCAGCACCTGTTCTTCAAAGCGGCTGCGCGTGATCAACAGGCCCACCACACCCAGGGCGAGAAGACCGGCCCATGGCTGCTGAAACTGAATGGCGGAGCCAATGATGGTGACGATCTCGGCAACATAGAGCGGATGGCGGGCGAAAGCATAGGGTCCGCCGGTCACCAGACGGCGCGCTTCCGGCATGATGGAATAGGATTTGCCCAGATTGGCCAGCACGATGATGGATGAGGTTCCGCCGACGAAAATCAGCAGGGCGGCGACGCTTTGCCAGCCCAGGGAAAGCGTCACCGGCTTGAGGTAGATGATGCCCACGCCCAGGAAGGTGCCGGCGATCGCAAACGCTCGCGGCAGCCAGCCGCGCGAACGGCGCACCGGCGTACTGCGCATCACGATCATATAAATGCCCAGAAGATTGAAGGCCGCCGAAGCGAACAACGCATAAAAACGCAGGTTGAACAGAAGATTTCCCGGCTCGGACAAAAGCGCACGCGCGTCTAGCTCCAAAGTCGGTCGTAGGTCGATCACGCCATAGGTGAACCAAAGGACCAGCGGCAGGCCCATCAAGAGATCGTAAAGCTTGCCCTGCCGGAATTTCTGGAAATCGAAACTCATGCCTGTTCCTGCCCGGGCCGCCGCGCCAGCAACGCCACCATTTCGGCGACTTCGACGAATTTTCCGTCCGTCGCCAGTGGCGCCAGCGCGGCGCGCAGATCCGATTCGAACGCCGGTCTTCGCTCTCCCAGCCGCTCAGGCGCGCAAGTGGACATGGAATAGGCACGTCCGACGATTTCGTCCAGGGTGATATCCCGGCGGATGGTGACGCTCGCGCCCTCCAGCACCGTGAAAGCCGAAGCGAACAAATAGGGCTCATAGCGGCGATGACCGCCCGCCTTGCGCTCGGCGATGTGCGTGCCGTCCTTGCTGTGGCGGTCGGTTACTTCGCGCAAGGTCTTGAACCAGCGATTTTCGGCCATATCGGGATGGGAATCGTGAAAAAAAGCCACCGCTCCGTCCGGCGCCACGATCCGGTCCAGCATCTTGAGCGTGGCGGCGCGGTCCATCCAGTGAAAGGCCCGCCCTATGGCGGCCAGCCGGAACGGACCCATCGCGGGCGTCAGGTCGTAGGAGCCGCCCTGCCAGAGGGACAGGGTGACGCCGACCGTCCGCGCCGCGGCGCCAGCCGCCTCCAGCATGGCCGGCTCGGGATCCGCGGCCGTCACGTCCATCCCGGCCTGGGCGAATGGCACCGCCAAAAACCCGGGTCCCGAGCCCAGATCCAGCACCGCGTCGCCGGCAGATAGCTCGGCCAGCGCGATGACCCGCCGGATCAGTTTTTCGGGATAGGAGAGGCGGTAACGCTCATAATAGGGCACGGCGCTCCGGAAACGGTGCGGCTCATAAGGATGGACCTGGTTCATGGCTCCGGAGGCTTTGCTTTGACGGACAAGGCTTTATACTGTTTTGCAGTCAATATCATGCCCGTTGCGGAACAGAGAATGGCCACCATTGCCCTGGTTGACGACGACAAGAACATCCTTGCGTCGGTGACGATGCTGCTGGAGCAGGAAGGCTATCACGTCAAAAGCTTTTCCGATCCGGCGGCGGCGCTGACCGCGCTCACCGGCGCGCCGCCCGACCTGGCCGTGCTGGACATCAAGATGCCGCGCATGGACGGGCTGGAGTTGCTGCGCCGCCTGCGCCAGGCCGATGCCGACCTGCCGGTGATCTTTCTCACCTCCAAGGATGAGGAGATCGACGAGCTGATGGGCCTGAATGCCGGGGCCGATGACTATATCCGCAAGCCCTTCTCCCAGCGCCTGCTGCTGGAGCGGGTGCGCGCCGTGTTGCGCCGGGCCGAGGGCAAAAGCGCACCCCCCGTGCCGGGCGAACAAAAAAAGGAAGCGCTGGTGCGCGGCAAGCTGGCGCTGGACCCCCAGCGTCACGAATGCACCTGGGAGGGCAAACCGGTGCGCCTGACCGTCACCGAGTTTCTCATTCTTCAGGCGCTCGCCCAGCGGCCCGGCTTTGTCAAAAGCCGCGACAGCCTTATGGACGCGGCCTATGACGATCAGGTCTATGTCGATGACCGCACAATCGACAGCCACATCAAGCGGCTGCGCAAGAAATTCAAGGTGGTGGCCGACGATTTCGACGCGATCGAGACGCTGTACGGCGTAGGATACCGCTACAAGGAGTGAGCATCCTTCCGCACTTCTCCACCCTCACCTGGCGCATCATCGCTTTCAACGCGATTGCCCTTGTTGTCCTGACCGCCGGCGTGATCCTGGTGCAGGCTTCGGGCCGCGGCCTGGTCGAGGAACGCATGACCGGCGTGCAGGAACAGGCCGCCATCGTCGCCGGAACGCTATCCGAATATGCCACCGATCCCGGCAGCCATACGCTGAAAGAGGCGGAAGCCGAGCCGCTGCTGCGCCAGCTGATCACCCCCACCAGGCTGAGGGCGCGACTTTATCTGCCGAATGGCCGGCTGGCGGTGGACACGCGCAATCTTCTTCCGCGCAACATCGTGCAGGTGGAGGAACTGCCCGCCCTGGACCGCTGGACCCGCGCGAAACAAGCATTCGGCCGCTTCTATGATGGGGTGATGGGCGTGCGCCCCTTTGCGCGCCTTGCGCCATATCTGGAGGGCGGCGAAGACGGCCGCATCTATCAGGAAGTCGACGACGCCCTGAGCGGGACAACCGCCAGCCGCCAGCGGGTGGACGACCAGAACAAGCTGGTGCTGTTGGTGGCGGTGCCGATTCAGCGATTCCGCGCGATCTATGGCGTGTTGCTGGTTTCGACGGAGGGCGGTGATATCGACGATATCCTGCGCCAGGAACGCTTCACCCTGATCGAGGTGTTTCTGGTCGCCTTCGCGGTGATGCTGCTGTCGTCGCTCTATCTCGCGGGGACCATCGCCGAGCCGGTGCGGCGGCTGGCGGCGGCGGCGGACCGGGTGCGTCAGGGCCTGGCCGGACGCGACGCCATTCCCAGCCTCGAACGGCGTGACGAAATCGGCGACCTTGCCGAATCCCTGAAGGAAATGACCGCGGCGCTGTATGACCGCATCGGCGCGATCGAGCGTTTCGCCGCCGACGTGGCGCATGAGCTGAAAAATCCCCTGACTTCGCTGGCATCGGCGATGGAGATGCTGGTGCGCACGCCGGATGAAGAGTCACGCAAGAAGCTGATGGCGCTGGTGCGCGCCGACGTAAAACGGATAGACCGGCTGATCACCGACATCTCCGACGCCTCGCGGCTGGACGCGGAGCTTTCGCGTGAGGCGCGCAGCGCGATCGATCTATCGCATCTTCTGAAAACAATCGTCGAGATCTATCACGTCACGGAAATTTCCCACGGCCTGACGGTGACGCTGATCGACGATCTGCCGCCCGGCACCCGCGTCATGGGCAATGATGAAAGGCTGGGGCAGGTCTTTCGCAACCTGATAGACAATGCGATCTCCTTCAGTCCAGAGACCGGTATGGTCACGATAACCGCGCGGATGCAGGTTTCCGGGGCGCGCGTGACGGTGGACGATCACGGCCCCGGTATTCCGCCGGAAAATCTGGAATCCATTTTTGAGCGTTTCTATACCGAGCGCCCGGCGGCGCATTTCGGCAACAATTCCGGCCTTGGCCTCTCCATCGCGCGCCAGATCACCCAGAATGCCAGCGGGCGGATCTGGGCGGAAAACCAAGAGGGCGGCGGGGCGCGCTTCGTCGTCGAACTGCCCGTCCTGCCATGAGCGCGGTCAGGGTCAATGTCCATGCCGGATGCGTCGCCCTCGGCGGCAAGGGCGTGCTGATCCTGGGGCAAAGTGGCGCGGGCAAATCCGATCTGGCGCTGCGCCTGATTGACGATGGGGCAAAACTGGTCGCCGATGACCGTTGCGACCTATTCGCGCGCGCCGGAAAGCTTTGCGCCACGGCGCCCAAAAGCATCGCGGGCCTTCTGGAATTACGGGGCATCGGCATCGTGGCGCTGCCCTATGCGGTCAGCGCGCCCCTGGCGATGGCGGTGCGGTTAACGCAGAATAAGCCCCAGGCACGCCTGCCCGAACCGACCTTTTATGCGCCTCCCGAACCGCTTGATACTCGCATGCGGATACCGCTGATTGTGGTAAATGGGGGGGCGCCGTCGGCCCCGGCCCGGATTCGCGCGGCTTTGAAGGGTTTTTCGGCTGGCGCCTTCCGCGACACTTTTAACCCGAAACCAGAATAAGGCCGGACAACCGCACATAGCCCTTTCGCGCGCACGCGGACCCCACTATTTTCCGCGCCTTTCAACGGAACACCCATGATTGGTCTGGTACTCGTCACGCATGGCCGCCTCGCCCAGGAGTTCATCTCGGCGATGGAGCACATGGTCGGCCCGCAGACGCATCTGCGCGCCGTCTGCATCGGTCCGGAAGACGATATCGAGCGGCGCCAGCGCGAGATCGCGGCGGCGGCAAAATCGGTCGATATGGGTAACGGCGTGGTCATCGCCACCGACATGTTCGGCGGCACGCCCTGCAACCTGGCGCTGACGCTCCTGGAGCGGGGCAAGATCGAAGTCCTGGCCGGCATCAACCTGCCCAGCCTGATCAAACTGCTCGATATCCGAAACAAGCTGCCGCTGGAACAGGCGGTGAAAGAAGCCATCGAGGCGGGCCGCAAATACATGCGCGCCGGCTCGGCGGACCTGACGTGATGAAGATGGGCGTGATGGAAAGCCCGGGGTTCTGATGGCGGGCAAGCTCAACGCCACCGCGCTGATCACCAACAAGCGCGGCCTGCATGCCCGCGCCAGCGCCAAGGTGGTCGAGGCCGCGGCCCGCTTCCAGTCGGAAATCACCATCGTCAAGGATGGGCAACGGGTGAATGCGCGCTCCATCATGGGGCTGATGATGCTGGCGGCCAGCCAGGGCAGTGAAATCGGCGTCGAGGCGGAAGGATCCGACGCCCCCGCCGCCATGACCGCAATGCTGGCCCTGATCGAGGCGAAATTCGGCGAGGAATAATGATCGGCGAAGTATTGCCGATCATTATTGCCAAGCGCAAAGCAGCGTCAGCGTCGTCTTTGCGCGCGGCAAGTGCCCCCTCATTGCAGCAATTGATATTATTTTACCCTGTATGTCCGGTTTCTGCCCGGAAGCCGGTGCGCGAAACCCGGTTCCTGGGGACGAAAAATCCGCTATAACTTGCTTCAAGCGCGACGAGGAGACGTCAAAATGCGCATATATCTTGCTCTGGTCCTGGCGACCATAAGCCTGCTCACGGTGCAGCCGGTATTCGCCGATGATGTCGTCTATGCCCATCCCGTGGTGTGGCACATCAAGGGTCCGCACGGCGCCGTCACCCTGTTTGGCTCGCTTCATATCTTGCCGGCAAACATGGACTGGCTGACGCCGGACATCATGCGCGCGGTGGCGCGTTCCGACGTGTTTGTGTTCGAGGTGCCGACCGATTCATCCGCGCAGGATACCCTCAACAGCCTGATCGCCGCCAATGGCAGCCTGCCCGCCGGGCAATCATTGCGCGCGCTGCTGCCTCCGGACTCCCTGACGGATTACGACGCGGCGGTTGCCGCGGCGCACCTGTCGACCAGCGTCACCGATCATGAGAGGCCCTGGCTGGTGTCGCTGCAACTGACGTTGGCCGATACGATGAACCGCAAATACTATCCGGATGCCGGTGCGGATTATGTGCTGATGAGCTGGGCCAATGGGCATAGCCGCCCCGTCCGCTATCTGGAAACCATCGACCAGCAATTCTCGCTGCTGGCGGACGACAATCTGCCGCTGGATCAGTTCGAGTCCGGTTTGAAGCGGTTCGACGTGGCGCACGACACCATCCAACCCCTGGTCCAGGCCTGGAGCGATGGCGACGTCGCCAAGCTTGGGTCGCTGATGGACGCCAATTTCGCCGCCCATCCGGAATTGAAGCAAAAGCTTCTTTCGGACCGCAATCGCAAATGGGCCAAGCAGATCGAAACGATGATGGGAGAAAGCCGCAATTACTTCATCACGGTGGGCGCGGCGCATCTGGCCGGCGCCGACGGCGTGCCCGCTTTGCTGAGGGCGGACGGCTATCAGGTGGATGGGCCATGATCGGCGGCAACGCCGCCGGTCATGGCGCCAAGCGTGAATCAGCGTCAGCGTTGTGTTCACGCGCTGCAGTTACGCGGCCATCGCCGCAAGTCACGGCGCCAAGCGTGAACCCGCGCCAGTGTCGTATTCGTGCTTCGCAGAACAGGGTTCGGGTGTCTCTCTAAATACTAACCATCTGCCGGAATTGGTAAAAATAACCATCTGGTCATAGGATATGCAGATATCTTTATATCCTTCTTGCCCCTGTCCCGGTCCGCTGCTATAGCCAGCCCGCAATTTTCGGGAATCAGCACATGGCCCCTATTTCGACCAAAGAATTCAAAGACTTCATCGTCAAAGACATCAGCCTCGCCGAATGGGGGCGCAAGGAACTGACGATCGCCGAGATCGAAATGCCCGGCCTGATGTCGACCCGCGCCGAATATGGCGCCAGCCAGCCGCTGAAAGGCGCCCGCATCGCCGGCTCGCTGCACATGACCATCCAGACCGGGGTCCTGATCGAGACCCTCAAGGCTTTGGGCGCCGACATTCGCTGGGCCTCCTGCAATATCTATTCGACCCAGGACCATGCCGCCGCCGCCATCGCCGCCGCGGGCATTCCGGTCTTCGCGGTCAAGGGCGAGAGCCTGGTGGACTACTGGAACTACACCCGCAAGATCCTGGAATGGGGCGATGGAGGGCTGCCCAATATGATCCTGGACGATGGCGGTGACGCCACCATGCTGGTGCATCATGGGCTGCGCGCCGAAAAAGGCGATACCAAATTCCTCGACGGCGCCAGCAACGAGGAAGAGGAAGTCTTCTTCGCCCTGATCAAGCGCACCCTCAAGGAAAAACCGGGCTGGTTCGGCGCCCTGGCCGCCAGCATCAAGGGCGTGTCGGAGGAAACCACCACCGGCGTGCACCGGCTCTATCTGATGGAGAAGGACGGCAAGCTGCTGTTCCCCGCCATCAACGTCAATGACAGCGTCACCAAATCGAAATTCGACAATCTCTATGGCTGCCGCGAGTCGCTGGTGGACGGCATCCGCCGCGGCACCGATGTGATGATGGCGGGCAAGGTGGCAATGGTCGCGGGCTTCGGCGATGTCGGCAAAGGCTCGGCCGCCTCGCTGCGCCAGGCGGGCTGCCGGGTGCTGGTCAGCGAGATCGATCCCATCTGCGCCCTGCAGGCGGCGATGGAAGGCTATGAAGTGGTGACCATGGAAGACGCAGCCCCCCGGGCCGACATCTTCGTCACCGCCACCGGCAATCTGGATGTGATCACGGTGGATCACATGCGCCTCATGAAGGACCGCGCGATCGTCTGCAATATCGGCCATTTCGACTCGGAGATTCAGGTTGCGGGCCTGAAGAATTTCCAGTGGCACAATGTCAAGCCGCAGGTGGACGAAGTGGAATTCCCCGACGGCAAGCGCATCATTCTTTTGTCGGAAGGACGGCTGGTCAATCTGGGCAATGCCATGGGCCATCCCAGCTTTGTGATGAGCGCCTCATTCACCAACCAGACGCTGGCGCAGATCGAACTCTTCGGCAACACCGGCAAGTATGAGAAAAAGGTCTATACCTTGCCCAAGAAGCTGGACGAGAAAGTCGCCCGGCTGCATCTGGCCAAGATCGGCGTCAGGCTGACGGAATTGTCCGACAAACAGTCCGATTACATTTCCATTCCAAAATCTGGGCCTTACAAGCCGGACACTTATCGGTACTGAACCGAAGCCGCACTTGAAGAAGCACGAGGCGAGGCGCTAACTAATGCGCATGCGCGCCCTCTGTCTTTTTTCGGTTCTGGCCCTGCCCCTTCTCGCCGGTTGCGACAGCATCGCGCGGCAGAATGGCGATTATTTCCAGGCCGGCGCCGATATCGGCCGCTTTGAGGCGGATGCCAGGGCGTGCGGCGTCGAAGCGGGGGACTACACCACCTACGACCTGCACGGCATGGACGGCACCTTCTATGACCGCAACCGCGCCTATAACGCCGTCTATGGCCGCTGCATGCGCCAGCGCGGCTATCTCTCCCGGCTTTATTCCAGGAACTGGCTGCCAACCGGCTGATTCCGCCTGCGGCCGCGGTCCGGGGTCTGCCCATGGACATAATTATTAACGCCCTGATTTGACTCGTTAATTTATCCACAGGCCACTAAATATAGTCCTGTTAGCCCCATATAGATTTTCATAATTTCTTAACCACAATAGCTATGCGGACTCGCCCCCTAAAGCTATGTTCTTGATTCAACAGTGATTCGCTGTTTGCGGCATGGTTAACAGGGGCAGCCGGAATGGGTCCCACCAGGGGCGGGGTTAATAATTGGGGTGTGCGGTTGGGCGGCGGTGTCGTCTTTCTGTCGTCCTCAACCCTGCCTGCTCTGGCAGCCGACCCCGCTTTCGACGATGGCCGCCTCATTGTGCTTTCAGCCCTTGCCACGGGTGCCGTGGCACTGGCTATCGCCGCCTCGCTCTGGGCGCTGGCCGAGCAACGCAGTGCCCAGCGCCTGCGCCGCGTGCTCAGGACCTTCGGCGCACGCAGCAAGACCGCGCTGGGCGAACGCGACGCGCTGCTGAGCACCGCGCGTGAAGCCCTGGTGGTATGGGGACGCGACGGCAACCAGCCCTTTTCCTATGGCGGCGGTGGGGCACTCCTGGAATCCTGCCTCAAAGGCCCCGATGCGCTTTTACTCTCCAAGGCGCTGGACGCGCTTTCCAGCAAAGGCATCGCCTTTCAAATTCTGGTTGAGGACCCCCATGGCCGCAAGCTGGTGGCGCGCGGCCGTGCCGTGGGCGCGATGGCAGCGATCTGGCTGGAGGAACCGGTGGTTGCGCCGCAGGCGATGGATTTCCGCGCCATTCTGGACGCGTTGCCGATTCCGGTCTGGCTGCGCGACAAGGCGCTGGCGCTTTCCTGGGCCAACCATGCCTTTCTCGACGCCACGGCCTCGGCCAGCCTGGATGCGGCGCGGCGCGAACAGACCTCCCTGGACAAAAGCGAACTCGATCTCGCCGCCAACGCTCGCAGCCGGAATGTGACGCTGCAAACCAGGCGCTTCGCCGTGGTGGCGGGGCAGCGCCGCGCCATCACCTTCACCGAAATTCCGCTGGGCGACGCCGGCATCATCGGCACCGCCCAGGACGTCACAGATGTCGCGGCAGCGGAAGCGCGGCTACAGCAGCATGTGGATGCCCATGCCGATACGCTCGACAAGCTGCAGACCGCGGTGGCGATCTTCGGCAAGGATCAGAAACTCAGCTTCTATAACCGGGCTTTTGTGAAATTGTGGGGCTTTCCGGAAGCCTGGCTCGACCGCCACCCCAGCGACGGCGAAATCCTCGACCGGTTGCGCGAGATGCGCCGGCTGCCGGAACAGCGCGACTATCAGGCCTGGAAGCGCCAGCGTCTTTCCCTATACCAGACCGGCGGCGCCCATGAGGATGTCTGGCACACACCCGGCGGTCGAACCATTCGGGTGGTGACCCAGCCGCATCCTTTCGGGGGCCTTAGTTTCCTTTATGAAGATGTGACGGAAAAGCTGGCGCTGGAATCCAGCTACAACACCTTGATCAAGGTCCAGTCGGCCACTCTCGACACCCTGGTCGAAGGCGTGGCGGTGTTCGGCCCTGATGGACGCTTGAAGCTGCACAACGCCGCCTTCGCGCGCATCTGGGACATGAGCGAAGCCGAGCTTTCCGGCGATCCCCATGTGCGCGGCATCGCCGAGAACGCGATCCGCAGATTCGGCGACGGACCGATGTGGGACCGTCTGATACAGCAGATCGTCTCCGGCAGCGCGCAGCAGCGCGACATGGGAGAAATCGAGCGCAGCGACCGTTCCATCCTGGCCCTCGCGCTATCGCCCCTGCCGGACGGCGCCACCCTGGTCACTTTCGCCGACGTCAGCGACCGCTTCCGCATCGAAAGCGCGTTGCGCGACCGGGGTGACGCGCTGGAGGCCGCCGACAAGCTCAAATCCGAATTCATCAAGCATGTCTCCTATGAATTGCGCACGCCGCTGAACACCATCCTGGGCTTCTCGGAACATCTGGCCAGCGGCGTGCCCGGGGCGCTCAATCCGCGGCAAAGCGAATATGTCGACGCCATCGTCACCGGCGCCAGCACGCTGAAAGATCTCGTCAATGACATACTCGATCTGGCGCTGGTGGAATCCGGCGCGCTGCGGCTGGAGCTGGAACGCATTGATCTTTATGGGCTCCTGGCCGATGTCGCGGTCCATGCCGGCGATTGGGCCGCCAAGATGAATCTGAACCTGGAACTGGACTGCGTGCCAGGGTCGGGCGTGTTCCTGGCCGACCAGCGCCGCATGCGCCAGATCGTGTTCAATCTTCTCTCCAACGCTTTCAAATTCACCCCCGGCGGCGGCAACATCACCCTGTCCGGCCGCATCGTCGGCGATGATGTCCAGATTGCGGTGCGAGACAATGGTCCGGGATTGCCGGCGGACGTCAAAGCCAATGTCTTTGAGCGTTTCTCGGCCCGCAGCCAGGGCAGCCAGCGCGCCGGCGCGGGCCTGGGCCTGGCGCTGGTCAACCGCTTCATGGAATTGCATGACGGCTGGGTGGAGATCGAAAGCAACGACAAGTCCGGCGGCACACTGGTGCGCTGTCACGTTCCGCGCCGCATTCGCGACACGCCCCACCCGGACGAAGACACGGAAAAACGGATAGCTTATTTGTAGCCTCGGGATCGATGCAGGCCTCGGGCCATTCGCAGCGCGAGCCTTCGGCCGGCAAAAGGTTCATTGGACCTTTCGCTGATGGGTCTCACTCTGCTGATTCCAATTACATTGCGTCAGCAATCCACCCAATTCGAAACGGCGGCTCAGTGTTGAGAAACCGGCATTCGCAAAATTAGCCCATCCATGTCGGATGTCACGCGGAGCTGGCATGACAGGCGGGAATTGGGCGCAGTGACCAGCGCGAAATCCAGCATGGCCTCTTCCATTTCCGATTTTGGCGGCAGAACGGACTCCCAGTCAGGATCGACATAGACGTGACAGGTGGCGCAGGCGCAGGCGCCGCCGCAGTCGGCGTCAATGCCATCGACGCGGTTCTTGACCGCGCCTTCCATCAGCGACCAGCCGAGCGGCACGTCAACGATATGCTCTTTGCCGTCATGCTCGATATAAGTGATCTTCGCCATCGCGTCAGGGCGCCATCTGCTTCATGGAAATGGACAGATCGGCCAGCTTTCCCGGCGCGATGCGAACGCCGTCGGCGATCAGTTTCTTGCCGACCATGTATTCCGGCGCGGCATTGACCGCCTCCACCGCCGCCACGGCGCCGTCCCGCAAATGGAACACGGCGAATTTGCGGCTAGCGGGATCGCCGCGCACAACAATCCGGTCGGCGGGGCGGGCCAATCCGGCGATCTGCAGCTTGAGGTCGAACTGGTCCGACCAGAACCACGGCACCTCGCGATAGGTTTTTGGTCGCCCGACAATCGCCAGGGCGCAATGCTGGGCCTGGTCGATGGCATTCTGCACGCATTCCAGGCGGATGGCGGTGCCTTCGCGGCCAATATGGCGGGTGCAGTCTCCCGCCGCGAAAATCGCCGGATCGCCGGTCATGCCGGTCTGGTCCACCACAATGCCGTCTTCACAGGCCAGGCCCGCCCGCGCGGCAAGCTCGTCATTGGGCACCACGCCGATCCCCACCAGTACGATATCGGCATCGTAACTCTTGCCGCCGGCCCGCACCGCTTTAACCTTGCTGGCGACCTTGCCATCGCCCTCGATCGCTTCCACCCCGGTGCGCAATTTCAGCTGGACGCCAGCCTTCTCGTGCTCGGCGGCGAAGAAGTCCGACACCGGCGGAGAGACGGCCCGCGCCATCAGCCGGTCCATCGCCTCGAAAACAATGACGTCCAGGCCACGCTTGGCGCTCACCGCCGCGACTTCCAGCCCGATATAGCCGCCGCCGACAATGGCAATGCGCTTTCCCGCCACGAAAACCGCCTGCAGTCCGTCCACATCGGCGATGTCGCGCAAATAATGCACACCGGGAAGCTCCGCGCCCGGGCAAGTCAGCTTGCGCACCCGCGTGCCGGTGGTGAGGAGAAGCTTGTCGTAGGCAAGCCTGCGGCCGTCCGAAAGCTCTACCGTTTTTTCGGCGCGATGGAGGGCGAGGGCGCGCGTGTTCAGCATCACTGTGCAATCGGCTTCCTGATAAAAAGCGTCGGCTTTGAGGAACAGCCGTTCGCGCTCGAACGTGCCCAGCAGATAGGCCTTGGAAAGAGGCGGGCGCTGATAGGGCCCATAGGCCTCGTCGCCGATCAGGGTGATGGGACCAACAAAGCCTTCGGCGCGCAGGCTTTGCACCGCCTGCGCCGCTGCCTGGCCGGCGCCGACAATGATCAGTTTCTCGGACATATCTCACGGTTCGCGATTTCCGGCGCGGGGCTACCACGCCCGCCGATTGCTCGCAATCAGCGTTTTTCATGGCCGCGCGCCCCGGCGATTTGAGGTCTTCCAAGGGCGCGGAGCGCGGGCTAGAACACCGCCAGATGGGCGAACAAAGCACCCTTTTTCAGGCCGTTTTTCCTCTGCCGGACCTTGGCGCAACTGAGGCCCTGGGCGCGCGCATCGCCAGGACGCTCAAAAAAGGCGATACGGTGGCATTGGCAGGTGATTTGGGCGCGGGAAAAACCACCTTGGCCCGCGCCATTCTCACCAGCCTGGGCGTTGGCGAGACGGTGCCAAGCCCGACCTTCACCCTGGTCCAGAATTACGGCACGGCTCGTCTCAATGTCAGTCATTTCGATCTCTATCGCCTGAAGAGCGGACGCGAGCTGGATGAGCTTGGGCTGGACGAGGCGCTGGAACAGGGCGCGGCGCTGGTCGAATGGCCGGAGCGCGCCGAAGGCCGCTTGCCCCAGGATCGCCTGACCGTGACATTGCGCGGCGACAGCCGGGAGCGGCGCGCCAGCCTTTCGGGACCGGCGCGCTGGCGGGAGCTGGCGCGTGGCTGAACGGTCGCCCAAAGATTTTCTTCACCGTTCCGGCTGGGGCGATGCCGACGTGACGCCGCTTCCCGGCGATGCCTCGACAAGGCGCTATGCCCGCCTGACATCCGGCGCCAGGCGCGCCTTGCTGATGGATCAGCCGCAGGGCGCCGAATCTCCCCAGGCGGCCGAACATGCCAGCGAGGCGGAGCGGCAGGCGATGGGTTATAATGCCCTTGCGCGCCTGGCCGGCTCCGACACCAGCCGCTTTCAGGCCGTGGCGGAATATCTGCGCGGCCGTGGCCTGGCGGCGCCCCGGATACATGCCGCCGACCATCCCTCGGGTTTCCTGATCCTGGAAGATTTCGGCGAAACTCTGTTCGCAGACGTCCTGGCGAATGGCGAGCCGGAGGAAGAGCTATATAAAGAAGCGGTGGAGGTGCTGGCGAAATTGCACGCGGAACCTGCGCCCACCCATCTTGCCCCCGGCATGCCGCTGTTCGCCTATGACGAAGCCGCGTTGCTGGCGGAGACTGATCTTCTCACCGAGTGGTTTATCCCGTTGGCTCTCGGCCGCGCGGCGACTAAGGCTGAGCGCGCCGAACACCGCGCCTTGTGGCGCGCGGCGCTGGACACCATCGCCGATCACGGCCGCGTTCTGGTCCATCGCGACTTTCATGCCCAGAACCTGATGTGGATGCCGGAGCGTTCCGGCCTTGCCCGGGTCGGATTGATAGATTTCCAGGACGCCGTGGCAGGATCCCGCGCCTATGACCTGATTTCCCTCACGGAGGATGCGCGCCGGGATGTTTCCCCGGCTTTGGCGGAACGGACCATAGCGCATTATCTCGCCGCCATGAAGGCCCAGGGCACGCCCCTGGACGAAAACCGATTCCGCGCCGAGATGGCGGTCATGGCGGCGCAGCGCAACGCCAAGATCGTGGGCATCTTCGCCCGGCTCTATGAGCGCGACGCCAAGCCGCGCTATCTGGCCCTGTTGCCGCGAGTCTGGGGAAATCTGGAGCGCGATCTCGCCCATCCCGCGCTGACGGGTTTGCGCGCGTGGTATGATCGGACGATTCCCCACGGACGCCGCCTGCCGCAAGCGGAAAAGGAAAACCATTGAGCAAGGTCACGCGCGCGATGATCATGGCGGCGGGCTTCGGCACGCGCATGCGACCCCTGACCGACGACCGCCCCAAGCCGCTGGTGACGGTGCGCAGCCGCAGTCTGCTGGATCATGCGCTCGACAGGCTGGTTGCGGCGGGCGTCAAGATGGTGGTGATCAACCTGCATTATCGCGCTCAGCAGGTGAAAGACCATCTGGCCGGGCGCCGCGACATTGAGATTCATTATTCGATGGAAGAGGATATCCTCGGCACCGGCGGCGGCGTGGTCAAGGCGCTTCCCCATTTCCAGGGCGAGCCTTTTTTCGTCCTCAATTCGGATTCGGTCTGGGTCGAAGGCTATGTTTCGCCGCTGACGGCCATGCAGCTGATGTGGGATCCGGAGCGGATGGACGGGTTGCTGCTGCTGGCGGCGATGACCACCGCCCTGGGCTATGAAGGCCGCGGCGATTTCCTGCTCGATGTCAACGGCCGCGTTGCGCGGGTACCGGAACGCACATCTTCGCCCTACGCCTATCCGGGGGTGCAGATCGTCCATCCCCGCCTATTCGCTGGCGCTCCAGACGGAGGCTTTTCCACCAACCTCATGTGGGACCGCGCCATCGCCAAGGGCCGATTATACGGCATGCGGCTGGAAGGAGTATGGATTCACGTCGGCACGCCGGAAGCGCGCGATGAAGCGGAAGTCTATCTCGCCCGGCTGATGCGCGCGTGACCGACAGGGAAAAGACGGGCGTCAATCTTTTCACCATCGCGGCGGGAGAGGATTTCGCGCAAAGCCTCGCCCGTGGCCTGATTGCGCGGATGGGACACGAGCCGCTCGCGCTTTCGCGCAGCATCATCTATCTGCCCACACGCCGCGCGGCGCGCGGTTTTGGCGAATCCTTCGCTTCATTGCTGGGCGGTTCGGCATTGCTGCCGCAATTCCGCGCCTTGGGTGGTGGAAGTGGGGGTGACGATGAAGACGACGAGCTGGATTTCGATTCGGTCAGCCAGGGCATGGACCTGCCCCCCGCCATCGATCCCGTCCGCCGCCAGCTTCTGCTGGCGGCGCTGATCCGGCGCTGGGACATGGCCGCGCGCGGCGGCGCGCTGAATGCCGTCCAGGCCCTCAATCTGGGAGACAGCCTGGCGGCGCTGATGGATGAGGTCGAGCGCCAGGGCGCAGATCTGGGCAAGCTGAAGGAATTGGCGCCACCCCATCTGGCGGCGCACTGGAACGATGTCACCGGTTTTCTGGAACTGATCCGCGATAACTGGCCGGGAATACTCAAAGAAGAAGGCTGCATCAATCCCGCCGCGCGGCGCAATGCGGCGCTGACGCTTTTGACTGACCGGCTGGCCAAACGACCGGCAGATGACCAGACAAGTGGGGGCATGGTGATCGCGGCGGGATCGACCGGCTCGATCCCCGCCACAGCGCGGCTGCTGTCAGCCATCGCACGGCTGCCCAATGGCGCGGTGGTGCTGCCGGGGCTGGATCGCAAGCTGGACGAGAAAAGCTGGAGCGATCTGGATCCCGGCCACCCGCAATTCGGCATGAAACAATTGCTGGAGCAGATCGGTGGCGCACGCGGCGCAGTGGCCGACTGGGATGGCGGCGATGCGCGCCCCGATCGCGTTCTGCTGCTGCGCGAGGCCTTGCGCCCCGCGCCGACCACCGATGCCTGGCGCGCTATTGCTGATCGGGGCGCGGGCGCCATCGCAAACGGTCTCAACGGCCTGTCGCTCATTGCCGCCAACGATCCCGCCGAGGAAGCGCTGGCGATCGCGCTGGCCCTGCGTCATGCGCTGGAAAACGAAACGCGTACCGCCGCCCTGGTAACACCCGATCGCAACCTGGCCCGCCGCGTCGCCGCCGAACTGACGCGCTGGGATATCGCGATCGACGATTCCGCCGGCCGCCCCCTGGCCCATACCAGTGCGGGCGCCTTCCTTTCGCTGGTGGTTGAAGCCGCGGAGGCAAAGTTCGCGCCAGTGCCGCTGCTGGCATTGCTCAAGCACCCCTTCGCAACCCTGGGCGGCGAACCCGGACCATTCCGGGCGGAAGCGCGGCTGTTGGATAGATATGTGCTGCGCGGCCCCCGCCCCGATCCAGGCCTTGCGGGAATTCGTCAGGCGATTGCGGCGGCGCGGGCGAACAAGCGAAAGCCAGCGGAAATACTCGAGGGCCTGGCAGCCTGGTGGGACAGGATTGGCGCCATTCTGGAGCCGCTCGAACGGTGTTTCGCGCAAAAGGAAACTTCGCTGGCCGGGCTGATCCAGATTCATCTGGCGGCAGCCGAGAAGCTGGCATGCCATGATCCGAAAGACTGCCCGCTATGGCGCGGTCCCGACGGCGAAGCCGCGGCAGAGATGTTCAACAACCTGCTCGAAGCCGCCAGCGGATTGCCGGAAGGCGAGCCGCGTTCCTATCCTGCCCTGTTGCGTGCTCTGGCGATGAAGGTTCCAGTTCGCCCACGTTTTGCCCGCCGCGCCATCGCGATTTTGGGTCCGCTGGAAGCGCGGCTGCAGCATTTCGATCTCACCATTCTGGGCGGACTCAATGAAGGCACCTGGCCGTCCGCACCGCCGGCCGACCCCTGGTTCTCGCGTCCCATGCGTATCGCATTGGGAATGGAGCTGCCGGAGCGGCGCATCGGACTTGCCGCGCACGATTTTGCCATCCTGGCCGCGGGGCCGGAGGTCCTTCTCACCCGCGCCGTGAAAGCGGATGGTGCCCCCACCATCGCCTCGCGCTGGCTGGAACGGCTGACGCAATTGACGCGCGGGCTGGGGCTGGCGGAAAAACTGAAGCCTCCCGCCGATTATCTCGCCATGGCGCGGGCGCTGTCAGACGTTCCACCCGCTCCCCGCATTCGCCGCCCCGCGCCCACGCCGCCGGTGACGGCACGGCCTCGCCGCCTTTCGGTGACGGAAATCGAAACCTGGCTGCGCGATCCTTACGCGATTTATGCCAAGCATGTGCTGAAGCTCCTGCCCCTGGACGCATTGGACGAAGAGGTGGGACCGCTGGAGCGCGGTACCGTCTTTCATCGCGCCCTGGAGCTGTTCGTGGGCCGCTATCCCGGCACAATACCCGCCGATGCGCTGGCCAGGCTTGTCGCCATTGCCGAGGAGGTTTTTGCCGGGGCGCAGATCCCGGGGGCGCAGCGCGCGATCTGGCGTCCGCGCTTTCTCAGCGCCGCACGGTGGTTTGTGGCGCAGGAACGGGAACGGCGCGGCGGCATCACCGCCTCGCATCTGGAGGTCCCCGGCCGCATGACGTTCGATGCGCCCGGCGGCGCGTTCCTGCTGACCGGCAAGGCCGACCGCATTGATATGTTGGCGGGCGGCGGGGCCGCGATCCTGGACTACAAGACCGGCAGCCTGCCAGACAAAAAATGGATGGTGAGTTTCCTCACCCCGCAACTGCCACTGGAGGGTGCGATACTGGTTGCGGGCGGTTTCGATGGCCTGCCCGTGCTGGAACCGCATGAGCTGATTTATCTGCGCCTGTCCGGCGGCGCCAAAGGTGGCGAAACAAAAGTCTATGAAGGCGTGATGGCGGCGGACGCCAAGGCCCGCTTGGCGGAGCGCATCGCCTGGTTCGATGACGCAGCCACGCCGTACCATTCCCGGGTGGCGCCGCACAGCGCCAAAAGCATTGGCGATTATGACCATCTGGCACGCGTGCGGGAATGGGCGCCTTCCGGCTGGACGGAGGAGACATGAGCGCGGCCGATCCCTCTGTCCGCGCTTCTGATCCCCACATCTCCGCCTGGGTGGCGGCCAATGCGGGGTCGGGCAAGACCCATACATTGGCCAATCGCGTGGCCCGGCTGCTTTTGAGCGGCGCCTGGCCCGGGCGCATCCTCTGCCTCACTTTCACCAAGGCGGCGGCGGCCGAGATGCAAGGCAGGCTGTTCTCGCAGCTCGGCCGCTGGTCCATGCTGCCCGATGCTGAACTTGAAACGGAAATCACCGCGATTGGCGCCGAGGCGGACGATCTTCCCAAGGCGCGTCGGCTATTCGCCCAGGCTCTGGAAACGCCAGGCGGGCTGAAGGTCCTGACCATCCACGCCTTCTGCCAGATCGTGCTTTCGCGGTTTCCCATCGAAGCGGGCGTGCCGCCGGGTTTCACCGTGCTGGACGAGAATTCCTCGCGCGGGCTGATCGCAGAAGCGCGCCAGGGCGTCCTCACCCGGGCCGGCAACGGCGACAAGCGGCTCCAGGATGCTATCGGCCTGCTGGTCGGCGAAAGCGGCGAGGAGGCGCTCACCCGCATCCTGGCTGCCGCACTGGGCAATGACCGGCGCAAGATGGACCGCTTCTTTGCCGTCCATGAGTCCTTTGAAGAGGCGGTCTGGCGCGCCCATGGCGTGGCGCGGGACGAGGATATTGCGGGCGATTTTTGCGCCGGATTGAAACGCGATATCGCGATATTGAAAGAGTCGCACGATTGGCTGAACACCGGCACATCGGGCGATACCGAAAATGGCGACAAGCTGGCCGCGTTCCTGGCGCTGGATTTTTCGCCGGAGAGTTTTAGAATTCTGGGTAGCTACCTGCTCAAGAAAGACGGCGATCCCCGGACCAAGCTGGCCACCGCGGCGCTTGCAAGAAAGCGGCCCGATCTGCTGGCCTATCTCACCCAGTTGCAGCAGCGCTTTGGCCATGCGGAAAACCGGCAGCGTGCCGCCCGTGCCGCGGCGCTGGCCGAGGCGGCGTTGACCCTGATCAATACCGTGCGCCACGCCTATGCCGCCGCCAAAAAACGCCGCGGGACGCTGGACTATGACGACCTGATCGTCAAAACCCTGGAGCTTTTGGAAAAACGCCAGGCCGCGCCCTGGGTGCTGTTCAAGCTGGACGGCGGGCTCGATCACATCCTGATTGACGAGGCGCAGGACACCAGCCCCGAGCAATGGGCGATCATACGGGCGCTGACGGAGGAATTCTTTTCGCGCGAGGCGCGGTCGGGCGCCACAGGCGTGCCGCGCACCTTGTTCGCGGTAGGCGATGAGAAACAATCCATTTTCAGTTTCCAGGGCGCCGATCCGGCCCAGTTCGACATCAATCGCCGCCATTTCCAGATCCAGCTGGAGCGCGCCGAATTGCCATTCGCGGAACAGCCGTTGACCATTTCACGCCGTTCGGCGCCGCATATATTGCAGTATGTCGACACACTGTTCGCGGGCCCGGATGCCCGCGCCGGCCTGACCTCTCGCGGCGAAGCGATCACCCACCAGGCTCACCGCGACCAGGCGCAAGGCGGGGTGGAATTCTGGGAGGTCCTGCTGCCGGCCGATGCCGCCGAAATGGACTATTACCGCCCGGTGGATGTCGAGCAGAAATCCAGCCCCATTGTGCGGCTTGCCATGCGCCTGGCGGATGAGATTCACCGCTGGATTGGCCAGGGCCTGGCCTTGCCCGGCCATGACGCGCCGATCCGGCCCGGCGACATTATGATATTGCTGCCGCGGCGCGAACCGTTCGGCGGCGAGGTGATCCGCCAGCTCAAGCTGCGAAAAATTCCGGTGGCGGGCGCCGACCGGATCGTGCTGACCGAACAAATCGCGGTGATGGATCTGGTGGCGCTGGGCCGCTTTGTGCTGCAGCGGGACGATGAGCTTAATCTGGCGTCGCTGCTGCGTTCTCCTTTGTGCGGGATCGGCGAAGAGGAGCTGTTCGCGCTCTGCCATGGGCGCTCCGGCGGTCTGTGGAGCGCTCTGGCAGCGGCGCGGGGCGCGCCTTTCGAAGCCGCGCATATATTTCTGTCTGAGATGCTGGAGCGCGCCGACTATGCGCCACCATTCGAATTTTTCAGCCATGCCCTGACACATCTGGGCAAGCGGCGGGCGATGATTGCCCGTCTCGGCCCAGAAGCGGGCGACGCGATCGAGGAATTCCTCTCTTTGTCGCTTGACTATGAACACGATCAGACCCCGTCGCTGGAAGGATTTCTGGACTGGATCATGCGCGGCGGCAACGAGATCAAGCGTGACATGGAGCGCGGCCGCAACGAAGTACGGGTGATGACGGTGCACGGCGCCAAGGGCCTGGAAGCCGATATCGTGATCCTGCCAGATACCACCGGCCTGCCCGAAATGCCATGGAAGAAGGGGCACCTGCTTTACACCGAAGATGGCGTGCTGTTTCCCCTCGCCCATGACGAAGCGCCCGAGGTGGTGAAACAGGCCAAGCGCCAGGTGGAAGAGGAAATCCTCAAGGAACATCGCCGGCTGCTGTACGTCGCGCTCACCCGCGCGCGCGACCGGCTTTATGTCTGCGGCTTCCAGAACAGATTGGCGCCCCGGGATCGGACCTGGTACCGGCTTGCCGAAGCGGCGGCGCATGAACTCGGCACATCGCTGACGCGGGGGGAGACCGCGCTCAAGGCATTTGGCGAAACCGGTCATGCGCCGGGCTTGAAAGATGCCGATGCCTTGGCCGCCGCCCCTTCCCTTCCCGGCTGGACCCTGCGCCCTGCCCCGCGGGAGACGGCGGGTCCGCGCCTGATCCGCCCTTCCGATGCCGGCGAGGCGCTGGAAGGTCCGGTTCTGTCGCCGCTGGAAGGCGCGCGTCGCTTCCGGCGCGGCCAGGTCGTCCATACCCTGCTGGCCCGCCTGCCGGACCTGCCGCGTGAGGCGCGCCGTGCCGCGGCCATCGCCTTTGCCAGGCGAAATGGATTTGACGAAAGCCTGGCGGAAGAGAGCTTGGCGGTGATCGATCATCCCGATTTCGCCGCGGCTTTCGGCCCCGGCAGTCAGGCGGAGGTCGCCTTCCAGGCGGCGCTTCCCGCATTCGGTGAGGAGGCCCAAATTGCCGGCCGCATTGACCGGCTGGCGGTAACGGCGGATCAGGTTTTGATCCTGGACTATAAAACCAACCGGCCGCCTCCCGCCGACGAAGAGGATGTGGACCCGGTCTACCTCGCCCAGATGGCGCTCTACCGCGATGGCGCGGCGCGCATCTTCCCTGGGCGGCGAATCGTCTGTGGATTGATTTGGACCGACGGTCCGCGGCTTGTGCGGCTATCCGATCGCCTCCTGGACCGCCAGATCGCGGCACTTTCCGCCCGCCTCGCCCCGCCGACCTTGACCCTGGAGTGAGGCATTCCTAGATATAGTGGCAGTTTCATTCAGGGACCCACCTCCATGCCCATCAAAGTTTCCGATGCCTCATTCCAGGCCGATGTCCTGGATTCAAAAAAGCCGGTTTTGGTGGATTTCTGGGCGGAATGGTGCGGCCCGTGCCGCATGATTGCCCCGGCGCTGGACGAACTTTCGACGGAGATGGGCGACAAGGTCACCATCGCCAAGATCAATATCGACGAAAACCCGCATGTGCCGACCAAATATGGCGTGCGCGGCATTCCCACCATGATGATCTTTTCTCAGGGTCAGGTCGCTGCCACCAAGGTCGGTGCCCTGCCTAAGTCGAAGATCAAGGAATGGATCGAAAGCGCGATTTAAGCGCACGGCCCGCTTTTTGGGCGTGACGGCTTTGCTGCCCTCTCCTACGATGCCATGAGCATATCGAGGGGAAGATCATGCGCCATTCCGCATTTTTGGCTCTGGCCGGATTGTTATTGACCGGCGGCGCCTCCGCGCAGAACACAGCCGATACCAACGCGCTCAGGCTTCAGCTTGATAGCCATATCAGCGCCGACGAAATACGCGACTGGAACAAACTGATGTCGGCCGAGCCCAACCATGTCGGCTCGCCCCATGACAAGCTCAATGCCGACTGGATGCTGGCTCAGTTCAAAAGTTGGGGCTGGGACGCGCATATCGAAAATTTCAAAGTGCTTTATCCCACTCCGATCAGCGAAACGCTGGAGATGCTGGGACCGAAGCCTTTCACTGCCACGCTGCAGGAGCCGCCCATTCCCGGCGATAGCAGCGCCACGGCAAAAGATCCCGCCCTGCCCGCCTATCTGGCCTATCAAGGGGATGGCGATGTCACCGCGCCCCTGGTTTATGTCAATTACGGCATTGTCGATGATTATAAGCGGCTCGAGCAATTCGGCATCTCGGTCAAGGGCAAGATCGTTATCGTCCGGTATGGCGAAAGCTGGCGCGGACTGAAGGTGAAACTGGCCCAGGATCATGGCGCCGCCGGCGTTTTGATCTATTCCGATCCCGCCGATGATGGTTATTCGACGGACCTGCCCTATCCGCAAGGCGCGGCGCGCCCACCTCAGGGCATCCAGCGCGGCTCGGCCCAGGACATGATGATCTATCCGGGCGACCCCCTGACGCCGGGCGTGGCCGCCACCGATGACGCCAAGCGGCTGACACGCGAAGAAGCCGTGACGATAATGAAAATTCCTGCTTTGCCCATCTCCTATGCCGACGCCTCGGTGATGATGGCGGCGATGGATGGACCGGTGGTTCCGGCCGCCTGGCGCGGGCATATGGGCATTACCTACCGCGTCGGCGGCGGCGGTCCGCCGGTACATCTGGCGGTGAAATCGGAATGGGGCCTTAAGCCCACCTATAATGTGATTGCCATGCTGAAAGGCACGACGGCGCCTGACCAATGGGTGATAAGGGGCAATCATCATGACGGCTGGGTGTTCGGCGCCAGCGATCCGCTGGCCGGCATGACCGCCATGCTGGCGGAAGCCAAGGCGCTGGGCGCGATGCGCAAGGCCGGCTGGAAACCCAAGCGCACGATTGTCTATACCAGTTGGGACGCGGAAGAGCCGATGCTGCTGGGTTCGACCGAATGGGTGGAGGCCCATGCCGCAGAATTGCAGAAGAAGGCTGTGCTCTACATCAACAGCGACGGCAATGGCCGCGGCATTCTCAATATCGGCGGCAGCGAGGATCTGGAAAAATTCGCCAGCGACGCAATCGCCGACCTGACCGACCCGGAAACCGGTATGCCGGTGGCGGCCCGGCGGCGGGCGAGACTGCAGACCAGCCAGAGCAGCGACGACCATGCCCGCTTCATGGGACGCGTCGCCGCCGACACAACAAAGGACATGCCTATCGAACCCCTGGGCTCAGGTTCGGATTACTCGCCCTTCCTGCAACATCTGGGGATCGAGACCATCGATTTCGGCTATGGCGGCGAAGGCAGTTCCAGCGGCGTCTACCATTCCCGCTATGACACCTTCGAGCATCACAGCAAATTCGTGGACCCCGGATTCATCTATGATGCGCTTTTGGCCAAAACCGTCGGCCGGGCGGTGCTGCTGGCGGCGAACAGCGACCTTCCGATTGTACAGACGGGCGATTTCGCCGACGCCTCGGGGCAATATGTCACCGAGCTGAAAAAACTGGCCGATGACAGGCGCACCGCGGCCGAAGCGCAGGCCAAACTGCTGGCGGCCGATGCTTATAACCGCTCCGCCGATCCCACCAAGCCCCACGCCAATCCCACCCCATTGAAAACCGTGCCGAAATTCGATTTCGGCGCCATCGATGAGGCAGTGGCCGCTCTGAAGAAAAGCGCCGCCGCTTATGATGCGGCCATCGCCGCCCGGGCGGCACAACTGCCGCCCAGGGAGCGTGCCCGGCTGATGGCCATGATGCTGCCCCTGGACCAAAGCCTGCTGCTGGAGGCGGGTCTGCCGGACAGGCCCTGGTACAAGAGCCTGCTCTATGCACCCGGCCGCTTCACCGGTTACGGCACCAAAACCATGCCGGGGATACGCGAGGGGATCGAGGATGAGCGCTTCGACGATGCTGCGAAATTCATCGGCCTGACGGCGACGGCGCTGAAGGCCTATGCGGCGAAACTGGATCAAGCGACGACAATGTTAAACGGTCCGCCCGCGGTGAATTAAAGCGACGGTGCTACCGGGGATGCCCATCTATTGATGCCCATGTGTTAAAGTATGTCCGCTTTGGCCAGAAGCGGGCGTCCGCTTTGCGCCAATAACGGAGCTTCCGGGCAGTGCACGCAAACACCAAGTTTTCTGCTGGAGGCGCTCAAGGGTGCAAACAATTCCGCAACGACGAAAGTGATCGATTATCGAATGGTACCGAGAACCCAAGCCTGCCCAAACACGCCCCCCGATTTCGACGGGATGTCGGGCTGTCCGGCGGCAGCCTGAGACGGCGCTACAGCTTATCTTTTGCTCATCCAGCTATAATAAATCCAGATGGCAAAGAGGCCGAGGAAACCGGTGGTGAAATTACCGGTCGGTCCGTTGAAATAATAAGTGATGGCTTCGACGATACAGAAGCCCAGAAAATACGGGTACTTCTCGCGCAGGAACAAACCCACATTGCTCATGGAAAGTTTCCCCAATTCTCCCCGAGACTTGCTGATCATTCGGCCGGCACGGACGACAGGCTTTCCTTTTTCCTGCTTTCCGTCAGGCGATCAATAAAGCGATCAACCGCGGGAAACGCCCGGGCGGCCAGCAATATCTTCAGATAATTGGGTTCATCCAGATAGCCTTCGGGGTGGCCGAGGCGCGCGGGCGCCAACACATTACCCTTCTCATCCTTGGGCAGGTAAAATGTTCCAAAGACGATATCCCAGAAGCTGACTCCGACGCCGAAATTGCAGCCATGGCGGAATTTCGGATCGTCCGGAAATTCGACGGAATGATGCCAGCGATGCACTTCCGGTGTGTTGAAGAAATAGTTCAGGAATCCGCCCTTCATGTCGCCGCCGCAATGGGAAAAGTCTCCATAGGGATTGAAGGCGCCCGCCAGAACGATTGCATAGGGATTGAAGCCGACAATGCCGAGCACAAGACCGCCCAGGACATTGCGCAGCGCCCATTCGAACGGGTTGGAGACCAGTACATTGGAGATCTGCAGATGGGTCACGCTGTGATGGTAGCTGTGAAGCTTCCACAGGAAACTGTTGTAATGCTGGAAGCGGTGTATCCCATAGGACAACAGGTTGGACAGGAGATAAACCGCCGCCACCTGCACCCACATGGGGCCCAATTGATCGGAAAGCCCGAACAGGAACCTGCGGCCCAGAAATGTATTGGGAAGATAATGCAGGACCGGCAAGACGATCGCGCCCAGCACGGAGCCGGCGATGAACGCCTGGACGGCTGTTGACATCAGATCCCGCCAAAGCATGTGGCGCTGCGAAATCGCGCGGCTATAGAAATAGACGCGCTCGACGGTGATCATGGCAAAAAACATCACAAAGGAATGCCAGTAGGGGAATGCCTTGGTGAAGGGCGTACCTCTCAGCAGGAGAGTCATTGCCCCAAAGACAATCATAAGGAATGGCAACATCGCATAACGAGAGAGATCTGCAAATTTCCTGGCTACCATTTGCGCCGCCCTTTTTTGTTCCCCGGGTTTGGCCGGTTGGTAGGCGAGTTTAGAGATTGTCTGCAGCTCTTGAAATACCCCAACGCCCCAATTTGCCGCCGCAGGTTATTTTGCAGCGCAGCATATATCTCAGGTGATTCTTCCATTGTGGGACAAATCTCGAATATGGACTGGCACAGAATTGTCCAGCGCTGGCTTTGACCCAGCTGGCGTGTGGCTCACGCGCTGACGCTTATCACTTATTGTCGATGAGGACTTTGCCTGCCAGGTAAAGCGAACCGCAGATCAGAATCCGCGGCGGAACTTCACGCGCATGCGCCCGCGCCCAGGCGGACAATTGCAGCATGGCGTCTTCCAGGTCCTCCGCCGGGGCGGCGTCCAGGCCGGCCGCCCGCGCGGCGTCATAAAGCGCGCCGGCGCCCATACTGGCCGCTTCGTCGGGAATCGCCACCGTCACCACATGCCGCGCCAACCCGCGAAAGGCGCCGAGGAATCCCACCGCATCCTTGGTCTTCAACATGCCGCAGATCAGATAAAGCGGACGCTCGACTTTGTCCTGGAGATCGGCGATGGCGCGCGACACGGCGGCGGCGCAATGCGGATTGTGCCCGCCATCCAGCCAGATCTCTGCATCGTCGGGCGCGTCCGCCACCAAAGGACCGTGGGAGAGGCGCTGCAGCCGCGCCGGCCAGTCTACCGTGCGCAAGCCTTTTTCGATGGCGGCATCCTCGCCCCAATTCCGGCCCGCATGGCGAAGGCCGGCAATGGCCACGCCGGCATTTTCCACCTGATGCCGGCCGATCAGCCGGGGCAATGGCAAATCCAGCAGGCCCATTTCGTCCTCATAGACCATCCGCCCATGTTCCTGGCGGGCGTGGAAATCCTGTCCGAACATCTTGACCGGAGCACTGAGCTGGTCGGCCTGGCGCAATATCGCTTCCCGCGCGATTTCATCCTGCGGCCCGATCACCACCGGCACACCCGGCTTGATGATGCCGGCCTTTTCCGCCGCGATGGTGGCGATGTCGTCACCTAAGAATTCCTGATGGTCCAGGCCAACCGGCTGCACGATGGTCATGACGGGCCGGGGCACCACATTGGTGGCGTCGAATTTGCCGCCCAGCCCCACTTCCAGCACCAGGGCTTCGGCGGAATGGCGCGAGAAAGCCAGGAACATGGCCGCGCCGGTGATCTCGAAAAATGTGATGGGCTGGCCGTCGTTGACTCGCTCCACCTCCTCCAAAATGGCACAAAGCTCGTCTTCGGATATCAGTTCGCCCGCGATGCGGATCCGCTCATGAAATCGCACCAGGTGCGGCGAGGTATGAACATGAACCTTCAGACCCTGCGCTTCCAGCATGGCGCGGCTGAAGGCGCAGGCCGAACCCTTGCCATTGGTGCCCGCGACATGGATGACCGGCGGCAATTTCAGTTGCGGATTGCCCAGCTGATTCAGCAGCCGCAGGATGCGGTCCAGTACCAGGTCGATCTTTTTGGGATGGAGGGCTAACAGCCGGGCAAGAATTGCGTCACTGGGAACACTCATTCCGCCGCGACGGCCTTGCCGTTGCCGTTGCTGCTGGGCGGCGTCAGAGACTTTGTCCTGGGGCGGGGTTTTTTCATCAGGATATGCGCCAGCCGCGACAGGGCGGCGCGCATCTCGGCGCGCGGCACCACCATGTCCAGCATGCCATGGGCCAGAAGATATTCCGCGCGCTGAAATCCTTCCGGCAGTTTCTCCCGGATGGTTTGGGCGATGACACGCGCGCCGGCGAAGCCGATCTGCGCTCCCGGCTCGGCCAGCTGGACATCGCCCAGCATGGCATAGGAGGCGCTGACGCCGCCAAAGGTGGGATCGGTCAGCACCACGATATAGGGCAGGCCCGCCTCGCGCAGCATTTCCACCGCGATGGTGGTGCGCGGCATCTGCATCAGCGACAGCAAACTTTCCTGCATGCGCGCGCCGCCCGAGGAGACGAAAAGAATGAAGGGGCGCTTTTCGGCTATAGCGGCCTCCGCCGCGCGGACAAATCCCTCGCCCACCGCCATGCCCAGCGAGCCGGCAAGGAAATCGAAGGGCTGTACCGCGATGATCACCGGCAGGCCGTCCAGCGTGCCGCGGGCCACGGTGAAGGCTTCGGGCCGCGCGGTTTTCGCCTTGGCCGCCTTCATCTCGTCGGCATATTTCTTCTCGGCTCGAAAATGCAGGGGGTCGAGCTTGACGCTCACCGGCGGAAGTTCGGAAAAGGAATGCGGATCGAAGGTGTAGGCAAACCGTTCCGCCGGACCGATACGCATGTGATAGCCGCATTTGGGGCAGACCTGCATGCTGGCCACCAGGTCGCGGTGGAAAATCATTTCGCCGCAGGCGGGGCACTTCTTCCAGAGATTTTCCGGCGTTTCGCTGCCGGCGCCCTTGCCGCCCATCAATTTCTTGATGCGGGGACGGACGATATTGGAGATCCAGTTCATGCGCTCACCTTATCACCCCGGGCCGGCATATATAAAGGTCGCACAATCTTACGCAAAACCGGTGGCCACTTTTGCGGATTGTGCTCCATGTGTAGAAGCCGCCAGCGACCGGCACAATTCCAATACCGAAGCGACCAGTTCGGCCCGCGGCGCCCCCGTTTTATCGGCGATGTGAGCGACGATGGCGGAGCCCACCACGACCGCGTCGGCGATCCCGGCTATTTCACCGGCCTGTTCGGGTGTCTTGACGCCGAAGCCAACCGCGATGGGCAGGCTGGTGGCTTTGCGGATTCGCGCCACCGCCGAACGGACCTGGCCGGCATCGAAAGTCTTGGTGCCCGTGATTCCGGCAATGGAGACATAATAAAGAAAGCCGCTGGCGCCATCGAGAATTTTCACAAGCCGCGCTGCATCGGAAGTGGGCGTGGCCAGGCGAATAATGTTCAGCCCTTGCGCCCGGGCGGGAAGGCGCAGCACTTCATCTTCCTCGGGCGGCAGGTCCACGACAATAAGCCCATCCGCGCCCGCCGCTGCCGCGTCGCGAATAAAGCGCGCCGTGCCATAGGCATGAATGGGATTGAAATAACCCATCAGCACAATCGGCGTCTTGCCGTCGGCTTTGCGAAATTTCTTCACCATCTCCAGGGTACGAGTCATGCTGGCGCCGGATTTGAGGGCGCGCAGCGACGACGCCTGCACAGCCGGGCCATCGGCCATGGGATCGGAAAAAGGCATGCCCAGCTCGATCACATCGGCGCCGGCGCCAGGCAGTTTTTCCAGAATGGCGAAGCTGGTCTCCAGATCCGGGTCGCCTGCGCTGATGAACGGTACAAACGCCTTGCGGCCCGACGCCTTCAACTCCGCAAAGCGTGACCCGAGGCGGCTCACAGCTTCTCACCCAGGGCATGGGCGACGGAAAAAACATCCTTGTCGCCCCGTCCCGACAGGCACACCGCAATGATCTGGTCCGGCCCCATCTGGGGCGCGACCCGGGCGACATGAGCCAGCGCGTGCGCTGATTCCAGCGCCGGAATGATGCCCTCCAGCTTGGAGAGCAGCATGAAGGCCTCCAGCGCCTCCTTGTCCGTGGCGGAAAAATATTTCACCCTGCCGCTGTCCTTCAGCCAGGAATGTTCCGGCCCCACGCCGGGATAGTCCAGCCCCGCCGATATGGAATGGGCCTCCCTGATCTGCCCGTCACCATCCTGCAATAGATACGAACGCGAGCCGTGGAGTACGCCCGGTGTGCCCTTGGTAAGGGTGGCGGCATGTCTCTTGGAGTTGACGCCGTCGCCCGCCGCTTCCACGCCGTGAATCTCCACCGATGGTTCGTCCACAAAGGGATGGAACATGCCGATGGCATTGGAACCGCCGCCGACACAGGCCACTACCAGGTCGGGCAGCCTGCCTTCGCGTTGCTGCATCTGGTCCCGGGTCTCGTTGCCGATCACAGTCTGGAAATCGCGCACCATCATGGGATAGGGGTGCATTCCCACCACCGAGCCGATGATATAGAAAGTGTTTTCGACATTGGCGACCCAGTCGCGGATCGCCTCGTTCGTGGCGTCTTTCAACGTGCGCGAGCCGGAGGAGACACCGCGCACCTCCGCGCCCAGCAGCTTCATGCGGAAGACATTGGGCTTCTGGCGCTCGATATCCACCTCGCCCATATAGATAATGCAAGGCAGGCCGAAGCGGGCACAGACCGTGGCCGTGGCCACGCCATGCTGGCCGGCGCCGGTTTCGGCGATGATACGGGTCTTGCCCATGCGCCGGGCCAGCAGAATCTGGCCCAGGCAATTGTTGATCTTGTGCGCCCCGGTGTGATTGAGGTCCTCGCGCTTGAGATAGATTTTGGCGCCGCGGAAATGACGTGTCAGGCGTTCGGCAAGATAAAGAGGACTCTCGCGCCCCACATAATGTTCGAGCAGACCGTCCAGCTCGGCCTGAAATGCCGGATCCTTCTTCGCCGCTTCGTAGGCGGTCTCCAGCGACAACACCAGCGGCATCAGGGTCTCGGCCACAAAACGCCCGCCATAGGCGCCGAAATGACCGGCGGGATCGGGACCGCTGCGGTAGGAATTGGGCGCCATGCTCATGCGGCTATCCGCTGGCGCGCCGCCGCGACAAAATCAGCGATCAATTGCTCGCTTTTCAGGCCCGGCGCGCTTTCGACGCCAGAGGACACATCGACCATTTTCGCGCCACTGACGTCGATGGCGCGTCCGACATTCTCGGGCGTGAGACCTCCGGCCAGAAACCAGGAACGGTTCAAATTCGCGCCTTTCAGCATTTGCCAGTCAAAAGCCACGCCATGGCCGCCGGGGCGGGTGGCGCTTTCATTGGCCGGAGCGTCGAACAGGATCATCTGCGCCATGTCGTAGAACGCGGCGCGGGCCAGGTCGGCGGGTTCTGTCACCGGCAGCGCCTTAATCACGGGTATTTGGAAGCGCGCCAAAATTTCGGCGGCCCGGGCGGGCGTTTCCTTGCCATGCAGCTGGAAAAAATCCGGCTTTATCTCTTTGGCGATGCGGCCCAACAGCTCGTCATCCGCGTCCACCACCAGCGCGGCCAGTTTGACCGGGCCGCGCATGCGCTCCGCCAGGGAGGCGCCCATCTCCAGGTTCAGGTTGCGGGGGCTTTTGGCGAAGAAGACCAAACCGCCAAATTCGGCGCCTGCGCGCAACACCGCATCGGCGGCGGCGGCCGAATTGATCCCGCAGATTTTCACCGAAACAGATGACGATAAGTGGGGCATGGGATGGGGCTTATGGTCCCCTCAAAGCGATAAATCAAGCAAGCCGGAATTTCCTACCTAAGTTGTTCAAAAGCCTAGACTTTGGGCAATATCCCGGGCCGCCCTGGTGGGGTCCGGCGCCGACGTGATGGGGCGGCCTATGACCAGAATGCTGGCGCCTTCTCTGTGCGCCTCAAACGGGGTCATCACCCGCTGCTGGTCACCCAAAGCGCTGCCGGCGGGGCGGATGCCCGGCACCACCAGCAGAAAATCCGAACCCAGCGCCGCGCGGAGCGGCGCGATCTCATGGGCCGAACACACCACGCCATCGAGCCCGCTGGACTTGGTCAACTGCGCCAGGCGCAGAACCTGTTCGCCGGCGGAGGGCGTCTGCCCCACGGCCGCCAGATCATTGTCGGAAAGACTGGTGAGTACGGTAACCGCGATCACTTTGACCTTCGGATTGGCGCCGCGCGCAGCCTCCGCCGCCGCTTTCATCATGGCGCCGCCGCCACCGGCATGGACATTGATGATGCTGACGCCCAGCATTGCCGAGGCGCGGGCGGCGCCTGCCACGGTGTTGGGAATGTCGTGAAATTTAAGGTCCAGGAAGAGCGGCAGTCCCAGATCCTGGAAAGCGCGCACGCCATCGGGGCCATGGGCGCAAAAGAACTCAAGCCCCAGTTTCAATCCGCCGACATGGCCGCGCAACCGCTCCGCCAACTGACGGGCATAATCGAGATCGGTGGTATCTAAAGCAACGAAGATGGGGTTCATGCCGA